>NZ_MUZB01000010.1:0-298794 GCF_002076325.1 Rhodococcus sp. 66b
GCACTGGCTGCGCAATTGCGCACCAGCGACCCCGACATCCGACGCGTGATCGACAACGGCATACCGGCCAGCGAACAGGTCGGGGCTCTCGTCCGTGACGGGGGTCCGAGTCTGACGACAGACCTGAGCAACCTTGCTTCCACAGCACGAACATTGGCGCCACGAACCATTGCACTGCAACCCCTTCTGATCTTCATGCCCGGCCTCGCCGCCGGAATACCGTCCGCCATTGAGGCAGACGGACCGTCTCAACGTCAGGGACTTGTCCTCGAGACCAATGCGCCGTTCCCCTGCACGGTCGGATACGAAGGGACTATGGCGATCCTCGACGAGATGAAGCGCAAAGACCCGAACTTCGATGACACTCAGCAGGACTTCCCGGTCAACGTCGCGGCCAGCTGCCTGGCGCCGCAAGGCAGTGAAACGGGGGTTCGGAGCGCCAACCGCGTCGTATTCGCGGACCCGAATACCCCCCAGCCTTGGGACGACAAGCCCAAGGTGGACCCGGACAAGCTCAACCTGAACCCTATTGCCACACAACTGGCACCATCGTTCGGTGCGACACCGAAGTGAGATGATCACCAGCTTCGGGAGGCGACAAGGGTGAAGTGGGCCGGCCAGACGCTCATCCCGGGCCTCAACTCTCGGTGGACTGCCTCGCACTCGATGCCGGACAACCCGAAACGGCAATCCTGGGATACGCCAAACGGTCAACACGGGATCGCCAAAGCGAATGCGAGAAACTCCTACCGAAACTAGGGCGACGCCCACGCTCTCAACATGCTTCGCCAGTGCTCCAAGCTTGAGATTATCCGATAGGTGCATGATCCCGTCCGGGTTCACCGCATCGTCTAGCAGCGCGCGCCAGATCGTCAGTACGAGTGGAAAGAGCTGTGCGTGCGTCAACTCACCCGTTGGTGACATTGAAGCGACGCGATACGTGCGATGGAATTCGAACAGAGCGTCGAGGCATTTTTGGGCGGGCGTCCGGCTTCGTATTAGTCCAAGAGCGGTTCAAGTACACGTACTCCCGACGTATGTGGCTGGAGCGGGCCGCTCGCTAAGGGCAGAGAGCTGGCCTGCTGCTTCACATAGTGAGGGCAAGCGAATCGGTCGTATCTAGGGCGCGCGGCGCATCAACCCCTCCGTATTCGCCCTCCTGAACCAACGGACGTCGCGGTTTCTCCGACGCGATCGTTGTGGGAGTGGTCAGCGAACTGCTTCCGGTAGGCGGAAGGTGCGGTCGCAAACGCGGATGTGAAGTTCTGTCGAAAGGTCACCGTGCTTCCGAACCCACACGCCAGCGCAATTGCGTCAATGCTCCAACCGGTCGTCTCCAGGAGAACTCGCGCCTCGCTCAGTCGTTGCTGGAGAATCCAGCGTGCCGGAGTGGTTCCCGTGACAAGACGGAACTGCCGTATGAAGTTTCGTCGACTCATCCGCGCCTGACCTGCGAGGCGGTCGACAGACAGCGGCTCGTCCAGGCGTCCGAGCGCCCATTCCAGCACGTCTGCAACAGCTGTGTCGCCCGCAGGTTCCGCAAGCGGTCTCTCGATGTACTGGGCCTGACCACCCTCTCGATGCGGCGCGACGACCAGGTTTCTCGCCACGCGGGTGGCAACTGCGGATCCGAGGTGCTTGCGCACAAGGTGCAGACAAGCATCGACCGACGACACCGTCCCCGCGGACGTCATCACGTCGCCGTGGTCGATATAGAGCACCGACTCGTCCAAGCGGATACTTGGATGGTTTTTAGCGAGCGCGGGCATCATCTCCCAGTGCGTGACGGCCGAGCGACCATGGAGGAGTCCGGCGTCGGCGACGGCAAAAGCGCCGAGACACAACCCCACGATCGGGGTGCCGCGAGCGTGCGCCCGGCACAGCTTGGCTCGCAATGACTCGCTGATCGGTGAAAGTGGTAGCGGCCAGGAAGGGATGATCACGATGTCGGCCCAATCGAGTGTCCGCGGTCCCGCCACATCGCCGACCGAGTATCCCTCGACGGTCCGAACCGCGCCCGCGCGATCGGACCACAACCTGGTTTCCCAGTCAGGTGCGAGCCCGAGCCTGCCCACCTCACCGAACACCATCAACGGCGCTGCGAGATGAAACATCGTGATGCTGTCGAACGCATAGACGGCGATTCGCATTTGGTCTCTTCCACATCATGGCGCAAAGTCATCGAAAGTATGCACCCGTGCCACTCACGGATGCATAGACACCTACCGAACAATGGAAGACAACCGTCAGGATCGCCGATACGAAACCGAACCCGACCGACCTTCCAGGAGTGATGAAAGTGCCTACACCTCGCCGTGCCCTTATCGTCGTCGACGTACAGCAGGAATACTTCGACGGTCCACTGCAGATCCAGTACCCGCCGCGTGAGGAGTCATTGGCCAACATCCTCAGCGCCGTCAAGGTCGCTCGCGCGAATGACCTTCCCGTCGTCGTCGTGCAACATCGGATGCCCGAGGCCGCCCCGGTCTTTGTCGAAGGTACGCCCGGATGGTCACTTCACCCAGCGCTCGAGGATCACCTCGATCCGGAAACCAAGCGCATCCACAAGCAGTACGCGAGCGTCTTCGCCGGCACCGATACAGCCGATTGGCTGCACGCGAAAGACATCGACACCATCACGATCGTCGGGTACATGACCAACAATTGCGACCTCGGCACCGCCGTGGAAGCGGAAGCTCTCGGGTTCGCCGCCGAGATTTTGTCAGATGCCAGCGGTGCGATCCATCTGGCCAACGAAGCAGGTCAGGTATCGGCGCAGTCCCTGCACGAGACCCTCATGATTCTTTTGCATTCGAACTTCGCTGCCGTCGCAACAACAAGCGCATGGGTCGACGCCGTAGATTCCGGAACGAGTTTGCCCAAGAGCAATCTTGTCGTCTCAGCCATCCAAGGACGCGAGGCGGCCCTCAGTTGATGCAATGCTGCAGGCCCGCAATAGATTCGGGACGCCTTAATCCCTGCCGGTGCAGACCGAACTCTCATCGACACCTTGGATGCCGCGAAACTTGAAGGACGATAGGTCCTTTGAACGCGGATGTCGGCGCCGGCGGGCCGTGAGCTACTTCTTCGGGGCGCCGGATGGGCAGAAGCTCGAAACATTCGTCTCGTCGGCTCCGCCCTGCGCTTTCCTCGTCCTGACGTCAATGATCGTCCGGATGCACCCGAAACGATCGAGCGCGATGACAAGCCGCGAGGCGATCCGGAAGAGCTCACCGTCACCGCACGACGCATCGAGGACGAGGTATCGGCGGCATGCGGGTCGGCGAGCGCAACGGCAGCGATCATGCGCGAAGGACTGGCCGACTGTAGCGCTCAGCGGGTTCGGACAGCCTCAGGCGCTTACAGGATCCAGGAGGCCGGTAAGCCGTCCGGCAATCAGTGCTTCGGACTCTGCGACAATACGTTCCACCAATTCACCCACAGTGGGGACGTCGTGAATCAGTCCTTGCACAGTCCCCGCCGTCCAGATGCCAGCCTCCGGGTCGCCGCTGTCGAACACCGCTCTGCCTCGCGCACCGGCAACAAGATGTCGAACGTCTTCGAATTTGCCACCACTGGAGAGAATTTCGACAACTTCTTGGCTGATGCTGTTGCGTGCTACGCGAGCGGTATTGCGCAGTGACCTGAAAATCAGCTCGGTGTCCACCTCGGAGGCAGCAACTATCGCCTCTTTGATGTTGCGGTGAATCGGGGACTCCTCGGTACACATGAACCGAGTGCCCATGTTGATGCCGTCGGCGCCAAGCGCCAGGGCGGCCACTAATCCCCGCGCATCGGCAAATCCACCGGACGCGATCATGGGAATGCTGATCCGCTCTGCTGCTGCAGCGATGAGAACGAGACCAGGTACGTCGTCTTCCCCTGGATGCCCGGCGCATTCGAACCCGTCGATGCTGATGCCGTCGACGCCGAGGGCCTGGGCTTTGACCGCGTGGCGGACGCTGGTGCACTTGTGGAGGACCTTGATGCCGGCGGCGTGAAAGTGCGGCAGATGGGGTGCGGGAGAAGATCCGGCTGTCTCGACGACTTTCACTCCGCAGTCGATGATCACGTTGCGATACTCATCGTAAGGCGGAGGTGTGATCGTCGGGAGGATTGTGAGATTGACTCCGAACGGTTGGTCGGTGAGCTCGCGCGTGCGGGAAATCTCTCGGGCAAGATCGTCAGGCGTCGGCTGTGTCAGAGCAGTGAGCATGCCGAGCGCGCCGGCGTTTGCAACTGCCGCTACGAGTTCTGCTCTCCCCACCCACTGCATGCCGCCCTGGACGATGGGGTGACGAACTCCGAACGTCTCGGTAAATGCGGTTGTCAGCACTGGACATCTCCTCGATGATGCATGGATATCGGTTTGTCAGTTACGTTGTTGCCAAGTGGTTTTCGGCCAGAGTGACGCATTCAGCCCATCGACGCCGCCCACTCGTTCAAGGCCGGGACCTGCGAGGGATCAGTTCGTGCCATCGGAGGTTCGGCGCGATAGGGCATGGCAGGCGTCAAATATTGCTCGCCACGTTCGTTGGTGCCGGGGATGAAGGTACGGTTCGCAATCACATCGTCGGCGCAGATTACCTGGTCGTAGTCACGCACAAGCGCTGCAACCACTCCGGCTGCGGTGAGATGCTCTACCGCCTCAGCGGCGCTGCGGTGGCACAGCTGCTTCTCGATCGTGGCGACGAGGTCGGCACGGTTTTCCACGCGCAGTGTGTTGGTAGAGAACCGCGGGTCGTCGGCCAACTCTGGTAAGTCGATCGCCTTGCACAGTTCGATCCAGGCTCGCGGTTGGTAGCCGCTGATCACCAGCTCACCATCGACGGCACGAAAGACGTCTGCGGCAGGTGCGACGCTTGGTTGTCCGTTTCCTTTGCGGCTCATAGCCTTTCCTGATACTTGCCACTCGATCCAGTTGGCGGTCTGCAAGTGGATTGCGACGTCGAGCAGGGAAACTCGGACGGAGGAGCCCTTGCCGGTGCGATCGCGCCGCAGTAGCGCTGCCAGTACCGCTTGGGCGACGACGTAGCTCGTTGCATGGTCTATGACCGGTGCGCCCACACGCTGTGGCGGGCCATCCGCCTCACCCGTCACCGACATCAGTCCGCTCTCTGCTTGCGCAGCGATGTCGAGCCCGGCGCGGGTGGCGGACGGGCCCTCCGCCCCGTACCCGCTCACCGATACGCTGATGATTTCCGGTCGCAGACGGTGGAGTTCGGCAGAGGAGAATCCCAGTCGATCAAGCGTTCCCGGGCGCAGATTGTGCAGCAGAATGTCGCTCGACGCGATCAAATCCCGAGCTCGCTGCAGATCGGCGGAGTCTTTGAGGTCGAGGCAGATTGAACGCTTTCCACGGTTGTACCCGTAGAAGATGCCGCGTGCGTAATCGGCGTCGATTTGTCGGGCCGGTTCACCGCCAGGGGGCTCGAGTTTGATGACCTCGGCGCCGAGATCGGACAACTGCTGCCCGGCGCTGGGTATTGCGATCAGTTGACCGATCTCCACTACTCGGACACCTGCCAACGGCAGGTCTACTTCGTCGGTCATCGAATGATCTCCACATGAGGCGAAGTGACATCCTCAGCGGGCTCCAGGCAGCGCGCCAACAGGATGCCTTCGGTGTGGTTGCAGGGGTTCAATCGATTTCTGTCACCTTCTGCTCCCCCGATTCGGATTGTCACGGTTCCATCGTCATTGCGCTCGAAGTGTGCGTCGTTGAGGTTGACGGTGTGGTCGCGGTACTCGAAGGACTCGAACCAGTGGTTGTACAGCATCACTCCGAAGTAGGTGCAGTGCGGGAGAGTAAATGTAATATCCACGGCAGTAGCGTCTTTCAGTGACCACCAGCCGGCAATGTATTGGTTGGAGCTGGTGCCGTAGAAGTCTCCCCACCCTCGTTGCTCCGAGGTCACGCGAATCTCGTTGGGAGACTGACTGAGTGTTTCGATGAGCTGAAGACTGCGTCGAAGGCTCACGTCCATGCCACGAGCAAGTTTCGTGAGGCGCTGGGCCAGCCACGCCGTGTCGAGATCGGGGCGTGCACCAGGCGGCGGACCGAGGCGCTCGATGTGGAGAACGGGATCGATCTCCGTGTTACGCGTCTTGTGATACACACGCACTACAACGTCGAAGCAGCGCTCATCCAGCCGAATGCCGCTGCGCCCCTCCAGCTCTTGTGCGACGAAGATCTCGAAGTTGCCGTCCGCGTCACACACCTTGTCGTCGATGACGATGTTGTCGGCGACCCGGTCGGTCCCAGACGCGCCGACACGATTGGCGAGAACGGCGACGTACGGCACTGTGCCACGGTTACCGTGAATACGGTATGTCTCGTTGGGGTCGATCATCGCAGTCCAGTAGTCGACGTCGATGCCGTCTCCCCAGAACTTTCGCATCGGTGACATCAGAGTGAAGAGTTCAGGTCGGAGCACGTCTTGGCGTTCGATATTCATCTCGGCGAGGTATCCGAACAGGCGAAGTGCGTGCCGTACACCTTCGGCGCTGTCCAGCGGCGATCCTGTGGCGGCAGCTGTCGAACCGAATGTCGCAAGGCTGTCGGTGACTGCAGACCAAGCCTCGGTGAGCTGCCGGCGATCGTGCTGGGACTCGGATTGTGTTGACTGGTCAGCGAGTTGTGTCATCGTTTCTTCTCTTTCGTAGTAGACGAACTGGATTGTGTATGGGGCGTTGGTCAGCAGAGGGGGTCGAAAGGAACGTCTGCGTCGGACTTGCCCGAGGTCTGGTTGTTCACCCATCTGACGTTCTGGGTCCATCGGTCGGCCGAAATCTGCACAGGCCAGAGGCTCTTCTGTGAAGCCCACACCTGGTTGGCTTTGTCAGCAGGAACATTCATTCGCTCGGTGAGAAGTTGAGCTCCTGCTTGCTCGTTTGCAGGATCGGCTATCCACCCTGCTGCGGCCTCGAGCGCCGCACACACGGGGGCAGCAGCATCGGATTCAGCGAATGTGGCTGTCGTGACGAGCACTGTGCCCAGGCCGTATGAACTCACGCCGTCAGAGGCCACCGGGTCTACTTCGGTAATCGCCGTCATCGGTATTCCTTGAGCATCGAATACGGCTTGGCTGGCAGCGGTGAGAACGGCGGCATCTATGTCGCCCTTTCGTGCGAGTGGTATCTGACTCGCGGTGGGTGCCGCTGCGATGAATTGCACCGTGGATGCGTCGATGTTTCGTTCTGCGAGAAGCTGATTAACGAATTGCTCGGCTGCGCCGCCACGTGACGGTATGGCGATCCGCTTGCCGGGCAAATCCTCGATGGTGGTGATGCCGCTGTCTTTCGTCACGGCGATGGCAAGATCGATCGACCCGTACGGGGACAGTGGCCGCAGACTCTGCCCTTGCTCTATGGCCGGCACGACGGTTCCGGGTGCACCGACCGCGAGATCGGTTGTACCGCCGATGAGACCGCTGATGAGTTCGGGCCCGTTCTTTCCGTCGATGAGCTCGACGTGGAGGCCTTCCTTGTCGAACATTCCTTGTTGGACGGCGACGTAGACAGGTAGGGACAAAGCACTCGCAGGGTAGACCCCGATGGCGACGCTACCGTCGTTCGGACGCCCTCCCCCTCCACACGCGGAAAGCAGTAGGGACGCTGCAATGACTGTGCCGACAAAAGGTCGAAGTTTCATGGGATTCCTGTTCCTTGATCGCTGGGCGCATCAGAAATCAAGCTGAGTTGGCTGGGCACATCAGTAATCAAGCGGAGTTGGCTGCGCACATCAGTGGTCGAGCTGACCACGCAGCCGGTTGAAGATTTCGATGTATCGAGGTTCGGCGGTGAGGGTTTCGAGTTCGCGGGGGCGTTCGATGTCAATGGAGACGTCGTCGATCACCCGGCCGGCCCCGAGCAGCAGAACGCGGTCGGAGAGACAGATGGCTTCGCCGAGGTCGTGGGTTACGAAGATGACCGTCCGGCCTACCTGGGATTGCCAAAGCTCGAGGAATTCTCGCTGTACTTCGACTCGGGTCTGCGCATCGAGGGCGGCAAACGGTTCGTCCATCAACAAGATGTCCGGATCCAGAGCCCACGTTCGGGCTAACGCGACACGCTGGCGCATCCCTTGGGAGAGTTGCCAAGTCCACAGCCGTGACGCCTCGGACATTTGAACGGCCGCAAGCCAGCGCGCGGATTGAGTTCGTCTCTCGGCCTTGGGTACTCCCCTCAATTCGAGACCGTACTCCACGTTCTTCTGCGCTGTTCGCCACGGGAACAGCGCATCTCGGGCCATCATGAAGCCCATCCGAGAACGAGCGTCGAATGGCGTTGTGCCGAGGACCTCGGTCTTCCCTTCTGTTGCGTCCACCAATCCAGCGAGCGCGTTGAGCAGGGTGGTCTTGCCGCAACCACTCCTGCCGACCAGGCTCACGAACTGTCCGCGAGGGATTGTGAGGTCGAGATTATCGACCACAGTTTTCGCCGACCCGTCGGGCGAGGAGAAGGATATCGTCAGTCCGTCGAGTTGGACTGCGGGTGTAATCACGTTGGTATCCATGATGATTCCTGTCAACGTCGAGCCGGTGGCTGCCACCGAAGGAGGTAGCGCTCGGCGAAGTTCATGGCCTGGTTGAGGACGACTGCGACGATTGCGAGAAGTATGAGGATCGCGTAGACCGCTTCCATCCGGAACTGGGCCGAGTAGATCGACACAAGCTGGCCCAGCCCGTCCCGTGACGAGATCAGTTCAGAACCCACGACGCCAAGCAGTGAATAGATCAGCCCCAACCGAAGACCGGCAAAAATGCCAGGTGTCGCGACGGGGAGGAGAATGTGCCAGAACACCTGTGTCTTACTGGCATTCAGGACAGTGGAAAGTCGGAGCCATTCGTCGTCCACTGACTTCACACCGGCTCGTGCACTCGAGCAGACGATGAAGAATACGAGTGTGAACGCGAGAGCGACCTTCGCCGTCATCGTGATCCCGAAGATGACGATAAGCAGAGGTGCCAGCGCAAGACGTGGCATGGCATTCGCCGCATCCAGAAACGGACTCATGATGCGTTCGAGGGTCGGAAGCAGCCCGAGGGAGAGCCCTACCGCCACCCCGACTGCGCTTGCGAGGATCCACGCGATCACGACGGCAGTCATCGTGGCACGCAAGTTCGTCGAAATCTCCCCCGACTGCACTGCTGCGGTGAAGTAGTTCCAGGCTTCGCCTGGCGTTTTGGCCAGAACTGGCTCGATCCAACCTTGCGATGCGACGAGCTGCCACGCTCCGAGTAGGACCAGAAGCAGTGCGGCCTGGGCCAGTCGCACCCCGATGGTGCGTCGTGTACCGGATCGACGCTGTCGAGCGGGCTTCGGCTCAGAGCGTGCCCGCCTCGCGGAACGGGGTGACGTAGCGCCGGATGGCGAACTGGCGGTGATGGTTTCGGTCATTTCGGCGCCTTCTCCGTAGTGCTCACAGGCGGCGATAGGTGCTCGACAAAAGCAGACGGGTGCGTCTGGTCGAAGCTCCCCGGGTTGTTGCTCACTGCATTCATATGTGAAGCAGATCACGGGATTCTTCTTCCCGTCTACGCCACATTCGAGAGGTATGCCATAGGGTTTACCTATGGCTGACGGGCGCAGAATCGGGCGCGCACGCGGACTTCCATGAGAAGGGAATCCCAATGGACCGGCGTCATCTGGAATACTTTCTCGCCCTTGCTGATCGGGGCAGCATTTCCGCTGCTGCTCGCGGACTGGGGGTCAGCCAGCCGACAATCTCGGAGGCTCTCGCCAGAATGGAGAAAGAGTGCGGCCTGACGCTCGTCCGCCGTGGCTCTCGGGGAGTCACCCTGACCGACGCTGGACGCGATCTCACAGGTCCGGCGGCCCAAGTACTTCGGGCATACCGGGATTTGGATCACGCTTTGCATCCATTGAACGTCGTGCAGCGGGGTCGGCTGACGGTCGTATGTCCGCGAACATTGGCGCGTGATCCGGCGGCCACGGCCCTCGGTGCGTTCAAAAGCAAGTTTCCCAATGTTGCGGTGACGATGCTCAGCAACGACACCGACGGAATCGGAAAGGTGGTCGCCTCGGGTCAGGCTGATATCGGCCTCGGGGTGGACGAGGTGTTCGACGAGGGTGTTGAACGTATCCTTCTCGGCCGGCAACGAATCGTTGCGCTGGTGCCCGCCGCACGAAGTGAAGGCGAGGGGGTAGCGGCGTTGACGGATCTGTTGCGAATCGGATTGATCACCAGCCCGCGTGACGATGTCACTCGGCGACTGTTGGCGGAACGCCTGGGCGAAGGCACTGTGGACGGGGCGGTGGTTGCGGAGACTATCTCTGTGGCCTCGATGATCCCACTTGTACGCGCGGGAGTCGGCGTCGCCTTTCTTCCCGAATCTGTCGCCGATACAGTCGGAGAAGGTGTGGTGCTGTGTCGTACTCGGCCCCCGCTCACTCGTGATATCTGGATGTTCCACGGTTCGACGCCATCGCCTGCGGCACAAGCGTTTATCGAGACGACCAGCCGATTACGTGACGAAGGTGGAATGGGGAACGCCGGATGAGCAACTTCGGAGAGTCCGCGCCCCCGCGAATCGATCCGCGGCAGCTACAAGACTTCCTCGCGGTCGTCGAACACGGCAGTATCACGGCAGCAGCGGCAAACCAGTTCACAGGAACATCGAGCGTCTCTCAATCAATTGCGCGACTCGAAAGACGCGTCGGAGGACGGCTTTTCAATCGGGGCCGGGCCGGCGCGACGCTGACTGCGCGCGGACGGAATCTCATCGATCCAGCACGCGAAGCGCTGGCCGCGCTCGACCGATTAGTGGTCGAGCGCGAGTTCTTACTGTCAGCAGTCCCCCACCTCAGTGTTGCCACGACAGCGAGCCTTGCGGACGATCCCACAGCGGTGCTGCTCGGAGCGCTGCGCACGGAGGTGCCGAACCTGAGAATCACCATCTCGGTTCCGCCGGGGTCATCTGTGGCCGATGCGATTCACCCGGTCATGGCCGGCACCGCTGACGTGGCAATAATGGAGTCGCCGCCCACCGGCGTTCCCGGGACTCGAATGGTGCGCCTTCCGGACCACAAGTTGCGCCTTGTCTGCCCGCCCGGCACCCCGCCACCGGTCGACGGGGTATTCATCGGCGACGACCTCATGCGTATCGGCTTGGTCGTCGCACCGCGGTTCGAAACTTCCGATGTCTATCGCCATCTGCGTTCGATCGAACCGCGAATCGACCATGCCTTCGTGATGAGGTCACAGCATCGCGATGCCTTCGCGGATTTCGCATACGAAGGGATCGGTGCTGTCATCCTCGAACTCTCCAGTGCCGAGCGAGCATCCGAACGCGGCTGCACTGTGGGCGAGATACTCGAACTGCCGCCACGGAAGATCGCAGCCGTGGCAAAGGACGGCCAGAACACGCAGGTCGTCGAACATTTCCTACGGCTGTGTGCCGAGCAATCGGCGCGGAAGCTGTAGGCGGAGTCGATCTCTCTGGGACTTTGCGTATTCGCGTCGGCCGGGCGTCCACCGAGAACGATGATTTTTGTCCACAGACACAACACTTCTGGGATAGTCCGTTTCCTGGGACAAAGCCGACGGGTTGCCTTCCCGTGAATATGTAATACACGTCACTCCGAATCAACTTCGAAAGGTTGACTTTCATGCGAAAGTCTCTGAAACATTTCGTGAATGCTGCAGCGGCGGTTGCGTTGTGCGCGACGCTAGGACTCACGGGCGCAACCGGAACAGCGGCTGCCGATGCGCCCGGCATCCCGAGCGTCGGGCACGATTGGGCGAGTGCAGGGCCGTACACGCCGAATGTCTCGATCGGGCTGGTGCACACTCTGTACTACCCGCGCCAGCTCGGCGCGCGCGGCGAGAAGCACCCTGTTGTGATCTGGGGGAACGGGACCGGGGTGCTCCCCGGTGCGTACACCTCCTTGTTGCGCCACTACGCCAGCCACGGATTCATCGTGGTCGCCGCCAATACCCCGGCAAGTAACTTCGCCATCACCATGCGGTCGGGAATCGACCTCATCGCGGACAAGGCGGCCAGCCCGTCGAGCGTCTTCTTCGGCAAAGTCGACCTGGAACACATTGGTGCGGTGGGGCACTCGCAGGGTGGGTCTGCGGCGATCAACGCGGCGATCGACGACCGCGTCGACACCGCCGTCGCGATCCAGCCAGGCCCGCTCAATGATGTCGATCTCATCGACGAGCCGGTTCTCTATCTGGCCGGCCAGGCCGACGCAATCGTTTGGCCGGCGATCGTGCGGGCGATGTACGAGGACGCAGACCACGTGCCTGCCGAGTATCTGGAACTGCGCGGTGCCACGCACTTCGGTACGGCGATCAACGGCGGCGATATGCGCGGGCCGAGCACGGCGTGGCTGCGGTACTGGCTACTCGACGATCCGAACGCCCGCACCGAGTTCTTCGGAGCGAGCTGTGGATACTGCACTGACACCCAGCAGTTCTCCGACTTCGACCGCAACGATCTGGCCATGCAGATCCCGGGGTGACGGTCAGATCTGGAGTTGTCGAAGACGAACAGCCTTCCAATCAGGTCGGCGGAGTCGCAAAGCTCAGATGACGACGTAGCCGTACATCCGTTCGCCCTGAGCCACAGCTCTGGTCGCTAGTTCGGCGAAGGCGGTCAGGAACGGCACTGAGTCCTCCGACGGTTCACTCGTCTCGTCGATTGCCCAGGCCGCCGCAGCGGCGGCGACGCCTTCAGCGTTCAATTCCGCTAGTGCATCACGTAATTCGTCGGTAACCGTGAGCACGAGGGTGTCGCCGTCGTCGCTCATTGCGACGAGTTTCCCGCAGCGTGGACCTTTGGCGACCTCGTTGTAGGGGCGAGCGGTGAGGGCTGCTTCCAGTCGGCCGAGCGCGACAACTGGATCGACGCCTTTCGCCTGCAGAACTGAAGTCCCATCCGCAGCCAACTGAATCCGCGGGCGAGAGGCATCGTTCGCCTCGATCACCGCTGGTTCCAAGTCGACGAGTCCCTCGAGGGCGGAGGTGGCGTGCTCATCCGTGCGCGCGGTGAAGTAGTCGGTGATCGCAGACATGGCGCGATCATCCCACACGCGATGCATCCCCACGTCCCGGAGTCCTTCCGCGACTTGGCTGATCGCCGTCAGGCGGAACAGGTGTGTGCTTCCTCGATCGCTTTCGCGAAAGCGCGGAGTCGTGGGCTTTCGAGATCGGTACGCCACACGAGGCCCAAAGCAGATTCGGGTAATCCGTTGATCGGTACGAATGTGATGTCCGAGCGCTGGCTGTATGTAGCGGTTGCTGCGCACAGGATGAGGCCGACCTGACTGAATGCGACCTGCGACAGGCCTTCCTGAACGGTGCTCGCCCCGCCCTGCGTGGGAATCGTGGCTCCGCCCGGCGTCGTGCTCGGGGAATTCACACGCTGCCAATAGTCGGGGGCTGGGCCGGTGATGGGTACCAGACAGATCTGCGCCAACTGCTCGGCGTCGATCACGCCCAGTTCACTGAACGGGTGATGGACTGAGACGGCCAGGGTCTGGGGCTGTCGAGAAAAGACGAGCCCGGTTGTCAGCTCGGGCTCATCTACGGGGAGAAGTGCCACTGCCGCATCGATTCGCCCGGCGAGTACATCACTGAACGGATCACCCAGGGGTAATTCTTTGATGGTCACGCAAGTTTGCGGATGTTGTATCTCGAAGCGAGAGACAGCAGCCGCGATCGAATCGTAAATTGCTCCTTGGAAACCCACCCGAAGCGGCGTCGGCATGTTGCGTGCTCGTGACTGAGCGTCCTCGATTACTCCGACAAGCGCACGATGCGCGGGAGCCAACGACGCAAGAAATTCGGCGCCGAATTCAGTCAGGTGTACGCGGCGACTGGTGCGCGCCACCAGGCTGGTGCCGATACGACGCTCCAACCCGCTGATCAGCTGACTGACTCGGCCCTGGGAGATGAACAGTCGTTCGCCGGTGCGACCGAAGTGCAGTTCTTCAGCGAGAACGAGGAAACACTCGATCTCACGCATCGGAGGCTCCGACATTTTCACTCCGACCCTCGACTCATTCGACCACTCCATCATGGCTCATCGATGAATTGAGCTAATGGTTGGATGAGCGAATCGCCGTTGATCCTTGGGCGTGCGGGAGCTTCTCTGGTTACATGCCACATTCCGCGCCCGGGCAGAACAGCCCCGCGCCCACGTCCTCAACCCACGCACACACCATCGAGAACCACTGGGCTGCGGTCGCCCTGATCGCAGCGTCCACCTTCATCGTTGTCGCGGCAGAGATGATGCCGGTCGGGCTACTCACCCCGATCGGTGCTGACCTGGTGGAAAGCGAAGGGACCATCGGGCTCTCACTGGCCATTACCGGATTGGTGGCAGCGGCCACTGCCCCGTTCGTGCCCATCGTGACCCGGCGCTTCGATCGTCGGTCGACGCTTATCGTTCTGATGCTTGTAGTCGCCGCGGCGAACGCCCTCACGGCTCTCGCACCAAGCTTCGCTGTCCTCGCTGTTGCTCGCGTCCTACTCGGTGTGAGCATGGGCGGAGTCTGGGCACTCGCCGCTAGCCTGGCACCCAAATTGGTGGGTTCCAGATCCGTCGGGTTGGCGACCACGATCATCTTCAGCGGAATCGCGGTTGCCTCAGTTCTCGGTGTCCCTGCGGGGACGTATATCGGAGCAGCGGCCGGGTGGAGCGTGGCATTCTGGACTCTCAGCTGCGCCGCGACGCTGATCGCGCTCGCCATGTTCGCTGTCCTACCCGTGATGCCAGCTGATCAAGCTTTGTCGCTCGGCAGTCTCGTGGTGGCTTTTCGGAACCCGGGAGTCCGGGTCGGAATCGCGATTACCGCGCTCATCGTCACCGCTCATTTCGCGGCGTACACCTATGTGCGTCCGGGGCTGGAGTTCTTCGCAGGATTGCACCCTGCGCAGATCGGCACGATGCTCTTGATCTACGGGGCTCTGGGCGTTGTAGGCAACTTCATAGCCGGGCCATCTGCCACCAAGTCGCCGAAGACTGTGGTCGTCATCCTCAGCGCGGGAGTAGCGATCACCCTTGCCCTGTTCCCGATCTCGGCTAGCACCTTGATCACAGCTGCTCTGTTCATGGCGGCTTGGGGCCTCTTCTACGGTGGTGTATCGGTGAGTACTCAAACATGGATCGCACAAGCAGCCCCCGTTCACCGAGAGGCCGCTGCGGCTCTGTGGGTTGCAGTCTTCAATGCAAGCATCGCCCTCGGCGCGTTCGCGGGTGGACGCATTCATGACCACTCCGGTTCCGAAACGGTCTTCTGGATAGCCGCGGGAATCGCCACTCTCGCAATGCTGCTCGCCACATTCCGCAATCCCGTCGTGGCAAAGCACGAACTGACAACCTAGCCGTCTACACGAAACCTTCATAGAGGCAGGACAACAGATATGCGCCAGACACCCGTTTCGACATTCATGGATGTGACCGAGATGCTCGAACGCTACCGGGACAAATCGCTGTCTCCGGTGGAGGTGCTCGAGTCCACCATCGAACGTATCGAGGCGCTCAACCCGACCTTGAATGCAGTGGGACACACTTTCTTCGATACTGCACGGGTACAAGCGAAGTCAGCGGAACGCCACTACGCCCGCGGTTCGGATGTCAGCCTTCCGCTCGCCGGTGTTCCGGTTGTGGTGAAAGAGGATGAACCGGTGCAAGGCCAACCGTGGACTCAAGGGTCCAAGGTCTATGAGGACTTGATCGCCACCCACACTTCGACTTTCGTGCAGCGGATCGTCGACGCCGGTGCCATTGTCCACGCGCGATCGACGGCCCCGGAATTCTCCTCGGCCGCGTTCACACAGTCCGAGTTGTGGGGCGTCACTCGCAATCCGTGGAACACGAAATACTCCTCCGGCGGGTCTTCCGGTGGATCGGCAGTCGCACTTGCCACCGGTATGACGCACTTGGCTACCGGTTCCGATGTTGCAGGATCGATCCGAACTCCGTCGTCTCTCAACGGAATTGTCGGGTTCAAGCCACCGCACGGCCGTGTCCCCGTCGATCCGCCCTTCAATCTCGATCGCTACTGCCACTGCGGTCCGATGGCTCGCACCGTAAGTGATTGCCTCACACTGCAGTCGGTCATCGCGGGACCGACTTCCGCTGACATTGCCTCGCATGTGCCGGCATCGCCGCTGCCCGGCCTCGCAACGCATTCGTTGACAGGAATGCGTATCGCCGTGATCCCGGCGTTGGGTGACTGGCCGGTTGATCCGGACGTTGCCGCCAACACCGCCAAGTTGGTGGACACCCTCACTGCGCTGGGCGCACGCACGGAGATCATCGAAGTCGACCTGTCACGCGCTGCAATCATGCGTGCGGCCGCCATTCACTACGATCACGTGTTCGGTGCATCGATCTCCGCCGAAGCGTCCGCGCACCCCGACAAGGTCACGGAGTACGCGAAGGAATTCGCGCGATGGGCACGCCGCACCCGTGGTGACGCGACTTTCCTCGACGGACTCGCGATCGAAGCCGAACTGTATTCCTCGATCGGATCCCTGTTCGACACCTATGACGCGTTGATCACTCCGGCAGTGGTGACCGATGGCTTTCTTGCCGGCGTCGACTACGTCGGGCACGGAATCAATGTGGCTGGAACAGAATTGGGATTCTATCTCGAGGCCGTACCGGCCATCACCTTCAACATCCTGAGCAACTGCCCGGTGCTGACAATCCCCACCGGTTTCGCTCGGAACGGAATCCCTACCGGTACACAGATAGTTACGCGGCCGTACGACGACCACACGGCCTTTGCCATAGGGCTCGCCCTCGAGGAGGTTCTGCCCTATCCCGGCAATCACCCGGACTGCCAGGCCTTCTCGTGAGAATCTCGGGCAGGCGGGTGAATCACGCCACGCAGAATTCGTTGCCCTCTGGGTCGGCCATGCTCACATGGTGACCTTCGAATCTTTCCAATTCTGAGGCGCCCGCGCGTAGTAGTCGTTCGACCTCGCGAAGGATTGTCGCCCACTTCTCAACTGGGGTCCCGTCTCCGGATACCCGGAGATCGAGATGCAATCGGTTCTTGGCGACCTTGGATTCAGGAACCTGTAGTAGACAGAGTCGGGGAGCCACTCCGAGCGGGTGGTGCAACCAAGCGCCGCCCATCCCGTCGCCTTCGTCGTCGAAAGTGGCCAGCCACTCCTCCCGGGTCGAAAAAGGCTGCGGTGGTGGCTCATCGACGTATCCAGCGGCTATCTTCCAAAACGTAGCCAAGCGGTCGGGGTCTGTGCAATCCATCGTCAGATCGACTCGAGTGAGCATCTGTCGATGTTAACGCCCAAGACAATCGAGTGTCGGGAGGTGGGAAGCTTGCGGCATTCTTCGGAACCAAGATACTCGCCGCTATTTCCGCGTGCGACGTGGGCAGTCCACCGGTCCGTCGGCGGCTCGATTGTCAGCAGCAGCAGATACTCGACCAGTCGCTTGTAGCGTCGATCCCGTATTCGGCCCTGTGCCAATGTGCAGGAGGACGTCACCGCAACCGCTGTCGGGGGCCGCGTTCGGGAATGTCGAACAAGCCGATCGTTCGGATCGCTATCATTCTGGCTACGCCCGCCGACCGGGCCGGGATCTCGAGGAGACGCGTGAACCACACCACGACCGAATCTACTGCCGTGCCGCCCGCGTCGTGGTTGCCGATGAAGTACCCTCGGCGCGGCGGTTTTGCCGCCGACGTGGCACCTGTCGATCCCGCAGCCGGTGCCGAACTCGATCGACAATTCGACAGCGACGACCAGTTTGGCGAATTCAGTTCAGCGTATTTGGTCAATGATCCTGATCCTGACGAGCTCACCCTCGCCGCCCGGAAGTATCAAGCCGGTGAGATCTCCGCTGTCGGTGCAGCTGCTTTGTACTGCATACTCGGCCGCTACGCAGATAATGACCGGCAACAATCGACACTTCTCGTGGACGGGTTGGTGGCACGGCACGGGTTGGTCTTCGCGGTCGAAGCACTCTTGGAATGGGCCGACCTGCGGTTCGTTCATGTTTCGGTGCCTGTGTCAGAGCTGGGACCCGACGCGGTAATTGTAGTGGCGAACATCGGCGGTGAGTCGCCAGCTGCGGGATACAAGATGCCTGAGTATGTACTGCGCGAGCAGCTCGGGCGGACGGACGAACCTGATGCGCAAGTGGTCCGAGAGCACATGCTCGACCGTATGCGCGGTCTGTTGGCGACAGCCTCTGACGAGGACTACGCCGCA
The DNA here is from genome assembly GCF_002076325.1 of Rhodococcus sp. 66b. Lineage (NCBI taxonomy): Bacteria > Bacillati > Actinomycetota > Actinomycetes > Mycobacteriales > Nocardiaceae > Rhodococcus > Rhodococcus sp. 66b. Next base: position 18,224 of record NZ_MUZB01000010.1, read on the forward strand.
GCCCGAGAGGTGGCGTCGTCGATGCGCACCAACAGCACCCGCCGTTTGACGGCGTCGTACATCTTTCCGACCGAGGAAGGATGGTCGGAAGAACTCATCATGGGAATGCGCGCTCGGTGGTATCACTGGAACACTCAGCTGACGGTTTCGTCGAACACGGTACAGCAGCTCGAACGGGTCGCCGACTCACACGCAATGCGCAGTTGGCTCGAGGACGACGCGATGGTTGCCGCAGTAGTTGACGGCATAGGTGCAGGTCTTACCGGACTGTTGGTCGATGCGTTCGACAAACCAAACCAGTACGGACACATGAGGGACGAGGCGACACTGCTCCGAATCCTCTGGGCGCTCTCGGCGATACCCACCGACGAAGCCTTCACTGCTCTGGTCGAACGTCGCCACGTGAAGAGTGCGTTGCCCGCGGTCCTACACGCAATGCAACATTACCCACGTCGAGCATTGAAGATATTGGCAGAGAGGGATATCGACCTGTTGGACCGTCACGTGCGGGCGAATCCCGACATCGCCGCCGAGCTGTCGCCTACACTTCCCGAGCCTGCACGGCGAAGGATCGCCGAATTGTCGACGCCGACGCCCGAGGCCACGGATCTTCCGCCCATTCTCGTCGCGCCGCCATGGTCGAACAGAAAGAAAGCGCTCGAGGTCGCGGTGATCGGTGATCTCGTTGCTCCTGAAATCAGCCGAATAGTCTGGCTTCCAGGTGAACTCGAACAAATCAAGAACACTCCGAGCGACTACTCCTACACCACGTGGGAAAATTACAAACAGTATGTGCAGGATGTATCACCGCGTTCCACCCATGACTGGAACACCTGGGTGATTTTTCTACTGGCCCCAGACGAAATCGCGCGCCCGTTCCTGACGGACTGGCCCGGAACCTCGCTCAAGGATCCACTTCGGGTTGTCGCTCGCTACGAACTCGATGCGCTGCCGCTGATGCTTCGCTTCACGCGCGCTCATCCAGGTGCCGCGGCGCCATACTTGATGCCATATGTCGATATCGATGTCGCGCGCGTGCATGCGACGATGTTCGCCACCAGGAAGAATCTCCGCAAACCTGCGATGGCGTGGCTGGTTCGACACGCTGAAGATGCAGTGGCACTACTCGTTCCAGACGCAGTGGGTCCGGCAGGTGCTCAACGTGATCATGCTGCCGCCGCCCTGCGTGCGCTCGCCAGAACAACCTCACGCGAGACAGTGGTCGACGGAGCGAACCGGTACGGCCCCGAAGCCGGGCAGGTAGTCGCCGGCATTGTCGATCTCGACCCGCTCGAGATGTTGCCCAAGCGGATACCGAAAACTCCGGTTTGGGTGGATGTCTCTTCACTTCCGCTGATTCTGAACGAGAATCGATCAGCCGCACTGCCGACGTCGGCGGTGTCGACGATCCTGACGATGTGCGCAATCGGAACCGCGGACGCTCCTTACGCCGGACTCGATGTAGTAACTGCGTACTGTGACCGATCGTCGCTCGCCGAGGCCGCGTGGGAACTATTCGAACGATGGTGGGGTGCCGGCGCTCCGTCGAAGGACAACTGGGTGATTCTTGCGCTGGGTTGGCTCGGCGACGATTCGACCGTGGCAAGATTGGCACCCCTCGTCAGACGGTGGCCAGGTGAGAATGGTGCAGCACGAGCACAACTCGGTCTCGATGCACTGGCTGCACATGGGTCAGCCCGCGCGTTGACAGAACTCGATCACATCTCCCGAAAAATGAAGTTCAAGTCGTTGAAGAACGGAGCGGCACAACGCGTCGCAGAGTTGGCCGACAGTCTCGGGCTCGATCGAGAACAGCTGGCCGACCGGATCGTTCCTGATCTCGATCTGACGCCGGACGGCACTATGAACTTCGACTACGGGACGCGGATGTTCACCGTCGGTTTCACGGAGGCTCTCGTGCCTTATGTGCTCGACGGAGGAGGTAAGAAGACGTCAGGACTGCCCAAACCCACCAGAAATGACGACGTTGTTCTCGCCGAGAGTGCGAAGAAGCGATTCACCGAGCTTAAGCGAGAAACGAAAGCTGTTGCTGCCGAGCAGATCAAACGCCTGAACCGTTCGATGGTTACCGGGCGCCGCTGGACTAGGACAGAATTCGACGACTTCGTGCTCGGCCATCCGCTGCTGATTCACGTTGCACGGCGACTGCTGTGGGCATCGTTCGATGACAGCGGTCTGCCTACAGTCGTGTTCCGGGTCGCGGAGGACAGTACCTTGGCCGACATCGACGACCAGACCGTCGAGCTACCGGAGGGCCGTATCGGGCTAGTACACCCCGCGCACATACCCGATACGGTGGGCGCGTGGTCCGACGTGTTCGCCGACTACGAAATCTTGCAGCCTTTCCCACAGTTGGGTCGTGCTGTCCACGATCCGCTACCCGATGACGTCGACGGGAGTGGTCTGAGTCGATTCACCGGAGTAACCGCCAGCCCCAGTCAGGCACTGCGGTTGACGTACAGAGGATGGGAACCGGTGTGGGAGAACCCTGCTTCCTGGGGACAAGGCCTGCTGTACCAGCTCAGCGATGACGTGTCTGTTCTGCTGGGGTTGGAGCCCGGGATGGGGACGGGAGACCCTTACAACGGGTACCCCGATCAGAAGCTCGTTTCGGTGGAACTCCGTGGGGGGACTTTGAACGATGTCGATCGTGCGACGGTCTCCGAACTCATCGCAGACTTGGCAGGGTTCGCCTCGTGACTTCACGAGTCCAGCGCCCACCGGCTGAGGAGCGGTTTGCCGAGGAACTTGCGCGTTTGGCCGAAGAAGACACTGGGCCGCGACCACCGGGGTGGCGACTAACCCTCACGTCGGCGCGGACGTTCGTCATGGGCGACGTCGAGCTGGGAATAGCGCCGAAATACGTAGGCAACGCATCGCTCGTCGAACGCTCACTCGTCACCTTGGCGACGACACGTGGATTGATGCTGGTCGGAGAACCTGGTACTGCCAAATCGCTACTGTCAGAGCTCATCGCCGCTGCCGTGAGCGGGGATTCGACCCTCACGATCCAGGGCGGTGCCGCCACGACCGAGGATCAGATCCGGTATTCGTGGAACTATGCACTGCTCGTCGCGGAAGGCCCCTCGACTCGATCGATGGTTCCAGCGCCGATGATGCGTGGAATGGCCGAGGGACGCGTCGTGCGGTTCGAGGAGGTCACGCGGTGTCCGCTCGAAGTGCAGGACACTCTGTTGTCGTTGCTGTCCGAACGGGTGCTGGCAGTCCCGGAACTTTCCGGAGACGACGCAATGGTCTATGCCCGTGAGGGTTTCAATGTGATCGCCACCGCAAACACCCGCGACCGTGGCGTCAACGAGATGAGCGCCGCACTCAAACGGCGCTTCAACTTCGAGACCGTGCACCCGATCGCCGATTTCGACACCGAAGTCGAACTCGTGCGAACAGAATCGGCGGCCTTGCTGCGTGCTTCCGGTGTAGCCGCAGAACAAGATCCGGCAGTGTCCGAGTTGTTGGTCACGCTGTTTCGTGACCTACGTACAGGATTCACCGCGAACGGATCGCCGGTCGAGCGACTGTCATCGGTGATGAGCACGGCTGAAGCGGTGTCCCTTGCGCATGCCACCGGTATTCGTGGGTGGTTCTTGCGAGGAGACGCCGGTACCGTCACCGACCTCGCCGAGTCCCTGGCCGGCACGGCGACGAAAGACAACAGTGAGGATGCTGCCCGGTTGCGCCGCTACGTCGAGAAAGTAGGGTCGCAGCGGACGAGTGCGGCATGGCAAGAGCTACGCCGGGCGCACGCACGTCTGACCGGACCGTGAGCGTCGCTGTGGTGGACGCTGGTCGCGACGTCGTGGTGATCGGGATTCGGCACCACAGCCCTGCGTGTGCTCGGATCGTGGCGGAGACCATTGAACGCTTGCATCCGACGCATGTCTTGATCGAGGGACCCGCAGACTTCACCGATCGAATCGATGAACTGAGACTCGATCACAAGTTACCGATCGCGCTGTACTCCCACGTGCGACGAGGAGCGCACACACGTGTGACATGGGCTGCCTTCACCGATTGGTCTCCAGAATGGATCGCCCTTCGGTCGGCCTCCAAGGTGTCGGCGGAGGTTCGGTTGATCGATCTTCCCGCCTGGCACCCCGCTTTCGACGGGCCGCCGGACGAGTACAGTGTGGCTGCAACAGTATTGGCGGCCCGACTGGGACTGGACACGGTCGACGCGATGTGGGATCACGTCGTCGAGTCGCGCGCCGATACGCTCACTGTCGAGGAATTGACTGCCGTCCTCGACGACTACTTCGATGCGATCCGGGTAGGTGACGCCACAGTATCCGAGCGCGAACAGTACATGGCATCGTGGATACGGGCCGCTCGCGAGCGCCCCGGAAGCGGTGCTGTCGTTGTCGTCTGCGGCGGGCGTCATCGGCCGGCGATCATGTCCGAACTGGCTCGCGGTAGACCGACCGACGGATCCTGGCCCGCCGTTCCGACCGCGGGCCCTGATGTCGACATCGGCAGTTACCTGGTCCCCTATTCCTACAGTCGTCTCGACCTGGAATCACCATGGTGGTACGAGAAGCTCTGGCAGAAAACGACATCGGCCGGGGAGGTTGCAGCCGCGGCGATCGTCCGTGATTTGCGATCCCGGAATCAACGCGTCTCGACAACGGATTTCATCGGATTCCGTACGCAGATCCGCGGACTCGCCGCTATCCGTGGTCACGCGCTGCCGACGCGACGAGATGTATTAGATTCTGCAGCAAGTACATTGGTGGGTGAGGCGTTGGCGTCGCCGCTGCCTTGGACACTCGCAGGGGAACCTCTGGGGCCCGAACCCGACCCCGTCATCTCGGCCTGTATGCGCACGATGCGAGGTGATCGGCGGGGCACGCTACACCCTGATTCACCGGTGCCGGGATTGGTTTGTCACGTCGATATGCTCCTCGAGGAGTTCGACCTCTTGCCCGGCCCTGTTGTACTCGACTTGGCCGACGAGCGTAGTCGTCAGCGTAGTCGTGCACTACATCAGTTGCGTGTGCTGGGAGTGCCAGGATTCGAGCGAACTGCAGGTCCAGGCAGTGGTTCTGCAGTGGTGTCGACAGAACGGTGGATGATTGTCGACTCCGCAGACCGCCTCCCGGTGCTGGTCGAGGCTGCAGCCAAAGGCCATACTCTGGTAGAGGCAGCTGGGGCCACCCTGGAATCTTCGCTGACTTCGGCTGCGGCTGATGTCGAGCGTCTTGCACACATTCTGTTCGATGCAGTTCTTTGTGGACTCGACTCGGTGGCTGACCGAACCGAGTCGATCGCATCCGAATCATTGAAGGGCGTAGGAGATCTCGGGGGAACAGGCCTGCTGCTTCGAGCCGCTCTGGACCTGTGGCGGGACGATTCACTCTTCGGGAGCCGAGGGTCCACACTGCTCGGGGCGATAATTGATTCGGCATCCTCGCAGGTCGTTGCGTTGGCGCACCGAGTTCGGGCCACGACCGGTGGCGCTGATCTCCTCCGGATATCAGCTCTCGCAGCGTTATCCGATGCGATGGAGTATGCGACGGAGATCCTCTCGACTGATCCGGCCGACGAACTGACCGCTCTGGCACGTGACAATGGTGCCGCGGTCGACATCAGGGGATCGGCCCTGGGAACGTCCTGGGATCGAATTCCCCCCGATGCAGCAGTCGACGCCGTTCGATCGATTCCTGCAGAACACCTCGGTGATTGGTTGTGCGGACTGTTCGGAGTAGCACGTGAGCGTTTTCTGGACGCGGAATCCAGCGACACAGTGTTGACCGCCGTCGATGAAATCGTGAGCAGACTGTCCGAACACGAGTTCCTGACAGCACTTCCCGCGCTACGGCAGTCCTTCGAATTCTTCCCTCCCCGTGAACGCGACATCATCGCGCGCCGCCTGACAACGTCGACACCAGAGGCTGCAGTCGTGAACTCCCTGGATGTCGGAAGGCAGCTCGACGCCCGGGTGGACGACGCGCTTGCCCAGATCGGTATGCGATGAACATCGAACGATGGCGGCTGATTCTGGGTGATGCGTCGGCCGGAGTACTCGGTGATCCAACGGGCGATGCGGCTGAACGCGACGACGCGTTGGAGTGGCTGTACGGCCGTGACCCGGCTCGCAGCGCGCAGGGCGTTCGCGCTGGAACTTCCCGACTGCAGGGTACCGACTCCGTAACGACTGGAGACAACCCGGGTGGCGGAGATACGCCCGGTTCCCCGGGTGCGGTTCCGCCGAGTCGCAAGGATGGGCGGTATCGCCCCAATGGGCTCGGCGAAACGACGGTGACGGCCGTGGACTGGCTCGACGACATCCATCGTCTTTTTCCTCGCGAGACAGTTCATCGACTCGAACGCGACGCCGTGGAGAAATACGAAATCACCGAAGTGGTGACAGATTTGGAAGCGTTGCAGCGTATCGAGCCCAGCGTGACTCTGCTTCGAGCAGTGCTGCGTACCAAACACCTGATGGATCCCCGAGTTCTGGCGATGGCAAAAAAGGCTGTCGACAATGTCGTACGCGAGTTGATCGAGAGGCTCTCGGTGGACGTCCGCAGGACCTTCCACGGCAAACGTAGCCGACACAGAACAGCGTTTCGTAATTCGCGCAATTTCGACTTCGAGGCAACGGTTCGCGCCAATCTGCAGCATTGGTCACCGCAAACACGCAAGATTGCTATCGAAAAGCCTTTGTTCACTTCGCGAACTCGTCGGCACACGGATACGTGGACGTTGATTCTGTTGGTCGACCAGTCCGGATCGATGATCGACTCTGTCATCCACTCGGCGATCACCGCTGCATGTTTCTGGAATGTCCCCGGATTGAGGACTCACCTCATTGCATACGACACCAATGTCGTCGATCTCACGTCCGAGGTTCTCGACCCGGTCGAGCTCTTGATGGGCGTCCAATTGGGAGGCGGGAATGACGGTGCAAAGGCCGTCGATTATGCCGCGCAACTGGTGGATACGCCGCAACGAACGATTGTCGTCATCATCTCCGATCTGTACGAAAGTGCACCGGATCGGTTCGTCCGGAGCGTTGCCGGTCTCACTGACAATGGTGTGCGTGTCCTGGCGCTTGCTGCGCTCGACGATGCTGGTGACCCTGATTACGACCGTGAAATTGCCCGTCGCTTGACGCGATTGGGTGTGCACGTCGGTGCGATGACTCCCGGAGGGCTGGCCGAATTCGTGGCCGGTTGTATTCGATGACGTCCCGGCCTGATCTGGCTGCGCTCACCGACGATGCGCTTGCGCTGGTCGCCAATCGCGGGCTCGTCAAGCGAGCCGCGCGTATGTTCGCCGAGGAAACGCCTGAACTCTTGGTGACGAGCGAACGGATCCTCGTCCGGTACGGCGACGGTGTCGAAACCAGTCTTCCTGCCGGCGTTCCATTCTCGGAAGCGTCGTGCACGTGTGGCGCAAGCTCGGTGTGCCGGCACCGTGTCGGTCTTGTTCTCGTTTATCGGGCGAATCACGGGTCGAGCTTCGATCACATAGACTGGACACCAGGGGAATTCGATGACGAGGCGCTGGAGGCATTTCTCGGAGCGGCGGTACTGGCACGGGCGAATCGGACCAGGCGGGAGGGCTACCAGGCAACAGTGCATCGAGCTCGAGGTACAGATCCTGTTGTGCGAGTCGAACTCCCGCATTGCACGGTCCGGTTCTTGGTCCCACACGAACTGAGTCACGCCCATTCTTCGGCATCTGCGCACACGACGGCAGAAGCGATAGCACTTGCCGTGTGGGCGGTTCGGGCGGCGGACGAATCCGGAACCGACCATGTGCACGTGGGTCGGAGTTCAGTCGTGCGAGATGCTGATCGAAGTGCTCTGGCAAGGGCCTTGGCGCGGACGATCCTCGTGGACGGTCTGTCCACCACAACGGCGGTGCAACACGCCACTGCCGTCAGAGACACGCGCGCCATTGAGGCAGGTTCCGCAATCTGGTTGGCCGATGCGTGCATAGAACTGACCGACCAGATCGAGGCCTATTCGATGCGGCATGCCGGGCACAGTCGCACACGAGTGGCGATGATCATCGCCGAGATTCATGCGAGGGTCGAACTCGGTGAATCGGTCGATTCATCGCTTGCCGGGACAGCACTAGGGACCGAGACTCCCGGTGAAACTCCGCTGCGTCGTTCACGTCTGATCAGCCTCGGCGCGAGGGTGACGGCGACTGGCGATTCGACTACCGCCGATATCTACTTCGCCGAACCAGATTCGGATGCAGTCTTTCTCATGAGTCACGATTGGTCGAGTGAATCCGACGAGGCACTCTCCGGGTATGCGATCTCGACTCGCCGAATTGCCGGTTCGACGGTCGCCGCTTTGGCTTCATCGACAGTGCTCACAGAATCAGCGGTTCGCCGTGCCAACCACAGAATCCGCCTCGGGCGTAAAGGGATCGGGCGTACTTCCATTCTCCCTCTCGGCGTCGACGCGTGGGAAAAATCGATTGACGTGGTGGACGATTACGCCGAGATGCATCGCCGGTTCATCGAGCGCCCGCCGTCGTTTGCCCGAGCCCGGCTGACTACCGATGGCGTCGGTGTGATGCGAATAGATTCTGTAATCAGCACCGATTACGCTCCTGCAGAACAGATGTGGACAATGCGGGTCGGAGATGGGCGTGGCAACCTGGCGCAGGTGAGCGTCGTACATCGAGCGTATGCGCCCGGTGCAATCGACGCGATGGTCCGGGCAATGTCGGCCCGGCCGAGGGCCGTGAGCGGTCGGCTGACTGTCCGAGCCGGTGCGTTGTGGATGACACCATTCGCTGTTGCATGCGACCTCGGCGTCATCGTTCCCGATCTCGAAGAAGGCCTCGGCAGTGCGACGATGACTCGTGCAGTTGCGACGGGCGGTGTGGACGCCATCGACAGTGCACTGGAGGGAGCTCTATCCGTACTCGCGGACATCGCTCACCGCGGGCTGAGAAATGCGGCTGAGCCTACTATTTCTGCGCTTCGTCGTTGTGCAGCAGGGGTAGTCATGGTCGGTATGGCTTCAACGGCGCGAGCCGTGGAGTGCGTAGCCGATGCGATTTCGTTCGGTGAGCTGGAGACGTCGGCAGATGCGTGGGTTCATGCTGTGATCCGGATCGTCACGGCCATCGAATCACGTTGAGATACCCGGCTTTACCTCGCCTGCGACCCGGGGCGATGGTCTCGTACCGGGTCGGTACGCGTGGTTGCTCGTTTGCAGCAGTTCAGCATCTCGCTGTTTGAGGAGATGGTCACAGCTGCGATCCGGTGTCGGTGACGCGGATTACTGCTGTGCCGACCGCCGTAGCTGCGGTTGCGCAAGAAACCGCGAATGCCGTTGATCGAGAAAGTCTTACGCATCCACTCCGCAATGTTCGGTCTCGTGTGAATGCAGCGCACGCCGTCCCGAGCAAGGTGAAGGTGGCCAGGAGAGGGACGATCGCAGATGCCTCCCATCCTTCCTTCGCGGCCTGGTGGATGAACAGAGCGGCGATGGATGTAGATGCCAAAGCAGTTCGCCGCCAGGACAATGCCGTGCGTTCCAGTTGAAGTCCGCGATCGCGAGCTGTGACGCCGTTCATGGCAGAGCCACCGATAGCATCGCGATAACAGCGATCATCCCACTGGCGCAAGCGATTGCTGGCATCAGTGCGGACTTCGGCAGCGGCTTGTCTTGCCGCATCGCGCGTTGCACACGGCGCCAACGGGTATAGGCGCCGGTCGCGAGCACTGTCGCCATCGACAGACATACAATCGAGATTGCGGTCCTGGCCGGTGACGGTGCAATCAGTTGATCGATCGCCACGCCACCTGCCAGAAGGCCGAATGCAGTCCTGATCCAGGCAAGAAAAGTTCGCTCGTTCGCCAGAGTGAATCGATAGTCAGGCTCGTTCTCATCAGCTCTGTCCGGATCCACCAACGATCTCCTTCGAGTGAACAGGAGGTCTTTGAAGTCGCGGTATGACCGAGTTGTTGTCTCGTCGATCGAAACTGATCGCCGGCTCACGTGAGTGCGTCGAAGTACGCGAGCATCGCCATCTCTCTCAGCGGCATCGGCAAGGCGTCGAGCACGAGGTGAGTCTTGGTCGACGGCTTGCCGTCCTCGAAGCTCTCCATCACGATGGGCACGATGTCGACGAAGGTCGTGTCCGTCGGAAGGGCGTGAATCTCGGCGAGGCGCTCCGCCGGAATCAAGGGATCACGAAGGCGCGCTGCGTCCAAGGCCTCTCGCATGACCTCGATGAACTCGGCCATGTAACTACCGTGCTGTTTCGCGATCGTGAAATGGATGCTCGGAGGAACGCCGGGCTGCGTCAACTGCGGCTGCATGGTCCAGTTCCGCTTCGCGAGTTCGTCGATCCAGAGGAAGAAGTCGACGCCCTCGTCCGCGTCTGGATCGGTGGTGATTGCAGCGAGTGTGGATTCGGGCTTCCCCATGATTCGCAGCCCGGGTATCGCGGCGACCCCCGCTTCCAGTTCCCGGCGAATCCGCAGACCCTCCTCGACGAGATGCATGTAGCCGTCGTCACCGATGTGTTTGACGATCGACCATGCTGCGGCGAGCAACCCGCCTGGTTTCGAACTCATCACCGTGGAGTTGACGATCGGGTAGCCAGTCCAATTCGCGTGTGCGAAGAACTGCGGAAGACGCAGTTCGCGAGTGCGATACAGAACGAGCGAGCATCCCTTGTTCGTGTACCCGTACTTCTGCAGGTCGACGGTGATCGAGCTGACGCCGGGAACTCTGAAGTCCCACAGCGGAATTTCGCATCCTTGGCGTTCAGCGAACGGAAGAACCCAACCGCCGATGCAGGCATCGACGTTCAGGCGAATCCCCTGTTCCAGGCAGAACTTACCGATCTCTTCGATCGGATCGATCACGCCCTGGCCGTACTGGGGGGCCGACAGAACCACGAAGATCGTGTTCTCGTCGACGGCCGCTTTGATTGCAGCGACGTCGGCCTTGTACGTCTCCGGATCCACCGTCGTGGTTCGAGCTTCGACGCCGAGGTAGTGCGCTGCCTTCCACCATGCCGCATGGGCCGAGATCGGAAGCACCATGTTCGGCCGCGTGATGTTCTTCGCCCCGTCTCGGGCAGCCTTCGTGGCCATCATGATGCTTTCGCTGCCACCCATCGTCCAGTTGCCGGTGGCGTCGTTGGGCGCGTGCAGCATGTCGTTCGCGGCGCGGACCAACTCCTTCTCCAACGCATAAACACTCGGAAACGTCGACGAGTAAAGGGGATTCACATGGATGTACATTCCGAAGGCGTCCGTTGCGACCTTCTCGACGGTGTCGAGACCAGTGTTGTACATGTTGACCATGCCCGGGCGATCTGCGTACGGATCATCCATTCGATGCCGTTCGGCTAGCTCCGCCAGTACCTGGTCGATCGGCACACCTTTTTCCAACACGTCTTGACTCCTCTTGTGTGTCAACTTGATTGGGTCGTCGGCGATGTCAGGCCGAACTGATCGAAGTGGATCGTCAGCGCACCGGCGAACAATCGAACCGATACGTGAGAACCTTTCACATATGGTGAACGTGACACTCTGTCATGTCAAGCGGTGAAGGCCGTATATTCTCGTATCCATGACGGAGACTGCACGATGACGCCCGACGCCGTTCCCTCCCGTCGCCTCCCGGAACAGCAGCGCAGCAAGGCGCGCGTCGAGGCCATCTTGGACTGTGCGGCAGAACTCATCGCGCGCGACGGAATCGATGCCATGACCATGAGTGAACTGGCATCGGCAGCAGACCTTCGGCTCCCGTCGATTTACCGGTACTTTCCGGGAAAGACCGCCATCGTGCAGACGCTGCTCGAGCGATACGAAACTCTGGTGCGTGCCAGGCTCATCGAATCGATTGCTCCCGCCGGGACGGTGCAAGACGCTCGCGAAGTCATCAGTTCCGTGGTCCGCGGTTACTGGCAGATCTTCCGCGACGACACCACGTACGCGGCGGTGTGGTCAGCCGCCGTCGCAAACCCCGATCTCGCTCGGATCGATGTGGAGAACACGCGTCAGACCAGTGCTCTCATCGCTGACGTGATCCGGGGTGTCGTGCCGGAGTCCATGCAGTACGACGTCGATCAGCTTGTCTTCACCTGCAATCACATCGCGGGTTCGACCGTCCGGTTCGCGAGCCTCCTCGATCCCGACGAAGCTGAACGCATCGTCGACATGCTGGTCGGTCACATACTGCCGACTGCGCTCGGTTTGTCCGGCACCGCAAAGAGTTGATCGTCCTGCTTTCCAAGGGCTTTCGAAGAGCGCAACATTCAGCTCGAGGGGGAAGGTTCCACACTGCGACGGACCGGTTCACCGGGGCTGATCGGTACCGCTCCCACGCGGTACCCTCGCTCGTCGAGTAGATGACCGTTGAGCTTCATCGTCCACAGCGAGATCGCGCGATCTGCGATCGAGAGCCCGGGTAGTGCTTCGCACAACCGACCTTCGAGCCGTTGCGCGTCGTCCACGGACCGTGCCCACGCGACAATCAGCAAGTTGTCGCGACCAGTGACCCCCGTGCACCGGCGGACCTCGGGCATAGCCGAGATCGTCAGTGCAGCATGGCCGATCTGAGACGGTGAAACCTGGGCCCAGAGGATGACGGTCACTTGGCTTCCGGAGAGGGGGCGGGCCACTTCGCAGCGGGGTCGTGCCATTCCAGCGGCAAAGAGGCGCCGTGCGCGTCGTCGAATCGTGTCGATGCTGGCGCCACATTCCTCGGCCAACTCGGTGTACGACGTGCGTCCGTCCACCGACAGTGCAACCATGATGCGTCGGTCCATGTCTGTCGGCCGAAATGCGCCGTGGTGATCGACCGTGATGCGCGTCGCGGCCAGAGCATCTGCCTGACTCGAACTCAGCGCACGCAACCTCCACCGACTACCGCCGGTGTAGATCGTCCCGGCGAGCTGGATGCGGCTCGATACGACGCCGGCAATGGCACCCAACTCCTCGGTGACCCACTGCGACAGGACGCTCAAATCCGTCACCATCACCGTGACCAGCAGATCTCGTGCGCCCGTCACGTGTTCGATGCCGGTCACCATCCGCTGCTCACTGAGCGCGTGCGCCACGGCTTGCACGCTGCCGTTGACGCAGTCGATTTCCACGAAGGCAAGGTTTCCCAGACCGGAGGCGGCCAGGATCGGGCCAGGATTGCACCCTATCCACGCTGCACCGCGGTCGACCAGACGGATCCATCGACGCGACAGCGTCACCGGGTCGAGCTCGAGAGCTTTCCCGATCTGCGCCCAACTTGCCCTCGGGTTGATCTGCAAAGCGTGAACCATTGCCTGGTCCGCCGCGTCGAGCATGTCGAATTCCTTCATTGATTCATCACTCATGCGAAATTCCTGCGAATTCTCGATCATTCCTAAGGGAAGCTTCATCATAGCTATCTAGATCGTTACCTACGACACACCGTGCCGGGCTGCAAGAACTGCAGATCGCACCTGCGTCTGTCTCCGGAACTTCGCGAGTCTTCCCCTGCCAATGAAAGGCCAAATTCTGTGAACCTGAAAGATGACGCAGACGAGATGCAGGGCGACCTCGTCGCGCTGCGGCACAAGTTACACCGTGAGCCGGAGATCGGTCTCGAGCTGCCACGAACCCAGGAGCGGGTGCTCGAAGCGCTGCAGGGTCTCCCACTCGAGATCTCCACCGGAACTTCGAGCACCTCGGTTACAGCCGTTCTGCGAGGTGCAGCAAGGGATTCAGGCGATACGACGACGGTGCTGCTGCGAGCCGACATGGACGCGCTTCCGGTCGACGAGCGCACCGGGGTGGATTTCGCCTCCACGAACGGAGCCATGCACGCGTGTGGACACGACTTGCACACAACCGCATTGGTCGGCGCGGCAAGGCTGCTCTCACATCACCGCGATCACTTGGCCGGTGACGTCGTGTTCATGTTCCAACCCGGTGAAGAGGGCTGGGGTGGGGCCAAGAACATGATCGACGAGGGCGTGTTGGATGCATCAGGGAGCCGTGCCGACTACGCGTACGGACTGCACGTCATGGCCAACGGGATCCCGGCCGGACTCTTCGTGAGTAGGCCGGGGCCGATCATGTCGGCGTCGCACACGCTCGACGTGACGGTGCGAGGCGCGGGCGGTCACGGTTCGTCGCCGCACCGCGCGAAGGACCCGATCACGGCTGCGGCGCAGATGATCACATCGCTGCAGGTCATCGTGACAAGGGATTTCGACGCATTCGATCCGGTTGTCATCACCGTGGGTGTCGTGGATGCGGGCACGGCAAACAACGTGATCCCCGATTCCGCACATTTCGGTGCCACCGTCCGTCACTGGTCGGCTGAGAACGAGGAACAACTCGGCGCAGTGATTCGCCGTGGACTGGAGGGCATTGCCGCCGCGCACGGCGTAGAGGTGGACATCGACTTCCGTGCCCAGTTCCCCTTGACGGTCAACAATGCGGAGGAAGTTGCGTTCAGTGAGGGCGTGATCCGCGAATTGCTCGGCGAGGAGCATTACCTGGAATCACCAAGGCCGACAAGTAGTTCTGAAGACTTCTCCTATGTCTTGGACCGAGTTCCGGGAGCGTTCATCGGGCTCGGAGCTGCAATGCCGGGCTGCGATCCGGTCGCTGCTCCGACAAACCATTCGCCGCGTGCACAGTTCTTCGAGGGTGTGCTCGGGGATGCGGCCGCGGTCTATTCGGCACTGGCCGTCGAAAAGTTGGCCGTCACCGCTGGAGGCACACGATGAGCGATCACCACAAAGAAACCACACCGCCCTCGTCGAGGAAGAAGAACCTCAAGGTTCTGTTCGGAATCGGCACCGGCAACGCGATGGAGTGGTTCGACTGGAACATCTACGCGCTTTTCGCGGTGTTCTTCGCGCCACAGTTCTTTTCCAGCGGAAGCCCGATGTCTGATCTGCTGAAGACTTTTGGAGTCTTCGCTGTCGGGTTCGTCGCTCGTCCTTTCGGTGGAGTGCTCTTCGGGTTGATCGCGGATCGCCGTGGCCGACAGTTTTCGATGACGGTGGCAGTCGGGCTCGCCGCAGTAGGGAGTCTGATCATCGGACTGACCCCAACGCACGAGACGATCGGGGCCTGGGCTGCCGTCGTGTTGGTGACGTGTCGAATGATCCAGGGTCTTGCTCATGGCGGAGAGTTGCCTTCGGCCAATACGTATATCTCGGAGATGGCGCCGCGAGAGAAGCGTGGCTTGTGGGCCAGCTTGATCTACTTCTCCGGAACCATCGGCATCATCTGCGGCGCAGTTCTGGCGGCGGTCCTCTCAGGAATCCTCACCGACGCCCAAATGAGCAGTTACGGTTGGCGAATTCCGTTTGTGCTCGGCGGTGTCTTCGGACTGTTCGCGCTGTACTTGCGATCACGGTTGCAGGAAACAGAGATCTTCGAATCATCTGCCAAATCACAGAAGTCGGAATCGCAGCAGGCCAAGCCCTCGCTGTGGTCGCAGATCCGTGAACACCGTCGCCTGCTGGTGCGAGTCGCCGCCATGACGGTTGGATCGACGGTCAACTATTACGTGTGGGCCGTGGCAACTCCGGCGTATGCCATCAGTGTCCACGGCGTGGATCCTTCGGGAGCAATGTGGGCGGGAGCCGCCGCCAATGTGGTGTTCATCATCATGCTGCCTGTTTGGGGAACCGTCTCGGATCGAATCGGCCGGCGCCCGGTTTTGATCTTCTCGGGAATCATGATGATCACCTTGCTGTTTCCGCTCACCTCCATCATTCGGGGGCAGGCGTGGCAGTTGTTCGTGGCAATGGCAATTGCACTGGTCTTCATGGCCGGCACAGTGTCCATCGGTCCTGCTGTGTTCTCCGAGATGTTCCCGACTCGCATGCGCGCGGGGGGAATCGGATTGCCGACTTCCCTTGCCGTCGCAATTTTCGGTGGCACGACGCCGTATCTCCAGGCCTTCTTCGCCGACAAGGGAATTCCCGGCGTCTTCAACTGGTACGCCATTGTTCTGATGGCGATCTCGGTCGCCACCGTGATCTTCTTCCTGCCCGAGTCGAAAGGAAAGGACCTCACTGCTGCTGGAGAAGTTTCCGAATCCCTCTCTCCTTCCAGTGTTTAGCTCACAGATACGGAGCAGATCTCCCATCGCCCGAGAGGATTTGGCAGTGCCGGCAGAAGCAGCAGTGACACCGAATTATCAAGGACCGCTGGCAGGTACAGTCGTCGTGGATCTGAGCAGGGCACTGGCCGGTCCGCATGCGGCCATGATGCTCGGGGATCTTGGAGCGCGCGTCGTCAAGGTCGAAACACCTGACGGTGGAGACGACACGCGTGGGTGGGGTCCACCTTTTGTCGACCCCGCCCGTGGCGAACGTGAATCGACGTACTTCCTGTCGGCAAACCGAAACAAGGAATCAATCGCCTTGGATCTGAAGTCCGAGAACGGTTGTCGAACTCTCACAGCCCTGATCGCACGCGCCGACGTTCTGATCGAGAATTTTCGCACCGGCGTGATGGACCGCCTGGGATTCCCGATGGAAAGGTTAGCGGAGATCAACCCCGGACTGGTCGTGCTGTCGATCAGCGGATTCGGCCATGACGGTCCTGAAGGCGGTCGCGCCGGGTACGACCAGATCGCCCAAGGCGAAGCCGGATTGATGTCTCTGACCGGTTCGTCACCCGATGACCCACAACGTGTCGGCGTTCCTATCGCCGATCTTCTTGCGGGAGTGCACGGAGCGTTCGGAATTCTTGCAGCACTTCGAGAGAGGGAGGTGACGGGCAGGGGACAAGTTGTCCGAACCTCCCTGCTGGCGAGTGTTGTCGGGGTGCATGCTTTTCAGGGGACGAGATGGACCGTCGCAGGGGAGATCGGCGAGGCTCAGGGCAATCATCATCCGTCGATCTGTCCGTACGGACTATTTCCGACGGCAGACGGTGCCGTACAGATCGCAGTCGGCAGTGAAGGTCTGTGGAAACGTTTCTGCGACGGATTCTGGATCGACCCGGATACACACGGTATGGCGACCAACCCGGAACGGGTCGAGAACCGTAAGAAGGTCAACGAATTGGTCGAAGCGGTCTTCGGGGCCTACGGGACCGAAGAACTGTTGACGAAGCTGGACGCCACCGGCGTTCCGGCAGGAAAAGTCCGAAACCTGCGTGAGGTCTACGAGTGGGAACAGACCCGCTCGCAGGGGCTCCTCGTCGACGTCGATCATCGAACGCTCGGGAGGCTGACCATCCCGGGACCACCGTTGCGGTTCTTCGATCCTGACGGAAGTGAGGTCACCCGAACCGCACATCGACCGCCTCCTGTGCTCGGTGCGGATGGCGAAGAAATCATGAAATGGCTAGGAGAGCAAGGCAATGAATCGTCTGACGGCACACGAGTTGATCGATCTCACGTTTGATCCTGACTCGTGGGAGTCGTGGGATTTGAGTGTCCGTCAGAGCATGGCGCGTGGTGCGTACACAGACGAACTGGCCGCGGCGCGCGAGCGGACCGGACTGGACGAGTCCGTGATGACCGGGTCCGCAACGGTACGTGGACGCCGAGTCGCGGTACTGATCTGTGAGTTCGGATTTCTGGCGGGGTCGATCGGTGTAGCGGCCGGCGGACGCCTCGTCGATGCCGTCGAGCGGGCGACGAGAGAAGCACTACCCCTTGTCGCCCTGCCGGTTTCCGGTGGAACACGGATGCAGGAGGGAACGACGGCGTTTCTTCAGATGGTCAGGATCACCGCCGCTGTCACCGCGCACAAGGAAGCCCACCTTCCATACTTGGTGTATCTCCGAAATCCCACCACAGGTGGAGTTTTCGCTTCCTGGGGCTCGCTCGGTCACGTGACGATCGCGGAGCCCGGGGCGCTCATCGGATTCCTCGGTCCCAGGGTGTACAAAACTTTGTACGGCGTCGCGTTTCCACCTGGGGTCCAGACGGCCGAGAACCTCCACGCGCACGGGCTGGTGGATGCAGTGTGCTCTCCTGACAAGCTCTCGGAGACACTGGACGTGCTATTGCGGGTTTTGACCTCGCGCCCGACACTTGACGAGCGCGGACTGGCGCTTCCGAATGTCAGTGACCCCGCGACACCCGCCTGGGAAACGGTCCTTGCTTCCCGCCGTTCCGGACGGCCGGGCGTCCGCGAGCTACTTGGCCATTCAGCTTCAGACATGTTGCTCCTGAATGGAACCGGACAAAGTCAACAGAGCCCCGCTCTGATTCTTGCGTTGGTCCGCTTCGGGGACATCTCGTGCGTTCTGCTCGGGCAGGATCGCCGTGCCCAGACCTGGCAACAGTCGTTCGGCCCGGCATCACTGCGTCAGGCGCGCCGGGGAATCAGCCTTGCCCGAGAGCTTGACCTGCCGCTCGTGACAGTCATCGACACACCCGGCGCGAATCTGTCGAAAGAAGCTGAGGAAGGCGGACTTTCGAACCAAATTGCGAAGTGCCTGGCAGAACTCCTGGCGCTGAGGACGCCGACGGTATCGCTGCTCCTCGGCCAGGGTGCGGGTGGAGGCGCACTGGCGCTGTTGCCGGCGGACCGCATTCTCGCCGCTCAGCACAGTTGGTTGTCCCCGCTACCGCCGGAAGGTGCAAGCGCGATCATCTACCGCGACATCGTCCATGCGCCGGAGATGGTCTCGGCGCAGAACATTCGATCAACAGATCTACTGGCAGACGGCATTGTGCATGCGGTGATACCCGAGTACCCCGATGCCGCCGACGAACCTGACCAATTCTGTGAACGCGTCGGCCAGTCATTACGTGCCGCGTTGGTCTCCTCTCTGAGAGAGACGTCCGAACAGCGCCTGAGTGGACGGCTGACGCACTTCAGTCGCATCGGGGAATCCCCTGTGGCGGTACCGATGTAAACCGGCCCGCGCTCCAATTCACCGAACTACTGATCAGCACCGACTCGAGGAGCATCACTTGAAGTCTTCACAGCCCACTTTGCCCGTTGGAAACGAGATCGTTCGACTCGACGCATCCGATTTGTCGGCGGCAATTCATGATCGGCAAGTGTCATGCGAGGAGGTGATGAATGCCTATCTCGACCGGATCGAGTCCGTGAACCCTTCGGTCAACGCGATTGTCAGTCTTCGCCCACGACAGGAATTGGTGCAGGAGGCACAAGAGCACGACAAGCTCCTGGCCGATGGCCAGGATATGGGATGGATGCACGGGTTCCCTCATGCGGTCAAGGACACTGCCGATGTGGCGGGATTCAAGACGACTCGCGGGTTCTTTCGGGGTGAGTTCGACATCCCTGCAGCGCAAAGTGATTCGATTCACGTTGCTCGAATACGGGACGCGGGAGCGATCTTCGTCGGCAAGACCAATGTTCCGGAATTCGGTCTGGGCTCACACACCTACAACGAGATCTTCGGTGCAACCGGCAACGCCTACGACCCGAGCCGATCGGCGGGCGGAAGTAGCGGTGGTGCTGCCGTCGCAGTGGCTCTCCACATGGTTCCGGTAGCGGACGGCAGTGATTTCATGGGATCACTTCGAAATCCAGCCGCTTGGAACAACATTCTCGGACTTCGTCCATCCTTCGGCCGCGTACCCGCGAAGGGGCCGGATGTGTTCGTGCAACAGGCGGGGGTTCCCGGACCGATGGCGCGCACCGCTACAGATCTCTCGATGTTGTTGCAAACGATGTCGGGATACGATCCGCGCACTCCGTTGTCCATCGACTCGGACGGAGGCCTGGCGTCGACGTTGGAGCGAGATTTCTCCGGCGCACGGGCAGTGTGGATGGGTGACCTCGGTGGGTATCTCCCGATGGAGTCGGGAGTGCTCGATCTCTGTGAATCGTCACTGCAGATCTTCGAAGCGCTTGGAATCGAGATGGATTCACAACATGGTCTGCCGAAAGCGGTCGGGTTCAACGGAAATGAGGATCTCTGGCCGCTGTGGCTGACGTTCCGGCACTGGCTCGCCGGCTCTCAGCTGTACCCCCTCTACTACAACGCGGTCACGCGGGCGGCGCTCAAGCCCGAAGCTCGATATGAGGTGGAGGGCCTGGTCGATGGAACGGATGGGCGTCCGCCCATCGGGGCGCTGGACGTTTACGAGGCTTCGGTGAAGCGCACCGCGATGTACAACGCGTTCCTGACTCTCTTCGATACGTACGACTTCATCGTGCTACCGAGTGTCCAGGTGTTTCCGTTCGACATCGAAATGGACTGGCCCACATCGATCGACGGCAGGGCCATGTCGTCGTACCACCGGTGGATGGAGGTTGCAACAATCGCAACGCTTCTCGGTGTGCCGGCCATCAGCCTGCCTGCAGGCTTCAATTCTGAGGGGCTGCCAATGGGTATACAGGTTCTGGCTCGCAGTCATGCCGATCTGGACCTGTTGCAACTCGCGCACGGCTTCGGCAGCGTTGACACTCGCTCGGTGAAGGGTTGACCAGAATGTAGTTAGGTGCCATATTAGTTGCATGGCAGTGGACGGAACCGATCACGACTCACCCACGTTGGATCAGGCGCGGCGGCAGTTGGAGCATTACGGCCTCGGGTCCGATCCGCAGGCGGTGCTGGTTGCGGTGCGGCTGATCTCGGCGGGCGCGCGGCTCGGTCGAGCAACCGAGGTTCACTTCGCGAGGTATGGACTGTCGACCGGCCGTTACCGATTGCTTGCGGATCTGGAAGACCATGACGGGGAGAAATCTCCCTCGCGACTGGCCGCTGATCTCGGCGTCTCGCGAGCCACGGTGACCGGGCTGGTCGACGGCCTCGAGCAGGAGGGTTTGGTCGCTCGGCGTCCGTCCGCGGAGGACGGGCGTGGTGCGGTGGTCGTCCTGACTGCTCGCGGCGCTCAGCGTTTACGTGACATGGCGCCCGAACACTTTGCTCGTCTCGAGGAAATGGTCGACGAGCTCACTGTCGACGAGCGTGCGGTTTTTCTGGACCTGCTCTCGCGGGTCGTTCGCGGTATCGGTGCGCTGACTGCGGAGTAGTCGGCTGGGATTCCAGGCATTCGTGTAGCGATTCGAATCGTCGTCAATTCTCGACAAAGGCTTCTCCCTCCATGCCCAAATAGTTAGCCACCTAATTAAAATCGGAAAGTTGGTCTCCTTCATGTCCGGACTCACCCCGCCGATCCGTCGCGAAAACAAAAGGGAGATAACCGATTCCAATCGACGCGTCCCGGTTGCCGATCGTCGCGCCGCACGATCATTCACCCTGTGGAGAGAGGTGCTGGTCGCGTACCTTGCCCCTGCGCTGATGGCGGGTGCGGGCGGAGTCGCATCCGGCCAATCGGGCCTCACGATGGCGGCATTTACGTCCATTGCGGGCACGTCGGCAGCGGTGGCGTTGCTGAT
The DNA here is from genome assembly GCF_002076325.1 of Rhodococcus sp. 66b. Taxonomy (NCBI): domain Bacteria; kingdom Bacillati; phylum Actinomycetota; class Actinomycetes; order Mycobacteriales; family Nocardiaceae; genus Rhodococcus; species Rhodococcus sp. 66b. The sequence continues at coordinate 39,539 of NZ_MUZB01000010.1, forward strand.
CGGCTCCTGGCTGCAGCGTCGCGGGAGGTCACGGCCGTGGACCACGGCCCTGCCTCGCGTCATGGTGGCGGCAATTCTTGCCGTCGGAGCCGCTGCAATTGCAGGCCTCGTCGGGTGGTTCGCCTCCCGTTGGCTACCAGCTCACACGAGCGTGGTCGACACCGCTTGGCTTGCTCGCCTGCAACTCGATCTACCGATATCTGCCGCTGTGGCTGCCGTCATCGTCAGCTGGCGATGGCGCCGTCAGAATCCCTGACAGACAACACATGTCAAAGATCCCCGGCTTCGCGGGGAAGACCGAAAGGAACACGATGATCGTCATCATGGGAGCGTCCGGAACCACAGGCGGCGCGTTGCTACGCAGTCTCGCATCCTCGGGTGTGCCGAGCCGAGCGTTGTCCCGCGACCCGGACAGGCTGCGCGCCCACCTCGGCGATTTGGCCGACGGTTTGGTCGAAGTAGTGTCGGCCGATGCCGCAGACTCAACTTCGCTACGCACGGCTTTCGAAGGGGCTGAACAACTTTTCCTCGCCATGGCCAACGGACTCGATCAGGTCGAGCTCGAAACGCGTGTGATCGACATAGCCGCCGAGAGCGGCGTCGAACACATCGTCAAGATCTCTGATCCCGCCGCCGCGGCCGACTCCCCCATAGCTCTCTCCCGCGGCCACCACGCCGTCGGTGAACACCTGCGTGCATCCGGGATCCGCCATACGCTGCTCCGCCCCTATGCGTTCATGCAGAATCTGTTGCTCCTGGCTCCGGCGGTGGCTGCGCAGGGGGTGATTCTGGGCGCGATGCGGGACGCGCCGTGCAACTGGATCGACTGCCGAGATATCGGTGACGTCGCCGCGGCCGTGCTCACACGCGCCGATCTCGCCGGCGGCACCTACGTCCTTACTGGCAGCGAGGCAGTCGGCTACGGCGGCATCGCCGATTCTCTGACACGCATGCTCGATCGCCCCGTCCAATACATCGACCTGCCACCGCACGAACTGCGGCAAAACCTCGTCGATCATGCCCACATGCCTCCGTGGCTGGCCGAGCACATTCTGGAGATCCAGCAACTTGCCGTCTCGCGCCCGGAGTCACCCACCGACACGGTGGCACGTGTCCTGGGGCGTGAGCCACGAAGCCTGGATGCGTTCCTGCGTGAGCATCTGGACCGTTTCCGCTGATTCACGCTGCGAGAGCAGTGCCGCCAGAAGTCACGCGGTTGATCAACGAGCCCACCGAATCCTGATCGGACCTCGTACGGATTCCGGGTCGACGACTTCGCCGCCCTGGGTGATCTGCACTTCGCCGTGGGCCACCATGTGGCGGGCAGCCTCTCGGACGGGGTCCATCAGCGGACGCCAATTGTCGGGTGCCGCTGCGCGGGCCACGTCGGAGGGGCAGATGCTCGACTCGGCCGATCGGGCACTGAGTAGTTCGCGGATCTTCGCCGCCAGTTCTTTCTCTTCCACCGTATGACCTCAGTTTCCGGACGTGACCGTAGGCCTTCAACAGAGTATGAACCTTCGGTTCGGCGAGTTGTGGCGAAGGAATGGTGCACATCGATAATTATTGACGGCGTGGAGAATTCGAGTGCAACGCGCCGCGACGTAGTCCGAAAGTCGTATTCGGCCAGATCCCAGGAGTACACGGACCTCTTCGGCTCGATGGATTCGACGCACGTATCTGATCGGGACCTGGTGACCAGCTGGGCCGCCACTTTGACCGGCCCCGTGCTCGACGCCGGGTGCGGGCCGGGGCAGTGGACAGACTTCCTGGCCCAGAGCGGGCTGGCTGTGAGCGGGATCGATCTCGTGCCCGAGTTCGTCGAACGAGCCCGCAACCAATACCCGGATCTCTCCTTCGAGGTCGGGGGCTTCGAGGCATTGGACGCGAAAACGAATTCACTGGGCGGCGTGCTGTCCTGGTACTCGCTCATTCACCATCACCCGCAAGATATCGAGGCACCGCTCGCTGAATTCGCGCGCGTGATCCGCCCAGGTGGTGGGTTGCTGGTGGGCTTCTTCGAAGGCGCAACCGTAGAGCCTTTTGATCATGCCGCGACGACTGGTTATCGATGGCCGGTGACCGAACTTGCCGAGGTGCTGGTCACAGCGGGTTTCGACGTGATCGAGACCCATACCCGGACGGGGAGCGGTTACAGGCCGCACGGCGCAATCACTGCCAGCCGGCGCGGAGGCGAATAGCGGATCGAGACTGGGCGGGCGAGCAATTGTCTTTCATTCATTTCGTGTGAGTGGTGTGCTGGATGAGTCGCTCCCCGGCTTTTTCAGCACCGGATCATCCACAGTTGAAAGAAGGCGCCATGACCACGATCCATCTTCACAAGACGACCACTGCGACGCCCGAACAGGTCCTTGCCGGCCTGACCGACTTCGGCCCGGGCCGTGAGGAAATCTTCGGCCGCAGTGCGGACAGCTACCTGAAAGTGCACCAACAAGGACCCCACGATGCTGATGTCACCGAGGGCTCCAGTGGTATCTGGGAGCGTCTGCACTATGACTGGACCGACCCGCACCGCGTCGTGATGACAACCACCGACTCCAACCTGTGGGGCGGGGCGTCGAGCCATACCTACACGTTGACCCGGCAGCCGACGGGTCTGACCGATGTCGACGCCGTCGTGGTCCGGGACGGCAAGAACCTCAACGGAAAGCTCCTGGCGTCGGTACTCGGACTCGTCGGCACCCAAGTGCTGGGAAAGTCGTTCGCGAAGTCCATCGATGCCATCGAAGCTCGCAACGGTGGCGCGAGCGGCGGCAACACACAGTGACAAGAACCTGACGGACTTGTCAGAGAGCTTCGAGGGCTTCCGTCATCTTCTTCACCGTCTCTGGTGCCACTTTGGCTTCGAATCCCGCCTTCAGGAGAGGCGACGCAATCTTGGCGGCACCGTTGAACTCGACGTTCGCGTGATATTCGATCTCGGTCGAGTTCGGACCCACCGAAGTCAAGGTGATGTCGTCGGTACTGGTGGCAGTCTTGTTCTTTCCTTCGAGAACAACGTGATTCAGCTCGTCGGTCACCAGCGTGTACGTCAGTTCCGTGGTGACGCCGAATAGCTTGGACACGTTGTGCCACTGGGTTCCGACGCCGACAGGACCGTCGGAGATCTGCGTGCAGCTCTCGGTGCCCGGATCCCACGTCGGCGCATTGGCGAAGTCGCGGAGAAACGCCGCAGCCTTTTCGATCGGTACCTCGGCGGTGAATTTGCGGGTGACGTCAACCATGCGGTGGGCCTTTCGGTTCATTTTTCGGCGGTAGTGCCGCGGTGAGAGTTCGTTCCGACGCCCGGGCTACCCAAACTCGACAAACGGTAACCACCTTCAGAAGACTGCGCGGTCCAGTGGACGCGGAAGCGGATCGAGTGCGCCGGTCTCGCGCAGGCGCTCGTACGCCCGAACGACCCCATCGACGGCCCCGATCTGTAGCAACACGCCGCCCGGTAACGCGGCAACGCCTGCTGCGAGGTCACCCGGGATCGCGTCAGCGCGAGCGGACGAGAGGTAGCCGACTCGGCCGATCACGGGATCACCGACGCGATAGTCGGACTCGTCTTCGAGAGCGTCGAGGATGTTGTCGTCGGTGACGTCTCCGAAATCCGGTTCCCACACCGCGGCGAGCATCCGAAGTAGCTCTGTCTCAGGAACTTCGGCGGCGTCCGGCGCGCTGACGGCAATAATCATCGACTGAAGGACGATTTCAGGTTCGCCGCCCGCCAACCCGGAGAGTTCGAGCCCCCATTCGGACCCTCCACTGGATGCGAGCCTCAATCCGATTCCCAGACGATCCGACCAGTCTTCGGCGGCCTGCGCGTTCTCGAGGACCTGCGCCAACTGGTCGACGGTCACGGCAGTAGCAGGTCCAGCGGAATGGATCTGTTGCCACGACCCGCCGACCACCTCGGGCAACAGGAATTCGACTTGCTCCAACGTCCGACGCCACCGGGAGGCCACGGCCTGCACCGATTCCGGCCGTCGTCCCCAGAAAACTCGAATAGCGCGTCGTGTCATCGAGTCCTCCGGTAAGGATCGTCCATGGGTAGCCATATCCCGTCTTCGTGGATTTCGAGATCAGTGACGCCGCGGGTGAGAGCGTCGACGGCCGCGAGAACTGCAGGGCGCGTTTCGTTCTCGCGGCACAGGAGTGACCACGTCCAGATCGCCGCGGGGTCGATCACCGGACGTGCAGTGAGATCGCTTGGCAACGTGATGGTCTGCCCTTTGGGCGAGTTGACGACCGGACGGCCGACGGCACGGACGTGATCGAAGAATGCCGGACCGGTGATACCACCGTCGTTGATGCGCAGGATCTGTGCGCCGGTATCGCGAGCGAATTCTTCGGCGTAGACGTTCCACGAATACCAGGAGGTGGTGTCGTCGTCGACGAGTACGACGACGTCGCGTGCCCGCACCGGTGTGGTGTCCTCTCCGGTGGAGACCGCGTACAGCCGATCCGCACCGAGCAGTCTTGCGCTCAGAGCATGTTGGGCGACATCGGTTTTCCGCACCCAGGCGATCGCCAGGTCGAGGCTGCCGTCCGCTACCCGCGCGGCCTGCGCGTGCGAAGGCACCACCCAGGCGTCGACGTGCAGTTGCGCGACCCCTGAAGTGCGCGCGATCAGATCCGTGGGGAGCCAATTGACGTAGCCGATCCGGACGGGCTCCGCTCCGGACAGACGCTCCGCGCGGCGTCGCAGATTCTCGGCACTCTCGAGTAGCGCACGGACATCAGGGAGCAAGGCGGCGCCGGCTGGCGTCAGAGCGACGGAACGGCGGTCGCGGACGAACAGCTTGACGCCGAGGTCGCGCTCGAGTGCCATGATCTGCTGCGACAATGACGGCCCGGCTATCAGTAGCCGCGCCGCGGCTCGGCCGAAGTGCAGTTCCTCGGCGACGACCTCGAAATATCTCAGCTGACGCAGCTCCACGATCCTTCATGCTACGTGCGGTGGGAGGTTGTGCCTATCAGTCAGGAGCAAAGCGGTCGTGGCGGTCCGGCGCGGCCGGGGCACACGATAAGACCATGACCACAATCCACAACGGCGTCTCCCCGCGAGCGCACGCTGTCCAAGCTGCCGCTGCGCTGGCGGCGAGCATGGGAATCGGTCGATTCGTCTACACACCGATCCTGCCGTTGATGCACACGCAGGCCGGTCTGTCCGCCTCGCTCGGCGCCACCCTGGCGACGGCCAACTACGTCGGGTACCTGATCGGTGCGCTCGCGGGAATCCTCATTCCCGGCGTGGTGCGCTCGGCAGCGGTGATGCGTACGTCGTTGGTGGTCCTCATCGCGACTTTGGCGCTCATGCCCACTACCCACGACGGATCCATCTGGTTCGCCCTGCGGCTCGTCGCAGGCATTGCCAGTGCCCTCGTCTTCATGATCGCCGTCAGCGCTTTGCACGCGCACCTTCGGGGGCAGTCCCAATTCTTGGCCGGATGGGGATTCGGTGGAGTTGGGTTGGGTATCGCCCTGTCCGGGGTCCTCGTGTTGGTCGTCCGCTTCATCGGTACCTGGAGTACAGCCTGGCTGGCATCTGCGGCCCTTGCAGTGGTGTGTGCGGTCGCAGCCTGGGGATTGACGCCGGAACCGCGTCCGATCATCACACCGGACGCGCCGGGAACTCCCAGTTCCCAACGCGGGTTCACTGCCTTGTTCATCAGTTATTTCCTGGAAGGCATCGGCTACATCATCGCGGGCACGTTCCTTGTTGCCGCAATCGATCTCGCCGCTCCAGAATGGGTCGGCAGCGGCGCTTGGATAGTGGTCGGTCTGGCCGCATTTCCCTCGTGCGCCCTGTGGGCTTGGCTCAGCCTGCGTTGGTCGAGGCCGACTCTGCTTCTCGTTGCCCTGTTGATTCAGGCGGTGGGCATAGCGCTTCCTGCTGTGATCGGAGGCGTCGGCCCCGCACTGATTTCAGCTTTCCTGTTCGGTGTCACCTTCCTTGGTATCGGGTCAATTGTGTTGGCAATCGGCGCGCACCTGCAGTTCCCACGCGCCGTGGCGTTGCTGACCGCTGGATACAGCGTCGGTCAGATTCTCGGCCCACTCGTTGTCACTCCGTTGCTGCGAGACGGGTATCGCGACGCTCTGCTGTTGGGTGCGGCCGTCGTTCTGGGCGCAGCAGTGGCCGCCGCGGTTTGCGGTTCCGATTCCCTTCCGATCTCGATGCGGACCCTCGGACGGCCACCTCGACTGAGGAGGTAGTTTTTGATGTCAGATGACGAAACCGCCGGAGCACTACCCGACGTAGGACTGGAGATGTTCGAATGAGCGCACTCACAACCGATCTCGACCTGAAGGTCCCTGTCATCGCAGCCCCCATGGCCGGCGGCGCTTCCACACCGGCACTTGTTGCTGCTGCCTCTCGCGCAGGCGGTCTCGGATTCCTCGCCGCCGGGTACAAGACGCCTCAGGCTCTGTCCGACCAGATCGACACCGTGCGCGCCGAGGGAGTGTCGTTCGGTGTCAACGTGTTTGCGCCCAACCCGGTGCCTGTCGACGTCGATGCCTACCGTGCCTATACCAGGGCGATCCAGGTCGAGGCGGATCGCTACGGCATCACACTGGCTGACGGTGAGCCTGTCGAAGACGACGACTACTTCGAGGACAAGATCGATCTGCTCCTGGCCAGCCCGGTTCCGGTGGTCAGCTTCACCTTCGGCTTTCCCACACCCGGCGTCATCAAGGCGCTGCGCGCTGCCGGTTCACTTGTCGTCCTCACTGTGACTTCGGAGGCAGAGGCGCACCTTGCCGTCGACGCCGGTGCCGATCTGCTTGTCGTGCAATCGTCGGCTGCCGGCGGCCACTCCGGAACTCTCACTCCCCTGAAGGTTCCGGCAGAAACACCGATCACCGAACTGATCGCACAAATCCGTCATCGCACCTCTGTTCCGCTATTGGCGGCCGGTGGACTGGCGACCTCCGCCGACGTCGCTGCAGCCTTACGTGCCGGAGCGGACGCGGCAGTCGTCGGTACCGTACTGCTGCGCACCGAGGAGAGTGGTGCCTCGGCTCCGCACAAGGCAGCTCTGGCCGACACGTCCCGCGGGAACACGGTCGTCACAAGAGCTTTCACGGGACGTCCTGCACGGGCACTTCGGAACGAGTTCATCGATCGCTACGACGCACAAGCGCCCATCGGGTATCCGGCCATCCATCACCTGACCAACCCGATGCGTAAAGCCGCTGTTGCGCAGGCAGATCCCGAGCGAATGCACCTGTGGGCCGGCACTGGCTATCGCCACGCGACGGAGGAACCAGCCGGGGTAGTGCTTTCGCGATTGGCTAACCTGTGACGGCGCGGACACCGGAAGCCGGATTGCCGGAAGTAGTGACATACGACGGGTTGCCCGGGTCCGCCGGTGGTGCACACTCGCTTCGAGTCAAGCGTCCCGATGTTGCATTTCAGCGGCTGCAGACGTTCCTGGAATCCTGCACCGAACCAGTGTCGTTGCCGTCGTGGACGTTCGAGATCTACCAGAGTGGGCCATCCGAGCCGACCGCGCAGTTGTCATCGTTCGCTACCGAGCTCTTCGGTGGGCCCCGCTACAAAGCGCAAACCCATACCGAATGGAACGTCCCACCTGGTTCTGTCAACGAAGCGCTCGATGCCCTCGTTGGTTGCGATGCGGTCACAACCCACGGACGTTCTGTGGCGGCGCTGACCTGCAGCGCGCCCGTACGCCTGATCGACCCCAACACCCGCGCGCCGTACCCCGACATCACCCCCGACACGTTCGGCCGTTTTGCCGTGGATGGATACGGCCGGATTCTCGGCGAGTCAGGCATACGCGCAACCCTCGGCAACGCCGCATCCTCACTGTCCCTGTGGCTCAACCTGCCTGCAGACGAACGGTTGTCGTCCGGTGCTCGTCACCTACAAGACCATCTCCCGTTCCGGTTGTCCGCGAAACACTGGCGTCTCTGGCGGCCGAACCGGAGCGGAGACTCGTATCGTTCCAACAAGATTCCGTCGCCGGTTCACGACCACGTTTGAATCACGCAGCAAGCATTTTCATCTCGGGCAGAGTTCGCCGATCTCGGAGACAATGCGATCAGCGCTGCGAACCACCCATACCGCGCGTCCGCCACGCAATGTCGGCATCAAGAGTCGGTCCTTCTCGATGGGCCAGTGCACAAAGGGAAATCCGCCGGCCAGCTCGTCCTGGACTTCGCCGGCGATCAGGGCCGTCAACTCCTGTACAGGCTGTTCGATGTGCGGCCCGACGACCCTGACGCCGATCAGGGGACTGGTTCCTGCACTCTTGCCCTTTGGCCGTGGTCCAGCGTCGAGCGCGAGGTGGCACTGACCGTCATCGAGCATCGACACCGTCCACACGCAGTTCTGCATGTACGTATCAGGGCCGTGCCAGCGGCATTGCAGATCCCTGCCGACAGCCTGGCACGCCTCGACGACGTTGGCGGGAGCGTCGTCTGGTGCATCCGGCCCCATGATCGGAAAGCTCCAGACTCCCACGTAGTCGAAGTCGGGCAGATACATGCTTTCACTATGGCACGTTGTCAGAATGCGTCTTCCTCGAGTTCCATGATCTCGTTGTCGAGGGAACCCAGGATTTCTTTCGTCGACGCCAGGATAGGCAGGATGTTCTTGGCGAAGTACGACGCGATGACCACCTTGCCCCGATAGAACGACCGGTCCTTTGCCGGCGCGTCACGGTCCAAGGCTGCCAACGCGACTTCCGCTTGCACCAACAGGCGCCATCCGATGAGCAGGTCGCCTACCGCGTACAGAAAGCGCACCGAGCCGAGGCCTATCTTGTACAACTCGGAGGGTTGGTCCTGGGAAGCCATCAGATAGCCGGTGAGCGTCCCGGCCATCTCCTGCACGTCGGTCAAGGCGGTCTCGAGTAGGACTCGCTCGGCCTTGAGTCGACCGTTCCCGGCCTCACTGTCGATGAACTCTCGTATGCGACCGGCTACGTGAGCGAGTGCAACGCCGCGGTCGCGTGCGATCTTTCGAAAGAAGAAGTCCTGCGCCTGGATCGCCGTGGTGCCCTCGTACAGGGTGTCGATCTTGGCATCGCGGATGTACTGCTCGATGGGGTAGTCCTGAAGATAACCGGAGCCGCCCAGGGTCTGCAGGCTCTCGGTGAGCAGTTCGTAGGCCTTCTCGGAGCCGACGCCCTTGACGATCGGCAGCAGCAGATCGTTGACCCGCGCCGCCAATTCGGCATCCGCACCCGAAACCAACTCGGCGACATCGGCATTCTGGTGTGCAGCGGTGTAGAGGTAGACCGCTCGGAGGCCTTCGGCGTAGGCCTTCTGCATCGCCAGGCTGCGTCGGACGTCGGGGTGGTGCGTAATGGCCACACGGGGCGCGGTCTTGTTTGTCAGCTCGGTGAGGTCTGCGCCTTGAATTCGTTCTTTTGCGTACTCGAGGGCGTTGAGATAGCCGGTGGACAGTGTCCCGGTCGCCTTGGTGCCCACCATCATTCGAGCATTCTCGATGACCTGGAACATCTGGGCGATACCGTTGTGGACATCACCCACGAGCCAGCCGACGGCAGGAACGTCCGTCGCTCCGAAGGTGAGCTCGCAAGTTGGGGAAGACTTGAGGCCCATCTTGTGCTCGACGCCGGTGACGTACACACCGTTGCGCTCTCCCAGTTCAAGTGTGTCCGAGTTAAAATGGGACTTCGGAACGTAGAACAGGCTCAAACCTTTGGTTCCTGGACCGGCTCCCTCGGGCCGGGCAAGCACCAAGTGGAAGAGGTTCTCGGCCGTGTCTCCGACGTCACCGCCGGAGATGAATCGCTTGACGCCCTCGATGTGCCACGTGCCGTCGTCCTGCGCGATTGCCTTTGTTCGGCCTGCGCCTACATCGGATCCGGCGTCTGGTTCGGTGAGCACCATCGTTCCGGCCCATCCGCGCTCGAATCCTTCTTTGGCCCAGTGTTTTTGCTGTTCGTTTCCGATGGTGTAGAGCACGCTCGCCATCAGTGGACCCATGTTGAAAAAGCTTGCGGATCCGTTTGCCGCGACCAACATTTCGCCGATCGCCCAGACCAACGGCGCCGGAGCAGGAACACCACCCATGCCTTCCGGTAGGCCGAGTCGCGACCAACCGGCCTCGTTCACCGCCTCGACCGTCTTGCGTAGAGGTTCCGGGACCACAACTGCGTGATTGGGTGCGTCGAATTCGACAGGGTTCCGATCCGCGTCGGCGAAGGACGCGGCGACCGGGCCTTCTGCCAGTCTCGCTACTTCCGCAAGAATGTTGCGCACAGTGTCGGTGTCGAGGTCCCCGTATGCGCCGGCATCCAACAGTTCGCCGATCCCGAGCACCTCGAACAGATTGAACTCGATATCACGCACGTTGCTTTTGTAGTGACCCATTGTTCTCCGACCTTGGTTCGTCAGCAATACGATTCGTCAGCAGATACGGCTCGTCAGCAGTACACAAGAAAGCCTGCCCCACAAGGAATTCAGTACGCAACCGTAGGTAGAGACGAGTTTCGTTGCTACAAAGTAGCGCCGAGCCGCTCTCATTGAAACATTCACTCGTACAATCGGTTTCCGCTGGTGGGGGTGCATATCAGTCGCGTAGCATCCTCTTGGGTCAAAGCAGCTGCGCACCAATCGAAGTGCCCATCCTCACCTTCGGAATCAAACGCATTCGCTGTGATCAGTGAACATGCTGCTCGGTAAACCAAGAGCGCCTCTCGTTGGTAGCCGAGACGTTCCTCGATCGGCGTGGAGAACCCAGTTCTGTCTCGTGAGCCTTTGGTATCGGTCAGAGGGTGAGTAGCACTTTGGTGGCGCGCCGCTCGTCCATCGCCTGGTAGCCGGCGGCGGCGTCCTCCAACGGGAGAGTGAGGTCGAAGACGATGCCCGGGTCGATCTGGTCGGTCATGATGAGCTCGATCAGTTCGGGTAGGAATCGCCTGACCGGCGCGGGACCGCCGAGCAGGCTCACCGTCGCGAAGAACAGGTTCATGCCGTCGAGCTCGACGCCGTGGGATACCCCGACGTAGCCGACATGTCCGCCGGGGCGGGTAGCTCCGATAGCCTGCATCATCGATTCTTGGGTGCCTACGGCTTCGACGGTCGAGTGGGCGCCGTAGCCGCCGGTGAGTTCCTTGATCTTCGCGATGCCCGCGTCGCCCCGCTCTTCGACGATGTCGGTGGCGCCGAATTGCGTGGCGAGTGCCTGCCGGTCGGCGTGGCGTGACATGGCGATGATCCGCTCGGCGCCGAGTTGTCTGGCAGCGAGGATCGCCAGGAGTCCGACTGCGCCGTCGCCGACGACGGCGACTGTTTTGCCAGGTCCGGCTTCCGCAGCTACGGCGGCGAACCAACCGGTGCCGAGTACGTCGGAGGCTGCAAGGAGGCTGCGGGCCTGCCGCTCGGTCGGCTCTCCGTGGACAGGGACGAGGGTGCCGTCCGCGAGCGGGATGCGAGCGTATTCGGATTGGGTGCCGACCGAGCCCATCATGACCTGGTGGATACAGCGAGACTGAAAGCCCGCCTCGCAGATTTCGCAGGTGTTGTCCGACGCGACGAACGAGCCCACGACGAAGTCTCCAACTTCGATGTCGTTGACCTCGGGGCCGACCTGTTCGACGACGCCCACGTATTCGTGTCCCATCGGCGTCGGGCCATTCAGCTTTTCGATGCCGCGATAAGGCCAGAGGTCGGAACCGCAGACGCAGGTGGCTGTAACGCGAATGATCGCGTCGGTCGGTTCGACGATCACCGGTGCATCGATCTCTTCGACCCGGACATCGCCGGGGGCATGCATGACGACAGCGCGCATGACGTGGCTCCTCACCATCGGTTTCTTCGTGTCACTTCAACCTGATCACGATTTGGCGGCGTGCGGGAGTCCCGCGCGATAGTGGTACTGCGAGGGACTCCCTCGCTACCGGTCACTGACTTACCCTCGATGGCATGGACGATCGAGCGCAAGTACGCGAATTCCTGACCTCGCGGCGCGCCCGAGTCACGCCCGAACAAGTTGGACTTCCGGCCGGATCGAACCGCCGCGTGGAAGGTCTGCGTCGAAGTGAAGTGGCAACCCTCGCCGGAGTGAGCGTCGAGTACTACACGAGGCTCGAGCGCGGAGCGATCAGCGGCGCATCGCCAGGTGTACTCGACAGTATCGCGAAGGCCCTACGACTCGACGACGCCGAGCGCGCCCACCTTTTTGATCTCGCGCACGCGGCAAGCCCGGCAGCCAGGCCCCCGCGTCGGCGAAATGCGAAGGGCTGGAAGCCCCATCAGAGCCTGCAGTGGGCGCTCGACGCAGTCACCGCAGGACCCGCTTTCGTGCGGAACGGTCGCATGGATCTTCTTGCGGTCAACCCACTCGCGCGTGCGTTCTACAAGGACCTTTACGACATGCCGGGGCAGCCCCCGAACATCGCGCGCTTCACGTTCCTCGACGAAAGGGCTTTCGAGTTTTATCCGGACTGGAACGCGTTTGCCGAGGTGACCGTCTCGATTCTGCGAACCGAGGCTGGGCGAGATCCTCACAACAAGGAATTGCACGATCTGATCGGTGAACTCAGCACTCGGAGTGAGGAATTCCGGCGTCGGTGGGGCGCGCACGACGTCCGCCATCACGGCACCGGATTCAAGACTTTTCACCACTCCGCCGTTGGCGAGCTGACGCTTGCCTTCGAAGGTTTGGAGATGGCCGCCGAGCCGGGGTTGACGCTCACGATCTACACCGCAGAGCCGGGATCGCCGTCCGCGGAACGGATGCAGTTACTCGCCTCGTTGGCAGCCAGTGAGAATGCGGACTCTGCGCCTCACGTGTCGGAGCGGTCGCTGACGGACGGCTGACGAACTGCGCGACGGTTGATCGGTTCGTCAGTTGACCACTTCGACGGCGGTGCGCTTCGTGCGTTCCTTGCGCAACAGGATCATCAGCGGCAGAAAGTAGAGAGCGGCAACGCCGGTGCCTACCAACACCGGCCCAGTGGCACCGAGACTCGAGGCCAACGCGAACCCGGCGATCCAGGAGCCGACCGCCGTGCCCAGATTGAACGACGAGGTGCTGAGAGCAGAAGCCATCGTCGGCGCCTGATCGGCATAACGCACAGCCATCCCGATCAGGATGGGATTGGTCGACATGCCGAATAGTCCCAGCATGACTACGAGAATCACCGTCACGATCACGTTGTGCGAGAAGAGGCAGAGCGCCCCGAGTACGAGAAACGTCATCGCTGCCGAGACGAACAAGACGCCGTACTGATTCTTCGCACCCAGTCGCCCGCCGAGATTGGAGCCGACGAACGCACCGAGTCCGTAGCCGACAAGCACCAGTGGCACTGCCGACGCAGCAAGTCCCGTGTTCTCGGTCAACAGCGGAGAGATGAAGCTGTACGCCGCCAGCGACGACCCGCACACGACGGCGCAACCGGACAGAACGAGCCAGATGCGTCCGTCCCGTAGGCTCGCGATCTCCGTTCGCCAGGACGGCACCGCACCGGAGTCGGTGTCGGCGGGTACCAATCGGTGGACGACGGCCGCGGCGACGAGTGCGAGGGCGGCGAGGGCCCAGAAAGGACCACGCCACCCGATGCTCTGACCGGCCAGAGCGCCGAGCGGAACACCGATGACGTTCGCGAGCATGCCTCCGCCCAAGACGATGCCGAGCGCGCGCGAGGAAGACGCCGGGCCTGCCGCTTTTGCTCCGACCACCGCGGCGACCGCCCAGAATGCGCCCGTCGCCACGGCTGTGAGGAAGCGGGCGCCGAGAATGAGTCCGAAGTTGGACGAGAGCGCGACGATGACGTGTCCGATCGCGAAAACAACCAGCGCCGAGCTCAAGGTCACGCGTCGGGGAACCCTGAGTGTCAAGATCGCCATCGCCGGCGTGCCGACGATCATTCCGATCGCGAAGACGGTGATCATCAGGCCGACGTTCGCGATCGACGTACCGAGGTCACCCGCGATTTCGGGAAGAATGCCGGCGACGACGAATTCGGTTGTGCCCATCAAGAAAACTCCGACGGCCAGCACGTAGATCACGAGCGGCAGGCGGCCGGTTTCTTCGACGGTCGGGGCGGAAATCATGAGGTGGTCAGTTCTCTTTCTGTTGACGACGCGCATGTCGTGGCGCACCCGTCCAGGGCATCACGCCCATCGCCTGCGAGGGAGTCCCGGTCGTTGGGGGTACTCGAAGGGACTCCCGGTGTGGCCGATTGCGCGCTACCGTCGGCGCAAAGACTGCCTGAACCCGGGAGACGCGCCCATGACACGACGACAGATCCGAGGACTGGGCGCCGCCGTGCTCGTCTCGGCCTTCCTGACGGCCTGCGGTAGCGAGGATCCTGAAGGGCCCCGTCCGCAGGCAAGCACGACAACACGATCGGCGCCCGCCGCGGCCTTCGGTGAACCCGAGACCGTCACCGACGGCTTGGACGCGCCCTGGTCGATCGCATTCCACGGCGACACACCACTTGTCAGTGAGCGCGACAGCGCGCGAATCCTCGAACTCGACGCCGGCGGAAACAGCCGCGAGGTGGGAGTCGTCGACGGCGTCAGCCCCAGAGGTGAGGGCGGTTTATTAGGGATCGCAGTACGTGAAAACCGCCTGTACGCGTACTTCACCGCGAACGGGGAGAACCGGATCGAACGCTTCGACATCATCGGTGCTCCGGGGGAATTCGCGCTCGGGCCGGCCGAGACGATTCTCGACGGGCTCGCTTCGGCCAACTACCACAACGGTGGTCGCATCGCGTTCGGCCCGGACGGGATGCTGTACGTGACCGTCGGTGATGCCGGTAGTCGAGACAGAGCTCAGGACCTCGACTCGATGTCCGGGAAAATCCTTCGAATGACTCCGGATGGCGATGTGCCGCTAGATAATCCATTTCCGAACTCGTTTGTCTACAGCTACGGCCACCGCAACTCCCAGGGCATTGCCTGGGCAGGGGACGGCACGATGTACGCCAGCGAGTTCGGGCAGGACACCTGGGACGAGCTCAACAAGATCGAAGCAGGCGGAAACTACGGCTGGCCCGAGGTCGAAGGAATTGCGAGTGAAGACGGATTCATCGACCCGCTCCAACAATGGTCACCTGACGATGCCAGTCCCAGCGGAATCGCCATCCACGACGGCACGATCTACATCGCCAATCTTCGTGGTGAGCGACTCCGCACGGTGCCCTTGACCGATCCCGCGACCGCCGACGAGCAATTCGTCGATGAATACGGGCGCCTCCGTGATGTTGTAGTCGCACCGGACGGGTCGCTGTGGATACTGACGAACAACACCGACGGACGCGGCGACCCCAAACCCGGTGATGACCGCATCATTCGCGTGCCGTTGCGCTGATGTCGATTTCCGGCGAACGCAGTACTTCCAGCCCGAGGATCCTCGCCGAAGCCGGTGATTCACTAATATCGTTACGACAGATGACGCGGGTACGGATCGGAGAGACAGCATGGGGACTTGGGGTTCAGGACCTTTCGACAACGACGTAGCGGGCGACCTGCTCAGCGCGGTACAGGCGGGTGACTACGATATCGACGATTACGCACGCCACCCCGACGACGGCTACCTCGATGCCGATGATGCTCAAACAGCTATTGCCGTCGCCGAGATCCTTGCGGTTGCGCACGGGGTTGCGCCGGCGCCTGTGCAGCTGGCCGAGATTGATGCCGCCGGGTACGCCGGAAGCTTGAGTCCGGAGCAGAAGGCATGGGTCCTCACCGCACTCGAGCGTGCCGTCGCAGACAGCGACACGTCGGAGTTGTACGAGTTGTGGGAAGAAAACGGTCCGGAAGACCTCGCGGCTTGGCGGGCACCGATCCTGGGCAGATTGGCGAGTCTCAAAACGGTGGGATGAGTGTCACTCGTCAACAGTCCCTTAGTTACTCGGAGTTCGACGACGACAGACTCCCCTTGACATACCGGGTGGTGTCGTCGGCGAGGATCTCTGCCAGCCCACGTTCGATGCCGTCCAGGGCCTGCGCGGCGACATCGGCCGGATCGATCTTCTGTTCGGCCGGTACGCCCGCAGCCATGTCGGTATCCATGTATGCAACGTGCAGTGCCGAGACGGCGATTCCCCGCGGCGCCAGTTCTTCTCGAACGGCGTCGGTCATCGCCCACGCCGCTGCCTTCGATGACGCGTAAGACCCGAGCGCAGCCGGATGGAACCAGGACAGCACCGAAAGAACGTTGAGTACTGTTCCGCCTCCGTTGTCTTCGACGACCGGAGTAAACGCCCGGGTCACGGCAAGCGGGCCGTAGAAATTGACGTCCATCTCGCGGCGAACGTCATCGATGTCGCCTCCGATCAAGGGTGCCGAGGTAGAGATTCCGGCGTTGTTGATCACCAAGGTCACATCCGATGCGATTTGCGCTGCGGCCGTGATCGATTCGGCGTCCGTCACGTCCAACCTCAGGGGGATGACGCCGGGCAGATCGACAGTTTCCGGATTGCGGGCAGCCGCGTACACCTTCGCGCCGCGCTCGACGAGCCCTGCCGCCAGATGGCGGCCGAGTCCGCGATTGGCTCCGGTGACGACCGCAACCGTCTTGTTCAGGTCCATGATTCTCCCAGGGTTGTGACTGTCGGTGACATTTAGATTATGAATCAAATCTAAGTGTGGGCTACGATAGATGTCAAGTGAAATCCAAACTGGAAGGCGTTGTGATGGGCCGCGTATCGCAGCAACAAGCGGAAGAGAACCGTCGGCGCGTCGTGGAAACCGCAGCTCGTCTGTTCCGGGAGAAGGGCACTCACCTCAGCGTCGCTGACTTGATGAAGGCGTCGGGGCTGACCCACGGTGGTTTCTACAAGCAGTTCGCGTCCAAGGACGCGCTCATCGACGAAGCGACCACCCATGCCTTCGCTGAACTGGCGCAGCTGCACGCAGCAGGTCTCGAAAGGCACGCTGGCCAGCGTGACGAGGCTCGACAAGCCCTGATCGACAACTACCTCTCCGTGGAGCATCGCGACAATCCGGCAGACGGATGTCCCGCTGCTGCACTCGCCGCCGACATGGCACGCGAGCCGGCAGACAGTGAGGCCCGTCGGGTGTATGTCGAGGGGGTCGGTGATTTTGCCGAGGCGCTCGCGGATGAGGAGCATGACGGGCTGGTGCGTCTCTCGACCATGATCGGCGCTCTGGTCCTCTCGCGAGCCACCAAGGGATCGTCCCTCTCCGAGGAAGTCCTTGTCGCTGCTCGTGAAGAGCTCACCGGGTAGTCCAGGAAGATCCGCGTACGGCCCGCTGACCCGGCCATGCATACTGACTGAGGTCTCTGTCAGCGATACCTTCGATTGCTTCGAGATCTGCAACGTCACTACCCGATGGCCGCAGGGAGAAGCGAGAGATGTTCACACCCACAGAATTTGGCAAAGTCTCAGTGCTGGTACCAGAGAACGGTGGGACCGTCCCCTTCGGAAACACCGTGGTCGTGCACGGATCCGAACGCAGGCTGGTGATCGACCCGTCCCTCTCCCTCGACCGAGATCCCGTGGGCGCAGACCTCGTCTTCATCAGTCACGGCCACGAGGACCACGTTGCCGGTCTCCGGCATTTTCAAGCACCGACGTACGCGCACAACCTCGACGCACCGTCGGTCGCCTCCCTTGACACGATGCTCACAAATTACGGCCTCCGCCCCGAGGAGCGAGCTGAGGTCGAACATTCAATAGCAGCGCAGTACGGCATTCCCCCGACGCACGATGACGTTTCCGGGATCGCCGACGGCCACGTCTTCGACCTCGGAGACCGCACGGCGACGGTCATTCACCTACCTGGTCACACTCCCGGACATTGTGGCCTCCTCATCGAGCCCGACGGCTTCTTCTATGTCGCCGACATCGATCTCACCTCCTTCGGCCCGATGTACGGCGACCTGGGCAGTAGCGTCGACGACTTCCTCGCCTCCATCGACCGCGCCGCGGGCATCGACGCTCGGTGGTACGGCACCTTCCATCAAAAGGGCGTCGTCGAAGGCAGCGACGAGTTCCGTCGCCGGCTGACCGCCTACCGCGACAAACTGCTCAGCCGCGAAGAAAGACTCGTCCAATTTCTCGGTGAACCAAGGCAGTTGGAAGACATCGTCGCGCATCGCCTCGTCTACCGTCCGCACGTCAACGCGCCGTACGTCGATGCAGTCGAACGACGAACTGCGCAGCTGCACCTTCAGCGGCTCGTTGCGGCCGGTGCCGTTGTCACGCTCGAGGGCAACGTATTTCGGCGTGCATGAATGTGTCGTGTCATCCATTGGATGTGAACAGAGCGGGCAGAAGGGTGCAATTGTGGCGAGGGTAGTTGTTGTCGGCGCGAGCCGGGGACTTGGTCGTGCATTGATCGAGGGCTTGAGGAGCGATGGTCACGACGTTGTCGGTATTTCTCGTCGGCGCCCTGACGGGTTCGACGTCTCCGAGTGGATCGAAGCAGATCTGACCGACCCTGTTGCGGCAGCGAACTCGATCGACCAGGAGCTTGTCGGAGGTGTAGACACCATGATTTGCAACGTCGGAATCTGGGAAGGGGACGCCTTCACTTCCGATTATGCGTTCACAGATCAATCCGACGTCGAAATGCTGGAAATGATCAACGCCAACATCACCGGCACGATCCTTTTGTCGAAGCGCCTGATCCCACGGATGATCGGGCGTCCTCGGCCTCGGATTTTCTTGACCGGTTCTACCTCGGGGCTCCCGCGAAGCGGTAGGCCGGAAGTTGCGTTCGGCGCATCGAAGTCCGCGATCAACGGCATTGCCGACGCGTTGAGAGAGGGCTACCGGAAGGACCGACTCGCAGTGACGGTCCTTCACCTCGGATATCTCAACACGGAAGATGGACTCGATGTGCCCCGAGACATCGCTGCTGCCCGCGGAGATGGGTCTCTGGTTCCCGTGCACGACGTCGTGGATACCGTGCGCTCCATCTCGAATCTGTCGTCTTCGTCATCGGTTCGAGAAGTGGTCCTTACTGCCATCGACGACACACGATTCTGAACGACAGCTACCGCTTCGGTCTGTGAATCCGATTGCCGAACAGATGTATTCAGAGAATATTGCCCTCGATAAAGATGAAGGCTCCCGCCAGGTACACCAGGGTGAGCCCCGTCAGGAGCCACGCCATGTACGGCCGGATGTAGAGGCGCCGCAGACGGTGCAATCGCAGGGAGGCTCGCAAGAACGCGCCTACGGAGCCGAGTAGCAGCATGAGGCTCGGGACGAAGACGGCCAGTCGGCGATCTTTCTGTGAGCACAGCAAGGTGTCGGTACCGAAGCATTCGCCCCGCCGGGAGCCCAACCACACGATCGCGACAACCAGTGCCGCGGTAGCCAGAACGACGGACAGGCCGTACGTCAGGGTTCGCCTGTTGATCTTTCGCTCTCGACGCTGAATTACATCTGGTGTATCAGAACTGTCGGTCATCACACCCCCTTTCGAACATCGCACCTTACTTCGTGGATCGACGGCGGGAGAGGGCGTACAGCACTACTCCGACCGCCAAGAGTAATGATGCGCGCAACCACGTTGCGGCGCTCTGCTGGGTGAGCAACGCAACGCACGTACCGAGGGCGAGGATCGGAAAGATGATCGGTGTCCGGAAATGGCTGTGTTGCACTGCGTCACGACGCAGAACCAGGACCGCGATGTTGGTGCTGATGAATACGAAAAGCAGCAGGAGTACCACCGTCTCTGCCAGGGCTGACAACGATCCGGTGACGCAGAGAGCCATGGCAACGGCTGTGGTTGCGATGATCGCCACCCAGGGGGTCCGGCGCCGCGGCAGCACGCGCGCGAATGCGCTGGGGAGCAACCCTTCCGACGCCATTCCGTACGTCAGCCTGCTTGCCATGATCATTGTCAGCAGTGCGCCGTTGGCGACGGCTACCAGAGCGATCAGGCTGAACAGGCGAGGCGGAACACCGACGTCGGCGGCTGACACCACTGCCAGTAAGGGGCCGGAGGACGCGGCGAGCTCGTCGGCGGGCAGCACCACCGAGACAGCCAGGCCGACAAGGACATAGGCGGCGCCCGCCGTCAACAGGGCTCCGAACAGTGCGCGTGGGTAGACCTTGCTCACGTTCTTCACTTCTTCGGCGACGTTCGCCGACGTTTCGAAGCCGACGAACGAGTAGTACGCGAGGAGCGCCGCTGCCAACACGGCGAGTGCAGGCGATCGACTGTCGTCGAACTCCACGACACGGCTCAAGGTTCCGTCGCCGTGCCCGAGAACTACGCAGGCGAGGACGACAACCATGACGAGGCCGGTGACCTCCACGACTGTCATGACGACATTTGCGCGCATCGACTCCTTGATGCCTCTGGCATTGAGAAGCCCCACCAGGAGGAGGAAGACGAGCGCGGCTGGAACGGTCGGGACGTCGATGAAGGCTTTGAGATAGTCACCCGAGAATGCGAGGGCGAGTCCTGCTGCACTCGTGACACCGGCCGCCAGCATCGAGAAGCCGACGAGGAATGAGATCAGCGGTTTCCGATACGCCCGTTGGGCGAATACTGCTGCACCGCCCGCTCGCGGATATTTGGTGACCAGTTCGGCATACGACGTTGCTGTCAGCAATGCCATGACGAGCGCTACGAGCAGTGGTACCCAGACGGCTCCACCAACTTCACCGGCGATGACGCCCACCAATGCGTAGATACCGGCGCCCAGGACGTCTCCGAGGATGAACACGAAAAGGAGTGGGCCGGTTATAGCCCGAGTGAGAACATTCTTACTGCCGCCTTCATCTCCGCCTGCGGTTTCGTCCACGTTCTCGGCACCCGCGGCGCGTCGCATATGCAAGGTTCGTCCTGTCTTCATGGTGACGTGCCGCCACCTCAGGAGCAGACATGTACCCATTGGTCGAAGTTTCAAACGCGGGTCGGACGTGGATGCGTCGGCGCGTGCCGTCCCGTGCTTTCCTTGTAGGTGACTTGCAGTAGGTGACTTGTGTAGGTGACTTGCCAGTAGGTGAATCGCAGAAGTAGTGACTGGAGGACGACGTGGCTGAATCGACGGTTGCCGCGGTGATGGACGAGTTGGCTGCGCTCGAGGATCCGAAGGTGCGCGCAGTGAACGAGAAGCACGGTGACGATCACGGTGTGAACCTGACAAAACTGCGGGCAGTCGCGAAGCGACTGAAGACTCAGCAGGAACTTGCACAACAACTTTGGGCGACGGGCGATACTGCAGCGAGGCTGCTTGCCCTCTTGATCTGTCGCCCGAAGGCGTTCGGGCGTGACGAGTTGGACGTCATGTTGCGTGAGGCTCGTACTCCCAAGGTGCATGACTGGCTCGTCAACTACGTGGTGAAGAAGAACCCGCACGCGGAGGATTTGCGGGTGGCCTGGACCGCCGACTCCGATCCCGTGGTTGCGAGCGCCGGTTGGGCCCTGACTACCGAGCGCGTAGCGAAGAAGCCCGAGGGCCTTGATCTTTCAGGATTGCTCGACGTCATCGAGGCGGAGATGAAGGATGCCCCTGATCGCCTGCAATGGGCGATGAACCACTGCCTGGCCCAGATCGGGATCGAACATGCCGAGTACCGGGCCCGCGCAATCGACATCGGTGAACGTCTGCGGGTGCTCGAGGACTACCCGACTCCCCCGAACTGCACCTCGCCGTTTGCGCCGATCTGGATCTCGGAGATGGTGCGTCGACAGAGCGAGAAGTAGGTCAGCTAGCGCGACGTTCGAAACTGCGTCCGGTATCGCTGTGGACTGGTGCCGACCAAGTCTCGGAAGCGTTCGCGGAACGTGGTGACGGCATTGAATCCGACTTGTCCCGCAACACGTTCGATGGAGTGGTCGGTGGTCTCGAGCAGAAATTGCGCTTGACGGAGCCGCGCGTGATGGAGCCACTGCAACGGCGTCGTACCGATTTGTTCCTGGAAGCGGCGGTTGAGCGTGCGAGTGCTCATCGTTGCCTTGGCTGCGATTGTCGTGATGTCGAGTTGCTCCCCGAGGTTCTCTTCCATCCAGTTCAGTAGCGGCCGAAGGGTTGTCCCGCTGGGCACGGGAGGTTCGTGGACGATGAATTGTGCTTGCCCTCCGGCACGTTCGAGCGGCATCACGCTCAGCCGCGCCGTGTCGGCGGCGACCGCGGACCCGTAGTCCTGACGGACCATGTACAGACACAGGTCGAGTGCGGCCGCGGCGCCGGCGGAAGTCAGGACGTGCCCGTTGTCTACGTAGAGAACAGCGGCATCGACGTCGATGGCCGGGTGCCGACGCGCCAACTCCGACGCAGCCGCCCAGTGCGTCGTCGCGCGAAGTCCGTCGAGCAAGCCTGTGTCGGCGAGTGTGAATGCACCGACGCACAGTGAGGCGATGCGCGTGCCGCGATCCGCGGCAGTTCTGAGGGCGTCGATGATCTCGGGGTCGATCGGCACGTCGAGATCGGCGGTGCCCGGGATGATGATCGTGCTTGCCTGGGCGAGACGTGACAGTCCGTGCGGTACTCGCATCGTGAACGTTCCGGTCTCCACCTCCTCGGTGAGCGCGCACACGGAGGTCCGGTACGCCGGTGCACCCGAGGGGAGCCTGCATCGTCCGAAGACTTCGAGGGGTGCCGCCAGGTCCATCGGCACCACCCCGGGCAACGCGAGAACTGCAACGTCATGCATGTCTGAAACGTAGCGTATGTGGCGCGAGATTCGGTGATCTCGTGTCTTGAAATATCCTCTCAACTGGTATTTCACAGAATGTGTGAGGTTGGCTGAAAGCCGTCGAAGGTTGGCTTTCAGCCGTCGCCATAGAGGTCAACTTCCTCCTACTGTCGTGGGAACAGCGACGTGCACAGGAGCGCGTCGCACAAAATCGGAGGTTGCAGTGCACGCGCAGATCGTGTTGTTCGACGGATTCGATCCCATGGATGTCGTGGGTCCGTACGAGGTGCTTTACGCCGGGGGTCTCGCCAGCGGTGGGGCGTTGAGTGTCGAACTCGTCAGCGCGGAGGGGCCTCGGACCGTCGTGAGCGGAAGTGGTGAACTCGAGATGACCGCCACTGCAACCCTCGATGTCGAACACGCGGATCTGATCGTCGTTCCCGGAGCATCGGGTCTCTTCGAACCCAATGCGGACCAGCCGGGTTCCA
Source organism: Rhodococcus sp. 66b (assembly GCF_002076325.1). Taxonomy (NCBI): domain Bacteria; kingdom Bacillati; phylum Actinomycetota; class Actinomycetes; order Mycobacteriales; family Nocardiaceae; genus Rhodococcus; species Rhodococcus sp. 66b. Next base: position 62,613 of record NZ_MUZB01000010.1, read on the forward strand.
GCTTGCCGGAAAGGCTCGCGGCCACAACGGAAACCGAACTGCCTGTCATGATGCGCCGTGCACTCGACGATCCTGGTGTTCTCGTTGCGACCGTCTGTGGAGGATCATTGGCGCTGGCGATGGCGGGGCTTCTCGAAGGGCGTCGCGCCGTGACGCACCATCTTGCCGTGGACGCATTGGCGGCCGGCGGTGTAATTCCGATCCAGGCGCGAATCGTCGACGACGGTGACCTGATCACCGCCGGTGGTGTGACATCCGGTCTCGACCTGGGCCTGTATCTGCTGGAACGATGCCTCGGGCCCCGGATAAGTCTCGAGGTCGAAGCGCTCTTCGACTACGAGCGTCGTGGAACGGTGTGGTCGGCCAAGGGCGCCGAGCCTGTAATCACCTTCGCCCCGGACGCCGCGTGAATACGCTTGAGCGTACCGAAACGCGAGAAATCCCATGACCGGAATCCTGCTGTCCCTCCATGTGATTGCGGCGATTCTTGCCATCGGCCCCGTCGCTGTGGCAGCGAGTATGTTCCCGGTGGCGAGCCGCGCCGCGCTCGCCGATCCGGACAGCGCCAGTGTTGCGACGACGGGCATGCTGCATCGCATCGTTCGGGTGTATGCCACGATCGGCATTGTCGTTCCGATGCTCGGTATCGCCACCGCCGTCAATCTCGGAGTGCTCGGTGACCTGTGGATCCTCACCTCGATCGCACTCACCGTCGTTGCCGCCGTGATACTCACCGCGGTCGTGCTTCCCGCCCAACGGCAGACAATGGCGGCGATCGAAGGAACCGGGTCCGTTGTGGACGTCGCAACGCGGCTCACCCGTCGGCTGGGCACCGCGACGGGAATCTTCAATCTGCTCTGGGTCGTTGTCGTCGTGCTGATGATCTTTCGGCCAGGATCGACAACCGGCGTGTGATCCGAGGCGACATTTCACGTGTCGGAGGCAGTGACGCTTGACCTTGACACAGTGACAAGGGTTCCACTGGTCGGTGAAGGAGGTGGTTGTCGTGACCACAACCAACCACGGTGGGCAGAATGCCCACCTCGTCGACGCCTTGGCCGCAGCCGATCCCTCGGTTCGACTGCGCGCCGCGCTTGCGGTCGGCACACGCCCGGATCCTCAGTTGACGGATGCCCTGATCGATCGGTGCGCCGTCGAGCCGGACTTCTTCGTCCGCGACATGCTGACCTGGGCGTTGTGCCGCTTGCCGGCTGAAATCACGGTGCCGAGGCTGATCCGTGAGCTCGGGTCCGATGGCTCGCAAGCCCGCAGTCAGGCGCTCCACACTTTGTCCAAGATCGGCGATCCGATCGCGTGGCCCGAGGTCTCTGCGCTGGTCCACGACCAGGACGACGAGGTTGCGCGCAGTGCGTGGCGCGCGGCTGTGGCTCTCGTGCCGGCGGGAGACGAGGGCGCACTCGCGGCCGATCTGGCCACAGAGCTCGGGCGGGGTGAACTGCAGATGCAGCTCAGTCTGAGCCGCGCCCTGACCGGGCTCGGCGAGGCCGTCCTCCCGGTGCTCGACGCGGCCGGTACGAGCCCGATTCCGCGTGTCCGAGCGCATGCTGATGCTACAAAGCAACTCTGGCACGACCCCGACGGTGGATTCGCTCTCTCACACGAGTTGGCGAAGCGCGTCGCGGCAATCGGCCCGGACGCGTAGGAAGGGGAGACGGATGTTGATCGGCGAGGTGTCGCGGCGTTGTGGTGTCAGCACACGGATGCTGCGTCACTACGACACTTTGGGGCTGGTGAAGCCGACGGGCCGCACGTCCGGTGGCTACCGCGAGTACTCCGCTGACGACATCCGTCGCCTCTTCCACGTCGAGAGCTTGAGGACATTGGGGCTCTCGTTGAACGAGGCCAAGCGTGCCCTCGACGAACCAGACTTCGCACCGGCCGATTTGGTGGGTGAACTCATGCAACACACTCGGCAACGGATCGCGGCGGAGGAGGAATTGCTGACCAAACTCGAAAGGGTCGACGCCACCGCCCCTTCGGAGTGGGACGACGTCCTGCGCATGGTCTCGCTGTTGCGTGCACTCGAATCCGAGTTCGCCGCCCACCGTCAGCAAGCGATTCTGTCGCAGGACGCAAATGCGGCATTGCCGGTCGACGCACTCGTCGAGGCCATCCTGTCGGAGAGGGATGCCAACGTGACGGGAGCATTGCAGTGGGCGTTGGCGAGGACCGAAGGTGCGGGCCTTGCAGGTCTGACGAAGGGGCTCGAATCGGAGGACGTCGAGGTTCGACGCCGCGCGACGTCGGCCATATCCGGGATCAACACCGAGGAAGCAACTCGGTCTCTGAAGCGAGCTCTCGATGATTCGGACGCGATAGTCCGCGCCGACGCCGCTCTCGCCCTCGGATCTCGCGGAGAGGCTGTCTCGATGCCAGCACTCCTCGAGATGGTCGCTGACGGGCGCCGCGACGTCGAGGCAGGCGAGGTGCTCGGTCTTCTCGCGGAGCACTCACCTACAAGCGGTGAGGTCGTCGATGCCGTGCAGGCAAGGCTCGACGGCACTGACGACGCCCCGACGAGGTTGCGAATTACGCAGGCGCTCGCCGAGATTCCTGGCGCTGCAGCACGCGAAGCGCTCGCCCGGATCACCCACGACGACGACAAGACGGTCGCGTCCACGGCAGCAGCGATTCTCGAGATGCGCGATCGAGGACCACGTCGGCGCGAACGACCGCGTATCGGGGACTGACAACGGCGCAGCTAGTGCGGATCACCCACGCAGAAAAGGTTTCCCGCCGGATCCGCCAGCACGTCCCAGGATGATCCAAGCCGCATGGCGCTCGAGATCGAAGTCGAGATGAAGTGTATTCCCCACGCGCGCTGCAGAATCGGTCCGACCACTACGTGGCAAGCTATGGTGATCAACGGATAGGGTTCTTACGTGGTGGATCAACGGCAACAGAGTTTGAGACGCAGGTACCTGAGCCTCGGCCTCGGCGAACTGGCTGCAGCGGCTGTATTTGCCGCTGTGGCGGTCGGTGTCGTGATGCCCCGGCTCGAAGGTTCGCGAGACTCCGCGGCGTTGTGGTCGGCGCTGGCCCCACTTCTTGTGATCCTCGTGCAAGTAGGTGTCTATTGGCTGCTTGCGCGGGGCTGGGTCGAGTTGGAGCCGATGCCGGCCCGCCTCGCAGCGCTTTACCGCGTGTTTCGGGTCCTCGATGTTCTCTTGTTGGCGATAGCTCTTCTCGGCGTTGTCATCTGGTTACCAGATCACTCCGGCGCGGCGGTGGGCGTCGTGGCGGTGTGGGCTTTCGGCGTCGTCGAGTACGTCAATTACTTCGTGGCTCGTCTCGCCTATCCGCTGCGGCGGTGGCCTTTCGAGGTCGGCAAGTGGCGGAGACCCCAACTTGTGCGCGACCTGAACTCGGCACGCTGACACCGGCAACCAAGTTGTCTTTGCTGTAACGGCAAAATTTGATGCGGGATCGGAGTGAGTTCGGAAGGATCGGTTCTGCCCATCCAGGAATGAAGCCTCTTCATCGTTCTTCGCCGAGGAAGGAGAACCGCCATGGCAACGTCGCGTCGCAGCCGCCGAGATGCCCCACCACCCCGGACAGGGAATAGCGAGGCAGCCACACTACGAGCGTTTCTCGACTACCTCCGTGATTCGATTGCCGCCAAGGTCGAGGGTGCTCCGGAACCTCAGGTGCGCACCACAATTGTTCCGTCGGGAACAACCTTGCTCGGGCTGGCCAATCATCTGACCTTTGTCGAACGATCGATGTTCCTTGCAGAAAACGTGACGGATTGGAAAGCGACGTTTCAACCGTCATCGGAAGACAGCGTGGACGGTGTCGTCAGTCGCTATCGCGAGACGGTCGAGCGCGCCAACGCAGTTCTCGACGGATGCACAGATCTTGCCGCGCCCATCCCGCGGCCGGGGGCGAAACGACCCGCTCCGAGTGTCCGCTGGGCGCTCGTGCACATGATCGAAGAGACCGGACGCCATGCCGGGCACGCTGACATCCTCCGCGAATTGATCGACGGTTCGACCGGACGCTGACGCTGCAACGTGTTCGCCGATGCTTCCGCGCTTTCACCGAGGCGAATGTCCACGGCTGATCTCTGGGCCCACGAGTACAGCGTCGACAGTTCCGTCGGGAGTCGTTACTTCCCAGGGTAGTTCGGTGGCGGTCGAGGGAATGAGCCCGTCGATCCATTTGGCCACGACACCGACGATCACTTTCTCGAGTTCCACACGTGACCACTTTCGCGGTCGATGCGGAACCGGCGGTTCCCAGCCCTCCTCGCCCCAGATCGCGCCGAATAGCTCTCTCTCGTCACCGATCTGCTGATTCAGACTGAATGCGTCGGGACCCTCGTATCGTGCCCAGACGCCGAATGTTCCCTCGCCGTCTTGGTCGAGCGAGACGTCGATGACGATCCCTTCGGTGCGCGGGGTTGCCCCGTTGTGGATCGCAGCCAGTCGATCGCTCACTACCCCCGACGCGGTATCGAGGACAGATCTCAATTCGTCACGGTATTCGGTAGGTTCCACGAGCTCAGCATATCGAAGGTATCACCCTGCAGGTCTTGCATCGATGAAGCTGGTTTCCTGAATTCGTCTGTAGCGGATAAGTTTCTACCCTGATCGTCAGAGATGTCGTGCGACGAACTTTGCCAGCTTTTCGAGTGCCGTGTCGGTGGGCTCTCTCGGCTGAAATGGCAAGTCCCGCCCCCGTCCGGAGACGGGAGCGGGACTCGGGTATCAGCGAACTCGGCAGCGCGTCAGACAGCTTCCTTTGTTGCCTGCGCTGCAAGGGTGAGTGCGATGTCGACGATCATGTCTTCCTGGCCACCCACCAGACGGCGGCGGCCGGCTTCGAGAAGCAGTGTGCGAACGTCGATTCCGTAGCGCTCCGAAGCGGCCTCGGCGTGGCGCAGGAAGCTCGAGTACACGCCTGCATAGCCGAGCGTGAGGGTCTCGCGATCGACGCGAACCGGCCGATCCTGCAGCGGACGGACGATGTCGTCGGCAGCATCCTGCAAGGCGAACAGGTCGCAGCCGTGCTCCCACTCCTCGATGTTCGCGACGGCGATGAAGGCTTCGAGGGGGCAGTTACCGGCGCCGGCACCGTGACCGGCAAGCGAAGCATCGACGCGGGTGACGCCGTTCTGCACTGCGACAACGGAATTGGCAACCGAGAGCGACAGGTTCTCATGCGCGTGGATACCGATTTCGGTGCCGTCGTCGAGGATGTCGCGGTATGCGCGAACACGATCCGCGACGTCGTTCATCACCAGACGTCCACCCGAGTCGGTGACGTAGACGCAGTGCGCGCCGTACGACTCCATCAGCTTGGCCTGCTTCGCCAGTTCTTCGGCAGGCGCCATGTGGCTCATCATCAGGAAACCCGAGACGTCCATGCCGATCTCGCGGGCGGTTTCGATGTGCTGCGCGGAGACGTCGGCCTCGGTGCAGTGCGTGGCAACGCGAACCGAGCGAACACCGAGGTCGTAAGCGTGCTTGAGTTCACTGATCGTGCCGACACCCGGAAGCAGCAGCGTGGTGAGACGAGCGTGCTCGAGTACCTCGGCCGCTGCTTCGATCCATTCCCAGTCGGTGTTCGAGCCGGGGCCGTAGTTGAGCGAGCCGCCGGCGAGGCCGTCACCGTGTGCAACTTCGATCGCGTCGACGCCGGCAGCATCGAGAGCTGTGACGATCCGCTTGACGTCGGTGGGTGAAATGCGGTGGCGGACAGCGTGCATGCCGTCGCGAAGGGTGACGTCCTGGACGAAGATCTTGCGGTTGCTCACTTGGTTGCTTCCTTCTGCTGGGCGATGCGCTCCGCGATCTGCATTCCGGCGGACGTCATGATGTCGAGATTGCCGGCGTACGCAGGCAGGTAGTGTGCAGCACCCTCGACCTCGAGGAACACCGACACCTGATGGGTGGGGCGATTGCCGTCGACGAGCAACGTCTCGACGGGCTGGTCGGCCGGGATCTCGGTGATCTGGACTTCCTGCTTGAGGCGGTAGCCCGGAACATAGGCGGAGACGTCGCCGACCATCTTCTCGATGGACTGACGGATCTCCTCGTGAACAGCCGGGTCCGGGGCGTCGACGAGGCAGAACACCGTGTCGCGCATGATGAGCGGCGGCTCGGCGGGGTTGAGGATGATGATGGCCTTGCCGCGGCGGGCGCCGCCGACTGCCACGATCGCCTCGGATGTGGTCTCGGTGAACTCGTCGATGTTGGCGCGCGTTCCGGGACCGGCGGACTTGGAGGCGATGGACGCGACGATCTCCGCATACGCCACCGGGACGACTCGAGAAACAGCCGCAACCATCGGGATCGTGGCCTGGCCACCACACGTCACCATGTTGACGTTGGGTGCGTCCAGGTGCTCGTCGGCGTTGACGGCCGGCACGACGTACGGGCCGATGGCGGCAGGCGTCAGGTCGATCATGCGCTTGCCGAGGGGAGCCAGCCGCGCGTTGTTGGCGACGTGAGCCTTTGCCGAGGTGGCGTCGAAGACGATCTCGATCTCGTCGAAGTTCGGCAGACCGATCAAACCCTCGACACCTTCAGCCGTGATCGGCACGTTCAGACGCGCTGCGCGGGCGAGGCCGTCCGACGCCGGGTCGATGCCGACCATCGCGCCCATCTCCAGGTAGTCGGAGTTGCGCAGCACCTTGATCATCAGATCCGTGCCGATGTTGCCCGATCCGATGATCGCGACCTTGACCTTGCTCATGCGTTGTCCTCTTCGCTGGAAAAACTGGTGGTGACGGAACCGAACCCGGAGACGGTCACGGTGACTTCGTTGCCTGCGGTGACCGGTGCCATGGGGCCGAGTGCGCCGGACAGGATCACCTGGCCTGCCGTCAGCGGCTGCCCCAACTCGCGTGCCGTGCGGGCGAGCCAGACGACTGCTTCGATCGGATCGCCCAGGCAAGCGGTTCCGACGCCGGTGGACACCTCGGTGCCGTCGACGGACATCGACATGACGACGCCGGCGGGTTCCACCTCGTCGAGGGTGCGGCGTTCGGTTCCCAGGACGTACACGCCCGAGGACGCATTGTCGGCGACGGTGTCACCGAATTTGATGTCCCACGACGCGATGCGGCTGTCACAGATCTCGATCGCTGCGACGGCGTAGTCGATCGCCTCGCGCACCTGCGCGTTGTCCAGCGGTCCGTCCACGAGGTCGGCACCGAGTACGAAGGCAACTTCCGCTTCGACCTTGGGCTGGATCAAACGACTCATGGGGATGGTGCCGCCGGCGGGGAACTCCATGTCGGCGTACAGAACGCCGAGGTCGGGCTGGTCGACGCCCAGCTGTTGCTGGACTGCCACCGAGGTCAGGCCGATCTTGCGGCCTACGACGACGGCACCCGCCTGCCGACGGATTTCATCGACGCGGCGCTGGACAGCGTAGGCAGCGACGAGATCGTCGGCGCCGATCAGATCGCGCACCGGTGCGCAGGGAGTACCGCTCGCGATGGCGGCTGCGAGGCGGTCAGCAGCAGCTGAGATGTCCGTCTCGCTCGCTGTACTGGTATTCGTGGGCTGGCTCATGGCCATTACTTTCGCCGTGGCGCCGAGATTGCGCCAGGGAACTGTCTCACTCAGCGATACGCTGGGCAGGTGACTGGCGGCGCAAACCTCGACACCGTGCTCGGCAAGGCGGTGACGATCCTGCGTGCCTTCCGGGCTGACGACCACGTGTTGCCTCTCGCCACCCTGGTCCAACGGACCGGACTGCACAAGGCAACGGTGCACCGCCTGGCCAACGAACTGGTCGCGAACCGGCTACTGGACCGTATCGACGGTGGCTACCGGCTCAGCGGCGGCCTCTTCGAACTCGGCATGCTCGCCTCCCTCGAACGCAGCCTCCTGGAAATGGCGATGCCGTTCCTCCAAGACTTGTACGAGCGGACCCACGAGACAGTCCACCTGGGGGTCCGCGACGGCCACGACGTCGTATACGTCGCGAAAATCGGCGGACACCGGCAAGCCAACTCGCCGTCCCGGACCGGTGGCCGGATACCGCTGTATTGCACCGCAATCGGCAAGGCGCTCCTGGCATTCTCCGACAACGAATTTCGTCGCGAGGTGCTGTCGGAACCGATGACCAGACGCACCCCGCACACGATCGTTGCGCCCGGCATTCTCAATACCCAACTGAACCGAGTGGTCGAGACCGGTATTGCGTTCGAGCGCGAGGAATCAGCGCCGGGTCTCGCGTGCGTTGCGGCGCCGGTATTCGGGACCAACGACAAACCCGTCGCCGCCATCAGTGTCACCGGTCCCACCAGTCGCTTCGTTCCCGAGAGCCAAGTGCCTTACGTTCGCGCCGCTGCCGAAGGCCTACACAGCACCATCGCTCGCCGCGAACGACTGCGGTGATCCGGCCGTCCCGGCCTGGACGAGCCCGGTCAATGCCTGCGGCAAAGGCCCCTCGTGTACGACGCCGAGACGTTGGGTTGCGCGGGTGAGGGCGACATAGAGTTCCGACGCGCCGCGTGGGCCGTCGGCGATGATTCGCTCCGGTTCCACGACGAGCACGGCATCGAACTCCAGCCCCTTCGTTTCCGAAACAGGCACAGCGCCCGGCACGTCCGCAGGTCCGATGACGATGCTCGTACCCTCGCGCCCGGCCTCGCCCTGATTGAATTCGTCGATGGCGGAGGCTAGTTCGTCGGCGGAGATTCGTCTGGACCACGGCGCGATCCCGCAGGCGCGGACGGACTCGGGTGGCTGCACGTCCGGCGCGAACTCGGCGAGCAGGGCGGCGGCGACGCTCATGATCTCGGCGGGGGTGCGGTAGTTCACCGACAGGGATCGGTAGATCCAGCGGCCGGGAACGTACGGCTCCATCATCGTCGCCCACGAGCGGGCACCTGCGGGTGAACGGCGTTGCGCGAGATCACCTACCACCGTGAAAGATCGGTCCGGGCAGCGGCGCATCAGGACTCGCCAGTCCATCTCGGACAGCTCTTGGGCCTCGTCGACCACGATATGCCGGTACGTCCAGTCTCGGTCAGCAGCAGCGCGTTCGGCGAGTTCCCGGGTATCGCGTTCGACGAAACGATCCGCCAGGTCCTCGGCGTACAGCATGTCCTGGGCGAGAAGGTGATCCTCGTCGTCCATCAGATCCTCGCGGCTGATCATCATGTCCAGCACGCCCGCTGCATACGCGGCCTCGTCGCGGCGTTCACGTTCGGCACTCTGGTCGACGGGCTTGTCCCGGCCGAGCATGTCCACCAACTCGTCGAGTAACGGAACGTCCGAGACGGTCCAGGCCTCACCGTCCTGGCGAAGCAGCTTCTCGTCCGCGCCTGCCGCGCGTAGTCGCGCGGGAGAAGTAAACAGCTGTGTCAGTAGCTCTTTCGGAGTCAGGATCGGCCAGAGCGTGTCGAGCGCCGCGGTAAATGCGCTGTTTTCCACCAGCTCTGCGGTCAGGTCCGTCCGCACTTGCTCCCAGGCTTCACGGTCACTGCGTGTCAACCACCCCTTGCCGATCCGCGCTATCGCCCGTTCGGTCAGCGCCCAGGTGAGGATTTCGGTGAACACAGTGCGTGCGTCGTTGTGGGGGAGTCCGCTCGAACGGGCTTCTTCTCGGGCCCACTCCGCGGTTTCGGCGTCGATCCGCACCGTGACGTCCGCCAATTCGATCAACAATGGGTTCTCGGGCAATCGCTGATGATCGGCAATCGCTGCGCCGAGAACGTCCAGGATCTTCAACGAACCTTTGAGCCCAGCGGCCTCCGGAGTGTCCTCGGCGGTGACGCGTAGACCGGGAACGAGATCACCGGTGGTCATGAACACCACGTCGGACTCTCCCAGCGAGGGCAGTACGCGGCCGATGTGGTTCAGGAACGCCGGGTTCGGCCCGACCACGAGAACGCCGTGACGTTCCATCCGCTCTCGCTGGGTGTAGAGCAGGTAGGCGACGCGGTGCAAGGCGACGACGGTTTTCCCGGTACCTGGGCCACCTTCGATCACCAGCACCCCGGGGTGTTCGAGTCGGACGATGTCGTCCTGCTCGGCCTGGATGGTTGCCACGATGTCCCGCATTCCCTCGCCGCGGGGTGCGTTGACTGCCGCGAGCAGGGCGGAATCGCTGTGCGTGTCGTGTTCTACGCCGTCGGGGCGCCCGAGTACCTCGTCGGTGAAATCGACCACGCGTCGACTCCGGGTGCGGAACTGACGGCGTCGACGCATGTTCTCCGGGTTGGCAGCGGTGGCAACGTAGAACGCGCGAGACGCCGGCGCCCGCCAATCGAGAAGCGCCGGTTCGTAGTCGTTGTCCGCATCGAGAAGGCCGATCCGGCCGATGTAGGAGGTCTCGCCCGAAAGCGAGTCCAACCGGCCGAAGCACAGTCCGTTGTCGGCTACGTCCAGCCTTTTCACCTCTTTGGCAAGTGCGCGCACCTCGGCGTCGCGTTCCATGAGTGCATCGCCGTTTCCGCGCAGAGCGGTGTTGTACCTGCCTTTGACTCGGGCGCGCTCCGCATCGAGGCGTGCGTAGAGCCCCTCCACATAGTTCCGCTCGGAACGCAGTTCTTCTTCGTATCCCTGGGTTGGCACGTGCCCTCACTTCCGCTGGCTGTTCCGATCCCGTAGTCGGTCGTGCGGGATCGGAAGAGCCATTCTGCGGCACTACCCGGGCCTTGCCGCAAGGCCCCCAGTGGGATATATATTGATAGTGGAAGGGAGTGTTGATCCTCCCTCACAGTTCCTGTAACAGATCCCCCCAGACTGACGTACGGCTCCCAGCCTGGTCGATGTTTGGACCCTGAACGCCACGGGTACAAATCTAGTGGCCGGTGTTCCAAAATCGGTTGCCCTCATGAACTTACGTGGATCGAGGGATTGTGAAGGCGATACTGGCAACGGCCGCAAGCATCCTTCTGGTGGTTGCCTTGGCCGTTGCCATCTTGCTTTTCCTTTCCGGATCTCCGCGCGAAGGCACCTCACACGAGCTTGCCGATACGGTGCACACGATCGGCGGAAAGCCGACCACCTGCAGCGAGTTGTTCGGCGAAACGTGCAGCTTCGCTTTGCAGTCGGACTACAACCAGTGGGGACAAGACCTCGACAGTTTCGTCAATGCGGGAACTCTCGGTCCCTTCGCCCGCAGCATCGGCTTCGTGGCGGAGGCAAAGCTGAGCTTGCAAGCATGTGAGGTCAGCGCCGCAGCTGGTCGGACGATTCTCGATTTCTACACTCTCGCCGAGATCGACCATCCTGCGGCAACCACCACCGACCTCTTCCCCTTCTGGAACGAGTCCCGCCAATTCCTGTGCCCGGTAAACAGTTTCTGAGAACGGTTGATCGTTACTCGAGGAACGACCTCGTCGTTCGGCTACGACGAGTCATGGTCTGCGCCTGGTCGGTGCACGGATGTTTATGCGATTTTCGACGGGGTAGGGCCTTCTGTGTAGGAGTCCTGCCTGTGTGGGAGCCCTGAGCGAGAATCCGAAACGTATTGGAGGGTCAACGTGCCAGATGACAAGAGCGGTCCCAGCGAGGGAATCAAAGGCGTAGTAGAGGACGTCAAGGGTAAGGCCAAGGAAGCCGTTGGTGCGGTTTCCGGAAACGACAGTTTGACCCGAGAAGGCCGCGCCCAGCAGGACAAGGCCGAAAGCCAGCGAGAAGTCGCGAAGAAAGAGGCGGAAGCCGAGAAGGCTCGCGCCGAAGCGGCCGCAGACGAAGCGCGACAGAAGTCCGAGCAATAGCCCTGACGCACTCGTCACCCTCGGCCTGGGATTGATCCCAGCCCGAGGGTGAGTCGTGGCTCCGCGTTCTGTTTGAAATCTCTACTTACTTAGGGCGTAACAAGATTCGTGCGCCCAGCATGACGATCAAGAGGAGCTGTTCGATGCCTTCATCTCAGTCCGTCCCAGGTGCACCGGCCCCGAAAGCGCCGGACCTGAAAGAACCGGTCAAGCCTCGACAGCCGTTGCCGCCCAAGGACGACCAGCGGCAGCCGGAGGTGCGTACCGTCGCGGGTGCCGAAGAGAAGGTGAAGGGAAATGGACGTGGCCAGCGGGGGGAGTACCTCACCACCGCCACCGGTACACGGCTTTACGAGACTGACCACTCACTGACCGCCGGCGAGCGGGGCCCGACTCTTCTGCAGGATCACCATCTGCGTGAGAAGATCACACACTTCGATCACGAGCGAATTCCGGAGCGTGTCGTCCACGCCCGCGGGGCGGCCGCGCACGGCACGTTCCTGGCGAATGGCGCAGCCGAAAACATCTGTAAAGCCTCGTTGTTCGCTTCAGGTGCCAGAACCCCGGTATTCGTACGCTTCTCGACAGTTCTGGGTTCACGCGGTTCGGCGGATACCGTCCGAGACACACGCGGCTTCGCCACCAAGTTCTACACCGACGAAGGTGTATTCGATTTGGTGGGCAACAACATCCCGGTGTTCTTCATCCAGGACGGAATCAAGTTCCCAGACATCATCCATGCCGCGAAACCCCACCCGGACCGGGAGATTCCGCAGGCGCAGAGCGCGCACGACACGTTCTGGGATTTCGTGTCGCTGCACACCGAAGCCACCGCGCACACATTGTGGAACATGTCCGATCGAGGCATCCCGCGCTCCTATCGCATGATGGAAGGCTTCGGCATTCACACGTTCAGGCTCGTGAATGCCGACGGCGAGACGAATCTGGTGAAATTCCACTGGAAGCCGGCCGCCGGAGTGCATTCACTCGTGTGGGAGGAAGCGCAGATCGCCGGCGGTGTGGATCCGGATTTCCATCGACGCGATCTTGCCGACGCCATCGAGGCGGGCGCATATCCGTCCTGGGATCTGGGCGTGCAGGTGTTCCCTGATACCGAAGACGAAATGTTCGAAGGCATAGATCTATTGGATCCCACCAAGATCGTGCCCGAAGAACTCGCGCCGGTTCAGGTCATCGGAACGATGACACTCGACGCCAATCCGACGAACTTTTTCGCCGAGACCGAGCAGGTTGCATTCCATCCGGGCCACTTGGTTCCGGGCGTCGACATCACCAACGATCGTCTCTTGCAGGCGCGTTTGTTCTCGTACCTCGACACCCAGATCACGCGACTCGGTGGCCCCAACTTCGACCAGATTCCGATCAACCGTCCTCACGCGCCTGTCAACGACATGCTTCGCGACGGCTTCCATCAGGACGGTGTGCATACCGGAGTCGCGCCGTACCATCCCAATTCGTTGGACGGTGGGTGCCCGTTCATGGCCTCGGCGGACAGCGCGGCCTATATCGAGGTGCCCGAGGAAGTTTCAGGGCGAAAGGTGAGGCAGGCGCCGGCATCGTTCGACGATCACTTCTCGCAAGCTCGACTCTTCTATCGCAGTCTCTCCCCTGTCGAACAGGAGCACGTCGCGCAGGCGTATACCTTCGAATTGGGCAAGTGCTACGAGGAGAACATCAAGACCCGGAATCTGGGCATCTTGGCGAACATCGACGCGGGTCTCGTGTCGATCGTCGCAGGGGGGCTTGGCCTTCCGGTTCCCGAACCGACGGAGCCGTTGAGCGATCCGGAGCTCAGCCCTGCACTGTCTCAGGTTGGCGCGGAATGGCCGGTAGACGGAAGGATCATCGCGCTACTGGTCGACGAGAACTCCGATATCGACACCGTGGTTGCCATTCGAGACAAGATCTTCGACGCCGGCATGGTGCCGCTGATCCTCGGCCCGCACGGCGGAACCATCGGGGACGGTGACGACGCGGTGACGGTGCAGCGAACGTACCTCACAGCTCGTTCGATCGAATTCGATGCAATCCTGCTGAGCGGCGACGTTTCTCGGATCGGCGAGGGCAAGTTGGATCCACGGGTGGAGACTCTGCTGAACGAAATGTATCGTCACAGCAAGGCAATTGGTGGTTGGGGTGAGAGCATGAGTGCGCTGGCTGCCGCCGGTATCAACGAGTCTGCATTGGGAGTCGTCGTCGATGCTGACGCGGAAGGAGCCCTCGCCTCACTCGCTCAGCTTCTGAAGACACACCGCGTGTGGGGGCGTTTCGAGGTGCCGCCTACACCGTCGGAGTGAAGACACGAGTGAAGGGACGAAACAGTGGCTCGCAAGGACTCACAACCTCAACTCAAGGATCAAGAACTCTACGAAGAGCTACGTGAGAAGGGCGATTCCAAGGAGAAGGCGGCTCGAATCTCCAATGCGGCCGCCAATCGAGGGCGGTCGACTGTCGCCAAGTCCGGCGGACAATCTTCGCCGTACGAGGAGTGGACGGTCGACGATCTGAAGAAACGCGCCAAGGAACTCGATCTGCACGGGTACTCGAAACTGAACAAGGGTGAGCTGATCGAGAAACTCCGCGATCACTGAGCCGGATTCTGCTCGAGTTGTATTCTGCTTGTGCAGAATACAACTCGAGCGTTCGGTTCAGTGCCCTTCTTGATCGAAGAGTTCCTGACCTTCCAGTCGCTTGACCCGACGGTGTTCCATCAAGATGGCCCCTGTTCCGACGACGAAGGACACGACGCACACCGCGCCGGCGATGACTGCCCATCCGCGAAATCCGTAACCTGCTGCCACCAAAGTCAATCCGAGTGTTGCCAGACCCAGCCCGATCAGCAGGTATCCGGGATAGTTGCGCCCGTCGCTGATTGCCTCCCCGACGTGCGATCGATTGGTGTGTTCGTCATCTACCGGTGAACTCCCGCTCATGTTGGTCACGGCGCACTCCATCCTTCGCTCATGAAGACTTGCGATTCTTCGCTCGTCGTCGGTTCACAGGGCAACTACCCGATCGATGGGTGAATGAAACAGATGGAGTAGTGCCGAAGTGCGGAGAAAGCCGTACGCTCGAAGTATCGGGTGTGGAGGAAAACCGGTGCGAGGAAGGCCTATGAATGGGAAGCCGACTCCTGACCTATTCTCGGTAGGTACACCGACTCTCGGTGTCGAGGAGGAGTTTTTGCTCTGCGATCCGCAGACTGGGCGTCCCAGTCTGCGCAACTCCGAGGTTGCTGCTGCCGGGCGAGAACTCGGTATCTCGTTGCAACTCGAACTCACACGTTGTCAGGTGGAGACTTCCACTTCGATCGGCAGCCACATTCGTGACCTTCGTGACCAACTCTGTGAGTCTCGTGCCCTCACCGCCGATGCCGCTGCCCGCGTGGGATGTCAACTCATCGCTGTCGGAACGCCTTTCTACGATCCACCGGTCGACGAGATCACGCAGAAGTCGCGGTACCAACGGATGGCCGGTCAATTCGGTGCAATCACCGAAGGTGTGATGTGCGGTTGCCACATTCACGTGGGTGTCGAAGATCGAGAACGATCGGTCCAGATCATCAATCATCTGCGTCCATGGTTACCAACTTTGTTGGCATTGACGGCGAACTCCCCGATCAGCGAGGGGCGCGATACCGGTTATGCGAGTTGGCGTTACGTTCTGTTCGGCAGATGGCCCAGTTCGGGTCCGCCACCCTTCTTCGAGTCCGTGGGGCACTACGAAGATGCCGTTGCAGCGATGCTGGAGACGGGGGTCATTCTCGATCCGCACATGGTCTATTGGGACGTGCGCATGTCGGATCACCTTCCCACCGTGGAGATTCGAATCAGCGACGTGCCCGCCACCGTGGAGGAGACGATGACTCTGGCCACACTGGTGCAGGCACTCGTCGGCACCGCATCCGCTGCGATCACCAAAGGTGAGGTTGCGCCTGCCGTCGATCAGGAGCTACTCCGCGCGGCTTGCTGGCGTGCAGCACGCGACGGACTCGACGGCAGGTCGCTGGACGTGGAATCCGTGCGCTTGCTGACTGCACACCAGGCGGTTCGGCGATTGGTGGATCATGTCGAACCTGCTCTGACCGCATTCGGAGAGTTCGAGCAGGTCACGGCTTCCTTGGACAAGGTCTTCAGCAACGGAAACGGGGCGATTGTGCAGCGCCGGCAACTCGCACGCCGGTCACGGGTGGCTGATGTGATCGACGAGTGCGCCCGACGCACTTTCGAAGGGTGCAGTTCACAAGGTGGCAGTGAGCTGTAGGGCACGGTTGGAATTGGCATTCCAAGACCTCCAATTTCTTATCGAGGTCACCGATCGGACGGCAGGAGGAGGAACATATGAATGGCGATCCACGACCCGAGCTTGCGTCGGACAAGGATCTCGACGATATGTGCAGGCAGTTGGCCGCAGTAGTAGAGGAACACGGACTGTCGGTGGCGACGGCGGAATCGTTGACCGCCGGGAACATCGCCGCACATCTAGGAAAGGCGCCGAACGCCGGTTCCTGGTTTTGTGGCGGGATCGTCGCATATACCCGAGCGGTCAAGCATTCCGTTCTTCATGTTCCTGACGGCCCAGTCGTCTGCGAGGACGCTGCTCGGGTCATGGCACACAGCACTGCCACACTGTTCGGCGCGACGCTGGCACTGGCCGTCACCGGCGAAGCCGGTCCGGATACCCAGGAGAACGTCCCACCGGGAACTGTGTGGTTCGGAGTCGTCGACCATGGGACCGCTGAAACAGAGAAACAGGTCTTCTCAGGTGACCCCGAAGCCGTCCTGGGAGCAACCGTCGAGCATGCGATCCATCTACTTTTGCGTCACGCGTCCGGTCGTCGCACACCAAGTTCGACAGGCGTGGTGTAGTCGAGAATTCAACTGTTCGAACGATTCTTGTGATGTCCCTTGTGTTTCGCAGGAGCCTGAGCAGTAGGAATCAGACGGCCGTCGGCCGTGTATTTCTCGACTACAAGGTGCTTGCTGACGCCTCGATTGGCATCCACGGCGCACGCGATTGCTTCCTTGTCGGAGTCGAAAGGTTCCTCGGTCGAGGAGCCGTCGGGCATCGTGATCTTGTACCGATCCATACATCGACTATTGCGGGTAGATCCGCCTCCGGCAACCGTCCTCACACAAAGGGCTAGGGAGTCCTGGCCTGATTACAGTTCGGACTGGCGTACGAAGTCGCTCTGTGCGTGGGTGCCCCAAATTTCGGAGGACTGAGTCTCGGGTTCGCTGTCCAGCTTTCGAACTTCGTGAATGAATTCCACTCCGTTCAGTTCGTCGGACGGAACTGACAGAAGCTTGCATGTGGTGCTGACGAAAAATCGCTGGACATCTTCCAACTCGAGACGCCCACCGGGCCGGTACCAGTGCGCAACCCCGGTGCACATCTCCAGTATCGCGAGTCGGCTCAATGCCAGATCTTCGATGTCGAAGGCGCCCACGCGTTGTCCGCGTTCGAGGATCTGTCCGAAAAGAAGCTCGTACTCGTCGCGCAGCGTCTGCAACTCGATGCGGTTGTCTCCGGTCAATCCGCGCATCTCGTACTCGGCGACGCGGGCAGTCAGTTGGTTGACAGCGGTAATGCCGACGTGCGACGACACCAGGCCGGCGAGCTGGACCACGGGATCGGCGCTGCGGCGCATCGCCCGCTCTCCCGACTGTGTCAGCTCGTCGAGGCACGACCGAATGATCGAGGCCAACAGTGACTCTTTGCTGCCGACGTAGTGATAGAGCGTTGCCGAGTTGATGCCGGCTTCTGCTCCGAGTTCACGAATGCCGGTAGCGGCGAACCCTTTCGTCGCGAACAGCGTGACTGCCGCCCGTTGAACGCGCCCCAGGTCCATGATCCTCATTTCGGTTGGTTGCCCAATCATGCTAGCATCGCCGCCGAAATCGACTGACCGTCAATCAATTGATTGATAGCTGCCTGTGTACTGGCAAATTACATATCTATTCATCAATCGATCGATTGAAAAATGCTTGACTGTGCGTTGGGTCACTGCATAGTGTTCTTGTCGAGCCTCCCCTCGGTGCGCGAGCTAACAGGGCACTCCATACAAGGAGCAATGACATGAACGACGCGAATCCTCCATCTCCCGCAACTGTCGACAGGCCTGCCCTGCGGCGTGTAGCCGGATCAGTTCTGGTCGGCACCACGATCGAGTGGTACGACTTTCAGATCTACGGCGCCTCCGCCGCTTTGGTCTTTGCGCCGCTGTTCTTTTCGGGCGCAGATCCCGCGCTGGCGACGATTCTCTCCTTCGCCACCTTTGCGGTCGGCTTTCTGGCGCGGCCACTCGGCGGTGTTGTGATGGGCCACTTCGGTGACCGCATCGGACGCAAGAAGGTCTTGGTGCTTGCACTTCTCTTGATGGGAGCTGCAACATTCCTGGTCGGCGTCCTTCCGACGTCCTCCCAGATCGGTGTGTGGGCCCCGATTCTTCTCGTTGTGTTGAGGCTGATTCAAGGATTCGGCGTCGGCGGCGAGTGGGGCGGTGCAGTTTTGACTGCTGTGGAGTACGCACCCAAGAATCGCCGCGGCTTCTACGGCAGCATGCCGCAGGTGGGTGTGCCCGCCGGCCTTCTGCTGGCGACGGCCGTCATGTTCGGCACCAAGGCGCTCACCGGAGACCAATTCCTGGTGTGGGGATGGCGAATTCCGTTCCTGCTGAGTATCGCTTTGGTTGCAGTGGGGCTGTACATTCGCACGGCGTTGGAAGAGACTCCGGCATTCGCTCGCGTGAAGCAGCAGAACACCGCGGTCAAGATCCCGATGGTCGACGCGTTCAAGAACTATCCTCGCCAGATCATTCTTGCCGCAGGTTCGATGATCAGCACCGGCGCCTACTTCTACATCCTGAACACCTACAGCCTGACGTACGCCGATCAATTCGATCTGCTGTCCGGAAACCTCATGCTCGGCGCGGTCATGGTGTCCGCGCTCGTTGCCGTCATCTTCATTCCGATCTTCGGTCAACTGTCCGAAAAGTTCGGCCGACGCCGGATCCTGATGGTCGGGATCACAGGCATGGGTCTGTGGGTCTTCGTTGCATTCGCCGCGATAGATACCGGCAACTTCTGGATCACCACCGGCGCATTGGCGGTCGGCGCCTTCATGCTCAGCATCTCGTACGGGCCGCAGGCGACGTTCATCGCCGAATTGTTCGACGCCCGGGTGCGCTACAGCGCGGCCTCGATCGCTTTCCAGATCGGTGTGCTCTTGGGTGGAGCAATCGCGCCGATGGTCGCGGCCATGTTGGTCCGCGCGACAGGTGGATCGTTCGCGGTGGCTGTGTATATCGCTGCCCTGTCGGTGATTTCGCTGATCAGCGTCTACTTCGTCCGTGACACCGACCTCGACGAAGGAAGCCGCGACATGTACATCGATGACAACGGGGCCTATCTACCGCCGGTCGATCAACGCTCAACGGTTGTCAACTAGTAGAGGAAACTTCAATGATCACAAAGAGTTTCGAAGAGATCTCTGTCGGAGACATTGCGGTAACGGACCCGCGGGTCGTCACCGAAGACTATGTGCGAAGTTTCGCCGACCTCACCTGGGATCGCCATCCTCTTCACCTCGACCCCGACTACGCGCAGCAGACGCGCTTCGGTCGCCAGATCGCCCACGGCGCACTCATGCTGTCCACCTTGCTCGGCCTGGTGGAGTTGGATCCCCGTTACCTCCAGTGCTTTTACGGACTTGATCACGTCAGGTTCCACCGGCCGACCTACCTCGGCGACTCGGTGCATGCGGTGTCGGAAGTGCTGTCGGTGCGCCCTCGCTCGGACGGTGAGACCGCGATCGTGACGTCGAAAGGCTCACTCGTCAACCAAGACGGAGACCTTGTTTTCTCCGGCGAATTCTCTTTCCTGGTAGGCGAGACCCATTCTCTCGACCTCGAAGTGGGTGCTCGGTGAGTTCTCGGCCGCATATGTCATGGTGGCAGGATCTCGAAGCGGAAAACTTCGAATGGACTGTGCCAGAGCAATTCAACATCGCGCACGCCTGTGTCGATGTGCAGAATCCCGATGATCTAGCCCTCGTCGTAGACACCGGTGGACACTGGAGTCGGTACACCTTCGGTGAAGTCGCCACGACAAGCCGTAAGTTCGCAACCGTGCTTGCGGATCTCGGCCTTGTCTCAGGGGATCGCGTCGGTGTGATGGTCCCACAGGGGATCGAGGTTCTCGCGACACATCTGGGCGCCTTCCGATCCGGAATGGTCACCGTTCCGCTATCGGTCAAGTTCGGGTCGGATGCGGTCGTTCATCGAATGCGTGACTCGGGAGCGAAAGTGCTTGTGGTCGACAAGGACTGTTACGAACGAGTTGCCGACGGAATAGGTGAGATCCCCGGCATCGAAGCCGTCATCGTTGTCGGAAAGACGGATCAGCCCTCCGATTCGACCCCCGTTCGACTTCTCGATTTCCACAGCCTCGTCGACAGTGCCGCAGAAAGCGCGGAATTGGCGGCGACGGGCCCCGATTCACACGCCATCATCATCTATACCTCGGGAACGACGGGGAATCCGAAAGGCGCCCTCCACGGGCATCGAATTCTCTTGGCGCACATGCCCGGTATGCGGACGGCATTCGACAATGCGCCGCAGCGGGGAGATGTCTTCTGGACGCCGGCAGACTGGGCCTGGATCGGCGGTCTGTTCGACGTTCTGTTTCCAGCCCTTGCGTTGGGGTGCCCCGTTGTTGCGACGCCCGACAAATTCACACCGGCGCGTGCGGTCGAGATTCTGAGCCGTCACAAAGTAACGGGTGCCTTCATTCCTCCGACTGCGCTCAAGCAGATGCGGAGTATCGGCGTCGACGGCACCGCTGCGCGTGGTATTCGGCTGCGAGCATTGGGAACTGGTGGTGAAGCCCTCGGTGACGCATTGCAGGCGTGGGTTGCAAACACACTCGGCGTAGCTGTCAACGAGTTCTACGGGCAGACGGAAATGAATCTGACCATCGGCACTTCGCGTTCGAAGTGGACGCCCGTGAGCGGCTCGATGGGTCGCGCTTTTCCGGGCTTCGACGTCACCCTCCTCGATCCGCTCGGCGAGCCGGTAGCGGTGGGGCAGGTAGGCGAGATCTGTGTGAAGGCAGGCAACCCCGGACAGTTCCTCGGCTATTGGAATCAACCGTCGAAGACTGATGAAAAGGTCTACGACGGGTGGATTCATACCGGTGATCTGGGTCGGACCGATGAAGCGGGGAACTTCTGGTACCAGGGGCGTGCCGATGACGTCATTTCGTCCGCGGGGTACCGGATCGGCCCCGGCGAGATCGAAGAGTGCCTGCTCTCGCACGACGAGGTAGCCATGGCCGGCGTCATCGGTGTTCCGGATCCGTTGCGCGGGGAAGCCGTTCACGCTTTTGTCGTTCTGTCCGAAGGAACGAACTCTTCGGAAGAGCTTCGCCAGGAGTTGCAGACCCACGTGAAAAGCCGCCTTGCTTTCTACCAGTACCCCAGGCAGATCACCTTCATCGACAGCTTGCCGCTCACCACCACGGGCAAGATCCTACGACGGGAACTCCGAACATTGGCCACTGACGCGAACGGCCTTGGCTAGCAGACGCCTACATGTTGGGTAGGACCACGACGAAGAACCAACCGCTCAGGGCAAGACCGATGACGCCGGTGAAGAGGCCGACTATTGCATCCCACGGCAGCTGGCGGGCATTCGAGAGCAGATGCCCGCCAGACTTCTTCGGGCGACGTCGGAGCGCAAAGATTCCTGTTGTAATCGCGCCCGCACCCAGAAGGATGCCGAAGCCGAAAGCCCAGAACAGGAGTACTGACAGCGCGCCGAGCATCTCCGACCTCTCACTCCAGCGTGCGACGCGCTGTGTTTCGGTCGGGGGAGGCCATTTGTGAGAAGGCGACAGAGCTGCACCGAAACGGCGGGTGTGATGACGAATTGACTGGTCGCTGAGAAACATTGTCCACCACGCCTGGAGTTGAGTCGATGTGCCGCCGGTATCTACTCGTCTACCCCTTCTCCGTGGATATATGCCGCTGAAGTCGGGGCTAGCTGGTTGCGTCGCGCAGCGGAATCTCGATCAGAAGCTCACTGGAACCCCGTACCTCTCGGTCGATTGATTCTCATAGGCGTGCAACAGCTCTCGCGGTTTCGAATTGCAGGAATGTCATTCGATGTGAACAAGACCTTCCAGGGCGTCGAGGACCCGGTCCAGCCCGAATTTCCACGCCGCCTCGGGGCTGTACGGGGTGTTCTTGGCTTCGCCGGCCGCTCCTCCGACTCGCTGCGCCAGCGGGAAGTTGTCGCCGAGATAGGCAGCCAGACGCTGGTTCCAGGACGACCACACCTCGGCCATGTCGGCCGCTCGGGGGTCGGGGCGCCGTGCTTGCGCCGAGGACCGGGCGAAGTCGGCGACAAACGTCAGCGCGGAATCCCGCTCGATGTCGCTCAGCCCGGTGCCGTCGAACGCGTGTAGTTCGTGGTCGTACTTCGCGATAGTTCCCGGACCCAACGCGGAGCGCTGATCGGTGATGTCCAGGAGCCACCAGTGCTCCGAGTAGAGGGCAAGTTCCTCCTCGGCTACCCGGCGCACGCGCTTGCGCCACGTCATGTTCCCGTACGACAGGCGCGGACTGTTGCTGCGCACGGTGTCGACCATGAGCACCAGGAGATCGTCACGGGACCCGACGTGGGTGTACACCGCCATGCCCGAGATTCCGAGCTCGGCGGCCAATCGGCGCACCGTCACCGCGTCCAGCCCTTCCACGTCCGCGAGGGCGAGAGCGACGTCGACCGCCTGTGAGGTGGTGACCTTCGCGCGAGGGCCGCGGGCTCCACCCTTCGGTGCGAGGGGGTGATCGCGCCACAGTAGGTCGATCAGTTCGCGTGCCATCAGCCGTCTCCAGAAATCGGGAATACCTCAACAGTGGTATACCTTATACGGTGCATACTGTATGCACTGCACAAGGTTTATGATCATGGAGGCCACGATGAAAATCACCAGCACTGCTCTGTCCTTGAACGTTGCCGACACGGACGCGTCGGCCCACTTCGCGAAAACCCATTTCGGCTTCACCGAGGCCATGTCCGACGATGGATTCGTTTCTCTGAATCATCCGGATGCCGGGGTCAACGTGGTCTTCCTGCGCACCGGTCTCGGTACGTTCAAGCCGGACTTCGTCGCAGGTTCGGCCGGGCAAGGCATGCTCATCGCATTCGTGGTCGATGACATCGACGCCGAGTTCGCCCGCATCGCTGCCGAAGGTGCCTCCGTCGTCACAGAGCCGGAGACCGAACCGTGGGGCGAGCGCTACTGCCAGTTCGTCGATCCCAACGGCATTGTGTGGCAGCTCGTTCAGTGGGTCTGAAGAACCCGAGTGCTCGGCTCGGCGGCGCGCGGCACAGAACGTAACCAGAGGGCGCGTTCGACGGACTGAGCTTGGAAGCGCTGCGGTGAGATCCCGTGCGCAGTGCGAAACGCTCGGCTGAATGCGGGCAGGTGCGCGTAACCCAGGTTCCTCGACACCGTTCCGGGTGCAACCCCGAGTTGGAGTTGGGTGCGTGCCTGGGTCATCCGTGAAAGCGATCGCCATTGCGGATACGTAGTGCCGGTCTCGATACGGAACTCCCGGCGCAGCCTGGCCGCGTCGGTACCGAACTCTTGCGCCCACTCGTCCAGAGTGCGAGGGTCGGCCGGTCGGGCGGCGATTGTCGCTGCCAGTCGTGTGGCAATCGAATCGGTGGCAGACCCGTTCGAAACCGATTGTGCGAGAGGGCCGGTGGCGATGATGTCGAATGCTGTGGCGCTGTCGTGGCCACGCGGGCGCAAGGGTGTGTAGGCGGCGACGAAAGTGTGCAGCAATGCCAATTCGTCATCGGGGGAGAACTGCACGGTCTCGAGGGCGTCGGCAGATACGGTCGACCCGTTCGAGGAGCGGAAGCCGAGCGGTAGCAGCAGTGAACCCGTCGGAACCGTGACGGTATTGAGGACGCCTGCAGGCAGAATCATGGCCTCGCCGGTGCGCAGTTCCCAGCTGCGGTCCGCGACGTCCACCCGGGCTTGGCCTCGGTAGACCCACACTGCGACGTGGGTGCCGTTGACGCGCGGCCACGTCGCGTTGGCCGGTATCGGCGGCGCAGTTTCTCCGGGCTGCCTGGGCTCTGCGAGCATGCGGACCAATGCTTGATCGTTGTCGGTGTCCACGCTGCGATCGGTTGGACCGGAGAGGGCCCGTCGACGGTAGTCGCTCGGGCTCTCTCCCATCTGGGCCCGGAACGCGCGGGTGAATCCGCTTCCTGTTTCGAAGCCGACTTCGTTTGCAATCCAACCGATCTCGCGGTCCTGCTTCAGATACTCCAGCGAGGCGGCGATCCGAGTTCGTAGCCGCCAGCGAGTGAAGGTGAGGCCGGTTTCTTCCACGAAGTACCGCTGGAGCGTTCGAATGCTGATCCCGGCACGCTTCGCGAATTGTCCCTCGGTGTCGTCGGTGCCAGGCGTTCGCAACAGGGCGTGCGCGATCTCGAACGCTTCCCGTGACTGCGGCAATCGCGGCAGCGAGGTGGCCCCGTCGTCAGCCCGGGCGATCATCTCGAACAAGGACGACGGGTGTGCAGCGTCGCCGCGCAGATAGCCCAGGTTGTGAACGAACTCGTGGATCAGTCTGTCTTCCCATCCGGGCGGAACGCGCAGGCGCGTCACGGTAGCCGGCCCGGCGCTGGCGCCGTTCGAAGGCGGAAGCAGGATGGGAAACGCGACGGAATCCGAGTCCGTCTCCATTGCGTATCGCGCACCCGCCGGGATCCACAGCGATTCGCCAGCTGGTATCTCGTGGACCGTCGATCCGACTCGGACGCGTCCGCTGCCTGCAAGAACCCAGAACAACAGCGGTGAGCGGGCGGTGCTGGGCTCGGTGGCGCTCGCGCGGACCGGCCCTAACCCGATCGCGTCCGGTTCTGATAGTGGTAACACGTTGGCGCTCCTGGACAACCCTTGCTACTTAAGTATGGCTAACTTTACCTCTGCTGTCTGCGTTCGCAGCGGCGCACTCTCGTACCTTCAGAAAGCCATACTCATGCGCAGATCACTTCGCCCGACGGCGGCAATACTCGCCGCGGTCGTCGCCCTCGCTCTTGCCGGCTGCTCCAGCTCGTCAGATAGCGATACCGGAACCGAGGACACCCAGAAAACCTCAGGTTCTGCCGAGGGATGGCCGCGCACCGTCGATCACGGCGACCGCAGTACCGAGATCACCTCGAAGCCGACCCGAATCGTGTCGACCTCGCCGTCGTTGACCGGCACGCTGCTTGCAATCGGTGCGCCGGTCGTCGCCAGCGCGGCAACAACGCCGTCGGGAATGACCGATGACCAGGGGTTCTTCTCCCAGTGGTCGGAGGTGGCAGCTGATCGTGGAGTCGAGGTTCTCTACCGAAATCTCGAGCTGAACCTCGACGCGATCGAGACGTTCGAACCCGATCTGATCATCGGGTCCGCCAACGGAGGTGACTCGACGCTCGACGCCTACGCGCAGCTGAGCGACATCGCACCCACCGTTCTTCTCGACTACGGCGCCAGCTCCTGGGAGGAACTCGCTGATCAGCTGGGGACTGTCACGGGACTCGAGAGCGAGGCAGACAAGACCGTCGACGAGTACGACAGCTGGGTGACGACGCAGGCCGGGAAGATCAAACTTCCCGAGCAGCCGGTGACGGCGCTGGTCTACATGGGTGCCGACGGTGTCTGGACGTTCCGGGCCGACAGCCCACAGGGCAATCTGTTGACCTCGCTCGGCTTTACCTATGCCGAGCCCGCTGAGCAGTTTGTCGCCCCGGACAAGCGGGGCGCCTCCGGCGTCGCGATCGTCAGCTCCGAGAACATGTCTGCCGCCCTTGACGGCTCGCAGACGCTGTTTGCCGTCTCGATGGGACCCAAGGATGTGGAGAAGCAACTTGCCGCCGATCCGCTTCTCGCGAATCAACCTGCTGTCAAGGGTGATCGGGTCTACGCGATGGGAACGGCGGCTTTCCGCCTCGACTACTTCAGTGCCAAGCAGACAGTCGAGTCGCTGGTGTCCACGTTCGGTGGATGACGGCGTGAGCGCTTCTTCACAGTCCCGGACCGAAGCACCGCTGCGGTCCGGGACAGCCGCGCGTGCGGGGTTGTTGGTCGTGGCCTCCGTGGTCGTGATCGTGCTGGCGTCCGTCGGTGGGCTGGTACTCGGCTCTCGCAATATCCCCGTCACCACCGTGCTCGACGCGATCCTTTCCTACGACGCCGGCAACAACGAACACCTCGTGGTGATCGGATCACGCCTGCCCCGAACAATTCTCGGGCTGGTGGTCGGGGCTGCGCTCGGACTGGCCGGCGCGCTGATGCAGTCGATCACCCGCAACCCTCTGGCCGATCCGGGGCTACTGGGTGTGAACGCCGGAGCATCTGCGGCAGTCGTGATTGCGATTGCCTATCTGGGGGTGACTTCGGTCGGCGGTTATCTGTGGTTCGCGCTCGCCGGCGCGGCCGTTGCCTCGGTGGGTGTGTACATGTTGGGGTCTGCGCATCGCAGCGCCGCGACCCCAGCGCGCATGGCGCTCGCCGGTGCCGCTGTGGCAACGGCGATCACGGCGCTCACCAGTATGGTTCTCATCAGCAATGAGGCTGCCTTCAATCAGTTCCGATTCTGGGCAGTGGGTTCGTTGCAGGGGCGCGGCGGAGACGTGATCGTCGCCGTCCTTCCCTTCATCGCGATCGGTATCGTGTTGTCGTTGTTGCTGATTCGTCCACTCAATGCGATTGCTCTTGGTGAGGACGTTGCCAAAGGACTCGGCGCCCGCACTGGTCCCGCCCGGGCCGGATCCGCTGTAGCAGTCATCCTGCTCGCGGGGGCAGCCACCGCGGCGGCCGGCCCGCTCGGATTCGTGGGGCTGGCTGCGCCGCACATCGTGCGCGGCGTGGTCGGACCGGACCTGCGTCTTCTTCTGCCGTGCGTGCTCGTCGTCGCGCCGGCGTTTCTTCTCTTGGCCGACGTTCTCGGTCGCGTTGTCACCTCGCCGGGAGATCTGCAGACGGGGATCGCGGTGGCTGTGCTCGGCGGACCGTTGTTTGTCGCGCTCGTTCGCTCACGGCGGGTGGCGTCACTGTGAACATGATTGCCGCGCAGCCGGTCCCACCGCTCTTTCGCGGTTGGGTGGTTCGAATCGGGTCGTGGTCGTGGCGAATAGTCCCGCGAGTGCTGTTCGTAGCCATCTCAATCAGCGCGGCGTTGGCGGCGCTCTCGTTTGCCACGCTGATGTACGGAACCTTGGACCTGTCCTTGGGTGAGGTGTGGCGCGCTCTGAACGGCGAAGGCACCCCAGCGGCGGTTCGGTCCGTCCAGAATCGCCGTCTTCCGCGGCTGATCACGGCGATCGGGGTGGGTGGAAGCCTCGGTGTGGCCGGCGCGGTTTTCCAGACGCTTTCGCGCAATGTTCTCGGCTCGCCGGACATCATCGGTTTCACCACCGGCGCTGCGACGGCGGCGGTGGTCCAGATCGTGTTCTTCGGCGGCGGGGTACTGCAGACCGCGGGCGCTGCTGTTCTCGGCGGCATGCTGACCGCATTGCTCGTGTACGCGCTGGCACGCAAAGACGGAGTCAGCGGCGGTCTTCGACTCGTCCTGGTCGGCATCGGAGTTGGGGCGATGCTGAGCGCCGTGATGTCGTTCCTGGTGGTACGCGCGGATATCGACGACGCCACCGTGGTGCAGCAGTGGACGGCCGGTTCGCTGACCGGGCGCGGTTGGCCACACGCGATCAGCGTTGCGATCGCCGTCGGTGTTCTCGTTCCTGCTCTCGTCGTGGTGTCCAGGCGCGTCACCATGATGGAAATGGGCGACGACGCAGCGTCTTCGCTCGGAATCTCCGTGGAGCGATACCGATTCGCCGGCATCCTGCTTGCGGTCGCGCTCACCGGAGCAGCAACTGCAGCTACCGGTCCCATCGCCTTTGTGGCGCTCGCAGCTCCCCAGATCGCACGACGGTTGGCTCGGCGCAGCGGTGTTCTTGTCGCGACCTCCTTCCTGCTCGGCGCGGTTCTGTTGGCGGGCGCCGACTTGATTGCCCAAGCGGTCGAGGTCGGTCTCCGAACTCCGGTCGGTCTTGTCACCAGTCTGCTCGGCGGTGCCTATCTGATCTGGCTGCTGGCCCGTCAGGCCTGAAAACCTTGCTACGAAAGAGATTCATGACTACAGCTACTCCGGTATCGCGGCTACAGGCCGAGAAGATCGAGCTCCGGTACGCCGATCGAACCATCGTGGACGAGTTGAGTCTCGAGATCCCCGACGGCGGTTTCACCGTGGTCGTCGGACCGAACGGGTGCGGCAAGTCGACGTTGTTGCGTGCGCTCGGCAGAATGCTCGCGCCGCGATCGGGTCGGGTTCTGCTCGACGGTAACGACATTCGGTCCTACCGCACCAAGGAAGTGGCTCGGCGCATCGCTCTGCTGCCGCAGTCTCCGCTCTCACCCGGAGCGATCACCGTGGCAGACCTCGTGGCTCGCGGCCGATATCCGTACCAGAGCATGCTGCGCCAATGGTCACCCGAAGACGAGCGTGTTGTCGCCGAAGCGCTTGCCGAGGTCGGAATGCGCAATGCAGCAGATCAATTGGTGGACGAACTGAGCGGTGGACAACGGCAGCGGGTATGGATCGCCATGACACTCGCGCAGCGCACCCCGGTGTTGTTGCTCGACGAACCGACCACCTTTCTCGACATTGCCCACCAGATCGAGGTTCTCGACCTCTGTTCCCAACTGCACCAGTCTGGTCGAACGTTGGTCGCGGTCCTGCACGACCTGAACCTCGCGGCTCGATATGCCACGCACGTAGTTGCCATGCGGTCCGGAAAAATCGTCATGCAGGGCAGTGCCTCGGACGTCTTCACCCCTGAGTTGCTGCGTGAAGTGTTCGACCTCGAGGCTCTGGTCCTCGAAGATCCCGAAACCGGACGGCCACTTGTTGTTCCGCGTGATCGAAGAACTGCCAGTCAGCTACCCGTCCACAACTGAACCATCGATCAGGAGATATCAATGACTACCGCATCTCGACCTGAAGAAACTGAAACCTCTGCGTCGGCAAAGGCGCCACGCGGCGAAGATCACGACCGCGGTCTCAACGACGTGGTTGCCGTCGTCGAAAGCGTCGAACGTCCGACCGAGAGCATCTTGCGCATCACCGTCCAGCTGACTTCGTCGGCGGACGACCCGAATTGGCTGCGTCCCAACGTCGCATTCCGCATCCAGCTAGGTCCGCAGTACGGCGACGTCTCTCGTGTCTACACGGTGCGCACCTTCGATGCGTCGAGCGGTTCGATGACCTTCGACGTCGTGCTGCACGGTCACACCAGCCCGATGATGCGGTGGGCCGACGACCGTCGTGTGGGTGACACGTTCTCGCTCACCGGCCCTCGCCCGCACTTCCTCGTTCCCGAGATCACTGGTCGCCGCGTCGCACTGTTTGCCGACGACACCGCGATCCCTGCCCTCTATTCGATTCTGCTTCAGTGGCCCGAGGGTGTGACCGGTGTCGGTTGGGTCGCCACCGGTGACGCCGAGGCTTTCGCGGAACTGCCCGTGATCCCCGGCCTCGAATTGCATCATGTCGAGGATCGCCTTGCCGAGTATGCCCTCGAGCTCGAGAACCCAGGAGACTATGCGGTGTGGGGAGCCGGCGAGCGAGACGAAATGCGCTCCATCCGAGCGCATTTCCGTAAGACAGTCGGCCTGGCGAAGGACGATGTAGTTGTCTTCGGGTACTGGAAGCGCGGGGTCAGCACCACCGAGATAGATCGGAACCGACTTCGGAACTACACGAGCATCCTCGAAAACGGCGGCACACTCGCGGATATCGACGATCTCGCCATCGGGATCTGAACCGACGGTTGGATACTTCAACCCGCCGCGTGTTCTTCCGGCGCCAGTGAATTGCCCGGTGCGATGTTCGAGCAGTTGTTCGGCGCCGGATTCCCGCTGAAACGGTCGTTGAGCCAGGTGATGGCGCCGGGGAGCCAAAGCGCGCCACCGGGAACGTGACTGATGGTGTCGTACTGGTCGTACTGGATGGACAAACCTGCGTCGCAATAACGAGTGGCGAGTGTGCGGACGTCCCCGGCAACCATGACTCCGTCGCCAGGGCCGACGCCGGGTCCACCTGGCTGGGTGCCCTCGAGGGCTCCGTTTGCGGCTTGAGCGATGAACATAGGGATGGTGGGTATCGGCGCGTTGCCCATGTTGATTTTGTTGGCGACGTCGACGTACTCGGGCACCGAGTTGGGGTTCGCATACTCTGGTTTGGCAAGGTCCTGCCAGGTCACCCCCGGGTACTGCAGGATGACGTTCCCGATCGAGGCATCCTCGATGCGAGGTAGGAGTTCGCGTCCGCGATCGCCGAGATACGGATCGAAATCTATGTCGTAGGCACGGGCAAGTCCGACAACTGCCATCCCGACAACGCCTGCCCAGCCGATGCTTCCGTTTGCGTACCGGAGGTTGTTCGCCGGGTTGACCAACAGTCCACCCTGGGCGGCGCCGATCAGGTCCTCGTTGATGTCCGGGGCGTAGTCCGGAGCGAGGATGGACGCCCAGTTGGTGGCGATTGCTCCGCCCGAGTATCCCATCAGGCCGATCTCGGCTGAGTCGGCAATACCTGTCTCAGGAGTGTTACGGGCGGCGCGAAGAGAGTCGAGAGTCATCATTCCGTATTCGGGTCCCGCCGCGAAGTCTGCGTTCGGCCCTTCGGTGTCGGGAATGACGACGGTGTAGCCCAGTGCCAGTAGGGGACCGAACATGGCAGCTTCGCCGGAAGCGAGAGTCCCGCCGAAGGCGACGTTCCGTCCGCTGGCGGTCAGGCTGCCGATCGGGGTGTCCCCCGCAACAGCTCGTGACGGACCGTCTTCCGGGTTCAGCGAATCGTAGGCCGACTGGAACGAGACAACTTTGTCCGGCTGGGCATTGGGTGGTCGAAGAATCGATGTGACATTCGCAGACGGCCGGCCGAGAGCGTCGGTCGACCGGTACAACACCTGCACGGCTTGCAACGGGGTCGGAATGTTGACGACGTGATAGGGCAAGGTCCTCGTTTTGAGAACGGCCCCAGGCTGATACGACGACAGCGGTGCCGAACCGTCGTACTGATAGAAGGAATCCGCCGACGGTTGCGCGGCGACAGTAGGTGCTGTGATGCCTGTGAGTGCAATGGCTGTCAGCGCCACCGCTCCCTGAAAGAGAATCCTCGATGCCACGATCGACCCTTCGGTTTCGTATGTCTCTCGGTACTTGACGGGCTGGTGTGATGACGACCACACGCTATCTTACTTTTGAGTAATAAACGAGAGGCTTGCGCTGGTTGTTTGAATCATGCGCGGACGCAATCAGATTGGGCGTGTTGTTGTGACCATGCTGATTCGGTCCAGGGCGCCATGTGTACGATACGACTAGTAGCTATCGCGACAAGTTGCTGCCTTGGGCTGTGCCGGGTCCTCCGATGCCGGGAAATGCTCTGTGCTGCAAGGTCTTGAAGGACTAAGGAGTGGACATGGGTAAGCGCGCTCCCGACGACGGCGTGTTTCGGGGATCGGGTGATGCCGAGACGGGATTGCTGACTCCTCCGAGCGGTGCACGTAGTGAGGCGGCTCACGAGAAGGCCCTTAGATCAGCAGAAGCTCTTCTGAAATCCGGTGGAATGAAGGCCGCGACCATCGATGCGATCTCCGAACAATCCGGTGTCAGCAAGGTGACTCTGTATCGACACTGGCCGTCGCGGCAAGCCATCGCTGCTGAAGCATTCGGCGTGCTCATGGCTCGTCATCTGACATTTCCCGAGACCGATAGTGCGCAAGCCGATTTGAACGACTATCTAGGTGACATCGGAAAGTTCTACCGAGGTCCACTCGGGTCGATCTTTGCCGAACTTGTCGGCGCGTGTGCCAACGATCCGACGACGGCGGCATACTTCCGCACGTTCTTCCTCGACGAACGTCGTCGAGGTTTCGCCGCACTGATTCGGCGATGTGTGGATTCCGGCTACTTTCGCGAAGACATCGACACCGAGGAAGCGATCGATCTGTTCTTCGGGCCGTTGATCTATCGGATGTTGGTCGGGCACGCGGGTATCGACGACAACACTGTGCGCTCGATCATCGATCACGCAGTTCGTGGACTCCGCAGTGGTGCATAGACGGGTTCTCCGTTGAGAATCCGCAGCGCGGTGGAGGGCGAATTGCCCTCCCCGCACTGCGATGTGCCTCAACACTCGGGTGTCAGCTGAGCATCTTCAGTACTAGCTGGTACTCACCGTTGATCTCGGCGTTGCGAAGCGGCTTGGCGGCGTCGACCACGATTTCCGTGGCGTCGTCGTGCGCCTTCAGTAGGCCGATGGTCTCGGCAATGTAGTCATCAAGTGGCAGAGCTGATTCCGAGTTCTCCTGATCCATCAGCGTGGTGCGGACTCCTGGCGGGATGAGTTCGATGCACCGGATCGAGGTATCGGCGAGTTGTACGCGCATGCTCTCGGTGAAGAGATGAACCGCCGCCTTTGTCGCGTTGTACGTGGGCGTGACGGGCAGCGGGACGAAGCCGACGGCGGATGAGACGGTGACGATGGTGGCATTGGGCTTCGTCATCAGATGCGGGATGAACTGGCCGGCCAAGCGAATTGTTCCGAGAAGGTTTGTCGTGACGGTTCTCTCGGCGATGTCGAGGAAGTCCGGGTTCTTCAAGTCTTCCGGGTACATGATTCCCGACATCGTCACGAGGACGTTCAGATCGGGAAATTCCTCCGTGACGGATTCATGTGCGGTTCGAATGGATCTCGGGTCGTCCACGTCGATGACGACCGTGCTGATGCCCGGGTACTTGTCCGAGATCTCTTGGAGCAGAGCGGATCGACGCCCTCCGACGATTACCTTGTTCCCCTCGTTCTGCAATCCCACTGCAAGTGCGAGGCCGATACCGGAGGTTCCGCCGGCAATGAAGATGGTATTTCCCGAGATTTTCAATTTGTGCTTCCTTGGTTTGTCGTGGGCGTCGACGTGGCGACAGTGATGGA
Source organism: Rhodococcus sp. 66b (assembly GCF_002076325.1). NCBI lineage: Bacteria > Bacillati > Actinomycetota > Actinomycetes > Mycobacteriales > Nocardiaceae > Rhodococcus > Rhodococcus sp. 66b. The sequence continues at coordinate 95,407 of NZ_MUZB01000010.1, forward strand.
TTTGAGTTGGGTGTATTCGTTGAGCGTCTCGAGGCAGAACTCTCGCCCCAGGCCGCTTTCCTTGAATCCCCCGAAGGGGACACCGCCTCCCAGATTGAAGTACTGATTGATCCAGACGCAGCCCGCATCAAGACGATCCGCGGTTTCCATCGCGTTCTTCAGGTTGGAGGTATAGATCCCAGCAGCGAGACCGTACGGAGTGTCATTGGCTTCTGCGATCACATGCTCGTAGTTGTTCCATCTGAGGACGCACAGGACAGGTCCGAAGATTTCGTCCTGTGCGATTCGCATCGAGTTGGTGACCTCGAGAATCGTCGGCGCGACGAAGTTTCCGGCTTCGAATCCCGGCACTTCTACCAGATCCCCGCCTGTAAGTAGTTGTGCGCCTTCGTTGATCCCGGATTTGATCATGGAGATCACACGTTCGGTGTGTTCCTGGTGGATCAATCCGCTCAGTTCGGTGTCCTCGTTCAGTGGCGGCCCGACTCGCAATGATCGGAATCCTGCGACGAGTTTTTCCACGAAGGTGTCATAGATATCCTCGTGGATGAAGAGACGTGTTCCGGCCAAGCAGGATTGGCCGTTGCACATGAGGACACCTGCGGTGGCATCGGCGACCACTGCATCGATGTCCTCGATATCAGGAAACACGATGCTGGGACTCTTGCCGCCGAGTTCGAGTGTGGTCGAGATCAGCCGTGAGGCTGCGGCGTGTGCCACGAGTCGGCCGACTTCGGTGCTTCCGGTGAAAGCGAGTTTGCTGACCTTCGGATGGTCTATCAGGGCTGCGCCGGCTTCCTCGCCAAGACCAGGGACAACATTGAAAACGCCTGCGGGAAACACGTCGGCGGCGATCCTGGCCAGCTCCATGACGGAAACGCAAGCATTTTCATCAGGTTTGAGGACCACTGTGTTTCCCGCAGCGAGAGCAGGTGCAATCTTGAACGCCGTCATTACCACGGGATCGTTCCAGGGAATGATCTGTCCACATACGCCCAATGGCACTCGCTTCGCGACCAGGTATCCCGATGCCAACTCGCGGCCGAAGCCATGGTGGGCCAGCGAGATTGACGCAAAGTATCGCAGGTGTGAGACGGCGGCTCGATAGTCCTCGCGCATCTCCCTGATATGCCGCCCGGTATCCATACATTCGAGCTGGGCAAGCTCTTCGGCCCGATCCTCCACGAGCGCGGCAAACTGCAAGATTTTGGCGGATCGTTCTTCAGCGGTCAGGTTCGCCCATGCAGGAAATGCCCGCCTGGCGGCTTCGACCGCGTCGTCGATCTCTGTGGGCCCGCACCGAGACAGTGTGGCGAGTAGAGCGCCGGAAGCGGCGTTACGGGCCTCGAATGTGGATGTGCCCATGGCTCGGAACGCTCCGTTGATGAACGCACCGTATTCACGAACTGCTTGACCTTCCATGGAACCTCCTAGATCGGTCAATCACTGACTGACGAAGTGTACTGTACGTTTCGTACACTTGTCGATGGTTGCCTTACCGCCCATGGATGGCGTCAGCAGAAAGACCAGCTAGAACAGTGTGCTGGTTACGTCGTCAAGGCGTAGCTGCAGCAATTCCAACCGCTTGCTTCATAGCCTGCGAGACATAACCGGTGCCGATCTTGAGGCCACCCAGCCACTCGGTCAGACGAACTGCCTCGGCGTCGAGCGCCCGTTGCGCATCCGCGGACACGGATTTGAGTACTCGAACGTGGACCACTCCGGCGGCGTCTTGGATCCAGCAGCCCACGACACGACCGTCGACCCAAGCTGTGGTGCCGGCATTACCTCGGGTGTCGAAGAGTTGGTTGCGGTGCGGGCCGAGATAGAAGTCACGGTTCTTCCACCCCATGATCGTCGGGTCGAGCACCGGTAGGAGTGCCGCCCAAGGACCTGGATCACACACCGTGGCGACGTCATCCGGTAGTAACCAGCCGGTGTCGCCACCGTCGAGTGAGACTGCAACGGCTTCGAGTTCGGCGAGGGCGGCCCGGACGACCGTCTTGGTCGAGCCCAGCCACCAGACGATGTCGTCTTCCGTCCCCGGTCCGAAGGAGTGGAGCCAGCGTCGGACTATTTCTCGGTATCCGTCTGCAGATTCGAGATCGATGGGGGCGTCGTCGAGCCAGTGTCGAGTGAGAGTCCACAGTGGGCGTGAGACGGGGAAGCGGGCGGTGTTGTTGCCGCGCATGATGTCTGCGGTCGCCCCGAGGTGCGTGAGAACCCTGGGTGCCGACCAGATTTCGCCTGCCGAACCCTCGACCTTGACGTCGATCATCGGTACTGCCTGACGGACCTCGAGTGCGGAAAGTCCTTCAGGGGCATCGGTGAGCAGTGTCAGAACCTCCGCCCGCGCGCGATCGAGCCAGTCGTTGCCGTCGACGGCGATTCCGGCCTTGACGACATCCTTGGCCATTCGTGTGCGCTCGGTGTTCGCGACGCGGGCGGACGCACTCGACCACGCGGCCGGCAGCAAGTCTCGGGGGAACGTGAAGAGCGTGCGGCGCATAGCCAATTGCTTCACGAGACTGCGTTGGTCGTACAACGCGTTGTCGACGTCGGCGGCGTCCAATGACCGAACCCTCGCCCAGCAAGACAGATAGACCGTCGCTGACTCGGTGGCGTGCAGTACCGTCATCGCCCGAGTGGCAGCTTCCGGAGAATCGACGCGGAACGAAGGCGCCAGCGCGTGACGTACTCCTATGCGTGCACGGCGTTCGTCGTCGGAGACATGGCGCATCAGGCCATCGTGCCACAGGCCAAGTGCGTCGTATCAGCTAGTTGCGCGAGAGTTCGATTGCGCCAGTAGTCGTCGTGTTGGAGATGTGTGATGGCCCCGGGCGTGGTCGCGAAGGTCGCAAACCCTGTGGCTTCGACGGGGATCTGCAGCCAAGCGGAGACGACGAATGTGTGTGCAAATCCGTGTGTTACGACCACGTGATCGTGGTCGAGTTCGGTCATCAGTTCGCGAATGCACTCGCCGACCCTTGATGCGATGTCGCGGCGGGTTTCGGCACCGGCAACGGGGCCACGGTGATCGAGGCGGTTGTCGTCAGGAGCCGGAACCTGCCGCTGGGCCAGCCACGAGTTCGGGCGCCCTTCGGCTTCTCCGAAGCTGATTTCGCGCAATCGAGAGTCTGTTGTCGCCGGAACATCGAGTGTCCGGGCGATGATCGCGGATGTCTCGGCGCACCGTTCGAGGTCGGAAGAGGTGATGCGGATCGGGCGCGAAGTTCCTGCGCGTCGACGTTTCAACTCTTCGGCGATCAATTCTGCATCGCGCCTGCCTGCGGGCGTGAGAACCGAATTGTGCCAACCTCCGACGATGTCCTGTGCTGTGTGTTCGGCATGAGGATGAGTGACGACGTAAAGATCCTGCACGAGACCCCTTTTGTTACCCGACCGTTTCGGGCAACAGTATTCCAGGATTGAGGATTCCACGCGGATCCCAGGACGATTTGATCAGCTTCATGGCGGCGATGTCGGTTTCCGTGCGCCCCAGCGCTATCCACGGTGACTTCGCGCGACCGATCCCGTGCTCGGCGCTGATACTTCCGTGATGGGCGGAGACGAGTTCGAAGACCGTATCGGTCAGTTCGTGGGCGATGCTCGGTTCGGCGTCAAGAAGATTCACATGGATATTCCCGTCGGCGAAGTGTCCGAACAACATTGGACGCACATGGACGAATCGTTCGGTGAGTACTTCGCGGAGGCTCTCGATGAACATGCCCATCACGGACAAGGGGACGGAGATGTCGAGTTTGACCACCGGCGTCGTCGATGAAGCGCTGATGCTTTCGGTATGGCTTTCTCGCAGAGTCCACAGCTTTCGAGCGGGGCCAGGCTCGACTGTCGCGTCCTCGATGAGATCGGCAGAGGCAGAGAGAACTTCCAGGAGCGACTCTTCCGTCTCGCGCGGCGATGACACCTCGATCAGGGTGTACATCGGTGACGGTGTGCCGAACGGGCGACGGGCATCGGTGTGCGCGCAGACGAGGGAGATGCCGTCGTCGGTCATGATCTCGGCGGCCTCCACGGTCAACCCGCTCTGGCGCACGCGATTACACAGATGCAGCGCTTGATCGACGTCGCGCACACCCGCGAGTACAACTTGGGTGTCGGTCGCCGGGGTGACCAACTTCATCAGGACCTTGGTGACAATCGCGAGCGTTCCCTCACTGCCCGCAAGAAGCCCTGGGATGTCGTATCCGACATTGTCTTTGACAAGTGGAGTCCACCTGCTCAAGACGGAACCATCGGCAAGTACTGCCTCGATCCCGAGTATCTGTGCCCGTGTATTTCCGTATCGGACCATGCGGGTACCACCGGCGTTGGTTGCGACGATGCCGCCGAGGGTCGCGGATTCCTTTGATGCCAAATCGATTCCGAATCGGAGGCCATGTGCGGAGGCCGCCAGGTCGGCGCGAGCGACGGTCACTCCCGCACCGGCCGCGATTGTCCGGCCGATGGGGTCGACGGTCTCGATCGAATCCAAACGCCTGGTGCTCAGCACCACTGATCCAGCCGATGGTATTCCGCCACCGACAAGTCCGGTATTTCCACCTTGTGGGGTGATGGGAATCCCGGCCTCGAAGCAGGTCGTGACGACGGCGGACACTTCGGCGGTGTCGGCCGGACGGACCACAGCTATTGCGTCACCGATCCAACGTCCCGTCCAGTCCCGTGTGTAACCCTCGATCAGCTCTGGATCGGTGAGGACGTGCGCTTCGCCGACGATCTCTGCGAGGGCGTCGAGGAACCTCGCGTCCGTTGCAGGTTCGCGTGCTTCGACGAGTGTTCGGGGGCTCATGTTCAACCTTGTGATCGTTCGGGGACAGTTTCGGGAGACGAGTCATAGAGCAATCTGCACTCGATCCTCCGACCTCAGGTGATGCGCTGTCCAAGACCAAGTAGTGACACCACCATCTGTTCTTCTTATAATCGCCGTATGAACCTGCAGCGCGCACGCTATCTGATCGCTCTGTCGGATCACGGCAGCTTCACTCGCGCTGCCGCGAACGTCCACGTGGCGCAATCTGCACTCAGTCAGCAGATCAAGGTTCTCGAGCGCGAACTCGGAGTTCCTCTGGTGGATCGCCGAGGTCCGCAGTTCACTTTCACCGACGCGGGGCGGGTAGCGGTACGAGAGGCACGCTTCTTACTCGGGTGCGCAGACCGGGCGGTCGAACGAATTCGATTGGCTGCACGCGGTGTGGACGGGGAACTGCGCATCGCGTACACCCGGTCGTGGGCGGGTGGCGCCGTCGGAGATCTGGTCAGCACTTATCGCAAGCTCTATCCAGGCGTCGAAGTTGTCGTGCACCGGGGCACTTCGGCGCAGACTGTCGACCTCGTCCGAACCGGAGCGGTCGACATCGCGGTTGTGCGACCGCCGCTCGATGACGACGATCGTGAACTTCCCCTGATCGTCCTCGACACCGAACCTATCCTGGTCGCCGTTCCCGTGGATCATCCGTTCGGGGATCGAACGACACTCGAACTCGGAGATCTGGTGGACATCCCCGTCGTATTCTGGCCCGAGGCGAATGCACCCGGGATGTATTCGCGGACGCTCGAACAACTTTGGCCCGACAGCACTCCCAATATCGTTCGATTCGAGGCTGACGACGAGCAGGTTTTGCACGCCGTCTCGGACGGGGTGGGAATTGCGCCGATCCCGCAGGGGCGGGCCCGGATGCTCCGAATTCCGGGTATTCATCTGTGTGAGATCGCCGGTGTGCAGCCGACTCTCGAAGTTGCCGTGACCTACCGTCCGGACAACCCGAATCCCGCGCTTGCACCCTTCGTTGCGCTCGCCGAACGCGAAAGATCGTCAACCACTGCGTAGCGCAAGTGATGCGCGGTGGGCCTTATCTGCCATCGAGGACCAGCATCATGGCCGTTGCGCGTGCCCGGTTCTCGAAGGTGTCGACGTGGAATCCGACGTGCTGGGACAGCTTTGCCAATCGGTGCGCGACGCTGCTGTGATGAAGATGCATGGAATCGGCTGCGGCCCTCAATGTTCCGGATTGCAGGTATGCCCTCAAGGTTTCGAGTAGTTCCAATCCCTGTTTGGTATCGCCGATCTCTTCGGCAAGAACCAGATCCGGTATTCGCGAGTGATCGATGTGTGATCCCGGTGCCAGGAGGTTGAGGGCGCCGAGATCGTCAGCGTTCACGATCGGTGTTGTTGCTGACGCCTGTGCGCGAGCGAATCGTGCAGTGCTGAGTATTGTATTCACTTCGGAAGCGGAAGCAGCCAAAGATATTCCGGCGCGAATGGATGACGACAGTGCTAACTTGGACAGCTCGGGTGTCGGTGCGAACGAACCCGCCACGAGATTCAGATACTCGCCATCAGCTTCTATCCCAACGGCTTTGCCAGGTGTGCAATCTTGCGAAATAACAAGGTGTGCAGTGCCGCCGGCCGTGTCTGAGACTGCCTTGATTGCCATGACGCGGACTGGGGTTTGGGGTTCGATACCGAGACCGGCGCAGGAGGTGAGCACCGCGAGTTCATCCATCGGGAACAACAGATTTCGAGTGTGCTCGGCTTCGGTAGGCAAGCGTCGGGGTTGCAGGATTATCGCTGCGGTCAGGGCCATTCGGTCGACGAGCATTTCGTCGAGCGGCAAGTGCGCACCAGGACGCTCGATCCATACTTTCCCGAGAACCTCGTCGTCTACAGCGATGTCCCTGGCCATGCTCGGAGGGAACTGGGGTTCGGGCGACCATCGGCCGCGTGGGTCACAACGGCGCAAATTCTTCTTGCTTCTACCGTGTTCCACGATCTCGATACCTACAACGCAGTCCGCCAACTGCGCGCTCGCGCGAAGCAGAGATGCGGTGTCGGAGCCGTGCCGCACGAGCGTGTCGAAGTAATCGATGACACGTACCAGGCCTGCCGAGTCTGCATCGAGCTCGGCAAGCCGGTACATCAGTCCTTGCATCTCGCAACGCTACGAGACAGGCGACAGCGAACGCAACCCTCTCCGGAGCGCAGTGAGGGCTTCGGCGGCACCTCTTTCGCTGACTGCTGCGGTCGCCACTAGTGCCGACCCGTGAAAGGTTCCGGGGAAGGAGTGCAATTCGACGCTGACTCCCGCATGCAGCAGTCGAAGGGCGTATTCGATTCCTTCGTCGCGGAGCGGGTCGAGTTCCATGGTGGACAGGTAGGTCGGCGGCAGACCGGTGAGGTCGGTCGCCCGGGACGGCGCAGCGTAAATGGAGACGTCAGGATCTTCGGGACCTGAATACGACTCGCCGAGGTAGTACTTCCACGACAGGATGGCGTTGGGGCGGTGCCACAACGGTGTGTCGACGAAGTTCGTCATCGAGACAGTCGCCAGACGGTCGTCGAGTTCAGGAATTTCGAGGAATTGGAATGCCACGGGCACAACGCCCTCGTCGCGGGCTTTGAGGACAGTGCCTGCGGCCAATCCGCCGCCTGCACTCTGCCCGCCCACTGCGATGCGGCTGGGATCGACCCCCAGTTCCTCGGCATGGGCGTGGATGTAGAGGAGTGCTGCGTAGCAGTCGTTGACGGGGCCGGGAAAGGAGGTTTCGGGGGCGAGGCGGTACTCCACGTTTGCAACGGCGAATCCGAGTTCGCGCGCTACCTCGACACAAAATGGATCGCTGGACTCAGCGGTGCCGATTGCAAATCCGCCGCCATGGATCCAGAGCAGAACGGGGACAGGGCCGGCGGTGTTGTCCGGGGTGAAGAAACGAATCGTGACTTCCGGATCGCCGTCCAGGCCAGGAGCGGACAGTTCACGAAGCGAGACTCCGTCGAATGGCAGGTCGGCCAACATGGCGCCGATCAGAGCGTCGTAGGTGGCCCGCGCGTTGGGGAGGTCAGCGAAGTCCACCTTCGGGAGCATGGTGAGTGCTGCGGCGAGTTCGGGGTCGAGAGTGGGGAATGTTGTCATGCACTCATCATCGAGCCTGAATGTGGCCTACGTCACCAGTGGTTTGTAGGAAATCGGAGAGTCTTCTTCCGACGCCCGTCGGATCTCCCTAGGATGACGCCGGTGGACAGAGTACATCTCGGGGTGGGTTCGAGCGATTCGGAAGTTGGGTCCAGGATTGGTGGACGCCCGCCGCAGGTTTTCGCTGGTCAGCCGATTTTGCAGACGCATGTGTATCTCTTGACGCTCGAGGCGCACACGGCTCCGTGGCTCGGTGCGCGAGAGCTTTCCGTCTTCATCCGTCGGGGATTCTCCATCGGCGACGACGACCTCGAATACCCGGACATCGGGTTCAGGGCAGTCCTGCACCCGCCGTCATCACGAAGTGCGGAATCGGCCGGCACTCACGAGGGCCTGGGGAGCGCGGCGTTGGTCAATCTTCCCGCAGACGACGAAGTGATGCCGTTGGTGTTGATCGCGCCGCAACCGGTACTCATACAAAATGAACCGTCCTACGCCGATGCCGTCGAGGCGGACGGGCATCGCTTCCTGTTCCAGATCGATGAAGAGGGATGGCCGGTGGTTGCCGAGCCGCAACCCGAGTTCGTCGAGGAATACCTGTTTGGCTACGGCTCGGTGTATTTCTACGGGAGCGCTGACGCGGCCGGGCACGCCGTTGAAGTCGTGCCAGGATTTCTCGATTTCTGAGCTGCCAGACGACCTTTCTGCCGATACCGTGGGCAACGTATTCGACCGGCGGATTTGTCCTTCGAAAATTAGTTTCGGAAGTTTGTCGATCGGCGTCTTTACCGTTCGACGTGTAGGCAGAGGGACCGAATGAGCGGTCCACAAACGAAGGAGATTCTCATGAAGTACATGCTGATCATGCGTTCCACCGACGAAGCCATCGAAGCATCCAAGGACCTGGACTTCGACGAGATCATCGCCGCGATGGGGCAATACAACGAATCCTTGATCAAGGCCGGTGTGCTGCTGGCGGGTGAGGGATTGGCGATGGAGGAGGGATTCATCGTCGATTTCGAGTCCGATCCGCCGCTGGTTTCCGACGGCCCGTACGGCGAGACGAAGGAGTTGTTCTCGGGATTCTGGATCATTCAGACGTCGACCAAAGACGAAGCCTTGGAATGGGCGAAGCGCTGCCCGCTCGGGCCGGGAAGCAAGCTCGAGGTGCGCCGCGTGAGCGAGATGTCGGACTTCGATCAGGACAACGAGTACATCCAGAAGGAAGCCGGCTGGCGCGAAGAGCTCGGTACCGATCGTCCGGTCGCAGGCTGAACCATGACCGACGAGGCGGTGCGAGAAGAAACGAGAAAGGCTGTCGACGCGGTCTGGCGAATCGAATCCGCGAAGATCGTCGCCACGTTGACTCGCACCGTCGGAGATCTTGATCTCGCCGAAGACCTGGCAGCGCAGGCTCTGCTCGAAGCTGTCGAGCAGTGGCCTGCCACCGGCGTTCCCCGAAATCCCGCTGCCTGGCTGACTTCCGTTGCGACGCGTCGAGCAATCGACGGGTGGCGACGACGTGAGAGGCTGGACGAGCGCTACGCCCACTTTGCGCGTGAACTCGAGAACGACGCTTCGCATTTCGACGACGTCAGCTGGGATCCGGATCGGATCGACGACGACGTCCTCCGGCTGATGTTCATCGCCTGTCACCCGGTGTTGAATCGAAAAGCGCAGGTGGCCTTGACTCTTCGGATTGTGGGCGGGTTGACCACCGAAGAAATTGCGAAGGCGTTCCTGACGCCGACCGCGACAGTTCAGCAGCGGATAGTCCGTGCGAAGAAGGCGTTGACCGCTTCGAAAGCGGTTTTCGAAGTTCCAGGACGAGAAGAGTTTTCGAGCAGGTTGAGCGCCGTCCTCGGAGTCCTGTACCTGGTGTTCAACGAAGGTTATGCAGCCAGCTCGGGGGACGAGTGGATGCGGGCGGACCTCAGTGCTGAAGCTCTGCGGCTCGCGCGAATACTCGCCGAATTAGTCCCCGGGGAATCCGAGGTACACGGCCTTGTCGCGTTGATGGAGCTGACAGCCTCGAGATTCGGCGCTCGGACAACCTCGACAGGTGAGCCCATCCTGCTGGCGGACCAGGACCGGACTAGGTGGGACCGCCTACAGATCTCGCGTGGGCTTGCGGCGCTGGAACGAGCTGACGCCGTCGGGCGTGGACGTGGCCCGTACGGTTTGCAGGCAGCGATAGCCGAATGTCATGCGCGAGCAGCAACTTTCGATGACACCGATTGGAAGAAGATAGTCATCCTCTACGAGGCGTTGGCGCAACTGGCCCCATCGCCCGTGGTCGACCTCAATCATGCGGCGGCGGTATCCATGGCATACGGTCCTGGCCCTGCGCTCGAATTCGTCGACAAGCTTGTCGCTTCAGGTGAATTGGCCGACTACCACCTGCTTCCCAGTGTTCGGGGGGAACTGCTCAGTCAGCTCGGCCGATCCGAGGAGGCTAGAACCGAACTCCTCGAAGCAGCGAGGCTGGCCGGGAACGAGCGTGAGCGTGCAGTATTGGTCGCGAAAGCAGATGCGCTGCTGTCGGATCAGTAGTCACACGATTGGTAGTCAGGGCTGAGTCGGATCATCATTCGGCACCATGGGCGGCAACCCGACCCCGTAAGGATCGAGCATGTCCGATACACGTCGACCCCACCGTTCATGCGCGGACTGACGGGTCATTCCGGCAGCGCGGCCGATGGTTGCCCATGTCGCGCCGAATCTTCGCAGGCTCATGACGCTTGCCGTCGAATCGATGCCTGCGGCGAGCTGGATCCGGAAACTTGCCAACTGCCAAGCCATCTGACGCTGCGCCGGGATGTCGGTGCCCTGTTCTGCCTCCCATTCGGGGCTGCCAGGTAATGGATCCGTTCCGACAATCTTGTCCGCCTGCGCGCCGGCCTCGGTGATTGCGACGTTGGCCGTCGAAGTTGCGGCGGTCTCGATCTTTGCGGTCAGGGCGGTCTCGATCAGATCTTGCATGAGAAGTTCTCCATTCGTCAGGTTTAGCCTGACAGTTTCAATTGAATGTTGTCAAGAATTTCCTGACTGATTCCATTTGATTAATGCGCGATCTATTTGTGTACTATCTAAATGGCCTTCGGTTCTGTTGGCCGACGTCGAAGGGGTTGCTGGTGAAGATCGTGGTTCTGTCATTCCTGATGGCGCTGACCTTGATGACGGTCGGGATCATCGCGGCGCGCAACTGCAGCACTCGACCTGCCGTGACCGGGGCAGTTACTGCGGCGTCGACGGTTCTTGCTGCCGCCTGGACACTTTTTGCCGTGGCCTTCGTACTGACCTGATCGCACTGTTCGCCCCAAATATCCGAGCTGGAATGTGGGTATGACGGGTTGTATGCCCCGTTGGTGAGAAGTCGCACTGGAACGGCCGATGCGGAATTCCCTCCGGTTGAGTGCGTTTCATCCAAGGGAGCGTTCGCCGGGGTTCCGTGTCTCGGGGTTCCTGGCTACGACGGTTCCTGACTACGACGGTTCCTGGCTACGACGAAAGGTTGCGCGATGACAAAGCTGTTGTTTGCAGTCACTTCTGCAGATCACTGGACGCTGAACGACGGGACAGCCCACCCAACCGGATACTGGGCGGAAGAACTGGTCGAGGCGCATCGCGTTTTCGTCGAGGCCGGCTACGACATCGTGATCGCGACGCCTGGCGGTAAAGCCCCCGTTGTGGATGAGGGAAGCCTGGCGCCTGAGGTCAACGGCGGGCAAGAAGGCGCTGATCGTATGCGCAAGTACATCGCCGATCTGCAGCCGGTGCTGGATTCGCCGGAGATTCTGGAGAACGCCGATGCTGCCGACTACGACGTGGTCTTTGTGCCAGGTGGACATGGACCGATGGAAGATCTTGCAGTGTCGGCATCCTTCGGCGAGCTTCTGGTGAAGTTCTTGGACGCCGACAAGGTGGTTTCGGCGGTCTGTCACGCACCGGCGGCACTTCTGCCCGCCCAGAGATCCGATGGAAGCTGGCTGTTCGACGGCTATCAGCTGACGGCGTTCACCAATGAAGAGGAGACGCAGGCTGGTCTGGCGGACAAGGCTCCGTGGCTGCTCGAAACTCGGCTACGCGAGTTGGGCGGCAAATTCTCGAAGGCTGAGGCGTGGTCGCCTTATGTCGTGGTGGACCGGAAGCTCTACACTGGCCAGAATCCGGCTTCGTCGAAGCCGCTCGCCGAGAGGATCGTCGCGGACTTGGGCTGAACGATCACCGGCTAGGCCTGAGCACGGCTTTCGGCACCGCATCGAGGACTCCTTCGATGCGGTGCTGGGCCGTGTTCTGTTGTGCCTGAGGTTCGTCCTCAGGTTTTGAAGGTGGTGTTCGCCGGCCGCGGGTGCTGCTGCGGGTCGATCGAGGGTGGTGGGATGAACCAGGGTTTGTTGTCGGCGCCGATGCGGATCACCCATTTTCCGACGAAGCCGGCTTTTCGGTGCATCAGCCGGTGATGTGAACGGCACAGTAGGACAAGGTTGTTCATCACGGTCGGGCCACCGTTGGCCCAGTGCCGGATGTGGTGTGCATCGGTCCAGGCGGGCACGCATGTGCAGCCGGGGAACGCGCAGCCTTTGTCTCGGGCGATCAGCGCCACTCGCTGCTCCGCGGTGACCAACCTCTTTCCGGGTTTCGCATCGAGCGGCGCCCCGTGATCATCGAGCAAGACGGTGGAGAGGAAACAGTCACATCCGAGGAGTCTGGTCTGCGAGACGGACAGTGGTCCGAGCCACGGCATGTGCCCGACATCGAGATCCGACACAGCCACTCCACCACCATCGGGCGAGGGTGCGGCGGCGCAGTCCCGATGCTCCGCCAAATCACGCGCGTTGATGTGCACGTTCACGTGCGGCCGCTGACCACCATCCGTACCGGTCTTCGCGCAGTCCAGATAGCGGCGGATCAGTTCCGTGAACCCATCCGCGGTCCGCTTCGCCGCCGACCGAGAATCCGGAGTTCCATCGGGTGCCGGGGTGGGCATCGTCAGATTCGACAGGGCGGACAACAACATTTCCCCGGTGAGAGCATCGAAATCTCCGCGCACCACCACCCGACCATTCAACGTCGACGCGATCCGCAACTCATTCCGATCCACATCTTCGGCGGGCGGAATTTCATCGGATTCGAACACTCGCTCCAAGGTCGCGATCACGTACCGCACCTTCGTCGTCGTCGCCTCCACCCCGGACGCGGCAGCCAACAACAAATCGATACAGCGAGGGAGCGCTTCCTCCGGCATGCCCTTTGGTGGTGATTCGCAGAACGCCACGATCAACACGGCATGATCGAAGGAGCAGTCCCCGTCATCGAACCGGGCAGCCACTGCCGGAAACGGCCGTAGCGCTGCACCGAGGGCGGCGATCTTCTTCCCGTCCCGAACCTGCAGCATCGTGTTCGCCGCCAACCAGCAACCCACCCCGCGGCTGGCAATCACCTGATCATCCGGCCGCAACGACAACTCGTCCACCACCGCCACCCGCACCGCCTCGAGACGAAGAATCTCCGCGCTCGCCGACACCGCAGCCGCACGCAACTCAGTAGCAGGTAACTGCCACAGCCGTCCACGCAACACCACCGCAGAACCAGACACCACATCCGACAACAAGACGCTCATTGAATCCCCCGATCCCCACCTCTAACAATACTCGAACACCAGTTCGAGTCAAGAGGTTATTCGAGGGCGCGAATGAGTGGCGTGGGATCTGCGACTACGAACAAATGACCGCCCCCGTTGACCTCTTCGAAGCGAGAGTGGGGGATCATCGAGTGGGCCCAGCGGGCAACTTCGATGGGTACGTTCCTGTCATCGGTTCCGTGCAGGAAAACCGTTGGTACCGAGATGGATTGAAGCAAACCTGGCATCTCGTGGCGATACCTCGCCAAGTCGACAACCCCTGCGGATCCGCCCTGTGCGATCCCTTCGGATGAATCCAATTGGAGAGCAGGGCGATGCGACTCGTCGGTCATGACGGCCTGATCGGCGGCCGGCCAGATCGAGACGGAGTCGCTGCGCAACTTGGAGAACACTCCGGTTCCCGCAAGCATTGCGCCAGCCATGCGGGGAGCCCAGTTGGCGGCAAAGTACAGCGCGGATACCAGTTTTATCCTGCGCCGCAAAGTATCTCGTGGGGCTCCGGGAATCATGGCGCACGCCAGCACCAATTTCGAGACTCGTTCGGGTACGGCCGCAACGACTGCGAGCGCGTAACCGCCGCCTCCGGAGAAGCCCATCAGTGTGGCCGAGTCCAACTCGAGATGATCGATCAGAGTGACGTAGTCGTCGTCCCAGGAATGAAATCCCTTGTCCGTGTGTGGATCTGTGCGCCCGAAGCCGGGGCGATCTGGGACGATCAGCCGTAGACCCGCCGTCACAGCCGCGTTGTCGAGTGAGAGCCCCTCGTAGCGGCTGCCAGGTGATCCATGAACCACGACTACCGGCCGGCCAGTCGGATCGCCGTACTCGCAGAACGCGATACGGCGCCCCGAGGTGCCACGAATTTCGGTTGTCGTCACGCTACTTGTCATGTTGTGCTTCCTCGCTGCGCGATCGACGCCACGCCATCCAGAATGAGCGTGACTCCGAATTCGAACCTTCGGGCGGGATCGTGATGAAGCGCGAACACCGATGCCTCGCGTCGATCGGCGGGTGCACTGTCGAAAGCTCCGCGTCCCAATTGAATTGCGACGTGTCCGGTCACGAAATCATGCACGGCGCCGTACGCGTAAGTGGCCTGTTCGTCATCGAGGCCGGCCTGCGAAAGCGCTCGCACGACTCGGTGGGCGGTATCGTCGGCGCCGGGCGCTTCCAGTGATGCCTGCCGATGGGCTTCCAGAACGAGAGGATGCTTCATCAGAAGGTCATGTAGACCGTAGGCGAACGTGCGGGCAACCCCGCGCCAGTCGGTCGGCCAGTCGATCGACGAGACGGCTTCTCCCACGAGGGTGGAAATCAGGTCTCGCCTCAACGCGTCGATGCCGCCGGTAGTGCGGTGGACGGACATCGGCGATATGCCCAGTCGCTCGGCGAGCACTCGAAATGAGACCGCGTCCAGGCCGTCCGTATCGGCGATCTCGGCCGCAGCATCGAGTATCTGTCTGTGACTCAATGCTTTTGGTCGACCGGCCCTTGCGGAGCAGGCGGATTCGGATACCATGCTGACAACAATAGCGATACGCGTATCGAAATTACAAGTGCCGATTGACCTACAAGGAGTGCTGCCCCATGACTGATCTCCATCAATTGTCCGCTGTCGAACTCGCCGCAGTGATCGCCGCGAAGCAGGTCTCGATCCCCGAGGTGGCACGGTACTTCGTCGATCGTGCGACCACTTCCGATGACGTGGGTGCATTCACGACGATCGCCGGGGAACATGCGATCGAACTCGCCGAGCAGGCCCAGCGCAGGTTGGACGCGCGGGACGCCGGACCGCTTCCGCGCCTGTTCGGCGTCCCGACGGCTATCAAGGACCTCGACGCGACTCGCGGCATCCGCACGACCTTCGGATCGGCGCTCTTTCGGGACTTCGTGCCGGACGCCGATGACGAGATCGTTGAGGCGATCCGAGAAGGTGGTCTGATCGACATCGGCAAGACGACGGTGCCCGAGTTCGGGGCAGCGTGTTACACCGAGCCGGAAGTTGCTCCGCCCGCGCGCAGTCCGTTCGATCGCACACGTAGCGCTGCCGGTAGCAGTGGTGGCGCAGCGGCCGCCGTCGGCGCTGGTCTGGTGCCGTTTGCTCAGGGAAGTGACACCGCCGGGTCGTTGCGTTCACCGGCAAGTACGTGCGGAGTCGTGGGTCTCAAGCCGAGTCGCGGTCTGATCACGATGGGGGTGGCAGGTCACGACAACTTCGGTTTTGCGAGCAAGGGGCCGATCGCCCGAACGGTTCGCGATACCGCTGCACTGCTGGATGTTCTGGCGACGCGACCTGGCGCCGGGACGATTCACCCGCCCCGGCCGAAGTCGTTCGAAGAGTTTGTCGTCCAGGCAGAAGGGTCGCACTCTCGCCCCCTGACGGTCGCCCTCGCTCATGGCTCGGTATCCGGCGGCACGGTGGACCCACGAGTCTCCGAGGCGGTATCGAGGGTGGGCGTCGTTCTCGAGAGCCTGGGACACAACGTGTTCGAACGACCTCAGGTCCGAGACGACGCCTTCGTCGATGCCTTCACCACGATGTTCTCGTCCTTGGCCGGCACCAAGCCCATTCCAGAAGAGTACGAACACCTTCTCCGTCCGATAGTGCAGCACTTACGTGTTCGAGCGAACGAAGTGCCGTCGGGCGATCTGGCCGCGGCAATCGGAGTTGTTCAGGCATGGGCGCGGCGGTGGAGCCTGGATTACGCCGACGCCGATCTTGTTGTCACCCCGACGGTGACAACACCGCCGTTGGCAGTCGGTGAGCTACGTAATGACGAAGACCCCGCGACCGAACTGATCGACATGGTCGCTTTCACGGGAAACACCATCGTCGCCAACGCAACTGGATTCCCGTCGATCAGCTTGCCACTCGGTTGGACGGAAGACGGTGTTCCACTCGGCGTGATGATCTCGGCGAAATGGGGTTGCGACGCAGAATTGCTCTCTGCCGCTGCAACGCTGGAGAACGCGATGCCGTGGAAGGATCGATACCGATTCGACCGCGCAACCGTGCTCTAACCCGGGAGCGACGTCCGCCCGCCGGCCGATGCAAACCCCAACCACGTGTGGCGGTTACCCCACCAACACCACCCGACTTTCGGGGCGTTGCGGTTGTCTTTGCCGTCCCGGCCGGTTCCGTTGCTGATCCACACAGCCGGGGTTCTGGTGTCGAAAGTTCCGTCAGGCTTAGGCAATCGGGAGCCGATGGTCATGAAGCACTTTCCGCGTTCGAGGACGTCGGGGCGCTGCAACAGCCAGTGAATGCCTTCGGCGAGGGTCAGCGGCGTACGGTCGGCATCAACGATCGCGGGAAGTGCTTCGTCCGGGCTCCAATTGGCCAGGTGATCCCCGCGGTCGACTTTACCGAGCAGATACATCGCGGTATCAGGCAACGCGGCCGGCTCGGTAGGAGCGAACAGATCGACGTCGGCCATGTCGACGACAATGAAGCCCCGCTTGTTCTTGTGCTCGAGCAGGGGAGTCAAAATGGAAGCTGGAGCGAGTTTTTCGTGCACGGTAAGCAGTCCCACCTCACCTTGTCCGGCTGCGGCGGCTGCCCTGACGTCGCCGGCAGAAAGCCCGGCCATCTCGTGTACCCCGAGTTCGATCAATCGTTCGGCCTGCTGATCGATGGGCGGGAGGTCGAAGTGCATACCTGCGATCCTACCGATCGTGAGCAGGCCGATCGGTGGGATCGGCGGTGAGGGAAGTCGGCCACGAGACGCCCAACGCGCGCATGATGAACGGGACGGTGGTCGCCACGACGGTGTCCACTCGGTCGCCGGCCATGAGCATCGGGCGTCGGCTTTCCACGCAGGCGAGGATGAGTTGCGCGGACGCGGCAGCATCGGAATCGACAAAGACGCCGGCGTCGACACCTTCCTGGACGAGCTGTTCTACCAGAACCGACAGCGGGACAATATGTTCGAGGAAACTTTCGCGATCTTGCGCGGACAGCAATTCGACCAACGCGATTCCCGTGAATCGCTGCAGTGAGAACTCGACGAGCGTCAGTTTGACGAGGATTTCGATTCGGTCGACAGGATTCTCGCGATCCGCGAGTTCACGCTCGGCCAGGAGCAGGAATCTGTCCATCTCGCGGGTGGACCAGGCAAGCAGTAACGCAGATTTGTCGGGGAAGTAGTTGTACACCGCTGTCCGTGAGACACCGGCTGCCTGGGCCACAGTCTGCAGCTTCACGTTCTGCCAGCCCTGCTCGTGAAGTTCGCGAATGAACGCGTCCAACATGGCTTCTCGGGTCGCGATCTTGTGTTCTGCGGTTGTCGCGCCACCGGTCAGCTTCGGCATGGTCGATCCTCCTGTGTCTGATTCATGGTCACGGGGAGGTCGAACAGATCCGCAACAAGGCGTGGATCACCCTGCCACATCGAGACGGGTACAAGCATCATCTGCTGCGCGATCGAGCGTACGGATCGGCAGACTTCCTGCGCTTCGGCGGCGGTGAGCGTCGTGCGTTTGCGCAACCGCTCCATCTCCGCGGCAGTCAGATCGGTGATCCATTCTTCGGCCGCAAGCGAGAGGGGTGAATCCGGTGTCACGGCCGATCCAACTCGGCACTGGAGAACCTCGAAGTCATCACGGACAGCATGATGACGGCGACGACCGAAACGGCGTGTGCCGCCGCCAGCCAGAGCGACTCGGGTGCATGTTTGTGGAGGGTCGGCGCCATCAGCATGGCCATGAGGAGGGCGAGACCCGACAACATCGCGGGGCCCTTGGGTCGGCCGACAAGCAGGCTGACCAGGAGAACGAGCGCGACAACGCTGCAGGCCACGTCTACAGGCGGGTACGTGGTCGGGACGATTCCGTGGACGGTGTCGGTTAGGTTCAGCCCGATCGACACCAATTGTGCGAGGCCTGTCGCGCCGGCCAGCCAGGCCGTCCACCGCAGTCCGTGAAGACCGGCTTTCCGCACCACGGTCAGAGGCTCCTCCGAAGATCCCCATGCTGCGGACGTCGGTGTTGTCACGGGCCTTCTCCTTTTTATGACGAGGTGTCGTCATAAAGTATCAGCGCTGGAAAAGTGGGTTTCCGAGGGTAGGTAATTGGCTAGTCCTGAGGAGACAGACACGGCAATATCAACAGTTGAATATCCGACGAGGCGAACTGCGGGAGGTGGCTCGATGACGACCCCTGTCCGCACGGATCGGCCCTCGTCGAAACAGAGTTGGTTGGCGCGCGCGGCATTTGCGGCGCTGGTTCTTGCCGTCGTGGTGCTCCTGATTTTCGCCGGACTGAAAACCTTGACCATGCTGATCCTGGGGATCGGTGGGGTGGTCGTGTGCGTCGTAGCGGTGTACTGGTTTCTGACCACCCGCGGATTCCTCCGCTGGATCTCGTTGGCTGTGGCGGTTCTGACGCCGATCGTGGTGCTCGCCTTCCTGATCCGAGAACGCCTCTTGTGGGTGGTGCTGCTCTCGATCGGATTGTTCGTCATAGCCGGTATCTGCGCCCGCGCCGCTTTGGAGGGGGAGGAGAAGGAACTGCCGGTGGTCGAGCGACCGGCGCCGCCGCCCGCCAAACCGTTCTTCGTGATGAATCCGAACTCCGGCGGTGGCAAGGTCGAGAAGTTCGACTTGAAACGCAAGGCCGAGGAACGAGGGGCCACGGTCGTACTGCTCGAGGGGCCGGAGAAGATCGACGTGACGGCCTTGGCCAGGCAGGCGGTCGCGGACGGCGCCGACCTACTCGGTGTTGCCGGTGGCGACGGAACTCAGGCGTTGGTTGCCGCTGTCGCGGCCGAACACGACCTGCCCTTCCTGGTCGTCAGCGCCGGGACGCGCAATCACTTCGCCGCGGATCTGGGTCTCGACCTCGACGATCCGTCACGGTGCCTCGACGCGCTTGTCGACGGCGTCGAGGTGACGGTGGATCTGGGTAATGTCGGCGGTCGAACCTTCGTCAACAATGCATCGTTCGGGGCATACGCCGAAGTTGTCCAGAGTCCGGAGTACCGCGACGCCAAGACCAGCACATTCCTGCAGAAACTCCCGGATCTGCTCGCCGGACGCGCCGGAGCGGTGCTGACCGCGCGCTCCCCGAGCGTGTCCGCGGTGGGTCCACAGGCGGTTCTGGTCAGCAACGGACCGTACGAGATGAACGACCTGGCGGGGCTCGGTCATCGCCCGCGATTGGACCGGGGCACTCTCGGGATCGTGGCGATCTCCGTCGGCAGCGCCCGTCAGGCCGTCGGGTTACTCCATCGGGCGCATCAACGAGGCCTGGCTCAGGGCACCGGATTCGAGGTGATCATCGACGCCGACACCGACGAGATTCCGGTCGGCGTCGACGGTGAGGCTCTGGTGATGCCGACTCCCGTCAGGTGCACGGTCAGCCCGCAGGCACTGAGAGTCAGAGTCCCCCGAGACCGTCCGGGCGTCCGTAGGCCCAGGCATGCCTGGGATCTGGTCCGATTGCGGGAGTTGGCTAAGTTCACGAAATCCGGCGCATGACCTGGCGATAGCCTTGCATGACTGCCAGCAGAGTGAATCCGGCAAACATGTCCGATTTGCGCCGGATGCTGGCAGCATTGAGGGCCGGTACGGATCCTCGAGGAGCAATCGAATGACGATCACACCCAGCGAAGCGCCAATAGTCGAGACAACGTACGGGCCGGTTCGTGGATCCACGGAAGGTGCGGTATCGAGTTGGAACGGGATCCGCTACGCGGCACCTCCGGTCGGGCCGTTGCGTTTCCGCGCACCCGTTCCGCCGCAGCCTTGGACCGAGATTCAAGACGCAACAGAATTCGGTCCGTGTGAACCGCAAAGTCGACTTTCGATGATCCCGCTCGGCGAGAACGTTCCGATGGATGAAGACTGCCTGTTTCTCAACGTATGGGCGCCGGGCCCCGTCGGCTCTGATGCGCCGGGTAAACCGGTTATGGTCTGGATTCACGGCGGTGCGTACTTTCGCGGAGCATCCAGCCAACCACTGTTCGACGCAACCACATTGGCTGAAAATGGTGACGTTGTCGTCGTCTCGATCAACTACCGCATCGGTGTGTTCGGCTTCGTCGATTTCTCGTCCTTCAATTCGAGTGAACATACCTTCGAGCCCAATGTCGCTCTCCGCGACATGATTGCAGCGCTGCAATGGGTTCAAGGCAACATCGCGGCCTTCGGTGGTGATCCGAATCGGGTGACGTTGTTCGGCGAGTCGGCAGGTGGCGGAGCGGTGACGACGCTGATGACCGTGCCGTCCGCCCGTGGCCTGTTTCATCGCGCTATCGCCGAGAGTTCCCCCGCCACTTCGGTGTACGGGAGTGAACGTGGCGAGATCGTCGCGAAGCTGTTTCTGGAGATCTTCAGCGGCGGTGGCGATCTGGGTCTATTGCGGTCCACGTCTGCCGAAGACTTGATCGGGCCGTCAGACGAACTGTTTGCTCGCGTCCCTCAGGAGACGCCCGGCACTTTGGCGTTCGCGCCGATCGTCGACGGTGATCTGCTCCCTGATTACCCGGTGCGCGCGTTCCGTCACGGCAGTGCACACCCGATTCCGCTGATCATCGGAACCAACAAAGACGAATCTTCGCTCTTCCGGATGATGAAATCGCCGTTGATGCCGATCGATCCCGTCGTGATCACGTCGATGTTCGCGGAGATCGCCGACGAGCACCCTGGGCTCGAGCTACCCGATCATTCTCAGATCGAAGGCGCGTATTCGGGGCTGTCCAAGCTGGGCGCTGGTCTCGGGCTGACCCGTGACTTCGGATTTCGTTTGCCCACGCTGTGGATTGCCGAGGCGCACAGCAAGATTGCACCGACCTGGTTGTACCGATTCGACTACGCGCCGCCGATGCTCATGGCGTTGAAAATTGGTGCGACCCACGGGACCGAACTTGCCTACGTCTTCGGCAACATCAATCACGGAGCGCGGGACATCACCTACAAACTGGGCGGGCTGAGCACGGCGCGTCATGTATCGGAGCGTATGCAGGCGAGGTGGCTGGATTTCGCCAGAGCTGCAGGTGATTACGGCACCGGGGCCGATCGTGAACTGGGTGCGGACCCGGGATGGCCGACTTACGACACCGATACACGCTCGACACTGTTGATCGACAAGCACGATGCCGTCGTCGCTGATCTGGATTGCGAAATCCGGGAGGCGTGGGGTGACACGGTGATTGCATTCACCTGATGGTTCCGGTCTACTGCAGTGTGGCGAGATAGTGCGAGACGGGTCCCGCTGTGAGCATTCCGCTTCCGGCGCCGGCAATTTCGGCGGCGGCAGGTAAGAGCGCCGCTCGAGCACGCTCCTTGACTCGACTGTCGCCGACTGCAGTGGCCGCCGCGGCAGTCAGGCACCACAGTACCTCGGAGAGTAGGTCTTTGGGCGGGTCCGGCAATGCCTCGACGGCCTTCGCTGCTTCGTTCGCCTGCCCCTGTGCGATGAGCAGGTGTGGCCGGGCCCAGGGTTCGTACGGGCCCCACTGCGTAGCCGGGTCGAAAATTGCCGGCAGTCCCCGCCACACGCGGAGGGCGAGAATTGCGAGAGGGAGTATGCCGTCCTCGAGACCCGGCATGCCGGAACCGGAAAGGTTCACTGCCGCAGCTTCGTACAGCTTCTCGCAGTGCGCCGCTTCTGCGCCGGTGGTGGCCGTTCGCATAGCGCGAAACCAGGTGGTGAACACCGCTGCCAACGGCCGTTCGTGACGTCCGGCCAATCGATCAACTGTCTCGGCGTGTAGCTCGGCTGCGTCGAATTGCCCCAGTGCGCCGAGCGCTTGCATACGGATGAGATGGCCGAGAATCTCGAAGGTGGACAGTCCGTGTCGAGCGGAGAGGTCGACCAGTTCACGGCCGATGCCGTCGCGCTCGGAGGCCAGACCGGTAGTCCAGAACGTCTGCATGAACAATCCGTTCAGAGCGAAAGCCAGGAGACCTGGATCGTCGAGAGCGCGACTGATCTGCACTGCAGCGCGGGCACATTCGAGCCCACGATGACCGGACAGTCCGCGCGATTCGAGTGCAATTGTCGCCAACAGTCTGGCCCGAGCGGGTTCGTTGCCGACCGGAAGTCGATCGAGGGTGCGCTGAGCGGCCGCGACGATCTGCGCAGCCTGCCGAGGGTCGTCGGATCGTGTCCAGATTCCGGGCACGTCGTAGTTGCCGATGATCCGTGCGGTGAGTTCGACATCGTCCAATTGTTCAGCGGCACCGATGATTGTCAGTCGTTGGTTTCGGGCAGTCTCGAGTCCGCTTCCGCCCGTAACTGCCAAACTTCGGAGGAGGCCGACGGTTGACTCCAATCTCGATTTCGATCCTGCCGCTACGGTCCGGTCGTACGCTGCCGAAACCTGAGTGAAGATCTGTTCTGCCGCTACAGGATCCAGGTGGTTTTCGCGGCGGAGAATGTCGGACTCGAGGTCGGTCAGTCGTGGCCCGGGGTCGATGCCCAACTCTTCGGCGAGTAGCTCGCGTGCGCGACGTAGGACTGCCAGAGCATCGCCTTGACGGTTGGACCGGTACAGCGCGAGAGCGAGTAGTCGCCAACCGTCCTCGCGCCAAGGGTGTTCCGTGACGTGGGCGTCCAGATCGGGAATCGCTTCGGCAGTTCGCCCGAGATCGAGTTGCGCGGATGCGAAGCGTTCGACGGCAGTCAGACGCAGTTCCTCGAGGCGTGACCGCTCAGATCGAGCCCACGGTTCTTCGGCGAACTCCGCGTAGGCCGGCCCTCTCCACAGTTGGAGCGCGGTTCGGAGCAGTTCGAGTGATTGCGCCGGCGTCGAATCGGCGGCTTCACGTACCAGTCTTTCGAATTCCCAAGCGTCGACCGCGTCGGGTGCAGCACGAAAGGCGTAGCCAGGGCCTTCGGTGACAATGACTTTCGGCTTCGTTCGCGGGGCACGATCCGGTTCGAGCGCGCGCCTCAGTGCGGAAACGAACGTACGTATTGCACTGGTAGCCCCGGCCGGAGGATCGACCCAGAAGTCGTCGACAATCACGTCCACCGGAACAACACGTCCTCGGGCAATGAGCAGACGAGCGAGAACCGCTCGGTGTCGCGGGCCCTTCAGATCGATCAACCCTGACGAATCGTTCCACGCGACCACGGGCCCGAGAACTCCGAAAAATGTGTGGTCTCGCATTTCCCCACGCTATCGCGCTCATCGAATGCTCATCGACTGCGGCGAAGCTGATTGCCATCACCCCGACAAACGAGAGCGACCGATGACGATCACCATTCCAGGCTTCGACTATCAGCAGATTTCCACAACAGACGGGGTGCGGCTCAACGTCGCGGTCGGCGGAAGCGGAACACCACTCGTCCTTCTGCACGGCTTCCCTCAGACTCACCTCATGTGGCGTCACGTAGCCACTGCCTTGGCGTCGGATCACACTGTCATCTGCCCGGATCTCCGCGGATACGGAGCCAGCGACAAACCGGTCGAGGAAAACCCGGACACCTACTCCAAAAGAACAATGGCTGCCGACATTGTCGAGGTGGCGAAGAAGCTGGGACACGAGAAGTTCGCCCTCGTCGGCCACGATCGTGGTGCGCTGGTTGCCGTCAGAGCTGGGCTGGACCACCCGGATGTGATCACACAGCTCGGTTCGCTGGACGTGCTCCCGACCTTGGATATGTGGGACATCCTGCACGGATCGAATGCTGCTGTGGCGTTCCATCTCTATCTCATGGCTCAGCCACCTGGTCTTCCCGAGCAGATGATCAGCGCCAGCGCCGACGCGTTCTTCGAGTACTTTCTCGACGTGTGGACGCAGAACCGCGAAGCGATTCCGGTAGACGTGCGGGCGGAATACCTGCGCGCCTCGCGGGAGGCGGTGCCGTCGATCGTTGCCGATTACCGGGCGTCGGCAGGCATCGACATCGAACACGATCAGGTCGATCGGGAGGCGGGCAACCAACTGCACATGCCGGTCACGGTCATTCAGCAGGACTGGGGTTCGATGCTCGGTTACGACGCCGAGGCCCGGTGGAAAGCGTGGGCGCCCGATCTCGAGCACCGCACGCTGTCCGCAGGTCACTTCATGGCAGAAGAGGCGCCTGCCGAAGTGGTCGAGGCGATCCGCACTCTGCTGAAAAGGTAGTTCTAGCGCTTGACCCCGGCCGCCAAGTCGTCGACCAGGACCTTGGCGGTCAAGGCGTATCCCGCGGCCTTGTAGTAGTCGAACGGAATCACGCGACCGGCCTGTGCGGCGGGCAGGCGCTGCCACGTCGGCGAGGTGTACACGCTGCCGGAGGCGCTGCGATCCAAGGCGAAGATGACGTCGGCTTCTTCGAGACGGTTGAACTGCTCCGACCCGAGCATCACGCGAAGGTCGGGGCCTTCACGGAGCACCTCGAACCCGAGGTCCTCGGCGACGGCGGTGCGGAAATCGTTCTGGAACCACGCGATCTGATCCTCGGCGGCGGCAACGAAGGCAACCTTCTTGCCGGCCATCAGCGGTTCGACGGTCGGGCGGACCTGAGCTATATGGGCGTCGTACTCGGCGAGTACTTCTTCGGCGCGATCGCTGCGCCCGATGCCGGTGAGGAAGTCCGACATGACTTTGCGCCACTCCGGGGTGAAGTCCTTGCCGACGGGCAGTACCGGTGCAATCTGCTGCATCCGGTCGTTGCCGTACGACCCGGTGTCCCACCAGCCGGCGCTGAGGACGAGAAGGTCCGCGCCGAGGGTCGAGATGTATTCGAAGTTGGGATCCGAAGCACCTTCGGCGAAAATCTCGACACCGGTGGCATCCGGGACCTCGCGGCGAAGGTGTTCGGCGGCGCCGGTCGGGTAGGCGGTTACCGGGTACCCCGCAAGGATCGACAATTCGAGGCCGTCGCGTGGATCGAGGGCAACGACGTTCTGGGGGTCCGTCGGAATGATCAGCTTCTCGTCGCCGCGTGTGAACTCGAAGGTCTCCGCGTTATCGGGCGTCGAACTTTCCGTGCTGCTGCAGGCGGCGAGAAACGCGGCTGCAGCGACGCCCGCGCCGACGCCGAAGAAACCGCGCCGCGTCAGGTTGTCCACGATCGCCCAGTAGTCGCGATCGGTCGTGGAGGGAGAAAGAAGTCGAGTCATATTTGTTAGGTTAGCCTTAGGGGCTGCCTTCGGGAATGGCGAAACAGCTCCCATGAGCGCCAAGAAATACGGCGAACACGCCAGCGCGCAGAGTGTTGTCGGCGTCACCGGCCCGCCTGAATCACAACCCACTTTCGACCTTTGACGTGCATGACGTCACAACCGGCCGCCTCCTCGATCGCGATTTGGCCCTGATGGCGCCGACTATGCTGGGTGCACCAGCAGTACGATTTCGGAGGTTGCAATGCAGATCACCAGCGTCGGCCACGCAGGATTTCACATCCAGACCGAGGCCGGATCCATCCTGTGTGATCCATGGGTGACCCCGACGTATTTCGCGTCTTGGGTGCCGTTCCCCGACAACACCGAGCTGGACTGGGACGCGCTGGGCAATTGCGACTACCTCTACGTCTCGCACCTGCACAAGGACCACTTCGATCCGAAGAACCTGATCGCGCACGTCAACAAGGACGCCACCGTCCTGCTCCCCGATTACCCGGTGCCGGACCTCAAGCGTGAGCTCGAGAAGCTCGGCTTCCACAAGTTCTTCGAGACGGAAGACTCCGTCAAGCACACCGTCAGCGGTCCCAAGGGCGATCTCGACATCATGATCATCGCTTTGCGCGCTCCCGCGGACGGTCCGATCGGTGACTCAGGCCTGGTCGTCTCGGACGGGGAGACCACCTGTTTCAACATGAACGACGCCAGGCCCGTCGACCTCGACCCGCTGACCGACGCCTTCGGGAAGGTCGACATCCATCTGCTGCAGTACTCGGGCGCGATCTGGTACCCGATGGTCTACGACATCCCGAAGGGCACCAAGCGCAACTTCGGCAAGCAGAAGCGTCAGCGCGGCATGGACCGCTGCCGCAACTACATCTCCCAGGTCGACGCTGCCTGGGTTGTCCCGTCGGCCGGCCCGCCGGTCTTCCTCGACGACGACCTGCGTTACCTCAACGACGATCACGGCGACGAGGGAAACATCTTCCCCGACCAGATCACGTTCCTCGAGCAGATGCGCATCAACGGCAACGATCGTGGTCTGCTGATGATCCCCGGCTCGACCGTCGAACTTCGCGGAAGCGAGAAGGTTGCCCTGACGCATCCCATCCCGGACGCGGACGTCGACAAGATCTTCTCGAACAAGGCCGAGTACATCGAGAAGATGGCGCAGAAGATGGCACCGGTCATCGCCGCGCAGAAGGCTACGTGGGCTCCGGCCGAAGGCGAGCCGCTGCTCGACGGTCTGAAGGCCAAGTTCGAGCCGATCATGGCGCAGTCCGATCTGATCTGCGACGGAATCGGCTACCCCGTCGGACTCGTGATGGGAGAGGAGACGGTCGTCCTCGACTTCCCGAAGCGGATCGTTCGCGAGCCCATCGACGGAGAAGGTAAGTACCGCTACGGCTTCCGCATTGCTCCCGAACTGGTTCGCACCGTTCTGCGTGACGACGAGCCAGACTGGGTCAACACCATTTTCCTGTCGACACGCTTCACGGCGTGGCGCATCGGTGGGTACAACGAGTTCCTCTACACGTTCTTCAAGTGCCTCACCGACGAGCGCATCGCATACGCCGACGGCTGGTTCGCCGAGGCGCACGACGACAGCGCGTCTATCGAGTTGGGTGGCTACGAGATTCAGCGTCGTTGCCCCCACCTCAAGGCTGACCTGTCGAAGTTCGGTGTCGTCGACGGCACCAACCTCACCTGCGATTTGCACGGCTGGCAGTGGGATCTCGAGACCGGCCGGTGCAAGACGTCCAAGGGCCACGAGCTGCGCACCAGCAAGCTGAGCTGAACCGAGCTCGTCGGGTGACGGGATACAGCAGGTCGCTGATCGGCCTGGCGACAGCGCTCGCCGGGTTGGCCGGCTACGTCGACGCGCTCGGATTCATCACGCTCGGTGGGCCTTTCGTTTCGTTCATGAGCGGCAACATGACGCAGGCGAGCGTCGCATTTGCCGACGGGGTGTGGTCGACCGCGCGGGTGGCAGGCGGCATCATCGTGCTCTTCCTCCTGGGAATCGCGCTGGGAACCGTCGTCACCCACTTCACGGAGCGGTACTCCGTCCGGACCCGCAAGGTCACAGTGCTTGCGGTTGTGGCTGGACTGCTGGCCATCGGTTCGGTGATGAGCAGCCTCGACGTCACCCCAGGCGCGATCTCGGCGATGGCCCTGGCGATGGGAGCCGTCAACTCGGTGTTCCAACGCGACGGTGAGGTGACGATCGGTGTCACGTACATGACCGGTGCGCTGGTCAAGATGGGCCAGCGTCTCACCGGAGCCTTTCTGGGCGGCCCGAAGTGGGCGTGGCTGCAGCACTTCGGGATGTGCGCGGGGTTGATCGCGGGCGCGGTAGTCGGTGCGCTCGTTCATCGGTGGATCGGCCTTCACGCTCTGTGGCCTGCTTCGGCATTCACGGTTCTTCTGATCGCCGTCGCGTGGCGGGTCTCGCCCCCGGCGCCGGCACAGGTGTAAAAAGAGCGGGGTACACAAGCCGGAGTGCGGGGGAACTGTGGATGCTCTGATCATCGTTGTGCTGGGACTACTCGGAATCGTCGCCGCCTCGACGCTGGGGGCGCGGATCGGAGTCGCGGCGCCGCTGATTCTGGTGATGGCCGGGATCGTTGTCAGCCTCCTCCCCTTTGTCCCAGCAGTGGACATCGATCCGGAATGGATTCTCGCGGGTGTGCTTCCGCCGCTGCTGTACTCAGCTTCGGTCTCGATGCCGTCGATGGAGTTTCGGCGTGAATTCGGTGCTATCGGTGGGCTCTCAGTTCTCCTCGTCGTGGTGAGTGCGCTGGTTCTCGGTGTGTTCTTCTCGTGGGTGATACCAGGACTCGGCATCTGGTGGGGCATTGCACTCGGCGCGATCGTGAGCCCGACGGATGCCGTCGCGACGTCCATCGTCAAGAAACTCCCGGTCTCGCCGCGGGTGGTGTCGATCCTCGAAGGCGAAAGCCTGCTCAACGACGCTACCGCTCTGGTCCTGTTGCGTACTGCCATCGCCGGAGCGGCCGCGTCGGTATCGCTGTGGAGTGTGTTGGGCAAGTTCGCTTTTGCCGTCGTCGTGGCCGCGGTCATCGGTGTTGTCGTCGGCAAGGTCAACCTGATGGTTCGTGCCCGTGTCACCGACTCGACGGTCAACACGGTCATCTCGTTCACGGTGCCGTTTCTGGCCGCGATCCCCGCCGAAGAGTTGGGTGCATCGGGGTTGGTTGCTGCCGTCGTGGCCGGGCTCGTCACCGGCTACGACGCTCCTCGGAAGCTTTCGCCGCGTCATCGGTTGTCGGACTCCCAGAACTGGCGCACAGTCGAACTGGTCCTCGAAGGTGCGATCTTCCTGGTGATGGGCCTCGAACTCTCGTCGATAGTCGACGATGTCCGGGTCGACCACGAGGGAATCACCACCGCAGTCTTCGTCGCTGCGGGTGCACTGTTCCTCACGATCTTGGTTCGGGCTCTGTACGTCGCGCCGCTACTGCGAGCACTCCAAGCGCGGGCGAACTTTCGCGAACGCATGAAACCCAGACTCTCCGACAT
Organism: Rhodococcus sp. 66b; assembly: GCF_002076325.1. Taxonomy (NCBI): domain Bacteria; kingdom Bacillati; phylum Actinomycetota; class Actinomycetes; order Mycobacteriales; family Nocardiaceae; genus Rhodococcus; species Rhodococcus sp. 66b. The sequence goes on from NZ_MUZB01000010.1 coordinate 124,580, forward strand.
CGCGAATCGTCTCGAAAATCCAGAGGATTACCCACCGGACGAAGGGCGGCGTAGCAGGCGCCGGGCGCCTTCGGCGAATCAGATGGAACGGTTCAAGATTCGGGTGCGGCGGACGGTTGCCGATATCGATTACTACCTTGCCGCGCCGTTGGGATGGCGTGAAGGGACGATCGTCATCTGGGCCGGTATGCGCGGAGCGGTCACTCTGGCTGCCGCGCAGACTCTTCCGGAAGACACTCCGAGTCGATCGCTTCTGATCTTGGTGGCGTTCCTGGTCGCAGCCGGCTCGTTGATCCTTCAGGGTGGGACGTTGAAGCGCGTCGTGTTGGCGGTCGGTCCGGCAGCGCAGGACCTCACCGATTCCGAACTCGACGAACATCGACGTTTGCTCGCTCTACTCGAGGATGCTTCTGCGAGTTTCGTTCCACCCGAGGGGCAGTCGAAGAAGAAGACCCGGCTCGACGTGATCGACGCGCAGCGCCAAGCGCTACTCGACGCGCGGGACGACGGCCTGTTCGACGCACGGATGCTCGGATCGGCACTGGCCGCGCTGGACGCCGATCAGATCAGCCTCGAACTCAAGGGCGGTCCGGACGGTTGATCACGTGCACAGTCTCTTTCGAGCAGACGTCATCATTGCCCGCGTGATCACGCCGTGCAGTACCTGAACTGGTGCGAAGTAGATTCGGCCCGCGCGGTTCTTCAGCTCCACGGCAGTGACGACGTGCAGGAGACCGGCGTCGTTGTCGGCCTGAACCGAGGCGACGAATCGTAGGTGTTTCTCGTCCGCCTCGATGAGGGCCTCTCCGTCGGCGATCTTGTCGACGGTAAAGGTGTCCGGGCGTCCCTTGGCGATGCCGAGCAGTCCGACTACCCGCTCCCTGAACCAGAACATCGCGAGGACTGGTGCGGGGACATTCCTGACGTCGAAGACGGCCTGCGCCCACTCCTCGGATGTATGGGTCGGAACAGACGGGATGGTGATCGTGGTGGCTTCTGCCCAGTCCGGTGCAGGCATTGCCTTGAATGCGAGTGTCATTTCATCCTCCGTACGGTGCCGTATGGAACTTACCCATACGGTACCGTACGGAGGTGACGAATGCCCGCGCCCGACTCTCCCGCGATCAGTGGATCGATGCTGCTTTCGAGGCTCTGACCAGCCACGGGCCAGGTGCCGTCGCTGTGGAGAAGGTGGCACGCACGCTGGGATCGACCAAGGGTTCCTTCTATTGGCACTTTGCGAACCGTGACGAATTGCTGCAGGCTGCGCTCGATCGATGGGAAGTTCTGGCAACCGAGCGACTGATCTCTTCCGTCGAGGCCTCCGGCGAACCGGCAGAGGTGAGGTTGCGTCGCCTGGTCGACGCGGTCACAACCGGACTGGCCGGTCGCCGTGCGGAGTTGGAACTGCTTGCCGGGATCGACCATCCTGTGGTTTCGGCGGCGGTTCGACGTGTCACCGAGCGTCGAGTCGCCTACATCGTGACGTTGTTGGTCGATCTGGGGATGGACAGGCAGAAAGCGGAACATCGTGGCGTACTTGCCTATTCGATGTACCTGGGGCAGATGCAATTGGTGCACAGTGCGCCAGATGTGGTTCCTGGCAGCGGTGCGGACGCTCACGCGCTCGCCGACGAGTTCGTGAGCATGGTTCTGGCCGGGTAAGTCCGCCATCGAATGCAGCGTGATCTGCGCATCACCCTGCGCTTTCAGGTGAGGGACCACACATTGCGCGTAACCCATAGTTACAGATACTTTGAGGTCAGCTGAAGTGGGGTGCCGGATATGTCGGCATTTCCCGGAGGCGCAAAACCGTTTCACTACAGGAAGAAAGGTGACTCACCATGAGCGTTGTGCTTATTTCGTTGCTGGTCGCCGCTGGACTCACCGTGCTGGCCACCAGTGACGGTGCCGGTCTGGACTTCGGGAGTCGGCAGCTGAACCGCCAGTTGAAGACCCGCACGCACCGGTAACCCCGGAAATCGGCCGGCTCCACGCGATACTTCGCGGAGCCGGCCTTTTGCGTTGTCCGGTCAGTTCACCCCGAGATCTGCCAGCCAGGCCCGCGTGCTGCGGGCAGTGATACCCAGGGCAGCAGTAGAACCCGTCGCGGAGTCGAACGCGACGCTGTCGGCAGATTCGAGTCCCGTGTAGAGCTGGGAAACCCCGGCTGCTGCACCCGCTCCGATGATCGGCGCAATCGATGCACCGAAGGCATCGGGTGTCACGGCTTCGAAAGTTACCGCGCGCGAGAAGTGTTCGGCGAATGCCTCGGCCAATTCGATACCGGTGATCGCCGGAATCTGTCCGACGTCGACCGCGTCCGGTGCTACGTCGAGAGTCAGGGCCGCGACGGCTGCATCAGCGACGTCGAGATGTGAACTCCATGCGACCGCGAGATCGGCACGCAGTGGGTAACGCAGGACGCCTTCGTCTTTCACTCCCGACAGCACAGTGGGCAGAAGAAGATTCTCGAGGAACAAACGTGGGGTCAGAACGGTCACCGCGATGCCTTCGGCGCGAAGTCCGTCGACGAGCTCGGAGAGAACGGGTGTGTTGGGACCGGCAAGCGGCGAAGTAGCGTCGCCGATCACCGTGCCGCTGGTAGAGATCACGAACCGCGAAGGGCGCGCCGCTCTCGCTGCAGCCAGAACATTGTGGGCATAACCAGCTAGCGTCTCGGTGTCGCCGGCGAGTGGCAGGTGAAAGAACACCCCGTCCGCCCCGCGATAAGCGTCGGCGAGAGAGTCGACTGACGCATTGTCCGCGACGACGGTGTTCGCACCCTCGAACGTCTGGTCAGGGTTACGGGTAATTGCTCGGACTTCGGCCCCTGCCGATCCGGCGAGAGCCGCGACCAATCCTGCGAGAACGGGAGAGCCCTGTGCGCCGGTGGCGCCATGCACTGTGTAAGTCATGACGCCTATAGTTCACATCGGGAACCAGTTACTTCAAGTGAACTAATGGGGAATCGATGAGTGAATCAGGTCACGTGCTTCCGGAGTGCGGCGTCGCGCGCTTCCTGCTGGTCCTGGACGGACCGTGGGCAACGCTGATCGTTCGTGAGCTCACGCACGGCCCCATGCGCTTCACGGAACTACGACGCGCTTTGCCCGGCATCAGTCCAAGGACACTGTCGGCCAGGCTCAAACGTTTCGAGGAGTTCGACCTGGTGACCCGGACTGCTTACGCCGAGGTGCCGCCGCGAGTGGAGTACGAACTCACCGCGACGGGGATGGAACTGCGCTCCGTGCTCGAAGCGATGGTCGAGTGGGCGGATCTGGCACTCCCCGTTTCCTGAGGTGCCCTCAGCGCGGGCCCGAAAGTCCAACTCGCAGAGCGCCACAGGCCTCGAACATCGCGTCTTGTCCGGTGTGGCCGACGCCGGTGGTGTTGACGAAGGCATGGATCAAACCGCTGTGACGCCTCAGTGCGACCGGGACTCCGGCCTCTCGCAGCCGGTTCGCATACGCTTCGCCCTCGTCGCGTAGTGGGTCGAAACCGGCGACCGCAACGTACGCGGGCGGTAGGCCGGCCAGGTCCGGAGTGAGCAGCGGTGAGACTCGCGGGTCGAGAGCCGAAGTGCCGCCCGACAGGTAATGGGCTGCATACCAGTCGAGTTGGGCGTCGGTGAGAAAGAAGTCGGTGCCGAACATCTTGTGCGACGGGCGCTTCGACGAAAGGTCCACCCAGGGAAAGAAGAGCAGTTGGAATGCGGGTTTGACGTCGTCTTCGGTCGTGGACTGCGCGACGACGGCAGCCAGGTTCCCGCCGGCGCTGTCTCCGCCCACTGCAATGGATTTCGGATCGGCGCCCAGTTCCGCGGCATGTTCGACGCAGTACCGGAATGCGGCGACGGCGTCGTCGACCCCGGAGGGAAAGGGGAACTCCGGTGCCAGCCGGTAGTCCACCGACAGCACACTGACTTCGCCGTGGCGGGCCAGGAAGCGGCACACACTGTCGCCGCTCTCGAGGCTGCCGAGGACGAACCCGCCGCCGTGGAAGTACACCAAAAGTGGAGCGGGCGTGGAGACCCCGGCCGGGCGATACAGCCGAGCGGAAATCGCGTGGTCTCCGGCCGGGATCTCGAGGTCGCGAACCGTTTCGATGTCGATGGGCGTACCGCCGAACAGTCGCGATTCGGCGTCGATCTGAGCTCGTCCCTCTTCGACCGGAAGATGCTCGAAGCTCGTACCTTCCACTGCCGAGAGCAATCGCAGTGCAAGCTGGATCTCGGGGTGCAGAGTCTGTCCGTCGATCTCCTTCGGCTTGCCACCGAGAATGCGCTGCGCGCCGGTCGGTAAGGCGCCAACGACATCGAGCACCACCCGCGCAACACGATCTTGGACAGACATCTTCCCCGTGGACATACTCGCCTTCCGTCGGCTGATCACCCGTCGCTTGTACGTTACGAAAGAACTGGACAAATATCCAGGAACTTCGACGCTCGCGATCAGCTTGCCGGCGTCACCGTGACTGTGACGAGGCCCACGTCGTCCGCGGTTTCCACTGTGAGAAGACGGCTTTGGGGGTTCCAGTTCACGATGTCGGCGCCTGCGACGTCGACGCCGCAGGGAAAGCCGCTCTCGGGTAGGTAGATCTCCGTCGGCGCCGTCACCGCGGGGTTCGGGGTGAACGTCAGCTGAAGGCGGTCGACGGTCGAGGACCATTCGGCGGGTGTGCCCGCGACGGCACGCGGATACGGCTTGTTCAGGGTGTCGACGAGGAGTGTCTGTGTTCCGTCCGGCAGGTACGGGCCCCAAGGCCCGGGATCACTGGACCAGTACGAGACGCCCGCGCCGAGTTCTCGGGCGGTCGTGTAGACGCGGTCGATGTAGTCGGTTGCGCCGGGCAGTGTTGTGTCGAGCCCGAATTCGCCGAGAATGACCGGGACGCCGCCGAGTACGTTTCCGGCGATGTGTTCGACGCTGTCGCGCCAGGTGTCGATGGTCGCGTCGGTGAGGGTGCGTGAGAGGCCGGAGTATCCGTCACCGAGATCGAGGGGCAGTGGGTACAGGTGTGGGCAGTAGGCGATTCGCTGTTCGCCGGCTCGTGGGTCGTTGATCTTCGTCAGTCCGCTGGGGACACCTTGGTTGACGCCGACGGCCTGCGGGGCCACACACACCCAGCTGTCCTGATCAACTTCCCTGATGGCATTGGTGGTTCGCTGATACAGGGCAGCGAGGGGCCCGCCTTCGAATGCGGGGCCTTGGAGGGAACCGCCCCACGGCTCGTTCATCAGGTCGTATGCCACGACGGTGTCATTGCCTGCGAAACGTTCGGCCACCGCCTGCCATGCGTTCGCGTAGTGCTCGACCAGTTCGGGGTGTTGGCCGGTGGTGTTCCAGAAGTTGTCGAATGCGCGCATCACGCCGGGTTGGATGTAGTACAGCTCCCAGCGGTCTTGAGGGCTGACCGGAAGGCCGTCCATGTATGTCGCCCAGGCCGGTGCGCCGTTGCCGATGTTGCCTGCGCCGTTGCCGCTGTTGCCCTCTGGTGTGATCGCGCCGGAATAGACGTCTTGATGCATGTCGAGCATGACCTTGTAGCCGCGCTCGGCATACCAGCTGACCCGGTCCTCGACGCGGTCGAGATACTCCTGGTCGTACTGTCCTGGTTCCGGTTCGACCGAACGCCAGGAGATCAGGAACCGCACGAAATTTGTTCCCATGTCTGCATGTTCGCGCTCGAGGTCGTCTTCGGTGAACTTCGGCATGCCGTCGGGTGCGCTTTTTGCGCTCGACGCCGTGTTGAACCCTCGCAGGATCAAGGAGCGGCCGGCGTCATCGGTCAGGTACGACGGCGACATCGAAGTGCCACCGGCGCTCCCCGACGTGGGCAGGCTACCTTCGGCAGCGGCGATTCCGCCGCCCAGTATCAGTGAGCCCGCGACTATCAGTGCTGAGAGCGGGATACGGCGCACGGAAACTCCTCCTGGATGTGTGGATGGATTGACTTGTCCGACTGGGGATTCAGCCCTGGTCTTGATCACTCGGTGTCGATTCACGTCGGTTGGCTTACGCTGGTACGCCCGTTTTCGATGTGTCCGACGAGCACGCGCTTGAATTCAGGATCTTCGTCGACCGTCACGGTGGCCTGATACCAGCCGTCCACCGACGCCACCGCCCACCGGCCGCGTGTGCCGGCAGCGAGCTTCCGTCGGTCTCCGTCGACGTCGACGGAGAGTGCACGACTTCCGGAATTGTTCGCGGTCAGTACAAGCGCGCGCGACCCTGCGTCGATGGTTGTCGAGACGTCGAGCGAACCTGCCGCACTGTCTGTAGCTCCACTGAACTCGCGCCTGAAACCATTGGGACCCAACAGGGTCAGGCTGTAGACGCGATCACTGAGCGCAACGGTGTCATCGACCTCGCCCAGGAGGTCGTAATGCCGTGGCTCGTCGAACTCACCTGCGTACGGGTACAAGGCCAGGTGAGTCGATGCGGCACCGGCATTGACCAGATGGACCGTCAACGAGCCGGTTTCCGGGTTCACCGTCGTGTAGGCGTCGGGCTGATAGGGAAGGGCCCGTGCTGGTCGAGTGCCGCTTTCCTGCAGGGGCATTCTCTGCTCGGTGGGTGGGGTCGGTGTCCACCGCGGTTCCAGAGGCGGAGTGGGCTGCGGGCGCGCCAAAGTCGGTCGGCTACGCGGGTTGGCGAAGTCGAACGCCGACGTCAGGTCGCCACTCACCGTGCGTCGCCACGGGTCGATTTCCGGCTGCGTGATTCCGAACCGCTTCTCCAGGAATTGTGTGACGGACGTGTGGTCGAACACTTGTGAACAAACGAAACCGCCAACAGTCCACGGCGAGATGATCGTCATCGGCACCCTCGGGCCGAGACCGAGCGGCTGATTGCCGACCCATTCGGTTGCGACCGAGCGCGGTGGTCGAGGTGGCGGTACATGGTCGAAGTACCCGTCGTTCTCGTCGAAGTTGACGATCACGGCCGTCTTCGCCCACAGATCGGGATCGGAGGCGACGGCGTCGAGCACTTGATAGAGCAGTGTTGCGCTCGCCGCAGGTGACGATCCCGATGGGTGCTCCGAATCCACTTCGGACGGAACGAGATAACTGACTTGCGGCAGTCGGCCCGACTCGACGTCCTTCCTGAACTCGGCGGCCAGTGTGCCGGGCCGGGATCGGTACAGTGCGCGATCGTAGAGTTGGCGATCAGCAGGCGACAGTTGGTCTGCAGCATTCTCGAGGGCCAGTACCGCTGCGTCCTGGACCGGCGCCGGCATCGACGGCAGCGCGAGATAGAACCCGGCCAAGGTCTGCAGTTCGTAGGGGAGCAGGCTTGGCCGACCAAGCAGCCCTGCCGCCACTTTCTTGAAGGCAGTGAAGTATTCGAGGTTGTTGTCTCCGAAGTTGTCCCACTCTTGGTAGGTCTTCCAGGAAATGCCGGCGGACTGCAACCGCTCGGGAACCGTCGTCCATCCGTAGCCGGCGTGCCAGGGGTTGTAGGCCGCATTGGTTACAGCTCTTCCCTCGGGGCCGGGCGGATCCGAAGGCAGGACCGACTCGGTCGGATTAGGCGAAAGTGGCTCGTATCCGGTGTATCCAGAGACCCAATAGTTCCGGTTGGGGCTCGTCGACGTCGGAACGGAGCAGTGGTAGGCGTCGCAGATCGTGAACGAGTCCGCCAGTTCGTAATGAAAGGGAATGTCTTGCCGGTCGTAGTACGCCATCGTCGTACCGGTCTTTGCCGCAATCCAACCGTCGTGCCAGCCGTCGGCGAGTGCGGCATGTCCGCCCGCCCAGCTGTGATCCAGCCCGGTGACGTTCTGGGTGTCCATGCGTTGTGCTGCAGCGGAATCGCGGATGGGGAAGGGGAGCACAGGACCGGTAGGCCCGGGTTGTTCGAAGACGCTTTGGCCGCTGCGTAGACGCAACGCATTCGGATCCCCGAAGCCGCGAACACCCCTCAGAGCGCCGTAGTAGTGGTCGAAAGATCTGTTCTCCTGCATGACGAGGACAACATGCTCGATCGAATCGAGCCCGCCGGAGTTTGCGGGTGTCGCCAGTGCACGTTGAAGCGACGGCGGCAGAAGGGAAGCGGCGGCGACTGCAGTCGCGCCGACCCCGGCGGCGAGAAACGACCGTCGAGAAAAGGAATTCCTGGACACTTGTGCTCCATCGATCAATCAATCAGTGCTATGACTACGGCCGCGACATGCTGTTGCCGCTGCTCCGAATCGGTGCAGCGGCAACAGTGTCGAGAGAAATGCGATCAGGAACCGAAGAGACCGCCCAGCGAACCGAGGCTGCCCGAGCCGCCGTTTCCGCCATCATCAGGCGCAGCAGAAACCTTTACGACGGATTCGTCCGACGCAGACTGCGTGAATCCGCTTCGCCCGGCGTATGCCGCCTTGATCGGATGGTCGCCCGTCGATGCGAAAGTGTGCGTCAGTCGCGCCACACCATCGACTCCGACGACAACGGGTTGTCCGATGGGTTGGTCACCGTCGAAGAACTGAACCGAACCCCCGCCCGGATTAGGACTGACCGTTGCGGAAAGTTCTGCCGCGACATTCTGCTTGGCCGTCGCGGGAGCTGCCAGTGAGGTCGAGGTGGTGACATCGGACGGCGCGGGATCAGACACGGTGACCGTTTGGGCCGATGCCATCGACGGCATGAATCCTGTTGCGCCGGAGTAGTAGGCCGACACTGCATGAGATCCGGCCGAGGTGAATGCGTGTTCCAGAGTGGCTTTTCCGTCAGCGCCCACCGGGATCGGGGCACCGATATTTGCAGCGCCATCCTTGAACTGGAGAGTGCCACCAGTGGGGGTCGGCGTGACCTGCGCCCTCAGCGACACCGATACGCCCGTCTTTGCATCGGTAGGAACGTTCACGGCAGTGTCGGTCTGCTTGACGACAGGTGCGGCAGTCACCGTGACCATCGTCTCTGTCGAGTTGGAACTCTGGAATCCGTTGACTCCCTGGAACGTTGCGGAGACCCGCGCGGTTCCGGCGGTGAAGAAGGTATGCGGTAGCCGGGCAGTGCCGTCGGCACCGGGCGTGACAGGTGTACCGACGTCAGCGCCGTCCACCCTGAACTGCACGTTTCCGTTGACCGGAGCCGGATCCACCTTTGCGACAAGCTCTGTCGGTGTGCTGGCTTGGATCGAGTCGGGCATCTGGATTGTGGTGGTTGTCGGTTGGCTGACGTAGATGGTGGTCAGGGCCTGCCCACCGGCGTTGAGGCCGGAGTTCCTGTTGTCCCGCGGGGAGCAGTTGTAGCGCTCCCAGTAGTTGACTGTGAAGACATCCTTCTCGCGCTGGACGAATGTGAGCGCATTTCGGTCGTCGTCGTAGTTGGCGGAGCCGGGATCGGAAACTCGCAGCGAAGGCTTGATCTCGCTACCAGCCGCACCGGCTTTGACTGTGACGTCGACTGCGGGGAGTCGGAACTTGGTGTTGGCACCGACGATGATGCCGTCACTCGATCGAACCGCGGAGGACGGACCGTTTCCGATGGTCCGATTCGATCCGGAGATACGCAGGTGCGTACCGGATGCCGATGGATTACCGCCGTCGTCGATCTGTGTGACTGTTGGAGTGGCACTGTCGGATCCGAGGCCGTACGCACTGTCCGCCACAAGCTGGGAACTCACGAATTCGACGCCCGACGGGATGTCGAAGTCGTACTTGATCCGGGCCCAATGCACGACTCCACGGCTGGCATGGCCGCCGCCGTTTGCCTTCATCTCGTTCGGCTGCACCCGGTAGGTGATGGTCTCACCTGGTGCCGCGGTGGTCGGCGCGGTGATGGTGACCCCCGAGCCGAGCGTCTCGTTGAACGTGATCGGGCTTGCCGCACCGTCCATCTCGCGCACATGGCATGCAGTTGTGAAGGCCACGCTCTTGGTCTCGGGGGCAGCAGCGGCGGTCCCGCCGCCGGCGATCGCGAACAATCCGCCGGCCAGTACCGAGACGGTTGCAATCGCAGAGCCGCGTAACAGTTTCGAGTTCATCGACGAATCCTGGTTTCTGTTCACAGTTTTCACGACCCGAATCCGGGGGTACCAAGGCTGCCGAGGCTACCGGTGCCAGGCTCGGGCTCGGACGGTTCGACCACGTTGATCGTCACGGCGCCCGACATCGATTCCATGAAACCGGCAGATCCCGTGTAGTACGCCGTGATGTTGTGGTCGCCCGCTGTTGTCATCGTGCGGTTGGCCTTTGCGACACCGTTGACGACGGCCACCGGAGCGCCGAGGTCTACCCCTCCGTCACGGAACTGCACTGTTCCTCCCGACGGCCAAGGAGTGACCGTTGCCGTCAGCTCCACGGAGTCACCGACGACAGCTTTACCGGGTGCGTCGATTCGCGTCTGTGTCTGAGCGAGGCTGGAGTCGACATTGATCACGGCGAGCGGCTGGCCGCCTGCGTTCAATCCGGCCGAACGATTGTCGCGTGGTGAGCAATTGGTGGTCAGCCAGTATTTGACGCCACCGAGCAGTGTCTCCTGTTGCAGGAAGGTCAGGTAGTTGGCGGCACTGTCGTAGGAACCGGAGTTGGTGTCGGAAACGCGGAGCATGGGCTTGATCTGGGTTCCCACAGCCCCTGACGTGACGGTGACGTCGACTGCCGGGAGCTGGAACGTCTTTCCTCCACCGACCTCGATTCCGCCGCCGCCGTTGTCGTCGGTGTTGGGTCCGTTGCCCGCCGTGATGTTGTTGCCGGAGATACGAAGATGCGTCCCATTCGGATCGGGTGAACCGGCATCGTTCACCCGCGTGATCGTCGGGGCGACCCCACCCAGATTCGAGCTGGTGCCGGCCACGAGCTGCGCCCCCACGTAAGAGGTGCCTGCAGGGATGTCGAAATCGAACTTGAGACGCGTCCAGTTCACGACGGACCTGAGGTCGTAGCCGTCATTGGGGACCGTCATCGGCTTGGGGGCGAGTCGGTAGGTGAAGGTCGAGTTCGGCGGAACCACGGTCGGGGCACTGATCGTGACGCCGGAATCACGCGTCTCGTTGTGTGTGATCGGACCGGGGAACTGCCACCCGTGACACGATGCCGTGAACGGAAGGTTCACATCAGCGGCGGATGAAACTCCCGCTCCGCCGACGACCAGGGCAACGCATCCGGTCAAGGATGCGGCCACCCCTACTCCTCGGCGCATCAACGTCGACACCATTCACATTCTCCTTGAGTAGCGCTCGAAAAGATCGAGCTCTCGGCTTGAAGCCGGGTCCGGGAACCGGCCTCGAGCTGACAGAGAAGCGAATACGTCTTCGTCGTTTGCTCACCACCAGCTCAAACCCTGGAGAGGAGTAGAACACAGAGCGAGCCGCGAAATATGCGATTCGGACAAATTGTTGGACAAACGTCCAACCGGCGAAATTTCTCCACTTCTCTGACCGCTCTGCACTGCTTTAACGTGGCGTGAAGTGCGCCCGGTAAACGGTCAGGCGATCGCGCGGCGCATCAGTTCTGCCGTCTCCTTGTTGAATGCGACCAGTGTGACCGTCTCGACCTCGGTCTTCGCCGCGCGAATCGCTGAAACGGCCTGTCGGACCGCATCTTCCTTCGGCCAGCCGTAGACCCCTGCCGAGATCAACGGAAAGGCGACGGTACGTGCGCCGATCGAGTCGGCAACGGCGAGACTGCGGGTGTACGCCGACCGAAGCAATCCGGATCGGTCCTCGGAGCGCGAATACCTCGGGCCGACGGTGTGAATCACGGCCTTGGCGTGGAGCTTTCCGGCGGTGGTGGCCACGGCCGCACCCACCGGGAGGCCGTCGGGAAGGCTGGTGTTGCGCAATACCTCGCAGGCCTTCAGGATCTCCGGTCCTCCGGCCCGGTGGATCGCGCCGTCGACACCGCCACCGCCGAGGAGCCTGGAGTTGGCCGCATTGACGATGGCGTCGACAGTCAGCGTCGTGATGTCACCTTCGACGACGGTAATAGCGGGCATGGATCCTCCTGTGTACCCGACGGCTGTGTTTCCGACTGCCGTGTTCCAGAGTTCACGCTTCGGGCGAGCCCACGGCATAGCCGAGCGTACGTCGTAGGGATCACGTCCGATCAACATCGAGTATCGCGCCGCAACCGACGGTGTGCGACTGTGCGCCTGAACGCAATGAAGGAGTACGCGCTTTCCCTCGGCCCGCAACGCCTGGACGGTGCGCGCTGCGTCGTCGAGAACGAACTCGAGGTTGGCGTTGGAATCGTGACCGTCGTCGACCAACCAGAACTCGACGTGATCGGAGCTGACCTGCCGTGTTCCCATGCGGCACAGGCTGACCACGGCGTCGTAGTCCGCAGTGGACACTGCATCGACGCCGCCGAGCATGACGCCGTCGTCGTGCGGATGCGTGGTCAGGTGGTGGGTTCCGCGGAATTTCGAGTAATCGAGTTCTGCCGTCGACGGCCATCCGTTCTTGTCGTCGGTACCGCCGCGAGCAGTCTTGATCGCCAGGCGAACCAGATCGGAGGAACGGTATCCCGGCCAGCCGTGCATGATTCGGCGCCAGCGGGCGGGAACCGCCGACGCTCCCCAACGGGCGCCGAGAAGGCCACCCGCGATGGCCGCAGTCGTGTCGGTGTCCCCGCCGGCTCGTACGGCTGCTTCCAATGCGTACTGGAGGTGGCGAGCGTCGGCATTGTCCGTGGAAGTGATGGCCCACCAAGCAGTCTGAAGTGCATGCACCACCCAACCGTTCTTGGAGAATTCCTGCGGGTTCCCGGTTTCGGCCTGATCGAGCAGCGGGCCCCAGTATTCAGCGACGTCCTGATCGGCAACGGAGAGGAAGCCGCGAACACCGTCGAAGTTGCCGGCGACAACGGCATGGCGGATGGCATGGGTCCACAACTCGCACGCCTGTCCGGCACGCGGGTCGTCGTGCGTGAGTGAACTGATCCGGTGCGCTGCCGACCTGGCACCTTCTGCATCGTCCAAGTAGGAGAGGGCGACGGGAGCAGTCCGCATGAGCGAGCCGTTGCCGGCCTTGCGGCCGCTGATCGCCCGCGCACGATCCGCCATCGCCGCTGCGCTTTCGGAGCGGACAGACAACACTGCTCGCGTCTGGTTGCCGATGTCCGCGGGCGTCGAGTCGTACCACCGGATGAACTGTGCTGCAATGGCATCGAGACCGTCAGAGCTTCCGATGTCGATTCCGGTAGCGGCCACCTCGGCGATCGCAACTGCCATCGAGGTGTCGTCGGTCCATTCTCCCGGCGCCCAGTCGAACGGGCCGCCACCGATCATGTCGATCGTGACCTCGGCCTTCGGGTAGGTGAATTCGTAGCCGGCGCCGAGTGCGTCTCCTGCTGCGGTGCCGAGCAGAACGCCGGCCGCTCGATCGGACTGCTGTGCGGTGAGTTTCATAGCCACCTCTTCGGTTCGCGATGATCGTTTGATCAACTTTGCGCTAACCATAGATCATGTTTGAGATAACATGCAAGGGTGAATAAATGGACAGACACGAGCGGCAAGGGATTGACGGACTATCCGCGTCCGTCTGTGGCAGTGGACGTCGCGGTGCTGACCTACAGCGGTGGATCTCTGAAAGTTCTGGTGGTTCGGCACCGTCTCGGTGCGCTGGCGCTACCGGGAACGTTTCTGCACGAACGCGAATTGCTCACGGCCGCAGCCGATCGTGCCCTGTCGGTCAAGGCAGAATTGACCCAGACGAGCTTTCACCAGTTGGCGATCTTCGACCGACCGGACCGCGACGACCGTGGATGGGTTTTGTCGGTCGCGCATACCGCGGGCCTACCGGAATCGGCACTGCCCGATTCGGCGCTTCTCGTCGATGTGTACGACGACGAGGCAGTGAGGGGACTCGCGTTCGACCATGCCGACATGGTGCGACTCGCGGTCACGGACCTACGCACGAGGTATGCGTCGTACGTGGATCCGGACGGATTGTCGGGCGGGACGTTCACCGTCGCCGAACTTCGGGGACTGTACGAGGTGATCTTCGATCGTCCGTTCCAGAAGGACAGCTTCCGCCGGCAGGTGTTCGACGCGCTCGAAAGTACCGGCGAGATGAGCAGGCCAGGTAACGGCCGGCCCGCCGAGACGTACCGGAGGCGGGGTGACGGCGCACTGACTGCGCAGGCAATGGCATTTTTGACCGGATGAAGTGAAACGAATTCTTGCAGTTCTGCTGACCTGACGCGCTGAGCTGGGTAATGTCCGGTTGATGGGTGCAGTTTCGAATGAAGCCGAGTCCAAGATTCCGACTGTCGTGTGGGGTACCGGCAACGTCGGGCGTGCATCGATTCGCGCTGTGACAGCCAATCCGGCCCTCGAACTTGTCGGCGTCATCGTTGCCAACCCTGCAAAGGTCGGGCGAGACGCCGGCGACCTCGCGGATCTGGGAGTGCACCTGGGCGTCGCGGCTACCGACGACGCCGATGCCGTGCTCGCAGCATCTCCCGGCGCGGTGGTCTACGCGGCGTCCGGCGACATCCGGCCCGATGACGCGGTTGCCGACATCACGCGGGCGCTGGCCGCCGGAGCTGTAGTGGTCACGCCATCGGTATATGCGCTGTACGACCCGAAATCTGCGCCTCCCGAACTTCGTGATCCCGTCGAAGTTGCAGCCAAGACGGGCGGCGGCGCTCTGTTCGTCTCCGGTATCGACCCAGGCTGGGGCAACGACATCCTGCCGATTCTCGTCAGCGGGCTCGCGGGGACAATCGACCAGATCCGGTGTCAGGAAATCTTCGACTACACGACCTACGAACAGCCGGATTCTGTCCGCTACCTGATCGGGATGGGTCAGCCGATGGACTACGAACCTCCGATGGTCGCGCCCAGTGTTCCCACCATGGTCTGGGGTGGGCAGATTCGGCTCATCGCCCGAGCGCTCGGGGTGGAACTCGACGAGATCCGCGAGACCTTGCTGCGCCGCCCGCTCGAGGAAACCGTGTCGACTGAACATATGGGGGAGTTCGCGGCCGGCACCCAAGGCGCACTGCGATTCGAGGTTCAGGGAATCGTCGGCGGGGAACCCTTGATCGTGATCGAACACGTCACGCGTATTCATCCGTCCTGTGCCCGCGACTGGCCGCTCCCGCCCGACGGAGGCGACGGCGCGCACAAGGTGATCGTCGAAGGACGACCACGAATCGAGATCAACGTCGAAGCTACCGATGAAGGTGGAAACCGCGCGGCCGGTGGAAATGCCACGGCCGTAGGACGTCTCGTCAACGCAATTCCGTGGCTACGTAAGGCTGAACCCGGCCTTTACGACGCGCTGGACGTTCCGCTCACACCCGGCGTCGGCAAGCTCGGTGCCCGAAACTCGGAGGTACTCACATGAATATCGACATACCCGAAGGTAAGAACCCGATCGGCTACGTGTGGGGCGAGATGGTTCCCGGCATCGGGCCCGCGGCCGCCGGTTTCTCCCAAAAGGTTTACACGGACGGCACTCTCGGGCTCCGCGAGTTCGAGGCGGCCAGGCTTCGGATCGCTCAGATCAACGGGTGCATCTTCTGTCAGGACTGGCGCACCGAGCGTGACGGCGAGACTGTGGAGTCGACTTTCGATCAGGCTGTCACCGACTGGCGCACCACAGATGCGTTCGACGACAGGACACGCCTCGCTGCCGAATACGCCGAGAGATACGCCCTCGACCACCATGGGCTCGACGACGAGTTCTGGGAACGTATGACCGCTCACTACTCCCAGCGAGAAATCGTCGAGTTGAGCATGTGCCTCGGATCGTGGTTGGCTTTCGGCCGGCTCAACCACGTCCTCGGCCTCGATACTCAATGTGTGTTGCCCGGCAACTGAACCTAGTTGCCCAGCGTCGTCAGATCCGGGTAGTTCGAGACCTCCCAGCCGCCGTCGACGACCAGACTGGTTCCGGTGATGTACGAGGCGTCGTCGCTGGCGAGATAGAGGCAGGGGCCTGCGATCTCGTCGGGAGTTGCCGCTCGGGACATGGGAATTCGGCTGAGAAACATGTCGCGGGCGGGTTCGTAGTTCATGACCGGCGCGACCAGTGGCGTGTCGACCAGGCCGGGTAGAACGGCATTGACCCGGATCCCCGACGCAGCGAGTTCGATCGCGGCATTCTTGCTGAACATCTCGACCCCGGCTTTGCCTGTCGCGTACGCGCTCCCGTAGGGGCTCGGTACGTGCGCGTTCAATGAGGACACGTTGACTATCGCACCACCGCGACCGTGCTCTCGGATATGCCGCGCTTCATGTTTGGTGCAGAGGAAGACGCCCTTCTGCACCAGGTCGATGGTGAAGTCCCAGTCGGCCTCGTCGAGGTCGACGATCTGCCCCACCCTCGACGCCCCGGCAACGTTGAAAGCCAGATCGATACCGCCGAATTCCGCTGCCGCAGCGGCAATTGCCTCGGCAACATCGGATTCCTTGGTGACGTCAGCGGGAACGGCGAGGAAAGACGCGCCGTGCTGGGAGGCTATCTCCTTCAAACCCTCTGCATCGATGTCGATTCCGGCTACCTGTGCGCCTTCGCCGATAAGTCGTAGTGCGATGGCTGCACCGATACCTGATGCTGCGCCGGTGACAACCGCGGTTTTGCCGGCAAATCTGGACGTGTTAATGGGCACCTGCTTTCAAGAACTTTCCGGTTCGGCGGTTGCCGAGAACGGGTGCTGCTTCTCCGTCGCCGAAGACGTACTCGCCGCCGACGAACACTGCGGTGACGGTCTGATCATTGCGATTGACCATGCGGGAGAGGTTGTCGTACTCCACGACCGGACTTTCGGCGTACGCCTCGAGTGAATCGTCGAGATGGGCGGGATCGATCACAACCAGGTCGGCGCGGTCACCTAATCGAAGGTGCCCGGCATCGACGTCGTACCACTCGGCCAGTTCGCCGGTGAGGCGATGCACCGCTGCCTCGACGGTCATGAAGGGACGGCCGACCTTTTGGGCATCGTAGACACGTCGTAGCAGTCGTAAGCCGAAGTTGTAGAACGCCATGTTGCGCAAATGCGCTCCGGCGTCGGAGAACCCGAGTTGGACGCCGTTGTCCTGGGCGAACTTGTCCAGAATCTCCGGCCGGTGGTTCGAGATGGTTGTGCGCCAACGCACTTTCGTGCCGTGTTCGAGGACCAGATCCAGGAACGCATCGACAGGGTGGAGGCCGCCTCGTTCGACGCCGACCTGCCCGAAGCTCTTGCCGACAAGGGATTCGTCGGGGCAGGAAACGATTTCGGCGTCGAAGAAGTCGCGGTGCCAGACTTTGACGCCGAATTTTTGATCGTAGTCCTTGCGGAACTGTCGACGGTACTTCTCACTCTGCATCAGGACGTTGCGTTCCATCTCGTCGGTCAGATGCAGTGCTGCAGCGCCGGATCCGAACTCCTCGAAGACAACCAGGTCGATGCCGTCGGCATATACCTCGAAGGGAACTGGCAGGTGCTGCCAGCGCAGGTCGCCGCCGAGTCGATTGACCAAGTGTGCCAGTGGGCCGAGGATCACCACGGCCAACTTGTTGGACTTGATGTCGGCCGCCGAAAGCATGCTCGTCTTGAGTCGCTTACGCCAGATACCCGCACTGGAGAACGCCATCGCTCCGGTACTCATCGGGTTGGAGAGGTCAGGTCCGGCCTGAAATACCCGTCCTCGGCGGCGCAGGATCGCATTGAGTCGGCGTCGTTCTTTCGTGGTTGCATACGTCGACGGCAGCGTGCGTGAGCGGCAGGTCTCACCGTCGAGTTTGTCGAACAACAATTGCTGACTGGACATCCCGACGAATCCTGCGTCGAGAGCTTCGGTCAACTGTGCTTCCATCGACGCGAGTTCGGTGTCGGTGGGGTGCACGTCCTTCCGGGTAGCACGATCCAGTCCCATCTCGGCGGCTCGCATGTCGGAGTGTCCGATGAAGGCTGCAACATTGGGACCTAGCGGAAGCGCCTCGAGTGCAGCAACATACTCTCTCGCGGAGTTCCAGGTCTTGGCCCGCGTGAGTGCTTCGACGACGTGCTTGCGTGGGATAGCTTCGACGCGGCCGAAAAGGTCGCCGGCGTCTGACGGGCTGGCGTGAATGGTGGACAGGGAACACGATCCGACAAAGATCGACGTGACCCCGTGTCTGAGAGATTCGCTCAGCGCCGGGCCTTCGAGGATCTCGACGTCGTAGTGAGTGTGGATGTCCACGATGCCCGGGATCACCCACTTGCGCCGCGCGTCGATGACACGGGGACAGTCGGTTTCGTCGAGTGGATCGAGGGAGATGGCAGTGACCAGCCCGCCTCGGATACCCAGATTGCGGACAGCTGGTTTCGCCCCGGTGCCGTCGAACCACAGACCGTTGTTGATCACGGCGTCGTAGGTCATGAGATAGCCACCTTTGCGCGTATCGTCTTCCCGGTTGCATTGCGAGGCAGAGGAGTTGTGCTCAGTTTCCACGTCACCGGCACCTTGAAGTAGGCCAGTCGTTCGGCGACATAGTCGCGTAGTTCTTCTTCGGTCGCTGCTCCCTCGCTGCGAAGAACGACAACGGCCGCCACTTCTTGGCCGAGGTCTGCCGAATCAATGCCGATCACAGCGCATTCGAGTACCGCGGGATGCTCGTCGATGCACTGCTCGATTTCGAGAGGGTAGACGTTCTCGCCGCCGCGCAGGATCAGATCGGACCGGCGGCCGGTCAGACGGAGTCGGCCGTCTTCGAGAACTCCGAAGTCGCCGGTTCGGAGCCATCGATCGGGACCGATGGCAGCAGCAGTCGCAGTCTCGTCGTTCCAGTATCCCGACATCACATACGGACTGCGAGCGCAGATTTCGCCCTCCTCGCCGTCTGGAACCGCAACACCGAATGGATCACGGACCTCCACACTCACACCGATGATGGGTCGTCCGAGAGTTCCGGGGAACGCGGCGAGTTCTGGTGGCGTGGCAACCGAAATGCCGGTGGAGGATTCGGTGAGCCCGTAGCTGTCGACCAAGGTGTGCTGCGCAAAAGGCAGTCGTGCGCGCAGGCGGTCCTGCAAGGCCGGAGATGACGGCGCAGATGCGAGTGCAAAGGCGCTCAGTGAGGTCAGGTCGTACTTCTCGAGACTGCCATGTTCGAGGAGACGGGTTGCCATGGTGGGGACCACCGCCCAGTTGGTGACCTTCTCGCGTTCGACAAGGGAAAGGACTTCGTCGACGTCGAAGGCGCCCTGGTGGATGACCACCGCTCCGCCCGTTGCGAGTCGTGGGATCGCCAGGTTATGCAGGCTTGCAATGTGAAACAGCGGCGCGGTCAGCAGATACCGCAAGTCACTGGGTCGGCCGTCACTGGGTCGGCCGGTGAACGCCGCAGCGAGGCGATCGCTGTAGCGGTGGTAGTCGATGACGGCCAACACGTTTCGATGAGTGTGAACAGCGCCCTTGGGGCGGCCGCTGGTTCCGCTTGTGTAAAGAATGACGGCCGGATCGTCCTCGTCGACGGACGTGCGGGGCAGTGCCGAACCCGAATACTTCTCCATCAAAGCCGGTAGATCTTCTTCCATCGTGAGCACGGGAACATCGGTGTTCACTTCGGAAAGAACTTGTGCGCGTTTGGCGTCGGCGATCACCACGGTGGGAGTGGTGTGATCGATGCCGTATTGCACCTCACGGGCCACCCACCACGAGTTGAACCCGACGGCGATGGCGCCAAGCGACTGAGCCGCCCAGAAGGTCATCACCCATTCCGGCGTATTGGCGGCGAGGATGCCCACCCGATCGCCCTTGCGAACGCCGTAACGCTCGCGCAGCGCGGTGGCCAATGCTGCTACGGCCTCGCCGTGCGCGAGGTAGCTGAAGCGTCGTTCCTTGGTCACCAGGTAGTCGCGTGATCCGTAATCGAAGGATGCGGCGAGCACATCGCCGAGTGCCTTGTCACGGTTCTTCATGACGTGCATCGAGCTGCCGAGTACATCCTCGACTTGCATCTCGAAAGGACCACCGGGGCCGGTCAGCCCGGCCATGACGGACGCGATGAATGCTTGTGTATCAGCGGAAGTAGTCACGTGAAGTGCCTTTCGAAGATTAGGGTACGAGCACTGCGCGTCCGGTGACCTTGCCGTGTTCGAGACGGTCGAGTGCGTCGCGGGCATCAGCGAGGTCGAAGCGGGCTACATCTACCGTTACCAGACCGGCCTGTGCCAGGGCGATGGAATCGACGAGGTCGTTTCTGGTGCCGCCATAGGACTTCCGGACCGATGCGCCCCACGGCCAGCCAGGTCCGCCGGCAGCTTCGGCAGTGATTCCGGGGTTTCCACCTCCGAGACCTACCATGCGATACGCGCCGTTCGGCGCAACCGCTTGAACGGACATCTGTGCAGTTGCGTCGATACCGACGAAGTCGAAGATGACTTCTGCGCCTCTGGCCGACGTGAGGTCGAGGATGTGCTGCGCGGTGTCCGGTCCCGATTCGAGCGTGATGTCGGCGCCGCAACGTTTGGCGAGATCGAGTTGATCCTGTCCGACGTCGACGGCGATGATGCGCACGGCACTGATTGCGCGAAGTATCTGTACTGCAACGTGACCGAGTCCGCCGACGCCGATCACGACGGCGGTGGCACCGGGCTGGAGATGTTCGCGTGCGCCGCGAATGGCGTGGTAGCTCGTCAGTGCTGCATCGGCGAGTGGTGCGGCCTGCAGGAAGTCGAGGTCTCCGATGGGTACGAAGGAGCGAGCCGGGATCTTGACGTACTCGGCCATTCCGCCTTCGGGACCGAGCCCGGGGCAGGGCGGCATCGCGGTGCGTCCAGCGGCGAGGCACATGTTCTCGTTGCCGCTCATGCATTCTCGGCACTGGCCACACGACCAACAGAGGTAGACGACGCCACGCTCTCCGACGGAACGGCCGTCGACGCCACTCCCGACGGCTTCGATCGTTCCGGCAATTTCGTGGCCGATGGTCAGCGGTTCTTCGCGCATCTTGTACGGAAAGTGCAGGAGGTGCAGATCGGAGTGGCAGATTCCCGCTGCGCCCACCCGAATCAGCAGTTCCGATGGACTGATCTCGGGGATCGGCACGTCGTTGATCTCGAGGAGACCAGGCCCCATGAGCTGAGCTGCCTTCATGAACTGGCCTCGCTGATCTCGGAGTTGTACGCGGCGCTGAGGTACGCGTTGCTGCGGTCGGATCCGATCAGACCCGGTGCCATCTTGTTCATGACGTAGGCGAAAGTCATCCGGCGGTCCAGATCGTTGACCAGCATCGAGCCGCCGATACCGGCCCACCAGCAGGCGCGTCCGTCGGGAACCAGGGGTGCGGTATCCGGGTGCGGCAGTCCGTATCCGATGCCGAACTTGAGCGGAGTCATGATCCCGAGGTCGATACCGTCGGCTTGGATCTCGAAGATCAGGTCGATGGTGCTCTGCGAGAGCAGCTTCTGGCCGTCGAGCACACCACCGTTCGAGATCACGGATTGGATCCGAGCGATAGAACGTGCGTTGCCGTGGCCGTTGACTGCGCCGATCTCGGCCTCCCGCCAGGGCGCGGTGTTGACCTCGGGGTAGTCGAGCAGTGGGCAGGTCAGGGTCTTGATGAAGATGCTGTCCTGGTCGAGCGTGGACAGGTCGAACTCCAACGCGGGCGGCGGAACCATGGTGGCTATTCGACCGAAATGCTCTGCGGACGTGCCGATGTGGAAGTCGGCTCCCAGTGGACCGGCAAGCTCTTCGGCAAAGAACCTGCCGAGGGTCCGACCGTCGATGCGACGAATGACCTCACCGACGAGATGGCCGTAGTTGATCGCGTGATAGCCCGACGCCGTACCCGGGGTCCACCAAGGCTTCTGGGTAGCGAGGCGAGCGGTGGACGTCTCGAGGTCGTAGATGTCCTTCAGCTCGATCGGGCGCTCCCAACCGGAGACGCCAGACGTATGCGACAGGAGGTGGCGAACTTCGATGTCCTCCTTGCCGTTTACCGCAAATTCGGGCCAGTAGTGAGCAACCTTCTGGTACACGTCCAATTGGCCGCGTTCGACCAGCAGGAGCGCACACAGAGCCGTCATGGTCTTGGTGATGGAGAAGGTGTTGACGATGGTGTCCGGGCCCCAAGGAGTGGTACGGGATTCGTCGGCGTATCCGCCCCAGATGTCTACTACGGCTTCTCCGTCGACGGTGATGGCGATGGAGCCACCCAACTCCTCACCGGATTCGAGTTGCGCCTCGAAGGCGGTGCGGACGGCTTCGAACTCGTTGTTGCAGTGACCGTTCACCGTGCTCATGCGCGATCCGCCTTCTCGAGTTCGTGTGCGGCTGCACGCGCCGCAACAGGTAGCTTGTTCCCCGAGGCCGCGGCACGCTTGGTGCCCTTGGCAATTTCCTTGTTCATGTTGCGGACGTACGGGTCGAACTCGAGCTGAATGGTGTGGCGCGGTGACTTGTAATAGGGGGCGAGGAAGTACGCCTCGTCGGCCTTGGTGATCTCCTGCATCTCGTTCGCGGACGGCAGTTGGTATTTCCCGGTGAGGTAGGCCGCGACGAGCTTGCTCTGCTGCTCGGCGAAGTTGACGAGCGTCGGCATGGGCTGAGCGAGTCCCATGAAGAAGAGGTTGTCGATTCCGGGCTTCATCATGCGTTTGAAGAGTGGGAAACGGTTGTCTTTGTCCGGCAGCAGGTTCGGGTCGTCGAAGAAGGGGAAGCTGATGTTGTAGCCGGTGGCGCAGACGACCACGTCGACGTCCTCCGCGGTGCCGTCGGCGAAATGAACCTGCTTTCCGTCGAGTTTGGTGATCGCCGGCTTGAAGGTGATGTCGCCGGACCCGGCGCGTCCCAAGAACTCGCCACTGGCTGACGGATGTGCCTCGAAGGGGCGGTGGTCCGGCTTGGGTAGTCCGTAGCCCTCCATGGTTCCCAGGTTCTTGCCGAGGAATCGACGACTCAGGAACAGGCGCAGCCCCCGAGGCATCCAGGGCGGGGTGATCAGTTTGTCTCCCGGCACGCCGCCCAGGTATTTCGGCAACACCCACACGCCGCGGCGTGCCGAGACGATGAGCTTGTCGGCGAGGTATCTCTGCCCCAGTTCGGAAGCAATGTCCAAGCCGGAGTTCCCCATTCCGACCACGACAACTTTTTTGCCGCGCATGTCGATCGGATCGAACGGGTCGTTGTAGCTGTGGCTGTGCATGAGGACGCCGTCGAACTCGCCTGGGTAATCCGGGATGTTGGGATCCCAGTGGTGGCCATTGCAGACCATCAGGACGTCGTAGGTACGGACTTCGCCGTCCGAGCGCGTGATCGTCCACAGTCCGTTTGCATCACGCTCTGCGGCAACAACACTGGTGTTGAAGATGATCGACTCACGCAGGCCGAAATGCTCGACGTAGTCCTTGAAGTACTGGAAGAGTTCGGAATGGTGGGGGAAATCGGGAAGGTCAGCAGAGACCGGGAAGTCCTCGAATGCCAAGCGCCACTTCGACGTGTCGATATGCAGGCTCTGGTAGCAGGCCGACATTCCGTTGGGGTTCTTGTAGTACCAGTTTCCGCCGACCTCGTCGGACGCTTCGTAGCAGTCGAAGGGTATTCCGAATTCCTTCATTCGCTTGGCCGTCGTGATTCCGGTAGGCCCGGCGCCGATGATGCAGACGCTCGGCAAGGGGGAGGGGCTCATTCGCCATCGCTTTCTGTTCTGTCTCGGGCGTGCGCGAAGAAGAATCGAAGCCCGAGAAGTGACTTGAGTCATAGTGCGCCATTCGCTGACGATGTGTCAATGAATGACGCAATGTTTTTTGATGACGGTGAGTCGGTGATTTGCCAGGAAGTCGAAATGCGAGCAAGGTGGGCGACGTGAGCACGACTACCGATGGCCCGAAGAACAGGCGGGGAACCCTTCGCGACGAGCAGAAACGCGCGACGCGGGCCAAACTCGTGGACGCCGCACGCACTCTGTTCGAGGAACGGGGATACGCGGCTGTCACGGTCGACGACATCTCCTCGGTCGTCGGATGCAGTAGAGCCACGTTCTACGTGCATTTCGCCAGCAAGGTGGAGATGCTCAAGACGATCGGCGCGGCCGGGATGGCGGCGAGTGCGTTCGCTTTCTACATCGATCTCGATCGGGTCCTCGACACGAACTCTCGCGTGGAGTTCACTGCGTGGCTGGAGCGTGCCTTCGACTGGTTCGACGAGAACAAGCGCCTGCTGCCGGCGTGGGACGAGGCCGTGGCACTCGAACCGGAGTTCCGCGAGACGGCGCGAGACGGTATGACCGAACTACCGAATGCCATGCCCAAGTATCTGGGTCGGTGGCCGGTGGAACAGCATGACGAGGCGAGGTTGCGCGTCGAATTGCTCGTGAGCCAGCTGGAGCGATTCTTCACACGCTGGGCCGTGCAGGGGACGATCGACGTGACTCGGGTGCAGGCGGCCGAGGTTCTGACCGACATCTGGTTCCCGGCCCTGTCGCCGGAATCCAAGGGCGGCGACGAGCGGTAGATGTGAATCCGACGGAGGTTCACGGGTCGATGAGTCCTTCGGGAGCGCCCCGCCAACCGCGGCGTTGGTAATCCCGCGGCGACATGCCGTGAGCCGCGATGAAGACCTTGGTGAATCCGGACGCGTGCGCGTAGCCGAGTCGACGGGCAGCCTCCCCGGCCGCGAGGCCCTCCTCGAGATAAGCGCGGGCGAGGGTCATCCGCAACTGACCGCGCCAGCGCGGGAAGCTCTGGCCGGTGGCCGCTACGAAGTCTTTGAGGAGCATGTCCTCGTCGACGCCGAGCCGAGCGCTCCAATCCGGCAGCGTGCGCGAATCGGCGGGGTTCTTCCGGAGTGCGGCAAGGATCGTTTCGACTGGATCGGCCTGATCGCCGCTGGGTAGGGGCGCTGCCGCGGCACTTCGAATCAGCCTCGCGATCCGGGCGGGGTCGTGGATCTCGGGGCGCAGGTGGGTGTAATTGGCGACCACCGTGTGCAGCAGATACGCCTGCGCTTCGCGCGCGAAGTGCAGCACACGTGGGGGCGGTGCGGTGACGGGAGAGGCGCCCGGCTGGGATCCGAGGGGAAGTAACAAAGAGCCTTCGGCGATCTCGACGCTGTTGCGCACTCCAGCGGGAAGCCACATCGCGTCACCCCGTCGCAGATTCCAGGTTCGGTCGCCGAAAGTGACCCGGGCGGAGCCTCGGTAGATCCAGACAACGACGTGAAAGTCGTTGACCCGTGCCCACGTTCCACTTGCGGGGATCATCGGGGGTGCTGGTGCCGATCCTGACCGGGCGCCTTCTTCGGACAACAATGCAACGCCCTGTGCCAGGGTCTCGTCTTCACGGGGCGGCGTCGGGCGCCGGTTGGCGCGTGCGTAGTCGGTGGGTGTCATGCCGGTGTGTTCTCGGAAGGCGCGGGTGAAGCCCGCGGGTGTCGCGAATCCGACCTGGCTACCCGTCCAGCCGATTTCGCGGCCGGCGGCCAGATATGAGGTCGCTGCCGCGATCCGGGCCGAAGTACGCCAGCGCACGAATGACAATCCCGTTTCCTCGGTGAATCGGCGCTGCAGGGTGCGGACACCGATCTTGAGTTGCTGGGCGAACCGGGAAAGTTCGGTGTCGTCGGATGGCGTCCGCAGCAGCGTGCGTGCGATCTCGAGGGTTTCGGCCGAGCGTGGCAAGCGCGGTGGCGAGTATGACGGGGAGTTGTCGTCCCCGTCGGAGTGAACACCCGCGACAAGCTCGATCAGTCCGGCTCCCGCTGCCGTCTCACCCCGAAGAAATCCCAAGTTGTGCGCGAATTGGTGGACGAGCCAGTCCTGCCAGTCTGCTGGGATCTCGAAGTCGATGACCCGGTTCAACGCGGGCGGCAGGTCGGCCGCGGGCAGTGGGATGGGAAATGCGACCGCGCCCGGATCGACCCGGATGCTGTACGCGATTCCCGCCGGTACCCAGATTGCCGACCCCGCAGTCACACTGCGGGTACGGCCGCTGATCTGCAATTCTGCGCGCCCGGTATGTACCCAGAACAGCAGTGGCTCGCGTTCATTCGCGGTCGAGGCGAGCCGAGCAGCGGGGATCTCGGGGACTTCGCCTGCGGGGAACACCAACCGTGGTCCCACGATGCCCTCCCGACGTCGATGCATTCTCTTCCAGCCGACCGATGAGTGTAAGAAGTCGGCACGCACGGATAACCCTAACTGATTAGGGCAGGCTAGCTTTATTTATTGGCCCTCCCGTCGTGATCGAACGTGGGCCGGACCCCCGTCCGTGCGCTTCCGAGGAGACTTTCCGTGCCCCGAAACACCCGTCCGACAACGGCGTACCCCGTTACCTTGCGTGAACTCGAGGTACATCGGGTGACAGAGGTGACGCCGGGCATGCGGAGAGTGACGCTCACCGGAGCCCAACTCGACACCTTCACCAACGCCGACGGAATTGCCGAACCCGCCTTCGCGAGTACGGGCTTCGACGACGACATCCGGTTGCTGTTCACCTACCCCGGCGAAACCGACCCGGTCCTGCCGGTAATGGTCGACGGCAGTGTGACTTTCGCTGCGGGGCGCCGTCCGCTTGCCCGCGCATACACCGTGCGCCGCTACGATCCGCAAACAAGGGAACTCGACGTCGATTTCGTTGTTCACGGCGACGGAGTGGCTACCACCTGGGCGCGGGACGCCAGCCCGGGCGACCGAATGCACATCGCGGGCCCCTCTGTATCGCAGGGACTCCCGGAAGATCACGAGTATCTGCTGGCCGTCGGTGACGAGACCGCGTTGCCGGCGATCGCACGTCTGCTCGAGGAATTGCCCGCCGATGCCAGGGGGCATGTGTTCGTCGAAATTGCGGACTCGGCTCACATCCAATCGGTGCGCGAGTTGTCCGGGGTGAGTGTCACGTGGTTGCCGCGCGAGGGGGTCGAGCCCGGCGCTACTACTTTGTTGCTCGACGCGGTCAGTGCTGCCGAATGGCCTGACGGACGCGTATTCGCTTGGCTTGCAGGCGAACAGGCGACGGTTCGCTCGCTTCGGCGTCATTTGATTCGTGATCGAGGAATTGCGAAGACCCACATCGATTTCACCGGCTACTGGAAACGCGGCGGGGCCGTTCGGGCAGATTCCTGACCTGGCTCCATCGCTCACCCAACACCCTTCACCTCAGCAACACCGAAAGTGCTCGATAACACCGAAAGGCAGAAATGACAGTCCTGCGCACCAGACGATCACGGATCACCGGACTGATCGGGGCCGCGCTCGCCGCAGCGCTCCTCGTAACCGGGTGCTCGGCCTCGGCCGAAGACTCGAAAACGGCATCCTCTCCCGGTTCGGAGGGGAACGCCCTGCCCGCTGCGGAAGGAACGACCACCTACCCGCTGACCCTGGAATCGCCATACGGTACAAGTATTCTCGAGAAGCGACCGGAGCGGATCGCCGCCATCGTGCCCAACGCCGTCGACACGGAAATGCTCCTCGCGCTCGGCGTCAAACCTGTCCTCTCCTCGTCGATGGTGAAGGAATCGGCTTCCCAGTCGTACTTGTTGCCTTACGACGCAGAGAATCTCGACACCTTCGAGTTCGCGATGGGCGGAACACTTCCCGTCGAAGCGATCGCCGCGAGCGAACCGGACCTCATCGTCGCCGTCGGCTGGGCTGACGGCCTGGGTGGTTTGTCCATGGGTGATTACTACGAGCGTTTGTCCTCCATCGCGCCGGTGGTGACGAGCCCCGACACGAAGTCGCGGATGCTCGTGCCGTGGAAGGAGTCGATCCGTGTTCTGGGCGAGACCCTCGATCTCTCGAATGCGGCTGAAAAGGTTGTGGCAGAGCATGATCAGTACTTCGCCAAAGTGCGTGAGGAAAACCCGCAACTCGCGGGTCTGACTGCGACTTGGGCGATCTTCTACGGCACGGGCAATGGGTTGCAGTATCTTTCAGCGCCAGGTTCGGCGCCGGCAACATTCCTGGGTGAGCTTGGTTTTGCCGAGAACCCGCGTGCGAAGGAGTTCGTCACTCAGAGCACGGTCGGAGAGGAACTTCTCGAGAACATCGATGCGGATTTCCTGCTGATCGGTCGCAGTGCCGCCGGCAGCGAAGAGGATTTCGACAAGCTGACCGGCGGGAAGCTCTTCCAAGCTCTCGGCGCTGTGTCCTCCGGTCATTGGGTTGGCCTGCCTCCTCGCACCGCCGACGGCGGGGATGTTCTGTGGGCAATCACGAGCGGTGGCCCGATCGGAACGACGTGGGCGGCCGAACATATCGTGCCGCTCATCAGCGCGAAGCTGTAGGCGTACAACTGGAGAACGGAAAGCGCTCACCCGTCGCCACATGATTGTGTGGCGACGGGTTGTTCGTACAGCAGGTGTCCCGGGTTGGGGTCACCGATGGAACGAAAAAAGCCGCGCAACCCGGGGTGATCGGTCCGGCGGTAAAGGTGTGCGATCTCGTTCGCCGTCCGGGCTGCATTGGAGCCTCCCTGTTATAGCGCTCGATGGGGTGCGGTGTGCCCAGTCGGAGTGCGGTGGCGCGGTGTGCGACGATCCGCGGGTGGGAGAACAGGCGGATCGTCTTGCTCGTGGTGAGTGGTATCTCGATGATGACGAGCTGCGGCAGCGGCGGCTTGAGTGTTGGCGTCGACTCGACTCGTTCAATGGGGCTGCGGCGGACGACGACGCTGTCCGCTCACGGGCTCTCGCCAGCCTTTTTGGTGAGGTAGGTGACGGAGCTTTGGTGGTGCCGCGGTTCCAATGCAGCTACGGATACAACATTCGGCTCGGAGCCAACGCATTCGTCAACGCGAACGGGTTCTTCATGGATGATGCGCTGATCACGATCGGTGCGGACGTGAGGATCGGGCCTGGAGCCCAGCTGATGACAGCGTTGCACCCTGTCGATGATCATCGACGGCGCCGCGAGGGATGGGAGCGAGCCGCTCCGATCGTCATCGGCGAGAACACGTGGCTCGGTGCCTCCGTCACCGTCGGTGCAGGAGTTTCGATCGGTCATAACGCCGTGATCGGTGCCGGAAGTGTGGTGTTGCATGACATTCCCGATCACGTCGTTGCTGCTGGATCGCCTGCAAGGGTTGTCCGTCGTACACCTGCCGAAGTAGAAGGACTGCAACGCGAGCGCTAGGGCTTGCGGTGTCAGAGCGTGATCGTGCGGGTGGGCTCCCAGATGGCGGGGTCGCGGTGGGTGACGACGAAGACGGTGGCCGCCAATTCCCGCACGGCGCCGGCGATGCGGCGCTCGGTGCCCTCGTCGAGAGCCGAAGTAGCCTCGTCGAGCACCAGGACGGGAGCGTCTTTGAGGAAGGCACGAGCGATCGCCACCCGCTGACGTTCGCCACCGGAGAGAGCGGTTCCCTGGTGACCGATGTCCTGATTAATGCCGAGCGTCGAGCGGTCGAGAACGGCGCCAAGGACAGCGCGCCTGGCGGCGTCCTCGATCTCGGTTTCGGTAGCGCCCGGTCTTCCCAGTCCGATGTTCTCACCGAGCGTGCCCGAGAACACGAGTGGATCTTGTGGCACGTAGCCGATGTGAGCAGCCAGAGCGTCGTAGGGCAAGTCGCGCAATGAAACTCCACCCAGAGTGACGCTGCCTTGGTCCGGGTCGTCGAAGCGCATGAGCAGCCCGAGAAGGGTGCTCTTCCCCGTACCCGAGCGCCCTGCGACGAGAACACGCTCCCCGGCGGGGATCTCCGCGTTGATGCCGCGCAGAACCGGAGCGTGGTCCACTCCGACGACCTTGATGTCAGTTCCAACAGGGCGAGCGGCGTCCTGGGGTGCGGGCTCGGGTAGTGCGGGAGCCGAAGTCGCGGCGCGATAATCGCGAACCGTTGCACGCAGTTCATTGACTCCGATTCCGGCCAGAGCGAGTTCGTCGAGCGGGGCAGCGGCGCGGGCGGTGAGGATGACGAGCGCTAGAGCGGCTGCGGGATCGTCGAATCCGGTGGCGGCGAGGAAGATCACTGCGCCTGCCAGCGGCACAATAGTGGCGATCGCCGAGATGAATGTCGCTGGTGCCGCGGCGAGATTGGTCCGTGCAAGCGCGGTTTCCTGATCCCGCCAACTTCGCTCGATACGTTCGACGGAACGTGTGGGACCGGCTGCCGTGCGAAGTAATTCGAGATGATCGGTGAGTTCGAGAGTCGACTGCGTTGCTGCGAGTTCGGCCTCGTGCCGGCGCGCGTCCGCTCGGCTGAGAGCGCGTTGGGCGAGCGTCTGAGCCGCGAGCGACACTGCGAGCAGTCCGCCGACCAGCAGCATGACGCCTAGCCCCGCGACGACCGCGATCCCAGGAAGCAGGAGTAGCGGAATCAGCGGCGTAACGAGGAAGGTCTGAAGTTGGTGCGCGGGAACGCTCATCAGTGACGGGATTCCGCGCCCGGCGACGGTGGCGAGCAGCGCCCGGTTGTCGTCGGTGAACCACGACAGCTTGGTGCGGGCGAAGGCGTCACCGAGCGCATCGTAGAGATCGCCGACGAGTCGAGCCCCGGTGAAGTAACCACCCCGCGAGACCAGGACGGTCACGAAGAGAGCGATTGCGGCCGTGGCCAGCACGAGAACCGGCGACCGGTGATCAGCGATCGAGAGGGCGAGGGTGGTGTACGCGATCGCCTCGAGGACAGCAACGGACACCCAACCGAATCCGATGGTGATCAAGCGGCGACGGGCTGCATTGGCGCTGTTCATTATTCGGCTCCAGTCAGGGCGGCATTACGCGAGGCGGCGTTGTGCGAGTTGGGACTGTCGAGGTCGAGTCGATCGTCGGCGTCGTCTGCAAGAGCAGGGTCGTGGGTGACGATCACGATCGTCTTCCCTTCAGCGTGCGCGAAGTCGCGCAGTTCCTTCAGCAGTTCGGCCGCTGTCCGATCGTCGAGCGCACTGGTCGGCTCGTCGAGCAGCAGTACTGCTGCGGGCGAGAGGAATACCCGAGCGAGCCCGACTCGCTGACGTTCTCCGCCGGAGAGTGAAGTGGCGTCGGTGTCGAGGCTGATGTCGATCTGTGCCCGGCGTAGTGCGGCGGTGTATTCCGCATCCGTTGCATCGGGGGCGGCCAGTGCGATGTTCTCGCGCACCGTGGCCGGCAACACGTCTGCGCCCTGGGGTGTGAGCAGAATGGACTGTGGCCGCAGGTTCTCGTCGATCGTGAGGACGCTCTGGCCCGCGTAGCGGACGGTACCCAGTTCCGGGATCTCGAAGCCGGCCAGTGCTTTCAGGAGCGTCGACTTGCCCGCTCCACTCGGTCCCGTGATCGCAGTGATCGCGGCTGGGCGGAATGCATGCGTGACGCCGTCGACGACTCTGCGGTCCGCGATCATGACAGTCAGGTCGACGATCTCCAGGCGGTCGGAGGGACTCGACGCCGGAACGGTGAGTGCTTCACCGGCAGGGAGGGTGGGTTCGTCCAGGGCAGCGGCGAGCCGGACTGCAGCAGCGCGTCCAGCCGCGACGTAGTCGAGGCCGTGCCCGAGCCGCAGGGCCGGTGTCACGATTGCGAGACTGAAGAGAATAGTGGCGGCCAACGTCGTTGCATCCCAGCGATATCCGACGGCATAGGCGATCGCGAACGTCGCCGTCGCCTGCATGAGGGCAACCGCGACGGCCGCGGGGGTAGCCACGAGTCGAACGCGCTCCTGCATTCCCCGGGTGAACCGTGCTGTCGATTCTGCATAGTCGGCGGCAGCGCCGGTCTGCGCGCCGTAGATCCGGCAGACGTGGATACCGCGGGCATAGTCGTCCACGGCGGTCACGATGTCGCCCATGACATCCGCACTTTCGGCGCTGTGCCGAGCGGCCATTCTGGGGATCACGAACAAGTAGAACAGTGCTGCCACGATGCCGGGAGCGAGAGCGAAAAGCGCTACGGGGCCGGCTGAGGCAACCAGTACCGCGATCGTGACCGCCGGGACCACGATCAGTGTCGCGAACTCGGCCGGTAGGTGCGCAGTCATATGGTGCAGCGCCGAGATGTCGTCCGAAACGAGCCTCCTCAGTGCGTCTCCGCTGTAGCGGGACAGCGTGCTTGCGGGCAGTCGAACGAGATGAGCTGCGAGCTGGCGTCGAAGCCTGGCCTCGAAGAGCGACTCGGCGTGATGCGAGAGCCACGACGACGTGGCCGCGAGCGTTACCCCGGTGAGCCACAGCCCACATGCCCACCCGGCCCAAGTCATCGACGGTTCACCGATGAGCTGCACGACGCTCCAGAGCGCACCGAGCATCGCGACCCCTGACGCTGCCGCCGCGAGCACCCCGGCGGCCAATGCAGGCAGCGCCGGGCGCAAAGCCGGGACCAGCGACGGTTCGACGAGAGGGCGGGGCATGGATAACTCCTTGAATCAGCGTCCGGGTGCAGACACGACAAATGACCGAAACCCAAGGCTAGGCTTCGGTCGTCACGTCCAGTTATCGCGATGCGCCGATTTCTTACACCCGAATGGGTCGTACTTCGGTCTTCAGGATGCGGCCGAAATGGAACTCATGACGTCTTCCCATACGGCCATGACCGCGGATTCGGTTGGGCCAGTCTGAGTGAACACGGCTACGCACTTGCGGCGGAAGTCGTACACCTCGACAGACGTCGTCAAACCGTGCACTCCGTGGGTGCGGGTCAGCCAACACTCCGAGACGCCGTTCAGATCGATCATCGTTCGGCAGGTGTCCGAGGCTAGAGTCAATGTCCCGCCGAACATGGCTGCGGCGTCGAGATCACCGCGGTGGATCTGCAGGCAGCCGTTGCCGGCGACGACACTCGTGACGGGCAGTTGATGGTAGGACAGGTGCTCCATCCCGGCAGCCATGAGGTGAGGATCGACTCGCCGGTAGCCGAGGGCACCCAAAGCGACCAAGCCGCTACGACGTTCGCTGCCGCTGTCCGCGAGGATGAAGTCGAGCTGTGTCAGCTGATCGGCCTCGGCCCAAAAGGCGGGAGTATTCGATGTCTGGACGGGAGTGCTTGATTCCCTCACAGTGCTCGGTGCAGTTCGCATCGCTTCGAAGGCGAGACGATCCGAGTTCGGGGTCAAATACGTAGTGTGTGAACTCGATCCGTGGGTATCGAACATCCGAAGCGTCGGGGGCAGGTGCTGTTCTGCGTCAGTGGTCACCACCGAACCGAGGGCGGAAGGGTTCAAACGTAGAGAGACGAGTCCCGGCGTGCAGACCAGCGGATCGCCGGGAACTGTTGGAACGGCGTACTTGCCCGAGTCGTTGACAGCCACCGGACCTGCAACGGTGATCGCTACGGCGTCGTCCAAGAGCGGCAACATTTTGCCGACTACCTCAGGTGTGGTGTCGATCAGTCCGCCGCGGAACGCTGGACGCGCAAGCAGTGCGTCCAGGTCCGACATGCGCGCCAAAGCTGCGCAACGGCATTCGCCACGGTGCGGGCACATCTCAGTAGACATCCCGTAGATACCGCTTCGATCGTTTGAGGTTGTTGACGTAATCCTCGGCGGCGTCCGCATCCAACCCACCGTGCTCGGCGACCACCTCGTGCAACGCGTCGTCGACGTCCTTTGCCATCCGGGTCGCGTCGCCGCAGACGTACACGTGCGCACCGTTTTCGAGCCAGTCGAACAAGTCTCGGCCCTGTTCACGCATACGAGTCTGGACGTAGATCTTCTCGGACTGATCACGCGAGAATGCGAGATCGAGACGCGTCAGGACACCGTCACGGGTCAGACCGTTCAACTCGTCCTCGTAGATGAAGTCACTCGACTGATGCTGATCGCCGAAGAAAAGCCAATTCTGCCCCGACGCGTTGCGTGCGCGACGCTCGTGCAGGAAAGCGCGGAAGGGTGCGATACCGGTGCCGGGTCCGATCATCACGACGGGAGCAGTGTCATCGGCAGGTAGGCGGAACGAATTGTTCTTGGAGACAAAAACTCCGACCCGATCTCCCTCGCCGACGCGGTCCGCCAGGTACGTCGAGCAGACGCCGCCGCGGTCCCGCTCGCCCGAGCGGTAGCGCACACTCGCTACCGTCAGATGCACGGTGCCGTCGTGGGCCAGCGGGCTGGAGGAGATCGAATAGACCCGATGTTGCAGCGGGCGCAGAAGTGCAAGCAGATCTTCGGGATTCAATCGAATGCTGTTGTCCAACTGCAGGAGATCGAGAACGTCCTTGCCCCACAGCCACGCATCGAGCGCTTCCCGATCTTCCGTGTCGAGAATGTGCTGCAGTTCGGCGTCGCCGCTGCGTCGGGCGATGTCTTCGATCAAATCGCGCGAGGGAATCGAGATCTCGTAGTCGCTGGTCAACACCTGGTCCAACGGTGCGGACGAGCCGTCCTTCGCGGTGACGACGTAGTCACTGCTCGCACCGAGCTGATGGATGATCGCCTCGACCAGAGCGGGGTCGTTGATCGGGCGGATGCCCAATCCATCTCCGGCCTCGTAGTCCAGACCGTCCTCGCCGAGTGCAAAGGTGAAGTGTCGGACTTCCTTGGCGGAGTCCTCGCCGGACAACAGTCGGTTGGCGAGGACGGTTGCAGGATAAGGGTTCTTGCGAGTCCACTGGGACTTGGTCTTCGTCGGAGCGGACGTAACCGGCGCGGCAGCGGCTCCCGCATCACCGTCGACACCGGCCACCGCAGCGACGGCCCGAACGATCCACTCGGCCGCCGGATCCTCGTAGTCGACGTCGCAATCGGTGCGGTCGACAACCCGGGACCCGCCGAGCGCTTCGAAGCGGGCGTCGATGTTCTTTCCCGACTGGCAGAACCCGTCGTAGCTGGTGTCACCGAGTGCGAGTACTCCGAAGTAGAGACCCTCCAGCCGGGGCGCACTCTCGGATTCGACTGCATCCCAGAACAGCTGCGCGTTGTCAGGCATCTCGCCCTCGCCGTAGGTGGAGGTGATGACGAGCACCCGGCGCATGGCGGAAAGTGCATTGATATCCACGGTGTCCAGACCCGCGACAAGTGGTTCGAGACCGTGGGCACGAGCAGCTGCGGCCGCGTCTTCGGCCACGGACTCCGCGTTGCCGGTCTGGCTTCCGTAGAGGATGTGCACTGCTGCGCCGGCAGTTCTCTCCACTGTCGCTGTTGCAGCACCGGTTTGACCGGGCATGACAGTTCGTGAGTGTAGACCGGCCAGGAATCCGGAAAGCCACGCGCGTTGGTCGCCGGTGAACGGTGCGTATTCGGGGATGAACGGGATTTCCATTTTGAAGCTCACCTACGTTCGGGGGAGGAGGTCAGGACACGAGGTCGGGGATCGTGCGCGAAGCGAACAGTTCGTCGAAGTTCGGCAGCGATCCGAGCTTGTCCCGATTCTTGTTGTCTTGAAACAGAATCCACCCGTACGTCGCCGGGCTGTCCATGGCCAACACGTTGCGCAGGCTCAGCGCCTGTTTGTAGTCGTCGACGCGCTTGGCTGCAATCAACGCAGCCAACTGTTCGTCGTCGTAGCCGGCGAGAATCTCTTTCGAGTACTTGACCAAGTGCTGGACGAGGGCGAAGTCCTCGGTCAGTACCAGGTTTCGGGCCGCCTTCTGCACTGCTGGATCGTCGGGTCCGGACGCACCCGGCGTGCGGGCGGCGGCGAGTTGTTGTGCGAAGTGAAGCACGGTGTACGCACTGAGCAGCGCATACATCGTCGCGGTATCGGTCTCGCCGTAGGCGGGGACTGCTCCGTTCAGCGCGGGGCGCCCATCGCGCACTGCGAGTTTGAACGTGCGGACCTGACGTGCTGCGATGGCGGACGCCAATTCTTCGAGAAGCTCTTTGTGCGACTTCGCAGCCAGGATTGCATCGCTGTCCTGGTAAAGCATCAATGCCTTGGGCATGGCGTAGACGAACGAGTGCTGTTCGACTTCCCAGTTCTCGAGCAGTCGGGTTCCGAGTGCGGATCCCGTTGCTTCCACATGCAGTTCGAGCAGGAGTTGTACCGCGTGGTTGTGGACGGCGGCTATAGGATCGGTCGCAGCGGTGATCGAACCCAGCAGTACGGAATCGGTACTTGCTCGCAGTGCCAGTTCGCCGCGAGGGTCGTACTGGTAGAAGAACCCGCCGCTCATGCCGTTGCCGACACCCTTGCCGAACTCGCCGAGATTCACGACAGCACCGTTGGTCATGTACTCGCCGGCGAAGTCGCCGACACCTTCGACGACAGCACTGGCGCCGGAGTTGCGAACTGCAAAGCGATCGCCTGCTTCACCTTCGACGAACACTCGTCCGCCGGTGGCGCCGAAGAGCGCGAAGTTGCCGATCAACACGTTTCCGCCGGCGTCACTGGAGCCGCCGCCTGGGCTGCGCACGGCAATCACGCCGCCGCTCATGCTCTTTCCCACACCGTCGTTACATGTCCCGGTGTGTTCCAGGTGCATGCCGTCGTTGCAGAATGCGCCGAACGAGAGGCCCGCAGATCCGGTCGTCAGGACGCGAACGCTGCCCGGAGCCAGATATCGTCGCCCACGCTCGTCAGTCAGTACCCCCGGAGCGAGAAGGCCGGCCGCTCCGTAGTTGAGTTCGCGTTCGAGGTCGATCGCCAACTGCCCACCGACGCTCTTGTTCCGGTTACCCAGGTGTAGTGCACCTTCGGCGAATTCAGGTCCGGACACGGCGACCGAGGCCTCGCCACGGTTGAAGAGCACCGTGCGAACCTCGTCCATGATCTTCTCGTCGAGCGCGTACTCACGCTCGAGGTACACGGGATTGTCGACGGTGATGTCCGGGGCGGACTCGAACATCGCGTCCAGTTTCAGATTGCCGACGATGGACGGGTGATCGAGCAGATGCAGGAGATCAGTTCGACCCCGCGCTTCCTGAAGGGATCGCATTCCCAGATTCGCGAGGAGTTCCCGAGTTTCGTGAGCGATGTTGAGAAGGTACTGCGCCATGGCGCGGGGATCGCCGTCGAACAGTTCCGGGTTGGTGGTCAGACCGGCCGGACACTTGATGTTGCAGTTCTTGGCCATGACGCAGCCCATCATCATCAGCGCAGACGTACCGAACTCGAAGCTGTCTGCGCCCAGTAGCGCGGAAGTGATGATGTCGCTGCCGGTCTGATGCGCGCCCGAGCATCGCAGAACGACTTTCTGGCGAAGCCCGTTGGCACACAAAGCTTGATGGACCTCCGCGATACCGACCTCGGCCGCACGACCCGCGTACTTGAGGCTGGTCACCGAAGCGGCGCCGGTGCCACCGGTGTTTCCGGCGACGTTGATGACATCGGCGCCGGCCTTGGCGACACCGACGGCGATGGTGCCGATTCCTTCCGAGGACACCAACTTCACGATCACCCGGATGCGCGCTGCCTTGCAGTCGTGGATGAGCTGAGCGAGGTCCTCGATGGAGTAGGTGTCGTGGTGCGGCGGAGGCGATACCAGTTCGACGCCGGGCGTTCCGCCACGGGCGGCAGCAATGTCTACGGTGACCTTGGCGGCCGGAAGCTGCCCGCCCTCACCGGGTTTTGCGCCCTGGCCGAGTTTGATCTCGATCTCTTCGAGCATCGGGTCGGCGAGGTATCCCGCCCAGATTCCGAAGCGTCCGGATGCAAACTGCTTGATGCGCGACGCACGAATCGTGTTGTAGCGCGAAAGGTGTTCGCCGCCTTCGCCGCTGTTGGACATCGCGCCGACCATGTTCGTGCCGTGTGCGACGGCTTCGTGCGCCGGAGCGTTCAGCGCGCCATGACTCATGGCACCCGACGCCAACTTCGGGGTGATGTCGCTGGCGCTCTGTACCTCGGAGAGAGGAACACCTGCCGGTGCGACCCTCAGCTTGGACAGGAACTCTGCCCCGATGCCGGTTGCCCTCAGCGCAAGATCCGGTGTGATGGCTTCAATGGTGATATCGGCGGCAAAGGTGGCGCAGAGAGCGTCGCCGAGTGCTTTTGCTCGCGCGCTGTCACCGGCCAGTGGACCGTCCAGGCGAAGCGTGTACCGGTCGTCTGCGGCGGATTCACACTGGACTCCGCGCATCACGATCGTAGTGTTGCCGCGTACCGAGAATCGGCTGATCTGCTCGGCGAACTCGGCTGTCGTAACCGCAAACGTGACGTCGGCGGGAACAGAGATGACGTCGCGCAACGCTGCGGGCCGACGCGATCGTTCCGCAGCCATAACGGTAGAAAAGTCCCGGTACCCGGCAGTGATGTCGAAGTCGTCGATCTGTTCGGTGGTCAACCGGTCGAAGCTCGTTGCCCGGTAGGCCCCGGCGTCGAGGCGGAATGCGTCGTCGAGTCGCCCGAGTGGAAGCAAGCGAAGAGCGTCGAATTGTTCGGTGCCGGAGGGACTGTCGAACGCGATCTTCTCTTCGGTGAGCTCGACGTACTTGCGGACTGCGGTGGTACCGAACGAATGCCCTGCGCCGTCTGCGCGCTCCTTGAACAGGCCGAGCAGTGGCAGGTCCTTTTCACCCTCGACTTCGCTTGCACGCTCGTGCCACTGCTTCGAGGTCACCGCGACGGTGTCGAAACCGACGCCGCCCACCGGTGACTTCATGTTGGGGAACCACTGGCGCAGAACAGGGTCGGACGTATCGAGGAAGTTGGGTTCGAAGAATTCTCCGCCGATGTAGCTCTCGACGGTGCACAGGCCGACGCGTCCCATCGTCTTCATGAGGGATTTCTCGGCAGCCTTCGCGAAGCGTCTGAACGCGGCATCCGGATCGGCGGCGAACTTCTCCTCGGCTCGTAACTGAACGGAGAGCGGGTAGACGGCGGAAGCGCCGAATCCGAGTGCAGCCGCAACGTGGTGGGAGGACTCGATCTGGCCACTCTCCACGATGAGAGAGACACGCAATCGCAGGCCTGCGTCGATGAGGCGTTGGTTCAGTGCTCCGACGACCATGATCGCGGGAAGCGTTGCGCGCTCATGAGATACGTGCCGGTCGGTCAGGACTGCGATCCCGCCCTGTTCTGCTGCGAAGGCGACAA
The DNA here is from genome assembly GCF_002076325.1 of Rhodococcus sp. 66b. NCBI lineage: Bacteria > Bacillati > Actinomycetota > Actinomycetes > Mycobacteriales > Nocardiaceae > Rhodococcus > Rhodococcus sp. 66b. The sequence goes on from NZ_MUZB01000010.1 coordinate 163,311, forward strand.
CGGCGTCGCCGAGCGCGGTCATCGCGTCAACCATCGCCTGCGCGTCACCCGCGGCGGGGTAGAGCATTTCGAATCGGCGATGCGGGGTGTGCTTCTGTTCGCGGATCTTGAGCATGTCCAGATGCCCGAGGATCGGCGACGAAATGACGATCTGCTTGCCCTGTCCGGCTGTCATCTTCGCGCCCAACGCGACCCGGAGGGTCATGCCGTCCGCTTCCCGGATGCTGTCCAGCGGAGGGTTGGTGACCTGGGCGAATCGCTGCGAGAAGTAGCGTGCCACACCGCCTTCACGATCGGAAAACGCGTTGATGGCGTTGCCGTAACCCATGGCCGATACCTTCTCGGCTCCGTGCGTGAGCATCGGATCCATCAGGAATTTGAAACTCTCCTGATCCAGGGAGTACGCCATGTAGCGCTGATGAACCTCGAACGTTCCGTTGTAGCGCGTCGGTGAGCTGACCTTCTCCGCAGGTACAGCGGGGATGTCTTCGATCAGGATTCGTGACTGCTCCAGCAGAGACCGGTAGTCACGCTGTGCGGCAATCTTTTCCAGGGCTTCGCGGGCGGTATAGGTATGGCGATCGCGATGATCGAAGTACAGCATTCCGCCGGCCTCGACGCGTCCACGGTGAATCACCGTCTCGGGTGCGAACGCGATCTGTCCGGCTTCGGAGAATGCGCACACGTAGTCGTGTGTCTCGATCGTGCGAAGTGGACGCAGGCCGAGGCGGTCCAGGCGGGCGCCGATGATGGTGCCGTCGCCGAACACCAGCGCTGCCGGTCCGTCGTTCTTCTCCTCGTACAGCGAGAAGTACTCGAACATCGCACGCACTGCGGGGGAGAGAGTGGTGTCGTTTTCCCAGGCAGGGGGCATCATCGAGACCACAGCTGTCACCAAATCGACGCTGTCCTCGATGACGCGTGCTTCCAGAGTCTGATCGAGTCGACAGCTGTCGGACTGACCGGGCGGACGGACGATCGCACGTCGTTTTGCACTGGCCACCGCAGCTTCGGAGAGCCGATTCTTCTTGTCCGTGTTCAGTTCTCCGTTGTGAGCCATGAACCGGAACGGCTGCGCCATCGTGGGATGCGGGTCCGTGTTGGTCGAGAATCGCGTGTGGAAGTACATCGTGTGGACAGCGTGATCGGGGTCGACCAGGTCGCGGAAGTACGGGATCACTTCGTCGGAGTTCAAGCGGCCCTTGAGAACCTGAGTCCTCGCGCTGAGGGACAGTGGGTACAACCCGCGTAGTGCAGGCGTGTTGTACGCGATTGCCTCGATGGCGAGCAGGGCCTCGTGCACGAGGCGATCGACTACCGCAGGCTCGGGACGCGGAGTGGGGACCTCGAAAATCCACTGCCTGACCGGAAGTTGATGCGCGATCGCGGCCGGCCGAATCGCCGAGTTGTCGACCGGGACGTCGCGCACTGCGAGAGTGGTGAAACCGCGATCGAGAAGTTCACGTTCGACCAGGGCGGCAGCGCGTGCATGCTGGGCGTCGTCGTCCGGAAGGAAGAAGTTGCCGACGCAGAAGCGTCCGGCGCGAAGGTCGGGGCGCCCGGTTACCTTGCGGAAGAACCGGAGGGAGAGGTCCACCGAGACGCCGCCGCCGTCGCCGACGCCCTCGGAGGACATACCGCCGCGGTGCGGAACCGAGCAGAGCGCTTCGCGGCCCTTGATCAGGACATCGTGGGTCTGCACGCCGTCCTTGCGCGTGATGAACCCGACCCCGCAACTGCTCTTGTCATCTGCGGGGTCGTACAAACCGACGATGGACGTGCTCACTGCAGCAACCTTCTCCCTGTCCTGGTTGCCCGGAGATTGATCGACCGGGCAGATACGACGGCATGGTTTCCGTCAGGGCAGGGCGTCGCTGCTTCGATGAAGCGGCACCCGAATGGGATCAGACTACTGAGTAGAGGCTTACCTTAGTCAAGTCTGCTGGGTGTGACTTGGATCCGAGCAGGTCAGAGGGTTGCTTTGTAGGCAAGTGCGTAGGCGATCTTGCCCGGCTTGTCGTCTGTGTACGGCTTCGACAGCTTTGCGAACTCGCCCTTGGACTCCGCTTTGCCGTCGTTCCAGGCCGGCAGGACTCCGAGATCGGCGGCCGTGAACCCGCTGTCGACGACGGCATCACCCGCCAACGCGGTCTGTGCTTTGGTCACCGACTTCACGGTGGCCAGGTAGCTGGAGAGGTCGTCGCGATTCCAGTTGGTGAGGTCGACGGGCGCGGCGTCGCGGACCCACGCACCCCAGTAGAACTCCTGGAACGGAATCGTGCCGGCGGCGAATCCGATGTCGCGGGAGAAGTACATCAGGCTGCGGTACTTGTCGTCGGCGAAGTTGGCCAGGCCGACGCTCTTCGGCAGGGACTGGACCGGTACCTGGTTTCCGTCCACGTCACGCGACCAGACCCACTTGTTCTTTTCCATCTCGGTCCAGAAGGCGCCTTCACTCAGGCCACTGAGGTTGCCGAGAACCCGCAGTCGCACGTGCAGGTCGGGGCCTCCGTCGGCCGTCTCGATGAAGGACGTGAGGGTGTGGTGACCGTCGGTCAGGTAGAGATCGCCGCGGGGTCCGACGACCACGGTCTTCATGGGCGCGATGCTCTCGGCGGTTTCCTGACCCACTGGAAGCTGGCAGGTGAAGGACGACGGGTCCTTCAGCGTCGAGGCAGGAGTAGCGGTCGCAGCCTGGATCTGGCCGTTCGCCTCGCACCAGTCGTCGAACTTCTTGTTGATCGTGTCTTTTCCGAGCGTGTATCGCCCGAGCTTGTAGTACACCTCGTCGTAGCCGAGGGAAGGCTGCGTCGCATGAACGTCGCCGATGCGCACGTCCAGAAGGTCACCTTCTTTGGCGCACAGGTACTCCGAGCCGCCGGCGGAGCCTGAGAACGAACCGGTGGAGATTCCGCCACACGCGAGGGGAGCGGCGACAGCGGGTGTGCTGACCAGTGTTCCGGCGCCGAGCAGTACCAATGTTGTGAGTGCCGAGATGGCGGAACGACGCATGTGGGGATCTCTCCTGAGGATGGGTTCGCACGTGAAGAAGCTTGCGTCACAATTGCTCAGGGTGGTTTCGGACTTACTGACAACAGACGTCCGCGCGGTGGATACCACGTGAATTCACGTCGTAGCCACCGCGCGGTGAGCCTGTTGGTTGATCAGCCCTGCAGTTGATCAGCCTTTGTAGTTGTAGAAGCCCTCGCCGACAGCGACGCCGAGCTTGCCTTCGTCGATGTAGTTCTTCTTGATGTAGTCGGCGAACGCGCGCTGCTTCTCGCCGCCCTGGGAGGAGATGTTGTAGACGGTGGTCAACCCGACGACATCCATGATCTGGAAGGGGCCGAACGGGGCTCCGGTGCCGATACGCCACGTCTTGTCGACCATGTCGGGATCGGCGATGCCGTCGATCAGCAGGTCGGATGCTGCATTGAGGAGCGGGACCAGGAGCGAGTTGAGTACGTAACCCGCCTTCTCCTTCTTGAGTTCGATCGGCACCATGCCGATGTTCTTCGCGAATTCGACGACCTCGTGGTACACGGCGGGGTCGGTGGACTCGGTGCCCATGACCTCGGCAGTGTTGTTGACCCACACGTGATTTGCGAAGTGCAGTGCGAGGAACTTCTCGGGGCGGCCGGTGAACTCCTTGAGGTCGCTCGGCAGAAGCGTCGAGGAGTTGGTTGCGAACACCGTGTGCTCCGGAGCTACTGCGGCGAGCTTCTCGTAGGTGTCGCGCTTGATGGCGATGTCCTCGGGAATTGCCTCGATGACAAGATCGGCCTTGGTCACGGCTTCGGCTAGGTCGTACGAGTACGTAATACGTTGCAGCGCTTCGTCGGCCTTGCCTTCCTTGGCGCCCTCGACGTTTTCGGCCTTGTAGGCCGCGGCCAACGAGTCGAACCGAGCCTTGGCCTTCTCGATGACCTCGGCGTTGATGTCGTACGCGACGACGTCGAATCCGTGATAGGCGGTCTGATAGGCGATCTGCGAGCCGAGAACTCCGGTACCCAGAACGGTGATCTGCTTCAGTTCAGTCATTTTCGATCCTCAATCCTTTTCGGTGGGTAGTCCGGCAAGCGTCAATCGAACTTGTGCGGCAACGATGTTCGTGAGTTCGTCAGCCGTGATCCGGTCCAATGCCGCGCGGGCTATTTCGAAGTGCAGCACATTGGAAATCGTTCGCGCTGCAGTGATGGTTCGGGTGGTGTGGTTGGGGTGCCCCTCGAGCAAGATTTGCGCAATCCGCGTTTGCAGGCGCTGCGAGAGTTCCAGACCTTCGGCCCGGAAACATTCGCTGGGCTCGCCGAACAACACTTCGCGTTGGTAGATACCGGTGTTCTCGTCGTTTCGGCGACTCGCGATCAGCAGGGGTGAAACCAGCTCGAGCACACGATCTTCTGTGCCCGTCGATTTGGCCTCACGCTCTTCTCCCAGTTCGATCTGCTTGCGGTACTCCGCGTTGTACACCATGAGCAGTAGCTCGGCTTTGCTTGCGGCGTAACGAAAGAGGGTGCCACCGGCTACATCGGCGCGATCGGCAATTTCTTGAGTTGTGACTGCGCTGTAGCCCTTTTCCGCGAACAGTTCGGCCGCGGCGTCGAAGATGCGTGTCTGCTTCTCGAGTTTGTTGCGTTCACGACGACCCAACTCTTGGTCCGATTTCGTCATCCCGCTCACCTCGTCTCATTTCGGATCACGCTCATAAATGAGTCTACTCCGAAATATTGAGAGGGTGGGGTCTCCTCCGTCACATCACCGCAGTCCGCTGACCCAACCGGCGAACACGTCGGAGAACACGTCTGCTTCGCACGCATGCGCCGATTCGGGGTAGGCACATTCGGGGTATCCGGCGACGACGGCGGCAAGTTCGGCATTGCAACACTGCGCCAACAGGCCGCGCAGGAGGTCCGCGGCCGACCAGCCGGCGATGGATGCTGCTGGGATCCCCTCTTCCTCGTACACCTTCACCAGATCGTCATGCCTCCAGGACAATTCCTCGGCCACCAGTGCATCGGGATTGAAAGACATGGCGCGGTCGAGTGATCCGCGCAGAAGCGAGTGTGGATCGTCCTCACCGCGCAGCCTAGTCGCGAGGTCGGCCGGTGCCTTCTGCATGACGAACATCCAGGGTTTGCCGTCGGGAAAGACTCCGCCGAAGCCTGCCACGTTGAAGGGGAGGTGGCTACTGAGAAAATCTGTCTCCACGTCGACGTGCTGATCGTCTCCGAGGTGAATGAAGTGGCCGGACGTGATCTCCTCTCCGGTTGCAGGCTCGGCCCATGTGTTGTTCCACAGGTCGGTCATCCGACTGCCGTCGGGAAAATCGAGAACCTCGAAGAGGAATCCCATGTCGTCACCACTCTCCGTCGAAGTGGGTGGTTACTCCACCGGTGAGTCGAGAAACCGTTTGAGCCGAGGTCGCGAGGACGACTCGGCTTGTCTCGAAGGTCATCTCGTCGCGTTCGGTGTCCTCCGATTCGGGATCCTCGGCGAGTGAGAAGTCGAGTTCCACCTCTCGATCGGTGCTGGAACAGACCGAGATCATCAGCCCGAGTCGTTCGTCGGTGAACGCCGGAAGCGATTTCTCGGGATGAAAGTCTGCGGCCGCGTGAAAGAAGAACGCCGCCAGCCGTTCGACAAATCCTTCGTCGGTGTGTCTGCTGAGATACTGATTGAACCGATCGGGGCTGAGCAGGCCTACGTCGAAAACGAGTGTGGGTACGTCGGATTCGAAGACAGCGGCGGGTACCGCATGACTGCGAAGGAATACCGCGGCGCCACCGTACCCCGGCAACCTGAACCCATCACGCATCTGGTGTACTCCCGTCGCAGAGGTGTCCTGTCCACGCTAGGCCATAGCCCGGACGCGTGCTGCATACCGGACACGTCGGTTGATGGAAGAATTACCGCCCATGAGCGCTGTCCTGTACCCGCCCGTCGAACCGTACGAGTCGGGACTGTTGGAAGTGCCCGATGGTCAGAGCCTCTACTGGGAGACCGTCGGTAACCCGGCCGGTGTCCCGGTTCTCTATCTCCACGGCGGTCCCGGTGCGGGATGCACTGTCGGCGCCAGGCGTTTTTTCGATCCCGAAACCTTTCGCGCAGTTCTGTTCGATCAACGAGGCTGTGGGCGCAGCCTTCCTCTCGCGAGTAGCCCGGACGTCGATCTCACCGTGAACACGACGGCGCACATCCTCGACGACATCGAGCGTCTTCGTGAACATCTCGGTATCGAACGATGGATCGTTTCCGGCCTTTCTTGGGGCGTCAGTTTGGGTCTGGTGTACGCCCAAGCGTTTCCCGAGCGGGTGATCGCGATGGCTTTGGGCGCGATCACCGGCGGGACGAGAGTGGAAATCGAATGGATCACCCGTGCCATGGGCAGGATATTTCCGCGTGAATGGGAAGAGTTCGTCGCGCCGCTGCCGGTGGAAGAGCGTGACGGGAACGTCCCGGCGGCATACGCGCGACTGCTCGCCGATCCGGATCCTGTTGTGCGGGAAAATGCTGCGGTGCAGTGGTGCCGCTGGGAAGACGTACATGTGTCGCTGATGCCGGGGTGGACTCCGAGTGTTCGATACCAGAATCCGGACTTCCGTCGGGTGATGACCAGGCTGGTCACGCACTACTGGGCCAACGATTGCTTCCTCGCGCCGAATCAGATCCTGGACGGAATGGACCGTCTCGCCGAGATTCCCGCGATTCTCGTGCACGGCCGGTATGACATTTCCGGACCACTCGACACTGCCTGGGCGATCCACCAGCGTTGGCCGGGCAGTGAGTTGGTGGTGCTCGACGACGCCGGGCATGGCGGGGGTGGATTCAACGAGGCAATTGTGGAAGCGCTGAATTCACTGGCTCATTCGGTCTGATCGAGTGCTCCGGCGTGCGCCGCAGCGAGCGCGCCGGCAGCAGCGCGATCGGCAACCGACTGGTCGACAGGTAGATCGGCGACCAACAGGCGATAGTAGATGGGCGCGGCGACGGCCGCCAGAAGATCAGCAGCTGAGACCTTCTCGGAGATTTCCCCGCGTTCGACTGCTCGGCGGACCACTATGTCGGCCAGTTCGTAACGTGCGGAATAGAACTCGCGCTTGAGTCTCGCCACTTCTGGCGTACGAACCGCGTCCGAGAACAGTGCAGCCACCAACGCGCCGCCCGACTCGCTTGTCACCAGTGCGACTATCGATCTGGCCATCTCGCGCAGGTCGGATTCGATGGAACCGGTATCCGGGATGGGGACGGTAGTTGCCGATACCTCGACGGCCGCGTCGGCCACCAGTTGGGACAGCGTGCTCCATCGCCGGTAGATCGTGGTCTTGTGGACTCCGGAACGGGCGGCTATGTCCTCGATGGTCATCGCTGCAAATCCGCGTTCGGACAGTTCGGCCGCGGTGGCCGCCAGGACGGCCTCGCGCACCCTGGCGCTACGCCCTCCGGGCCGTTGTGGTGTCGAGGTCATGGGTCAACCTTATCGCAACAAGGTGTTGTGTTAGCTGGAGACACATGGTTCACTGAGCTAATGCAACTGATCGTTGCGTTAGAGATGAATTGAGGGGTGTTTCCCATGTCATATGAATTTCCTGTCGATCACCGAGGCCTCTTCGAAGAGCGCACAGGACAGTTTCTGAGCTTCGGGCTCCCCGTCTCGGATCTCGAGGAACTGCGCGCGTCCATCAACTCGACCTGGGCCGACGCGCCGGGTGGTTGGTCGTACGAGTGGTCGGCGCTGGCGGCGAAGTACTCCGCGGCCGGCAATCATTCCCTGGCAGCGATGATCTACGGAATCGCCAAGTTCCCGGTGCTGGCCAACGAATCCCGTCGACGGGCTCTGCGCAATCAGGTGGACGAATACGTCAAGGCAGCAACAGGATTCGGGCTCGAGTTCGAGCGTCGAATCCTCTCCCTGCCCTACCGAAACGGCGAGATCGAGCTACCGGTACACATCCTCTCGGCGGACGGACGGTACGAAGACGCACCCGTCCTGTTGCTCAGCGGCGGCGTCGACGGCTGGAAGATGGACATGCATCCGTTGGCCAGTGCGTTCGCGACGAACGCCGGGGTGACGGTTGTTGCTTTCGATCAGCCGGGAACTGGTGAATCACCCGTTCCTCTCGATGCTTTCGGTGACGAGGTGATCGACGGGCTCGTATCGACGGCTCGCGCTCTCGGCAACGGGCAGGTGGCGCACCTGGGAGTCTCCTTCGGCGGCAACTTCGCCGTGCGCTCGGGGTTGACCGGCGCCGTCGATGCGGTGATCAACATCGGCGCCCCGGTCAAGGGTGCGTTCGAGACCGTGAATGCCGAGCGCCTGGTCTACGGCATGGGCGACATCGTCGGAAACGCACTGGGTTTCGATGCCCCGGCAACCAAAGAGGCGCTGGTACAGGGTCTCCGTGCGTTCGATCGCAGTGTCTTGATGACCGCCGACGACGGCCGGACCCCGATGCTTGTGGTCAACGGGGCCGACGACGTTCACATCCCGCTCTCGGACACAACACTCTTCGAAGAGCGCCCGAACACGCAGGTACACGTCATCCCGGATGCGGGGCACTGCGCAGTGACCAAGCTGCCCGAGTTGACGCCGATGATGATCGACTGGCTACGAGATGCCCTGTCAGGAACCGCTCCACGAACCGGTAGATGATCCGCCGCCGAAGCTGGCAAAACGATACGTCGCAAGAACGGCCTTGTGATCGGTCGGCCACGGCGTCGGTGAAGCGATGAAGTTGTCCTGGGAGTTCTCCTCCACTCTTTTGTTGTGCACGATCGTCTTTCGGGGTCCGATGATTCCTACAGATCCCAACTTCAGCTCGGAAGCGCGGTCGGCGAAGATGTAGTCGATCCGATCGCGTTCGTCTGCCTCGGGTGCCCAGGTGAGCTGTGAGGTGTCGACGTCGGGATTGTCGGACGGCCAGGTGAAGCCCGGGTGTGTAGCCGGGTTCGGGTACTTGCTGCGGTATGCATCGACAAATCCGGCTTGGTCGAGCAGACGGGTGGATTCCCACGGAATGACGACACCGTTGTGGTCGAACAGATTTCGCGTGCCGTCGGTCCAGTCCAGGGCCGACGGTTCGTTGAAATCGCCGCCGAGGATGACGGACCTGCCCCTCGCCCGTTCTGCGGCCGCATCGTCGATGAACGTCGAAATTGCCAGGGGTCGTCCCGAATTGACGTTCACACGCTGAACCGTCTCGGGGTCCGTGACCGGACCGGACGGCATCTTGTTCCAGCCGAACTCGGAGAACTCTCCAGGCGTGGGAACACCCGCGCCGTATCCGCGCGGTAGATAGGTTGCGTAGGACGTGTAGGCCAGATGTGCCGAGTAAGCAGCGATTTGTTTGCCGTCGACCGTCACGACTGCCTTGATCATCGAGTTCAGGTCGGCTGTTTCCTCGATCGGAAACTTGGAGAGAATCCCCACGTCGGAGGACGCTGCTCCGTAGAAGGTGGTTCCTGATTTGGTCAGCATGTCGGCCAATACAGTTGTCGCAGTGCCGGCTTCCGACAGGAGAACTATCGACGCCTGGGTCGAGATGATCATGTCGGCGATCAGCTGCAGGCCACCGTTGATCTTGGTTCCGCCGTGCCAGGTATTGAGGGAGAGCACTTTGATCTCCTGCGCGGGGTTCGCCCCCGCGACGGAGGTATTGGCACCCAAGGTAAATGCGCTTGCGGTGACTGTCCCTGCGGCTACCGCCATCGCCTTGACCATCTGACGGCGCGTCAATCCATTCATCAAATCCCGGCTCTCGTTGTCGTGTGCTCGAACCCCCGGAAGATGATTACCATCGCTACCTAAACGGACAGTTAACCAATTGCAAAATGGCAGATTTCCACAGAACACCGCGCGGGCAATAGTCTTCTGGTCGTGGTACTCAGTGAGCGTTTCCCCGGTAACAAGACCTTCGCGAAGGTTCGTGTCCTGCCGCCGGTGGTGAAGTTGCTCCTTCTTTCGATGGTGCTGTTCAACATCGGGTTCTATCTGGTTGTCCCCTTTCTCGCGGTGCACCTTTCGGAGGACCTCGGATTCGCGGCCTGGATTGTCGGCCTGGTCCTCGGACTCCGGATGTTCAGTCAGCAGGGCATGTTCTTCATCGGTGGAAGCCTCGCCGACAGGTTCGGCAAGCGTCCGATCATCCTGCTGGGCATCGCAGTTCGCGTGGTCGGCTTCCTGATGCTCGGATTGGCCGAGAGTATGGCGGCGGTGATCGTCGGTGTGCTTCTGGTCGGGTTCGCCGCGGCTCTGTTCGCACCCGCAGTGGAGTCGGCCAACGCCGAATACGGACGCGAACTCGAAACCTCAGGAGTCATGCGTCGTACGGATCTGTTTGCAGTGGAACAGATGTGCAGTCGTCTGGGAACCGTGATCGGTCCGGCATTGGGTGCTGCTCTGTTGATGTTTCCGTTCTCGTGGACGGCGTCGAGCGCGGCGTTGCTGTTCGCGATCATGTGGGTCGGGTTCTTCATCTGGTTCCCGCGGCCGGGCGATGCCCACGACGGCCCGGTGTCGACCTATACGCTGCGCGACGTCTGGCGAAGCGTGCTGACCAACAACAACTTTCTGCTCTTCGCGACGCTCTGCAGTTTTCAGCTGGTTGCGTACAGCCAGCTGTACCTGATGCTGCCGGAACAGCTCGAGCGCGGTATCGGTTCACAGTCGGCGCTGGGATGGTTCTACGTGGGCGCAGCGGTGTTGGTGATCGTCGGGCAGGGACCGACGGTCGCGGTTGCCCACCGCATCGGGCATCGACGCGCGATCACCTTGGGGCTTGTGCTCATTTCGGTGTCGTTCCTGGTTCCGCTGGTCACCGGCGTCGACTCCGCAGTTTCGGCGTCGACGCAGATAGTCGGTCTGGCGGTGTGGATCGGGCTGCTGCACCTGGGACAGATGTTGATGGTGCCGCCGATGCGAGACACCATTGCCATCCTCGGTCGTGAAAGCAACCTCGGAGCGCACTTCGGCATGCTCAACACGATCGGCGGTCTGCTCGCGCTCCTGGGAACCGTGGGAGTCGGATTCGTGTACGACCTAGTCGACAACGGCCACGCAGCGCCGGCGTCACCATGGGTGATCGTTTCGGTCTGCGTGGACGTGTCGGCTGTGGTGTTGTGGGTGTGGTCCGGTCGAACGAAGGTTATCGACCCGCGATCGTCTGATTGATCTTTGCTACAAAATCTTCCAGCACAAACGGAATGGTGAGCGGGTTCGGCATGGACACCGCGTCACTGACGATGGGGTCCAAGCTGATCAGGCCGCCGGTCTTGACCACGTTCAGATTGGTGAACGCCGGCTGCGTCTCCATCTCGGGGCGAGCCTTTTCGTAGTTGTCGAAGAGCAGGTAGTCGCACTCGAGGAGGTCGTAGTTTTCGGCGGAGATCTCGTAGTTCAGCTTGCCCGCGAACCGATCCTTCAGTGCGGCAGGAGCCGTGAATCCCAATTGCGTGAGCAACTGAGCGCGCGCTGCCTCAGGGCTGAACGCCCGCAGATTTCCGTCGCTCCAGCGAATGACGAGAGCTGCTGTCTTGCCTTCGAACTGGGGGTTCTCCGCGCGGGTGCGAACGATGAGGTCTTCGACTTCCTGGACCTCCTGCTTTGCCTGCGCGGGAACGCCCACAGCCGTACCGATGCGGGTCGTGACTTCCTGCCAGGGCAGCACCCAATCCGTCTGATCGGCGGCGTGAAGCACAGTCGGCGCGATGGCGCTGAGCTGCTTGTACAGATCCTCGTCGATCGCGTTGTTGACGGCGATGATCAGGTCAGGCGCTGCTGCCACGATCGTTTCGATGTCGAAATCGGTGGTGGCGTTGGCCAGTGGTGTCGGCTCGGCGCCCTGGACTGCCGAGTCGGCCCAGACTCCGATTCCGTCGTCGGTCGATCCCTTCCACACCGGGACCAGGACGGGCGTCAGCCCGAGGGAAAGCAGAACGTCTGCGTCGCCGATGCCGACCGCTGCGATGCGGCTGGGCGCCTGCCCGATGGTGGTGGAGCCGAACTTGTGGTCGATCGTCACCGGGAAGGCGTTGGCCTCGGCGTGAGCACCTTCGGTGCCGGGAGTGGATTCGTCCTTCGCGCTGTCGCCGCAGGCAGCAAGGGCAAAACCTGCTGCTGTTGCGAAGGTGACGGACAGCATGGCACGGCGGCTCAACATTGGGTTCACAGCAACCTCGGGTTTCATGGTTATGGGACCCTAACCATAGTGGAGCGGCAGTGTCGGCAGTGTTTGTTAGTCTCCGCCCATGACGGCGGTTCTCGACTACACATCAGCAGGACCGTTCACCCGCATCGACGGAGTGGACCCGCTCGCCCTCGAGTCGCTCCCCACCGACCCCGTGCAAATATGCCGGGTAGTGCCGTACCTGGTGGTCCAACCCACCGATGCGCGGTCGCTGAATCTGCCCACCGACCGATTCGACGAAAACCAGATCCGGCCGGCAAGCGTTCTGCTCCAACGCTTGCTTGCGCTCGATCCGGCACCGGTGACCTCCGCCCGAGAACCCGACAAGCGGCTCGTCGGAACCTGTCGGCACTTTGCTGTTTTGAGTTGTGCGTTTCTGCGCTATCGCGGAATTGCCGCTCGCGTCCGCTGTGGTTTTGCCACCTACTTTCAACCGGGACAGGGCGTGGACCACTGGATCACCGAGTACTGGGACGACGCCGGCAAGCGGTGGATCCGCATCGATTCGGAGATCCTCGGACAGAACGTCCTTCCTCGCGCCCATAACCTGCAGCCGGGAGAATTCCTCAGTGGTGGTGAGGCGTGGCTGGCGTATCGACGCGGCGAGATCGACGGGTCCCAGTTCGGGGTGTACGGCACCCAGAACTGGGGGCCTGCCGAGATCCGCGGCAACGCAGTGAAGGATCTTGCCGCGATGAACAAGGTCGAAACCCTGCCGTGGGACGAGTGGGGTCGTATGACGGACGCCTACGACGGAAAGACCGGCGCCGACTACGACCTACTGCTCGACGATATAGCCGAGGTGTGCGCCGGCGACGATCCAGTTGCCGTGCGAGCGCTGTACGAGCACGAGGATTTGTGCGTGCCGGACAAGCTGATTCGTTTCTGAGATGCTGGTGCGATGAATCCGGAGCATCGCCAACTCGAGTACGGACTTCGATTCGACTGGGGCCTGCGCGGCGCCGAAGCAATTGCTGTCGGCGTCGATGTGGCAGTGGTGGTAGACGTCCTCTCGTTCACGACGACGCTGAGCGTCGCCGCCGATGCGGGAATCGACGTACTTCCCTATTCCTGGAACGACGAGAGTGCGGTCGATTACGCGCGTGATGCCGATGCGGTTCTTGCAGTACGACGAAGTGTGGCCAGGGAGGGACAGATCAGTCTGTCTCCCAAGACGATTCGCGGGGCCGAGGTGGCGAGTCGGCTGGTACTGCCGTCGCCGAACGGGTCGACCATCGCGTTTGCGTTGGCGTCCGAGGTTGCGGTGTGTGTCGGCGCTTCTTTGAGGAACGCTTCCGCCGTCGCTGATTGGATTGTGCACGAACATGGTCCGGGATCGCGGGTTGCGATAGTCGCATCCGGGGAGAAGTGGCCCGGTGGAGAGTTGCGCCCGGCAGTGGAGGATCTGTGGGGCGCCGGCGGGGTTGTCACGGCGTTGACCGCGGCTGGTTGGGAAGGTTCCCTGTCGCCCGAGGCGCAGATGGCGGCGGATGCCTGGACAGCGGTGTCGGATTCGTACGAGGACCGCCTGCGAGACTGTGCCTCAGGACGCGAGTTGATCGTCATGGGGTTTCCACACGACGTCGCCATCGCCTCGGAACTCGACGACAGCGACACCGTACCTGTTCTCGAAGATCGTGTGTTTCGAGGTCAGCGCACCGGGCGTCGATTGAACAAACTCCGCGCCCAGAGGTAGGAGAGGAAGGTGATTGCGACGCACCATCCGATCGCGAGTATGGCGTTGTTCCCGATCGCTTCGCCGAGAAGAAGTCCTCGAAGAGTCTCGATGATCGGAGTGAACGGCTGATACTCGGCAAACCATCGCAGCACGGTCGGCATCGAGTCGGTGGGGACAAATCCGCTTCCCAGGAAAGGTAAGAGGATCAACACCATTGGAAGATTACTGGCCGTCTCGACGCTCTTGCTGACGAGGCCGAAGGCAACGGACAACCAGATCATCGCGATGGAGACCAGGATGAGGAGAGCAAACGCGGCAACCCACTCCACGAAGCCTGCAGTAGGCCGGAAGCCGACGGCTATCGCCACGGCGATGACTACAACGAGGCTCACGACCGTCTGAAGGAGACTGCCGAGAACGTGACCGGTCAGGACGGACGTGCGCGTGATCGCCATCGTGCGGAATCGTGCAATGATCCCCGCGGTCATATCGGTTGCGACGGAGATGGCAGTACCTTGTGCCGCTGATGCCACAGTCATCAGAATAATCGCCGGTGCAACGTAATTGACATACTCGGCTCGGCCGCCACCGCCTGGGCCGAGGCCGTTCCCGAGCGTTCCGCCGAGCACGTATACGAACAGCAGTAGGAAGACGACTGGCATCCCGACAAGCATCACCGTCATCGACGGATATCGAAGGATGTGTCGAATGCTGCGACGCAGCATGGTTTTCGAGTCCTGATAGGCAAGCGTCATGGTGGTCATCGCGCGTCGGTCCTTTCGGTGGCGGTCAGAGTCAGGAACACGTCGTCCAGGTCCGGTGTGTGCACGGAGAGTTCCTTGACGTCGATCGAGTGAGCGTCGAGTTGGTCGAGAAGAGAGCGCAGCGAGCGGACACCGCCGTCGCTGGGAACCTGCAGAACATACGCGGCATCGTCACGGGTAGACTCGTCGAAAACAGCAGCAGCAGAGTCGAGTTGGTCTCGATCGATGAAGTGAAGACGAATGTGGCCGCCGGGAATGCGTCGTTTGAGTTCCGCTGCCGTACCTTGGGCGACTATCCGTCCCTGATCGAGGACGGCGATGTGGTCGGCCAGTTGATCGGCTTCCTCGAGGTACTGCGTCGTGAGGAAGATGGTGACACCGCCCTTGACCAACTCCCGGATGATCTGCCACATGGTGCGTCGACTCCGGGGATCGAGGCCGGTGGTGGGCTCGTCCAGGAAGATGATCTCCGGTCGTCCGATCAACGTCATTGCCAGGTCGAGCCGTCGGCGCATTCCGCCCGAGTACGTCGACGCGAGTTTGTCCGCGGAGCCCTGCAGATCGAACTTCTCCAGGAGTTCGTCAGTGCGAGTGCGGCGTTCGTCCTTGCCCAGGTGGTGAAGATCGGCCATGAGGAGAAGGTTTTCCTCGCCGGACAGGTAGTCGTCTACCGCCGAGAATTGTCCGGTGACACCGATGCGCGACCGTACCGCGTCAGGATCGTCGGAAGGGTTGTACCCGGCGATGCGGATGTCGCCGCCGTCTGCGGGAACGAGGGTCGAGAGGATTTCCACGATGGTGGTCTTGCCGGCGCCGTTGGGGCCGAGCAGTGCAAAGACGGTTCCGCGGTCGACGGAGATGTCGATTCCGTCCAGTACCGTCTTGTCGTCGTAGGCCTTCTTCAGACCCGTCGCGGTGATGGCTGGTTTACGGGACATCAGCGTTCCTTTCGCTAGATCTTCTTGTTGGATTCTTCTCGGGGCTCCGAACGTCGAATGACGATGTCGCCGTAGCTGGTTTGCGCCCGGACGTCTACCCGGCGTTCGGTGGAAGCCGGACCGTGCGTGGCATTCATCTGGTTGTCGACACGGCCGAAGGACGTATGAGCGTCGAATCGTGCGGCGGTTCCGGATCGAACGCCGATATGGATTCGTCCGGCGGCCGTCTTGGCGGATACGACTCCACTCTCGATGGTCTCGAAACGGATGTCGCCGTTGGCGGTTGCGGCGCTCGCGTCGGATTCGGCGTGTTCGACGGCGACGCTTCCGTTGGCGGTCTTCGCCTTCAGCGCGCCGGTGATCGTGCCGATGTTGATGTCGCCGTTGGAATTCTTGACCTCCGCGTTGCCGTCGACGCGGCCGATGCGGATGCTTCCGGACCCGGTGCTCGTGTCGATGTCACCGGCCACATGCTCGACGATGATCGCTCCGGCGCCGGTGCTGACGTTGAGCGGTCCGGTGGTGTCCAGTGTGCAATCTCCGGCCGAGACCTTCACGCGTGAGCGTCCGAGAGTGCCTTCGGCGCGAAGGCTGGCAACTGCTGCAGTGCCTTCGAGTTCCGAGCCGGAAGGAAGCTGAACGGCAATGTCGACAGATCCTGTCTTCCCGAAAATGCCGAGGCCACGTTGTTTCGGAGTCTTGATCTGTAGCCGGCCACCTGCGAATTCGACGCGCGTTTGTTCGGCGACTCGAACGTCTACCTCGCGAGACGGGTTGCTGGGCAACACTTCCACGACAGTGTCGTTGCGGCTGCTCGCAGCGATCCGGATGTGTCCGACTGCCACGTCGAAGTTCAAGGTGATGGGGTCAGGTGTGCTGAATGTAGGCATGGTGATACTCCCGATGAGGTTGTCTCGGTTGGTGATAGAGGGTCGTGCGAAAGGTGAAGCCGGTGTCAGTGCACCCAGCCGCTGAAGCTTTCGGAGCCTTGGGACGTGCGCTGTCTCGGAGTGCTTCTGCTCATGCCGCCTTCCAGTGCAGTTGCAGCCGCGCGAACCAGCCACGCGTTCACGGAGATCCCGGCTTCCTTGGCCGCCGCCTCGATCCGGTCTTTGAGGTCTTGCCCCAGCCTCAGGTTGATTCGAGTCATCGAGGCGTCGTCGGACTCCGTGACGGGGCGTGGAGCCGGAGTCGGTTCCTCTTCGGCGGGGGCCGGAGCCGGTTCGCTGATGGCTGGTGCCACCACGAATTCGGGTTCGCGTCCCCGTAGGCGCAGGTCCACCGAGCCCGGGGCGAGGTCACGCGTGATCTCGGCGACTGCCGCAGACAATGCGTCGAGAAGGGTGAGTCGCACTGCTGATTCCAGCGGTGCGGTCAAACGATCGGCGAGGGCCTTTGCGTCTTCTCCGCCTGCTTCGGCCGCCACCGCGAGTTCGTGGCGAAGGTTGTCTACGTACGGTGTCAAGTCCATGGCACCACTATGGCACCACTTTGGTGCCATAGCAATAGTTTGGTGGCACATTCGTGTGAGTTTGATGAGAAGTGCCAGGTCATCGGGGTGGTTGGCGCTTCGATTCTCGGCAGGCTGGCACACTCGTAAGGGTGAGTCCTGCCGAACCCAACCGTCGCCGCCGTATCTTGCTCTGGATTGCCGGGGTGCTCGGCGTCGTGATCGTGGTCGGGGCGGTTGTCGTCGCGGTCGCGCCTTCGCGGTATCTGCCCTGGGACACTGCCGAGTTCCCGACGGTCGACGCCAGTTCGGTGACTGCGGACCAGGCTCGAGTGCTCGAACTGCTGCAATCCGAGCACGAGCGGGACCGTCCGGGCACTTTCTATTCCGACGGTATCGACGAAGAATGGTGCGCCGATTTTGTCAGCTGGATCATGAGGGAAGCGGGTAGACCGTTGTCGAACCCGAACTCCGGAAGCTGGCGTATCCCGGGGGTGTACACCTTGCAGGAGTACTACCAGGGGATCGGCGCGTACGCCGAGAACGGCAGCGGGTACACCCCGAGCGTGGGTGATGTGGTGATCTACGACAGTTCGAGATGGGTAGGTCAGCACACCAACATCGTTGTGGCAGTGGACGGTGACTCGGCGATCACGGTCGGCGGCAACGAGTTCGGCAAGGTGCGGGTCCATGATCTTCACTGGCAATCCGACTCCGCCGTCGTGGGGTTCGGAAAACTTCACCCCTGATCGCTGTGGTTCGAGGTCAGGGCAAACCATCGAGCGGATGCACGTGCCTCGCCGCCGGCGTCGATGTGCAGCGTGTTCGTGCCGGTTCGCACGCTCACCTGCTCACCTCTCTTGACGGGCTGGGTGTACTCGAGGATCGCGCGAAAGGGTTCGCTTCGTAGTTTTTCGGGCAGTGCATCTTCCACGGGTTGCCAATAGATCGCGTTGTTCACGTGATCGAAAGGGTCGAAATCGCTCGAGCGCAACGGGAATGGAGAATCCGCCTGATTGTCGGTGTCGGGGTCGATCCACCGACGCCAGTGAAGATGCTCGTCCACGGCCGTCGATGCCAGGGCAGCGGTGAACTTTTCACTGATGGTTGCCGGCATTCCGGTTTTCGGGTCGATGTTGATCCAGAATGCCTCGGTCTCGATCAATCCACCGCTGTCGGACCTGATCCGAACCCGCATCGAACACCACTTGCTGGAGAGTCCGGAACACCAGCGCTGCAGATGAACTCGATCCGGCCAGATGACGGGTTCGAGTACGTCGATCACCGTCCTTCGCACCATCCACAGCGGGTGTGTATCCATGGCGCCGCGGTCGACGAGATTGTCGAAGCCCGCGTCTTGGAGGTAGCGCGCGATCGCGTCGAGGCGCAGTTGCTTGTCGGTGTGGATGTCGCCCGTACGCACCGGCCAGGAGGCCTGGAAGATGCTGCCGGTTGTCGGTAGTTCGGCCATCGCTACGTGATCGTCGACTTTTGTACGGTTCATCGGATGTGGACTCCCGGTGTTCGCTTATCCGGTCGGGTGGCTTCACGCTTGCGTTACCCGATGGAGAGATCTTGAACCATCTGAGTTCACTGTTTTCTGAATACAGATTTCGATGTACTGTCGTACGTATGGATGTCGAGGGCGTAGATGTGGTGACCAACGTGGCGGTGCTTGCGAGGTTCGGGCATGCCTTGTCCGACGAGACTCGGACACGGATACTGCTCGAACTGAAAACCGCCCCTCGGTATCCGTCCGACCTCGCTGAAGCACTGAATGTGACCAGGCAGAAGCTGTCCAATCATCTGGCTTGTCTGCGCGGTTGTGGCTTGGTAGTGGCCGTCCCGGAAGGGCGCCGGACCAGATACGAACTCGCCGACGCACATATCGGTCAGGCCCTCGACGACCTGCTCGGGGTCGTACTCGCGGTGGATCCGTCGTACTGCCCGGACAGTGAATCAGAAGGATGCTGCTGATGGTTGCGCCCGCCCTCGGTGGCGGCCTCTCGACTGCCCGGCGTGCGCTCTTGTCGAGACGAATTCGCATCTTCTTGGCGATCACGATCAGCTACAACGTCGTCGAAGCGATCATCGCGCTGGCGGAGGGCACACGGGTGTCGTCCGCAGCACTGTTCGGTTTCGGCCTCGATTCGGTGATCGAAGTGTCCTCGGCGGCAGCGGTTGCCTGGCAGTTCTCGGCTCCGGATCCGACGAGCCGTGAGAAGACGGCACTGCGAGTGATCGCATTCTCGTTCTTCGGGCTCGCTGCGTACGTCTCGTTCGACGCGATTCGGTCGCTGTTCGGTCTGGGTGAAGCGCAGCACACGAGCGTCGGAATAGTATTGGCTGCAGTGAGTTTGGCGATCATGCCGGCTCTGTCCTATGCGCAACGCCGAGCAGGTCGGGAGTTGGGTTCGCTTTCGGCGGTCGCGGATTCGAAGCAGACGCTGCTCTGCACCTACCTTTCTGCGGTCTTGCTGGTCGGTTTGTTGCTCAACTCGGTGCTCGGCTGGTCGTGGGCGGACCCGATTGCGGCACTGGTGATCGCCGTCATCGCCGTGAAGGAAGGCATCAACGCGTGGAAGGGTGATCCGTGCTGCCCGGTTGTGACGGTGCCCGAGAGCGGTGACGAGTGCGACTGCTGCTGAGTGAGCACAGGTTCAGTTGAGTGAACACCGTCTGCAGCGCGTCGGAGAGGGTGCTCACTCGGTGAAAGGGGTGCTCGGTTAGGTTTGCGACGCCGACAAGCGGGTACGGGTCGGTGACCTGCGGTTCATCCGCGACGGGTGATGTTTTCGCTTCCCAGCCCCTCGAGACTGAGTATGGGAAGTGCATTCTGTCGAAAGGAACGCTGATGACTGCTCCACCGCGGGAACCCGCGAATCACCCTGTCCGGCAGGGTTTCGCGGTAGGTACGACGTTTGCAGCAGCAATTCTGCTGCTCACCGCAGGCATTGTCGCTCTGCTTCAGGGCATTGCGGCGGTCGCCGACAACAATCTGTTTGTCGTGGGTATCAACTACACGTACAAGTTCGACATCACGACGTGGGGCTGGATCCACATCATCTTGGGCATCATCGGAATCGTGGTGGCTCTCGGCCTCTTCACCGGTGCAGTGTGGGCCAGGGCGGCGGCGATAGTCATTGCGTCGCTCTCGATCATCGCCAACTTCTTGTGGATGCCGTACTACCCGCTGTGGTCGATCCTGGTCATCGCGCTCGACGTCGTTGTGATCTGGGCCGTCGCGACCTGGGACACAGACAGAGTCTAGGCGCCGAACAACTCGAGAGCAGTTGGTCCCGACCGAATCGACTCGGTCGGGACCATCGCTCGTGCGCGGGGGACGATCCGACGGAGGGCCGGCTCGGATCAGTCTGGGAGCCTTCGTAGTTCGGCTACGGTCAAGCCGAGGGAATCGAGGCGGGCCATGATGCTTCGCATAGCAGTGTGATCCGCGACGGGCCCGTACAAACTGGTGAATCCGCCGGCTGCACTGGCAACGCTGAGTTCGGGAAACGCCGCTTTGACGCGGTCCGACACTTCGCCGTCGATGAGGAATTGATACCGAGTGGGAGCATTCATCAGTGTCCGCTCCATTTCGTAGGGCCATGAGGTTCGGTCAGTACCGCGTCGAGCCTCGAAATCACGTGTCGTCAGGGGCAATCGGCGTCGCCGCTCGATCCAGGACTCCGTATCCGTGAGATCCAGTCTTGCTCCCACACGCTCCCGAGGCGTCATCCCCAACGGGTGAATGTCATCGCGGCTCCGTTCATCCCTTTTGTGTGAGGCTGCGAAGGAACGTCACCCCTAGTGTCGACCGGGAGAGAGAAGAGGTCGGCATGGGATCTGTCATCGGGGATCTTCTACCCTTAGCGGTCGGTGTTGCGGTATCGCCCATCCCGATCATCGCGGCGATCTTGATGTTGTTGTCCAAGCGAGCCGGTAGCACCAGCGTCGGATTCGCCCTGGGCTGGATACTCGGAATAGTTGTCGCCACTGTGATCTTCGTGCTCCTGTCCAGCAAGCTCGGCGACTCCGAAGGCGATCCCTCTGCGACGGTGTCGTGGATCAAGCTGGCGTTGGGTGTGTTGCTGCTTGCGTTCGGAGTGAAGCAATGGCGTGGGCGCGGTGGCGAGCATGAAACCCCGAAGTGGATGCAAGCCATCGACGACATGACCGCTGCCAAGGGCCTCGGCTTGGGCTTCGCGCTGGCAGCGATCAATCCGAAGAATCTGATGATGTGTATCGCGGCTGGAATCTCGATCGGCTCTGCGTCATTGGGCTCCGGCGAAGTAGTCGTCGCGGTCCTGGTTTTCACCGTCATCGCTGCCTCGACAGTGTGCGTGCCCGTGATCGGTTACCTCGTTGCCGCGGAGCGACTGCGCGGTCCGCTGGCCAAGCTGAAGGTGTGGTTGCAGGACAACAACGCCACTGTGATGAGTGTGTTGATCCTGGTTATCGGTGTTGTTCTCATCGGTAAGGGCATCGGCGGTCTCTGACAACGGGAGGTAGTTATGGGATCGCTGCTACTGCAACAGATCCCGCTGGCACTCGGTATCATCATGAGCCCGCTGGCGGTTGTCGCCGTTGTCGCCGTGCTCTTTTCCGAACGAGCGCGTCTCAACAGCATCGCGTATCTGATCGGGTGGTATCTCGGAATAGTTGTCGCCCTGGCCGGGTCGTACATCATCTTGACCGCACTCCAAGTTCATCAGAGAACGCACCCGCCGCTGTGGGTGCCCATCCTCCACCTCGTTCTCGGCGTGACGTTGCTCGCGGGTGCCTGGTTCGTCTACACGCGTAGTCGGCGCGGAGTACAGGCGATGGCGGCTGCAGTGGCTCCGGGAGATGTTGTCGCGGCGGCTCCTCAACTGCCGAAAATGCTCCAGTCGGTGGAACACTTCCAGCCGATGCGATCGGGTGTACTCGGGTTCGCGCTGTTCGTTCTCAATCCCATCGACGTGTCCTGTGCGATTGCCGCTGCCATGAACTTTCGCCTCAGCACCGTGGCGCCGACGTCGCAGATCGTCTCGGCCGTGATCTTTTCTCTGGTGTCCGTGACCTCGGTCGCCGTGCCGGTCGCTCTTCTCCTGATCAAGAAGGAGGAGGCCACCGAACCGCTGCAGAAGATCCGCACCTGGATAGCCACCAACACGCACTTGCTGAACGTCGGGCTCCTCGTCCTGATCGCGGCGATGCAGATCAGTAAAGGGGTGCAAGGGCTATGAGTGCTCCGCACACACGGACCTGGTGGGTCTTCGGATCACTGTCCGACTATCAGCGAGGCTGGCTTCGACCAGACATCATCGCCGGCCTCACGGTGTGGGCTGTCCTTGTCCCGGAAGCGCTCGCGTACGCCACCATCGCCGGAGTTCCGCCGGTGGTCGGGCTCTATGCTGCAGTTCCGTCACTGATTCTGTATGCAGCAGCTGGTAGTTCGCGGCATCTGATCGTCGGACCGATGTCGGCCACTGCCGCGTTGTCCGCGGCGATGATCGCGCCACTGGCGTCGGGAGACGACACCAGATTTGTCGCGTTGTCGGTTGGGCTCGCGATCGTGACCGGACTCGTCGGATTGCTCGCAGGATTCATGCGCCTCGGATTCATCGCATCCTTCATCTCCGAGCCGGTTCTCAAGGGATTCATAGTCGGTTTGGCGCTCACGATCATCATCGGTCAAGTACCCAAACTCCTGGGCGTGGAAAAGGGCGAGGGGAACTTCTTCGTCCAGGCGTGGACGGTGATCAAGGAACTTGGCGAGGTCGACGGTCCGACGGTGGTCATCGGATTGCTCAGCTTGGCAATGGTTCTGGGAGTCAAGCGATGGCTCCCGCTCGTGCCAGGTTCGCTTCTGGTTGTGCTACTGGGGATTACCGCAGTGGCGCTGTTCGGACTCGATGACCGTGGCATCGACATCGTCGGACACATCGATTCGGGCTTGCCGACTATGGGCCTGCCGAGTGGAGTAGGAGCCGAGGACTACCTCGACCTAGTGGGGCCGGCCGTCGGTGTTCTACTCATCGGTTTCGCCGAAGGTCTCGGCGCTGCAAAGACATACGCGGCGAAGGCCGGATACACGATCGACGCCAATCGGGAACTGGTAGGACTGGGGGCCGCCAATCTCGGATCGGGCATCTGCTCGGGAATGGTGGTCAACGGCAGCCTCTCGAAGACGGCTGTCAACGGGGGAGCGGGTGCCAAATCACAGGTCAGCGGGTTGGTGGTCGCCGCATTGACGCTGCTGACACTGCTGTTCCTGACTGGGTTGTTCGAGAAACTACCGGAAGCGACGCTATCGGCGGTGGTGATCGCCGCAGTGATCGAACTAGTGGATTTCTCTTCTCTCGCAGCGCTGTACCGGGTCTGGACGAAGCGATTGGGCAGCATCTACGGGCACGCCGCTCGGGCCGATTTCGCCGCCGCTGTCGCGGCGATGTTCGGAGTTCTCCTGTTCGATACCTTGCCCGGTCTGATCATCGGAATCGTCGTCTCGATGCTGCTGCTCCTGTATCGAGTCTCCAAACCGCACGTGGCCGCTCTGGCCAAGGACGGCACGCGCTGGGTCGACACCAGCAGCCATCCTGATCTGAGGACACTCGACGGCGTCGTGGTGGTCAGGGTCGAATCCGGACTCTTCTTCGCGAATGCCGATCACGTGCGTGATCAGATCACCGGCATGGTGACCACCGGGACCACGACGGTCATCCTCGACGCCGAGACTTCACCGTTCATCGACGTCAGCGCGGCCCAGATGTTGGCTCAGCTTCGAGATTCGTTGGCTCGCAAGAATGTGAGCTTCCGGGTGGCCCGCGACATCGGGCAGTTCCGCGATGTCTTGTCCGGGGCCGACGAGGGTGCGCTGAAGGTCGACGTCTATCCAACCGTCTCGCAGGCGCTCGAGGGTCGGGACAACACTTCAGCGTGACGTCCGCAGCCAGATTCCCAGTGGCCCCGCATCTTTTGCGACCGATCCGACGATCGACGACGCGACCACCACGATGGCAGAGAAGATGAACAGCCACCCGATCACGGTGAACATCACGCCGAGAAGGCCGAACTCGTCCTGAGACGTTTTGGTCATCCGCGGCAGAAATAGAGTGCCGGCCACGTGCAGTCCGGTCAGACCCGTCGCGGTGAGCAAGCCGGACCCGACACACATACGAGTGGTCATGCGATTGGCGGTCAACAGCATGGGCACAGCAGTCCAGACCAGTGCCCACACTGCGTAGACAGCAACAAATTCCAGGAGACTGCCCACTCTCGGAACGGCATTCAGTTCGCGGCACAGCGCCGCACCGACCACTGACGCGGCGACGACGAACACGACCGCGATCCACCTCCATGCCTGGCGAAGCGTCGCAGTCGGCACGCTCCAGATTCGTCCGTACATCCGGCCAAGGGCGCGAGCGTAGGACGTGGAACTGATCAACAGCATGAGCAAGCCGACAATCCCGAACGCGGCCGCAGTGGAGGTGTCGGTCATCACGGCGTCGGGAAGCTGCACCCCGAGGTCGTCTCTGGCGACATCGGCCAAGGGCTTCAGCTTTTCCAGGGTGGACGCTGCGATCATCACCGGCAGCAAGGACGTGAACGCCTGGGCTGCCAAAGTCATGGCGCTGTCGACGAGTCCGACTTCGAAGACGTCGATCGTCGCGTCGGTAGCCAAGCGTCGGCTCGGCGTGCGTCTCGCCCAGACGGTCATTCGATCGCGCGTATCGGAGTACAGCTTCGGGGGCATGGAAGCAGTCTTGCTCAGATGAGTCCGCCGCGGCGCGCAGCCTTGAGTGCGTCGCGGCGGTTACTTACTTCCAACTTCCGATAGATCCCGCGTAGATGCGTCTTGATCGTGTTGACGGACAGGAACAGCGTGTCGGCGATCGACTCGGTGGTGTCTCCCGAGGCCAGTTCGCGCAGCACGGTGTATTCGCCCGGTGTGAGGATCGGTGCACTCACCAACTCTTGTGGACGAATGCGGTTGCGTACCTGTTCGGCAAAAGCCTCCTGATCGCCGAAGTGCCCACTGAACTCGTCGAAGATCGGACGCAGTGACGCGCCGTAGTCGAGGAAAGGTCGCAACAGCCCACCGGTTTCTGCGGCTCGCAGGGCTTTGTGCAGCGAACGAAACGACTTGCGCTCGTGACCGGTGGCAGCGTGGATCCCAGCCTCGAGTGTCCAGGCGTAGACGGTGTGGGCGAGCACAGGCTCTTCGGTGGATCCGAGGGCTTCGGAAACCTCGACGAGTGCTTCTGCGAACTTGTTGGACGAGAAAGCCACGGCAGCTCGCGCCAGGTGTATCTCGGAAGTCTCGCCGAACTGATCAGCCGCATCGCGCACGAGTCGGCCGGCCCATTCCACTTCGCCGACCGACAGGCATGCGTTCACGACCGGTGGGAGTAGGGCCAGAGTCGCCAATGAGAAGGTGCGCAGTGCGATCGCGCTGAGCATCGCATCGCGGACGTCGGCAGCGGTCGACCGTCGATCGGCCGCGTCGCCGAGACTGTGGAGCCCGAACGTGACGACGGTGTGCCACCCGAATGCCGGGACGCTGGCGCCGAGAACATCTGTGCTCCGGTAGTTTCCGATAGTCGGTATGCGGTACGGAAGTTCGCTGGTGGCGCAGAGATATGCAGCGAAGGCCACCACGGACGCGGACAACTCGTACTCCGCCGTCGTTGTGATTCGGTGTTCGACCGCGTAGTCGATGGCGTAGGTGGAGTGTGCCCTCATCGCCTCGATGTCCCCGCTGAGTGAGGCGACGAATCCCAGCCCGGTCAGTGCCTTCAGTACGAATCGCGACCTGCCTCGTAGTGTTCCGAGCGCGACCGCCTGGGTGTATTCGACAGTTGCCCTGTCGAACTCGCGTTTGAGTAGGAGGGCCGTCGCTACCTCGAGGTGAGCGTAGGCTTCGACGTCCGAGTGAGTGCTGTTCTGGCGCCGCACCAGGCGCGAAACCAATGGATTGTTGTCAGAAGTTGGCGAAGCGCAGGAGATTTCCAGACTCATCGCCAGGAACAGTGGCTCGTCCGCAATAGGCGGATGAGTTGCCTCGAGGAGATCGAGGCACGTTGTCGCAGAGGTCACGTCACCGGAATGGAGGGCGGCCGCAGCCAGGACCAGGCGGGTGATCGGAGATTCGGAGACCTGCGTCGGCGCGGATTCGAGCACTCGGACGACGTCTCCGCTGTGCCCGTCGAGTACGAGGCCCAGTCCGCAGCGCTCGAGAAAAGCGAGGATGCGGCACGGGTCGCCGATCGACACCTCGAGTTCGAGCGCCTCGAGTTCGAAGTGATGACTCTCGAACCAGGTTGCTGCTCGAAGGTGCGCGCGATTTCTCTCCTCGTGATCGACCCGGCGGAACTCCGCGCGGAGGTGTTCGAGGAGAAGGGGGTGGTAGCTGAACCACGTGGTGTGGTCGGCGGAGTCGGTCCGCGTCACGGGGAAGTTGTATTGAATCAGAGCGTCGATCTCGGACCGAGCATTCGAATCGGTCAGCGTTTCTGCGAGTTGAGCAGAGAACGAATCGACGACGGATGTCCGCAACATGAATGTCGTGACATGCTCGGGCAAGGATGTCAGGACCTCGTCGACGAGGAAGTCGGCGATCGGGCGCGGCGTATGGGTGAACTCGTTCAATGCATCACCGATGTCGCTCCGGCCTGCCAGGAACGCTGCGGTCAGGCGAACAACAGCGCCCCACCCCTTGGTGAAGTTCTCGACGATTGCGAGCTCGTCGTCGCCGAGGGTGATGTCGTATTCGCCGAACATCGCAGTGATCTCGGTGCGGTCGAAGGCGAGATCGGTGGATGCGAAGCGAGTGAGTCGGCCATCGAGCGCGAGACGATGCCAGGTGAGCGGAGGTTCGTATCGAGCAGCGACGATGATCGACAGATTGTCCGGCGTGTGCGTGAGTATCTGGTCGAGAAGACCGATCGACATCGGATCGTGAAGTGTGTGCACATCGTCGAGGATCAGCGTCGTTCGGCGATCGTGAGCTTCGACGGTTTCCGCGAAGTGCGCGAGCCACTGTTCGACGGGTCGTCTCGATCCCGCCTGTGCCGGGAACCCTTGCCCGGTGGGCGCGCGACCGGCCGGGTCGAGAGGCGTCGAGATGGCCTCGGCGAGGGATTCGCACAGCACCGACACGTTGTTGTCGCGCTCGGCCAACGTCAGCCAGGCGAGGTCCACGTCAGGGGACGCCCGCGAATACTCACGAGCCCAATTCGCCAGCAGCAGGGTCTTTCCCGCTCCGGCCGGTGCAGAAAGCAGCCCGACGGACCCGGGCCCCGAGCCCTCGGTAGTGGTGGACGCGGTGAGTTTCTGGTGCAACCGGGGACGTGGAACCAGTCCCTTGATTGCAGAGGGTGGGTGAAAGCGCCCGCTGACAGGCGCGTCCGACGCGTGAGTGTGCCCGACGCGGTGAGACGCGTCGAGCGTCACTGCAGCGGCATCACGAAATGGGCTGCTCATCCGACTCCTGTTCGACTGGCTGCACTGGACGTGACCGCTGGATCGACATACGTAACGAGTTAGATGATGTGAAACTACCCAATTCGGACACTTGTTAAGCGTCCAAATCAAAAGATTCGGACCAAAGTCCCTGATTTAGCGAGGGGTGCGTTCGAACTACGACGGCGTCGCCAGTGCTACCGCCTGAATGGCGGGGTGCGAGCAAACCTCGAATATCGGTCGAATGCCTTTTCCAGGCCCACGAGATCCGGATCTGACAACAAGGCCGCCAGAAGTACACGTGCCTGACCGGCCCGAAGATCGGTGGAAAATACAGCGCCTGCGGCGATCAAGTCGTGGCCGCCGCCACCACCTCCGTAAACCGGGGAGATTGGCCCCGAGGGCACACGAGTTGTCACTACCACCGGAATGTGAGCGCCTACGCAGTCTCGGACGGCCTCGACGATCGTCGGATTGGCATTTCCCGAACCGAGTCCGTCGAGAACGAGTCCATTTGCCCCGGCGCTCACGCAAGCGTCGATCTGTACGCGGTCTGCCCCGGGATACACGGCGATGATGTCGACGCGGGTGTTCGAAATCGGATGCCACGGCAATGGTTCGGGAGTGTGCAGCAGTGCCGGATCGATGCGCAAGGAGTGGAAGGCATCAAGTGCCGTCGTGTCGGCCTTTCGCGTACCTGCGGCCGGGTGGACCGAACCGCCGAAGGCGATGAGGACACCACGTCCCTGCGACGAGATGTCGAGTCCGGCCGCGATCGCCGCGGCCAGATTCGAACGAGCGTCGGACTCGGGATGGTCGAAAGTGCGCTGCGCCCCGGTGAAGACCACCGGACGTCGGTCGTCGTGGTGCAGGTCCAACAAGAACGCAGTTTCCTCCATCGTGTCGGTGCCGTGAAGCACGACCACCGCGTCGAGTCCAGGATCCTTCAATTCGTCGGCTACGGCGTCGCGAACACGATCCATGTCCGCGAAGGTCATGCTCGAGCTGTCCTTCGACATCACGTCCACGACTCGAAGATCGATGTCGGTCTGCTCATTGCCGAGCAGATCTGCACCGGTGATTGCGGGCCGACTGATTCCGTGCGCATCTCGGGTGCTGGCGATGGTGCCACCAGTGGTGACGACTGCGACTTTCGGCACTGAGGTCCTTTCACGTCAAGCTGTGGGGCGATGGATGGCCAACTCGCGAATGCGATTCCTGGCGCCGTACCAACCAATCATCAACAGCGGTGCGATGATCGCGATGGAGCCGACGGTCCATGTTCCAACAGGGTTGTCGAATGCCATCAATACGATAACGACCGCAAGAAAGACCAGTGTCGCGATCCCGGTGTACGGTGCGCCGAATATGCGGAAGGGAGGGCGGGTGACTTTGCCTTGTTTCGCAAGTTGCCAGAGCTTCAACTGGCACAACACTATGACTGCCCACGCACTGATGATGCCGAGGGCTGCAAGATTGAGGACTATTTCGAAGGCTTGCGCTGGGACAACAGCATTGAGCCCGACGCCGAACAGAATGACCACGCCGGTGAGTGCGATTCCCCCGTACGGCACTCCGGCTTTGTTCATTTTGGCAGCGAAGGCAGGCGCCGAGCCTGCCATCGCCATCGAATGGAGTATTCGTCCGGTCGAATACAATCCGGCATTGAGGGAAGACAAGGCTGCCGTGAGAACGACCAGATTCATGATCGCATCCGCGCCTTGGATGTTGATCGAACCGAAGAATGTGACGAATGGACTTTCGCCGGCGTGGTACTCCGTGTACGGGAGCAACAGCGAGAGCAGTAGTACCGATCCCACGTAGAAGACGAGGATCCGAATGATCACTGTGTTGATTGCCTTGGGTATCACCTTCCGGGGATTTTCGGTCTCTCCGGCCGTGGTTCCCACGAGTTCAATTGAAGCGTAAGCGAACACGACGCCTTGAATCACCACGACTGCCGGCAGTATTCCGTTGGGGAACAGCCCGCCATTGTCGGTGATCAGGCTGAATCCGGAGGAATGCCCTTCGATGGGCGTGCCGAAGAGTACGAAATAGACACCGAACCCGAGGAATACGGTCAACGCAACGACCTTGATCAACGCGAACCAGAACTCCAGCTCTCCGAAGACTTTCACGGACACCAGATTCAGTCCGAGAACCAACACCACCGCGATCAGAGCGAACATCCACTGATCGATGTGCCCCAGTGGCGCCCAGTACTTCTTGAAGAAGTTCATGTACAACGCCACAGCCGTGACATCGACCACGGCAGTCATTGCCCAGTTCATCCAGTACAGCCAACCCGCAGCGAAAGCCATCTTCTCGCCGAAGAATTCGCGTGCGTAGGAAACGAAGGATCCCGAAGTCGGTCGGTGCATCACCAGTTCGCCGAGTGCCCTCAGGATCAGGAACGCGAAGAACCCGCACAGCGCGTAAACGAGAACCAAGGCCGGGCCCGCCTGTTGGAGTCGCCCTCCCGCACCCATGAAAAGGCCTGTTCCGATCGCACCACCGATCGCGATCATCTGAATCTGTCTGGGGCCGAGCGCCTTCTGATACCCGAGATCCTCTTCGGCGGCAACCTCGGCGTGGGGTGTCTCTTCCCGTTCGACGGTCATCAAACCTCCTCCACAACGGCGGTAGCATGAGGCTTCTCGCCCGCAACGCGGAGATTGGCGAGATGTTCGGGGCTTAGCAACCGATCGAGTTCCTCGCGGTCGAGCAGGCCCGCTTCGATCACGAGATCGGCGACGCGACGCCCGGAAATCAACGCCTCCTGGGCAATCCGTGTGGACGCGGTATATCCGATGTAGGGATTGAGCGCAGTGACGAGGCCGATGGAGTCTTCGACTCGCGCGCGCAACAGTTCGGTGTTGGCCGTGATACCGAGTACGCACCGGTCCGCCAGAATGCGGCAAGCCGCACCGAGGTGTCGCATTCCTTCGGACAGTGAGTGCACGATGATCGGCTCGAAAGCGTTGAGTTGGAGTTGCCCGGATTCCGCAGCCATCGTAATCGTCACGTCATTGCCGATGACTTCGTACGCGACCTGATTGAGGACCTCGGGAATTACCGGATTGACCTTGCCCGGCATGATCGACGAACCTGCCTGCACCGGAGGCAGATTGATCTCGTTCAATCCGGCTCGCGGACCAGAAGAGAGCAGCCGAAGATCGTTGCACACCTTGGACAACTTCACAGCGACCCGCTTGAGTACGCCGGAGAGGTGGACGAACTGGCCCACGTCTTGGGTCGCTTCGACCAGATCCGTTGCCAACACCAGCGGCAGCCCGGTTAGTGCGCCCAGGTCGGAACAGGCCACCTCGGCGTAGCCGGCAGGTGCGTTGAGACCGGTGCCGATAGCAGTGGCGCCGAGGTTGATCTCGTGAACGAGAAGAGCGGCCTCAGCCAGGCGCGCTCGATCCTCCTCGATCATGACCGCGTAGGTGCCGAACTCCTGACCCAGAGTCATCGGCACGGCGTCCTGCAGTTGGGTGCGTCCCATCTTCACTGTGTCGGCGAACTCGAGAGATTTGGTCGTGAACGCATTCTGGAGTACACGAAGTGCATCCAGCAGGCCCTCGATCGCGAAGATCGTCGAGATGTTGACGGCCGTGGGGTAGACGTCGTTGGTCGATTGGCTCAGGTTCACGTGCTCATTGGGGTGAAGTCGTTCGTAGTCGCCGCGCTGGTGGCCGAGGATTTCCAATGCGCGATTGGCGATTACCTCGTTGGCATTCATGTTCGTCGACGTTCCGGCACCACCCTGGATGACGTCCACTACGAACTGTTCGTGCCACCGACCGTCCACGATTTCCTTGCATGCCTGTGAGATGGCCTCGGCTCGCGGGCCATCGAGGATGCCCAGCTTCTCGTTTGCGCTGGCTGCGGCCCATTTGACGTAAGCGATGCCGCGGATCAGATGCGGGTTCGTGGCAATTGTTCGACCAGTGATCGGGAAGTTCTCAATCGCGCGCAAGGTGTGGATTCCCCAGTACGAATCGGCTGGAACTTCGCGATCGCCGAGCAGATCGTGTTCTGTTCGCGTTTCGAGCACTTGATCAATTCCTCGTGTCTCTTCGCGCGAGCATCACTCTGCGCGGTGGGTGTATTTCGGGATCGCAGCGCTGACGGACAAGTAGTAGACCCGCCCAGCTATCGGGCTATCAGGCTGTCTGACAGGTCTAATTGTTACCTCGCTCACTCCTGCACGTCAACCCGTCACCAGGTGCGATGTTTGACGCGGGACTTCGGCAGTCGCAACAATGACGGCATGAACCTGTCAGACAGCTGGGCCACCAGGCGACCAGTCGCCGCGCGGGTGAGTGCTGCCGAGGCAGTCCTCGCAGACCTTCGTGCCGCAATAGCCTCCGGCGATCTGGCAGTCGGAGAGCGTCTCCCGTCCGAAGCGTCCCTGGCCGAAAGGCACGGGGTCAGTCGATCGGTCATCCGTGAAGCCCTGCGCTCGTGCCACGCCCTCGGGCTCACCGAGACAAAATCCGGGCTCGGCACCTTCGTCGTCAGTGATTCGATAGCGCGAGACCTCGATTTCGGCAGTTACGCGGCCAACGAATTGGTCGAAGCACGGCCTCATGTCGAAATTCCGGCCGCAGGATGGGCTGCGCAACGGCACACCGCGGAGGAACTGGCAGCACTCCGCGGACTGGTTCAGCAGATGCGTGACGAGGACGATCCGCTCGTATGGGTTGCACTCGACGCCCAATTTCACGGACTGATTGCAAAAGCCAGTAGGAATCGTGTCTTCGAGTCGGTAATCGTCGATATCCGTGAAGCGCTGACAAGGCAATCCGAGACACTCAATCTTGTTGCCGGTCGCCAGGAAAAGTCGAACGAGGAACACGAACGAATAGTCGAAGGAATTGCATCCGGGAGTTACGACCACGCCTCCAGGGCGATGGCCGAACACCTGGACGCCGTCAGGATGACGCTCGAAACACTTGTCCAAGAAAGTGATTCGCTGTGATGGCGCGGCCGCGCAGATCTGTCCTCGCCTGCGCAATCTTCGCGGCATCGGTGACCGGAGCGTTGGCGGGTTGCAGTTCGTCCGACACCCCGCTGACGCCGACAACCGCGGCGTCAGCGACAACAACGGCGTCAGCGACAACAACGGCAGCTGTACCACCTGCGGGTGTAAAGCCATCGTCGACGCCGGAATCCGAACGCGCGCTCTTCGATGCTGTGGACCGCAATGATCCCGCAGCTGTTACCGCTGCCCTGACTGCCGGCGCGAACATCGAAGCGCGCGGCGAGGGCGAACGGACTCCACTCGTCGAGGCCACCAAGAACAACGCCGTCGCTGCGGCTTCTACGTTGATTCTTGCCGGAGCTGACGTGAACGCGAAGGATTCCATGCAGGATTCGGCCTTCCTGTATTCCGGAGCCGAGGGATTGAACGAGATTCTGGCACTGACGCTCAGCCATGGCGCGGATGTCGACAGCGTGAACCGTTACGGCGGTACGGCTCTGATTCCCGCGAGTGAACACGCGCATGTCGAGACCGTCCGGATGCTGATTGCTGCCGGGGTACCGGTCAATCACGTCAATGATCCGGGGTGGACGGCGCTTCTCGAGGCCGTTGTGTACGGCGACGGCTCGGCGCGCTACGTCGACGTGATCACTCAGCTTCTCGACGCCGGGGCAGATCCCTCGATCCGGGATGCGTCGGGAAAGACCGCATTGGACAATGCCGAAAGCCGTGGTCAGTCAGACGTTGTGGCGCTGCTGCAATCGCGGAGCTGACGCCAACGAGTCGGGCTGACTCCGTAGGCCTGCCGAAACCGTCGGCTGAAGTGTCCGGCGTCGACAAATCCCGCACGGCGCGCAATGGTGGCGATCGGCAGGTCGACGGTAGCGGGTCGAGCCAGTTCGTCCCGAGCCTTCTGCAGGCGCTGGGTGATGATCCACTGCTCGAGCCGGAATTCGTTGTCCGAACAGATCTTGTACAGCTGACGCAGTGAGATGCTGTGGGCGTGGGCAATTCGTGCAGGATGCAGCGCCGGATCGTGAAGGTGTTCGCGGATGTATCGGCGGACCGATGTCAACGTGAGTGCCGATCTCGGAGCGGAGGCGTCGGGATTTGCATGCGTGATCGATGCGACCAAAGCGCGCGCCAGTTCGATCGAGGCCTCGCCCAATTGTTCGGCGGCAGGATCGGTCTCCAACTGATCGGCGCTGCGGAACAATTTACGAACGTGCGCGATCATCAAGGGGTACAGGTTGCTGTGGTGAGGTCGCGTGGCAGCGTCACGGATGGAGTCGATCGGTAGTCCCAGCCGATCCATCGGAACGTAGAGGCACTGGGAAGCGCCCGTTCCCGTCCAGGAGAAATCGTAGGTCGACGTCAGGTCCGTCATGAGTAGTTCACCGGCCGGGACTCTGCGTTGCTCATCGTGCTGATCTAGATGGCCGATTCCGCTCTCCTGCAGGGCAATCGCGAGAACCGGCATCGACGCTGATCGCACGTGCCGCGGTGTTCTGGTCAATCGCATCCCCGTCGACTCGGAGCGGAACAGTGATGCTGCGCCCAGATTCCACACGTTCATCCGGGCGCTCACGCCCGCCGGATCCTCCAAGTGGATCGCACAGGGAACCGATGCGCGTCCCATCGCGTCGACGAAGGCGTCCGTGCGTTGGTCAGGCTCCAGCACGGAAGTATCCAGGAGCAAAGCCATGCAGCCTTGATACCCCGGGATGTGGACGCTCAACCAGAATTTGTGCACCGTGAGCCCAGAAGTCTGCACGGACAGTCACGTCCGTCGCAGCAGGTATTTCTAGGATCGAAACGGGCGTGTCCCGGCCTACCGCAGTTTCTCGCTTGCCTACGAGAGTGAAGGAAACGCATGAAGATCTCACGTGTATTCACAGCAGTTCTGGCAATGCTCATGACAGTCGCGGCCGGACTGATCTTCGGTTCCGGTGCTGCGGTGGCAAGCCCCAAGCCAACTGTCGTTCTGGTTCACGGCGCCTTTGCCGACGCCACCAGTTGGGACGGAGTTGCCGCCGACCTACGCTCGCGTGGCTATCGCGTCGTGACGCCGGACAATCCTTTGCGCGGGCCGGCTTACGACGCGTCCGTGATCGAGAAGACGGTTGCGGACATCGACGGCCCCGTCGTTCTCGTCGGGCACTCGTACGGCGGCGCGGTGATCACCAATGTCCACGATCCGAAAGTCCAGTCGCTGGTCTACATCGCGGCGTTCGGTCCGGTGGAGGGTGAGCCGGTACAGATCACGATCGACCCGATTCGATTCCCTGGCAGCCAATTGCTTCCTCCCGCTCTGGGATTGAAGATCGTCGACGATCCTCACGCGATCGGCGGGAAGAACGTCGACGGCTACGTCACGGACGAGTATTTCCATTCCGTCTTCGCTCAAGACGTTTCCGACGAGACGGCGGCAACCATGTTGGCTCACCAGAAGTCCGCCGCTTTGTGGGCGAACCTCGAACTCGGCGGGCCACCGTCGTGGGCGAACACACCGAGCTGGTATCTGGTCGCCGGTGAGGATCGCGTGATCCCAGCTTCGGCGCAGCGGTTCATGGCAAACCGGATGGGCGCGAACACCAGCGAACTCCCGACCTCCCATGCCTCGCTGGTCTCACAGCCAGGGGCAGTGGCAGACGTGATCGTGGCGGCCGCTCACGGGTGAGTGTGCGACCGCCACGAAAGTAGAACAGGGTCAGGCGGAAACGATTACCGAGGAGCCGTGTCCGAACAGACCTTGGTTGGCGGTGATACCGATGCGGGCGCCTTCGACCTGACGGCCTTCGGCTTGTCCGCGCAGCTGCCATGTGAGCTCGCACACCTGCGCAAGTGCCTGTGCGGGAACGGCTTCGCCGAAGCATGCGAGACCACCGGACGGATTGACCGGGATGCGGCCTCCGATACTGGTGTCACCCGCACGCAGAAGGTGCTCGGCCTCGCCCCGCTTGCACAGCGCGAGGTCTTCGATCCAGTCCAGTTCCACCGAGGTAGCGAGGTCGTAGACCTCGGCGACGTCGACGTCTTCGGGAGAGATTCCGGCTTCCTCGTACGCGGCGTAGCCGATGGATTCCTTGAACGTTCGCTCCGGAGCCGGGACGGCGGAGCTGGAATCGGTGGAGAAGTTCGGCATATCCATGATCGTCTGCGGGAACGTCGGCGTGACCGTCGAAATAGCCTTGATGCGAACAGGTTCCGCGATGCCCATCTTTCGGGCGTATTCCATCGACGTCAGCAAGATTGCGGCGCCGCCGTCGGACGTCGCGCAGATGTCGAGCAGGTGAAGGGGATTGGACACCACGGGGGAGGCCAACACGTTCTCGACGGTGACTTCCTTGCGGTAGCGCGCATTCGGATTATTGAGCCCGTGCTTGGCGTTCTTGACCTTCACGTTGGCGAAGTCCTCCGCGGTGGCGCCGTAGAGGTCGATGCGACGACGCGCGTTGAGCGCGAAGTACGCCGGGTTGGTCATACCCATGAGGCGGAAGCGCAACCAGTCCGGGTCGTCCCAACGCTCACCGGCGACGGGAGCGAGGAAACCCTTGGGGGTGGTGTCCGCGCCGACGACCAGGGCAACTTCGCTGAGGCCGGCCAGGATTCGTGCGCGAGCGGTGTCGAGTGCCTGGGCTCCCGTCGCGCACGCTGCGTACGACGTGGCGACGCGAGCGCCGTTCCAGCCGAGGGCCTGAGCGAAGGTGGCTCCGGCGACGTATCCGCCGTAACCGTTGCGGACTGTCTCGCCGCCGACGATGAAGTCGACGTCCTGCCAATTCACACCCGAATCGGCGAGCGCGGCGCGAGCGGCGGCAACGCCGTATTTCACGAACGACTGGCCCCACTTGCCCCAGGGGTGCATACCGACACCGAGTACTGCGA
Organism: Rhodococcus sp. 66b; assembly: GCF_002076325.1. Taxonomy (NCBI): domain Bacteria; kingdom Bacillati; phylum Actinomycetota; class Actinomycetes; order Mycobacteriales; family Nocardiaceae; genus Rhodococcus; species Rhodococcus sp. 66b. The sequence goes on from NZ_MUZB01000010.1 coordinate 199,647, forward strand.
CGTCCTTGCTCATGACTGCGACTCCTGATCAGCTGCGGCGACAGGCTTCCAGCGCCACGTCGTACGTACTCCGGTTTCGTCGGTGTACAGCGGCTCGACAACCAATTCGACGGTATTGCCGACCTTGAGATCGTCGACGCCGAATCCGTCGGCCACCTGGCCGAGGATGACGATCCCCTCGGGCAGCTCGACTGCTGCAAGAGCAAAAGGCTCGTACGGATCCGAGCGCGGGATGTACGGCGGCGGGGGCTGGTACTGCGCGTCGGTGTACGACCAGACAGTGCCGCGGCGGGAGAGTTCCACGTCGTCGAACTCCTCGCTGAAGCAGCTCGGGTTCTTGCAGAACGTCGCCTCACGAGGGAAGGAAATGGTGCCGCAGGATTGGCACTTCGTGCCGATCAGAGCAGGTTCGTCGCCGGTGGTGAACCAACCCTCTACTGCAGGTGTCACACTCCCGTTCGGCGCCGGCGTTGCAGTCTCGCTCATGCAATCCTCATCTGGTTGGCGAGCCTGATCCGGGGGATCGTGGGCCCGCTGTGCCGTTTACTGGAACAGGTTGCAGTATTACACGATTTCGGCCGCTGACGGGCAAAAATTTTCGCTGAGTGGGACGCTGCCGGAACGCAGACGGCCCCGCCGGGCAGACGAGTCTGCAGGCGGGGCCGTGTGCGTGAAAGTAGCTGTTTACCTGTAGCGGATCAGCGAGCGCGAACGGGTCGACCGAATCGACGCGCCGGTTTCTCCCGGGCCGCAGCGTCGAGGATGGAGGTGATCTCGACCTGATCCAGAACCTTTTCGCGGACACGGTCGTGCGCAGCGCCGCGTTCCAGTTCCGCCTTGTCGATGGCGTGCCAGCCCTCGCGGTCGACTACGTCGGACTGTCGCGCCCGGACCAGACGATCGACTGCGGAGTCGTCGGCGACCGGGTTGGTCAGGCGTCCGTCGTTGAAGTCGTCGACGAGCATCCTGATCGTTTCCTGCGCGCAGGACTTGTTGGTGCCGATGAACCCACTCGGTCCGCGCTTGATCCAACCGGTCGCGTAGACGCCGTTTGCGGGATCGCCGTTCGGAGCTTCGAGGACGCGGCCGTTCTCATTCGGAATGACCGAAGCACGCTCGTCGAACGGGACGCCGGTGATGGGCACTCCGCGGTAGCCGATCGAGGTGAGGACCAAGCCGGCATCGATGGTCTCGGTATCGCCCGTCGCCTCGATCTGCACGGTTCCGTTGGCGTCGACCAGGGCGTTGCGAGCGAACTCGATTCCACTGACCTGATCGTCGCCGGTGATCGACGTCGGCGTGAGCAGGTAGCGCAACGTGATGCGCTTGTTGCCGACGTCGACGTGATCGCGGTTCTTCAGGGCTTCGAGTAGACGCAACTTCTGCTCGACGGCATGCGGAAGCTCGCCGCGTTTTGCCAGTTCTTCGGTGGCCGAGTCGAGAACCATGTCGTCGGGTCCCACAGAGAGTTCGATGTCCGGCAGTGCCATCAGGCCGGTGAACTCGGGGACTGTGAACGCGGACTGCGCGATTCCGCGTCGACCCACGATGACAACTTCTTCGACGCGACTCTTCCGCAGAGCGGCGAGTGCGTGAGCGGAGATGTCAGTGCCCGCCAACTTCTCGGGATCGGCCGTGAGAATGCGAGCGACGTCGAGCGCGACGTTTCCGTTTCCGATGATGACCGCGCGGCGATGCGAGAGGTCGAAGACGTCGTCGGCGTGATCGGGGTGGCCGTTGTACCAGGCCACGAAGTCGGTGGCCGATGCCGTGCCAGGCAGATCAGCACCCGGAATGCCGAGACCACGGTCGGACGAAGCGCCGACTGCGTAGAGCACCGCATGGTGATTTTCGAGCAGTTCGCTGTGCGAGATGTGCTTGCCGATCTCGACGTTGAGGTAGAACTCGAAACCCTTTTGTGCGGCGATCTTGTCGAACAAGCGAGTGACCTGCTTGGTCTTCTGATGGTCCGGAGCAACGCCGGCGCGAACCAGGCCGTAAGGCACAGGAAGGCGATCGAAGACGTTGACCTGCACGTCAGGCTGGGTCAGCAACTCGTCCGCGGCGTACATCGCCGACGGTCCGGAACCGACGATCGCAACGCGCAACGGCGGTCGGCCCTTGTCGACGTGGGCTGCCGGGATGACCTTGGCGAGAAGCGGCCTGGGCCGCTCTTCCTTGTAGAAGTCCGCATTGATGGACAGGAAGACTCGCTGCGGGTCGGTCAGCTTCGACTCGGGGACGATGGCGTCGACCGGGCAGGCCGAGACACATGCGCCGCAGTCGACGCAGGCCTGCGGATCGATGTGCAGCATCTCGGCGGTGAGGAAGTCCGGCTCGTCCGGCGTCGGATGGATGCAGTTGACCGGGCAGGCGTAGACGCACGAGGCGTCGCTGCAACAGGACTGCGTGACTACGTGTGGCATGGCGCTATGAGTCCGATCTCGACTGTCCGGGAGCTACGCGGCGGCGTTGTGCGAGCTGCGGTGAGGTTCGCTACGGAAGCGTGATGCGCGGCCGTCCATCTTGCAGGCCTTCCAGACCAGGCGCGAGGCACGGTTCATCAGGCCGGTGTCGGTGGCCAGCATGCGGACGTCACCGAAGTAGTTGCGCAGGGTCTGGCGCGACTCGGGCAGATCCCAGAACAGGTCCTTCTTCACGGACTTCGGGATGTCGAACTGCTTCCAGAAGGACTTCGGCGGGATGACGATGGCGTCACAGAGAATGCGCATGACGATCGGGAACAGCAGCGAGAGGACGAACCGGTTCGGGCGTGACATCAGCGGGATGCGACGGCTCAGAAGCTTGTGCGCGAACGAGATGTGACGCGCTTCCTCGGCTACGTGGATGGCCATGACCGACTGCATGATCGGGTGGATCTGGCCGCCGGCGCGCAGGATGCTCTTCTGAATGTGGTCGATCGGCTCTTCACCGGCGAGGACACCGACGAAGAACAGTTCGGGGAACGGACCCGCAGCGAGGGGGATGAAGGGTGCAAGCATCTTCATCGGACGGCTCATGCCGGGAGCGTCGGCACCGATGCGGTTGACCATCTCCTGGAACATCATCGTGTGGTTGCACTCTTCGACCGACTCGTGCGTGCAGTAGCGCGCCTCGGCCGAATCGTTGGGCAGCGAGAAGACGTACTGCATCATGCCGCGGATCAGAATGTTCTCGAACTGGAGACCGACCTTCGCGACATTGGCCTGGCGCCACATGCCGATTTCGATCTGCCTGGCCTCGGACTGCGACTGGTACCAGGGGTGAGCACCCAGCGGGTCTGTCTCGGCCGGGAGGATCCAGCGGCGATCGTTCGGGACGACGGCAAACTCGGGGGAGTCCCAGTCGATGTCGAGGTACGGGTCGAAGTGCTTGTGCACCGAGCCCTCGGACAGGAGTCGAAGCGTCTCGTTGTACGAGTCGTCGGATGCTTCTCCGCGCTTGTCGAGCGGCGATGTGAGCGTCATGGCGTCTCCTCTTCGTTTCGGTCACCGCTGGTATTTCTCGCGGTGTTCGGTGGAATCGAGGGCCGGTTGTGTGATCGCTGGCACTCGGTCTGGGTTTAATGTAACCCGAGGTATCAGGAAAAGCTAGTGGCAGATACTCCTGGATCTCGACGAATTCTTGACACGGTCGAAACGGCGCCATAACTTACTTTTGAGTAATTTCCGCGGTGCGCTCGAAGTTGGCTGTTCAGGGATGGGTTCGCACCGAAACGCACGCGAAGATCGAACCGAGGCCGATGTGATCAGAACGCTGCTCAGCAATATTGCCTTGAGTCCGCCGACGCGTCTGCGCTCTCTTGTTCCGTCACGCGGTGTCACGCTCTCCGACAAGACGATCGTTCTGACAGGAGCTTCCTCGGGGATCGGCGAGGCGACAGCTCATCTCTTGGCTCGTCGGGGAGCCGAGATGATCCTGATCGCGCGCGGTGAGGAAAACCTCGAACACGTACGGGACGAGATCCACCGCAGGGGAGGGTGGGCGCACATCGTGCCTGCGGACCTCTCCCGCGGTGAAGCCGTCGACGAACTCGCGGAGACGATCGCGGATCGATTCGGGTCGGTCGACATCCTCGTCAACAATGCGGGTCGCTCGATCCGGCGTACCGCGTTGGATTCGGTCGACCGATTCCACGACTACGAGCGCACTATGGCACTCAACTACTTCGGACCTACACGACTGACGTTGCGTCTGCTGCCCGCGATGCTCGAGGCGAAGTCCGGACACATCATCAACGTCGGAACCTGGGGAGTCACTGCCGGCGTGATGCCGAGGTTCAGTGCCTACCACGCGTCGAAGTCTGCTCTCAGTGCCTTCGGCCGAAGCCTCGGCGCGGAATGTCACGGCACCGGTGTCGATGTCACCACAGTGCAATTCCCACTCATACGAACACCGATGATCGCGCCGACGGCGGATTACGTGAGCCAGCCGGCGCTGACGGCCGATCAAGCTGCATCGTGGATCTTGCGGGCGATCAATACGCGCCCCGTCGAGCTGTATCCGCGGTACGCGGGGCTGTTACGAGCGATTGACGTTGTATCCGCTTCTGCCACTGACGCTCTCGTGCGAAGGGCCGGGATCTGAGGGGCTGGGATCTGACCAGAAACGTGCACCAGCACCGGGGCATGGTTCGTCCCCGGTGCTGATGTATTCGATTGTCGCGATTCACGCCGCTGTGGGTGGGCTGTTCCCGCCGATCGGCTGTTGATACGGATCGATCGACATCGGTGGATAGAACACCGTCTTTCGATCCGGTCCGATCTCCACCCGCCATTCCGTGTGGTGCATCGTCCGGTGGTGATGACCGCACAACAAGATCAGGTTGTCGAGATCTGTTGGGCCACCATCGTTCCAGTGAACGATATGATGGGCATCGCACCACCCCGACGGAGTCCCGCACCCTGGGAACGCGCACCCACCATCCCGAACTGCCAACGCCCGCCGCTGCGGCACCGTTGCTGTTCTCGCTTCCTTACCGCAGTCGAGCGGAACACCATTCTCGTCCAACGAGATCCGCGTCACGGTGCAGTCGCAGGCGAGCATCCGTGCGGTGTCGATACTGATCGGGCCCACCCAGTCCGTCCATGCGAACCCGAGTTCCTCCGTGGACGGCAGGAGGTCTTTCAAGGCTTGCAGATCGGTCATGTCTTTCGCCGATGCGGTGACCGTGATGTGTGGTTTCACGCCGCCCTCGATCGGACCCAACCCCGCCCGCTCGTACCGGCGCAACAACTCGCAGAACCCGTCCGCCCGTCGTAATGCCGGCGTGCGGGTGTCCTTGACACCGTCCTTCTCCGGCGTCGGAGCGGACAGGCTCGACAGCAGCGTGATCAGACGGGCCCCGTTGACCGCATCCAGATCACCCTTCACAGTTACTCTGCCGTACAGGCCTTTCGAGGCGTAGAACTCGTTACGTTCGGAATCCTCGCCGACCGGGACCCCGTCCTCACGCTTGCCAAATTGCTTCTCGATCCGCCGAATCGCTGCCCGCACCGCATCACAATCCGCGATGTTCTTCGACGCTAGGCCAAGCAGAATCCCGCGGGCCTTGTCGACATCCGCCAGGGTCATGTTCTTCGGCGGATGCTGACAAAACGACGCCACCTGCCGCGCTTTCAACGCATCAACGTCACCACGGTGAAACGCATCCGCCACAACGGGTTCGAGCATCAACAACCGCGCCAACCCGACCAGCAGACTGCACTCGCCGATCTCCAGATTCGTCGAACCGTGCAACCACTGCGCGATCGCCCGAAAACCCTTCCCGCCGAGAACCTCCCGGGAAAACATTTCCACGATCAGCAGCACCATCCGCGACTGCAACTCGTCCCGGGCGCGCACCAGATCCAGAACCTCACCCTTGAGGCCCTCACCATCCAGTTGCCATGCTTCCCGACTGTCCATGCCGAAAGTTTAATCGAACAAAGTTTCGAACACAAGAGGTTGTTGATCGAAAATTGCTGCTATCAAATCGATTTCGACAATTCGGGCATTCGGTTATAGGGGGTCGTCGACGTAGTCCACGTGCGCCGACGAGTGCGAGCGCCACCATCAACCCGGAGCACAACAGCATCACGTCGGAATTGTCTGAGCCCCAGCACATTGTGTAATCGGCGTCGATCATGTTGCCGCCTGTCCCCGGCAAGCGTATGGGTCCAGCCGAGCACCAGGCCCAGGAGTGTCATCGCCAGCGTGATGGGGACGAAGACCACCAGGACCGCAAGAAATACCCTCGAACACGGCCGGTGGATTCGCGAAGATCGACGAGTAGTGGAAGCGCCGGATACGACGGACACCGATTTGTTACTCATCGGTCTGGTGTCGAGTGCGCATCTGCAGTCCCGAGCCAGAACCAATCTTCAGCGCTTCCGGCGGCCGAACAATACGCCGACAGCCGAGATCATGATCAGCGTCACAAGAACGACGACGATGTACGACCTGTCCGCGGCCGGTGCCACCGTTTCGCTTTCTTTGGTCACTGCATCAGTGAATGTACAGCTTATGCCTGGAGGGAACCATCCCCAGAAGTCTGTAATTCCTGCCGCTACCCTCTCCGCCCGGTCGGGAAGGAGATAATTGAATCGTGATGGGATTCCATAGTGATCAATGCACCAGCTGGGCTGATGTTGGAGGCGCAAAGAAAATGCGTCCAACAAATAGACCAAGGTTAGTGCGATCAGCGATATTGCTAAAGACGCTTGGCTTGCTCGTAATAATCGAATCTTCACGACTCGCCCGCAACAGTCACGTCATCATGAGGTGACGATGGTATTGGTTGCTGCGATCCACCGAATCCGGCCGTGCTCAAAATTGACCTGTCGACTTTGGGAGTCGCCGAACTCTCCTGACATCGGTAGTTCAAATCGACCATCCTCGCAGCCCTGCCTCCCATAGTCAGCAAAGATAGCACCGTGGACACTTTCTCCGTGCCGAGAAACAATCGATCGTGAGATCGGGGAAGTGGTTACTGCTAGTCCGCGACAAACAGCTCGCTATTCTCATCGAATGGATCAGGCAGTGTCGAACTCGCAGGCAACGAGAAGGTCCGGTGCTCTTCGTTGGGTTGGTTTGGTAAACGCACTTATCGCAGCGTCGGCGTCGGCGATGTATGTCGCAGCGAAATGCCATCTCACCTGGCCCGAACCTGGGGATAGTGCACTCTCGATCGCCGGTGCGATCGTTCTCTGGGTCCTCACCGCGACTGTTGCAATCGTGCTGCTCGGAGTGTGCTGGTGGCAGCGACGCCGATGGTTGTGGTCCGTTGTCGCTGTTCCGGTTCTCGTGGTGATCGCGCTCGGGATCGCGGCCGCGGGGCAGCCACATTTCGATCAGTATCGGGCAGACTTCGAAACCGTTGCACAGCAACTACTTCAAGAACCTGACGATCCCTATTCCGATGGGTATCATCGTGATCTACGAATCGGCAGATTCGATATCTCCTATGCCAACGTCAGCAGTGAAGGCCACGTCTATTTCTATGACGCACGAGATGGATTGGACATCTTGGACAATCCAGGCTGGGTGTACGCACCCGATGGCGTGTCCGACAAGACCTTCAATCAGCTCCAGTTGGAAGACATTGGGGGCGGATGGTACCGATTCCCTCATCTTGTCGTTGACAGCTATTGAAACTCAAACCACCCGACCAGCATTCCGGAGGCGAAGGGAAGTAGGAGTACGAAAAGCGTCGTGAAGGTCAAGGCGGTGTCGGTGCGGCAACTGCCACCTCCGTCGTACCGGCGCGAGCAGACGGCCCCGAAGTTCCAACTCTCGCCCGAACGCTGAACGAACCAACCTGAAATCGCCGTTGTCAGGATCAGAAGGAATATCACCGCCGATGACCATACGATCTGCCCGCGGCATTGCCGCCAGGTCGCGCACATCATCGGCGAATGCAGCTCGGTGAATTGCGCATGCGTCTCATGATGAAACAATACTGTTCGTCTGATGATCCGCACGGATTCCGAAAGCCGATACCCCGGACCTGCTCCGAGGTATCGGCCTGAGGTCAGAGGCAGAAGAAACTGAGCGAACTGATTGCCGCGTTCTGCTCGAGCTGGCCTGCGTCTCCGACGTTGCCGGCGGCGACTGACAAATCTTGAAGGGAGAGAATAGCGTCCATTGTCATTTCCTTTGTTGATCGGCGTTCTTGCCGATGGATTTGATCGATCGAGTTTGCTTGCGGTGTTGATTTAATTCCAGGTTTTTCGCCTGGTACTTCTGTGCTCCAATCTGCCGTGGGTGATAACTTCCGAACAATTAGGCGATGTGGCAGTTCGACGCGCACATCAGTGGAAACGACTGTCGGGCAGTTGCCGATCCGGTATGTCGGAGCGACGCCAGTATTCCTGCAGATCCGGTTGCCCAGTCTGTCGAGAGTCTCAGGTTCTGTTCACCTGGAAAGTGCAGTCCTCCTGCGTGATTGAGGCTGTGTAAGCCCAGAAGCTGCAACTGCTGGGCAAGCGTCTGCTCACAATCGGCGCCGGCATATGGACTCTTGGAGAGTTCGCCGAGGAAGAGAATCAGCCCGGCTCGCCCGTTGAGTAGTCCGGCTTGGGCAGTGAATTCGACGGCGGCAGCGCGGGATATGGCAAGTAGCGCAGACGCGTAGCGCGGCTCGTCGACATGTCGAAGAAGTTGAAGAAGTACCAGGCCCACGCCGACGGATCCCGATCCGAGGTACGGCATTGTCCGGCGCTCCTCTCTCAGCTGCATCGAACCGTCAGGGCACATCTGCATCACGGACAGGTCGATGTCGACAAGCTGTCGCGCGTGTTCCAGCGATCGAGGATCACCGGTCCGTTCGTAGTGGCGAGTCCAGAACAGCGCTTGCCCGCTCGGCCCTCTCATCAAGCCTCCGCGACCCGTTGTCGCCCAAGATGTTCCGTCGGTGAAGCGGACGTGTGCGCGAGCAGCCGGAAGGCGATCCCGCAGAGTTTCGGTGACGAGAGCGAGAGTTGACGATGCCGCCGGACATGACTCCGATTCCTCGAGTAGAAGGCACCCGATTCCGGAAAGGCCGCCGAAGAGGCTGGAGTCGAGCGCGTCGAGTGGGACTCCACGCAAAGTCTCGACCCATCTGTCGGCAGTCGAGTGTCGTCCTAGCTGCCGAAAGGTATGCACCGCACCTGCGAGCCCGTCGAAGAAACCGAACCGTGGTTGCGTATCCGAATCAACTTGATGTTCAGTCCATTCCAGAACTGTCTCCAAGGTGTCGGTGGGAAGATCATCGGCGAGTAGGTTTCCGCACGAGCCGTGAGCAATGCCGTAACCGTTCACTTCGAACTGGGCGATGTCACCGGGAAAGAGTCGATCAGCGCGGGAGAGATCAAGTGTGGTGAGGATGCCGCAGCGCAATCGAGCGTCCATACGTTGCAAGGTTTCCCTCGACGACGTGTCCCAACGATGCGGGTGATCCGCCGGTTCCGGCGGCTGTGCGTCGAGCATCGAATAGAGCGAGGCACAGAAGGCACGAGGAAGATCGAATCGAGACACCGCGTAGCCGATGAGTTCGGGAATCTTGTTGCGGTCGAGGGGGAGCAATGTAGTAAGTGGGACAAAGAGTCCCAGCTCGATGCATCCCAAGGAGTATCGATCTGCCTCGATTCCTGTCAACTGTTGCGGTGCGGTGTACCCGGGAGCCCCGGTGGACCGGGGCGGTTGCTCGTCGATGCTGTGGGCCATCTCGAAATCGATGATCCGAATACCCGACGGTGAGCACATCACGTTGCCGGGGTGAAGATCGGCATGAACGATTCCGGCGTTGTGGAAGCTCTCGACTGCGGTAGTCAGCTGTTGTGCAATACCGAGCGCCCAGGTTCTGTATTCCGTTCGGGAGCTGAGTGTCTGATCCGCGCGTATCAGCGGATAGCGGAGCGCAATCTCCTGATTCAGGGGAGCGCCGGGTGCGCGCTCGGTGACAAGAAAGTGGTGTCCTTCGCGCTCGAACAAGTTGAGCGCGGAAGGTGAGTACGGGTTGTCGGCAAGGTGAGTCAGCGTGTCGTACTCGTTGCAAATGCGGTCGATTGCGTACCGGCCGTTGGCGTCCGGGGCGGTGAAGGGCCGACCCTCTTTGATGACGAGATTGATGCCGGCGTCGTCCAGCGCGGAGTAGATCCCCCCGCTGTTGCTGAAGTGCAGGGCTTCAGTGATCGAATAGGGGAAGGCGTCGCGTGATTTCAGCTTGTCTTGCTGCGCGCGAACGAAGTCCGGGATTTGTACCCAGTCTGGAGTTCTGAAGGAAGTGCCGCGCAGATCGGGTTCGAGCGATCCGTCAGGGCGACGTATTGCCGGGACGCGATCGCCGAATGAATCATTGGTCTGCATGGGCAGGTACGCGCCGTACCGTAAGTAGAGTGGTCCCCGGTTCCATCGCACATCGCTGAGGATGTATGGCCCGTCGGCAGCCGTGACAAGCTCGTCCAGTTCGGTGATGACACGTTGTGTGGCAACGCTATCCGCCGGATAGATCGTGATGAATTTTCCGCTGGATGTTCGATTGGCCTGCTTGCTGTTGGAGAACATGAGGTCTGCTGCCGTCCGAAGAAATTTGAAAGGCACCAGATCGCGGCCGCAATACTCGGAGACGGTATCGAGCAGCTCCTGCGCGTTGGCTTGGGTAGCGGAGCAGTGAATCTTCCATCCCTGTTCTGGCAGCACGCTGTCAGGCGGTTGAAAGTAGTTCCACGGTCCGCTTTGGGGACCGCGCCGCCAGAGTGACCAGTCCACCGACTTTGCAGGCTTAAAGTGCTGTTCAGTCAGTGTGTCAGGTCGAGTGACCGTTCTGATTCGGTCGTAGAAATGCGAGTCGGCACGTGTGAATGCAACGTATCGCAGGTCCACGCTCTACCTCCGGGTCAGTCCCCCTGCGGTTTGTCATCGATTGGTGCCACGCCCCGAATCCCCTGTGGCTTGGATTGCTTGTGGCGGAAGGTTATCCGATTCCGGACATTTCGGGCGAAGATTGAAAACCTATCATTCGAAAGTACTAATGAAGGGCGTGGGTCAGGGGTTCCTGATCGCCCAACTTTTCATCTGCCCACATCGGCTTCGAGTTCGGTAGCCCTCTCTTGACGGACGGTCCGACTCGGTGGTAATTGTTTAGCGAGCGCTAAGTCAGGGTGCTCTCACGATCTCGGTTCGGCATCCGGTGCCACGAACTCGGGTGCCGGACCGCCCCAGCAATGCACGTCCTCGAAGGGAACGAAGATGACCAAGGCAGTGATCGTCGATGTAGTCCGGATCGCGTCTGGCAAGGGAAAGCCGGGCGGAGCACTGTCCGGGACGCACCCTGTCGAACTGATGGCCCACGTTCTGCGTTCCATCACCTCGCGAAACGGCCTCGACCCCGCCCTGGTGGACGACGTGATCGGCGGTTGCGTCGGCCAGGCCGGTGAGCAGGCGCTCAACATCACCCGCAGCGCGGTCCTCTCGGCAGGGTTCCCCGAGTCGGTACCCGCCACCACGATCGATCGCCAGTGCGGTTCGAGTCAGCAAGCTGCGCACTTTGCGGCGCAGGGCGTGATCGCCGGGGCCTACGACATCGTGATCGCGGCAGGCGTCGAATCCATGAGTCGTGTCCCGATGGGTACCACGACGATGGGGAGGGACGCTTCCGGTCCGGGCATCGCGGCTCGCTACCCCGAAGGCCTGGTCAACCAGGGAATCTCTGCAGAATTGATCGCCGCCAAGTGGAAGCTTGACCGCGACGCTCTCGACGCATTCTCCGCGCAGTCCCACCAGCGGGCAGCAGAGGCAGCGGCGAAGGGACTCTTCGACAAGGAGATTCTGCCGATCTCCGTGACCAACGCCGCCGGTGAGACCGTCTCGCATACCGTCGACGAGACGGTTCGCGCGTCTACTACCGCCGAGGGACTCGCCGGCTTGAAGCCGTCGTTCTACTCGGAGAAGTACGCGCAGCGCTTCCCCGAGGCGCAGTGGTCGATCACTCCCGGTAACTCGTCGCCGCTCACCGACGGCGCGTCCGCAGCACTGATCATGAGCGAAGAAATGGCGTCGAAGCTGGGGCTGACCCCGCGAGCACGCTTCCACTCCTTCTCCGTTGCGGGCGACGACCCGATCTTCATGCTCACCGCACCCATCCCAGCCACCCACAAGGTGCTCGCTCGCGCGGGTCTGAGCATCGACGACATCGACACCTACGAGGTCAACGAAGCCTTCGCTCCCGTCCCGCTCGCGTGGGCTCACGAGTTCGGCGCCGACCCGGCAAAGCTCAACCCGTGGGGCGGGGCGATTGCACTCGGCCATGCCCTGGGGTCCTCGGGTACTCGACTGTTGACCACGATGGTCAACCACCTCGAGGCCACCGGCGGACGCTACGGATTGCAGACCATGTGCGAGGGCGCCGGCATGGCCAACGCCACCATCATCGAACGCATCTGAAACACATAACCTTTCGAAAGGAACTCTCATGATCGTCAACGACAGCGTCGCCGTCGTCACCGGTGGAGCATCCGGCCTCGGCCTGGCTACGACCAAAGCCCTTCTTGCCGACGGTGCCAGCGTCGTCATCATCGACCTTCCGTCGTCCAACGGTGAAGCCATCGCCAAGGAACTTGGCGACCGGGTCCGCTTCGCGGCTGCAGACGTCACCGACGAGGCTGCGGTCACCGCGGCACTCGACGTGGCCGAGTCCCTCGGACCCCTGCGCGTGGCAGTCAACTGCGCCGGAATCGGCAACGCAGTCAAGACGGTCAGCAAGAAGGGTGCTTTCCCGCTCGACGCATTCAAGAAGGTCATCGACGTCAACCTGATCGGCACCTTCAACGTTCTTCGTCTTGCTGCGGAACGTATTTCGAAGACCGAACCCATCGACGGTGAACGCGGCGTCATCATCAACACCGCCTCCGTCGCAGCCTATGACGGTCAGATCGGGCAGGCTGCGTACTCCGCGTCGAAGGGTGGCGTCGTCGGTATGACGCTCCCCATCGCCCGTGACCTCGCGTCGCTGCTGATCCGCGTCAACACCATCGCTCCCGGCCTGTTCAAGACCCCGTTGCTGGCCGGACTGCCTGAAGCCGCTCAGGCGTCGCTGGGTCAGCAGGTGCCTCACCCCTCTCGCCTGGGCGATCCCAGCGAGTACGGCGCGCTTGCTGCGCATATCGTCTCCAACCCTATGCTCAACGGTGAGACGATCCGCCTCGACGGTGCAATCCGTATGGCACCGCGGTAATTTCGGCTATTCATGACTCGCGAGGTGGAGCCGGTGAATTCGGTGGCAGTGGACTGGAGGACTTTCCCGCCGCTGGTGATGACCGACATCCTGATGGCTTCGCTCGAGCTGTTCGACGAGAACGGTTACCACGGCACGACGGTGCGGCAGATTGCCAACCGTGTCGGGGTAACCGTTCCCGCGCTCTACTATCACCACGCGAACAAAGAGGCAGTCCTCGTCGCTCTGTTCGAGATCTCGATGAGTGAGCTGAATACCAGAACCGAAGCGGCAGAGGTGGAAGCCGGCGAAGATCCGGTACGACGCTTCGCCTTGGTGGTGGAGGCGATTGTTCTCTACATGACCCACCGGTCGCGGCATGCTGCGTTGGACACCGAGATTCGGCATGTCTCACCGGAAAGCCGAAGTCGATACGCCGCCAGTCGTAAGCGGCTCGAGTTGCTCATGCGCAGGATCGTCGACGACGGTGTGGCATCGGGAGATTTCGCGGTCGCCGACACCGAAGAGACCGTCCGGGCCATACTCGGTATGGCGCAGTCACTGCCGCGTTGGTTCCAGACCGGCGGGCCGATGTCGCCGACGCAATTGGCGCAGAAGTACGTCGACATCGCTTTTCACACGGTCGGTTATCGTCCGTAAAGTGCATTGCTCGTTAAACGAAGGTGGGCAACAGAGTGAAAACCTGTTGCCCACCTTCAGTATTCATGCTTCAGCAGTCACTCCGTGTCAGAGGCGAGTGACTTCGAGTCCGCCTTCGTGGTAGTCGGCCCTCAGGCGCTTCTTGTCGAACTTGCCGACGCTCGTCTTCGGAACTTCCTGAACCACAGCCCAGTTCTCGGGGAGCTGCCACTTGGCGACCTTGTCCGAAAGATATTGCTGGAGTTCGGACATCGTGGTCTCGGAACCGGCGCGCAGAACAACCGCGACCAACGGGCGCTCGTCCCACTTCTCGTCCGGCACGCCGATGACGGCAGCTTCGGTGACGTCGGGGTGACCCATGACGGCATTCTCGAGGTCGACCGATGAGATCCATTCGCCGCCGGACTTGATGATGTCCTTGGAGCGGTCGGACAGGCTCAGGAAGCCGTCGGCCGTGATGGATCCGACGTCACCGGTCTTGAGCCAGCCGTCGTTGAACTTGTCTTCCGCATCGACGCCGTAGTACGACCCGGTGATCCAGGGGCCGCGCACTTCGAGCTCGCCGACGGAAACGCCGTCGTGTGCAACAACTTTGCCGTCATCGTCGATGAGACGTGCCTCGACGGATGCCGGGAAGCGGCCCTGAGAGTAGCGGTACTTCCACATCGCGTCGCCGGTGACACCGGCCGGCGGGCGGGCGACGGATCCGAGTGGGGAGGTTTCGGTCATGCCCCAGGCGTGCAGGACGGAGACGTTGTGGTCGGCTTCGAATGCGTGCATGAGGGCAGGCGGTACCGCGGAGCCGCCGATCAGGACCTCACGCATCGAGGAGATGTCCTGTGGGTTCTGCTCGAGGTAGAGGTGCAGGCCCTGCCAGATGGTGGGTACGGCCGCGGCGAACGTCGGCTTCTCGCTGGCGATGATCGCAGCCAACGGAGCAGGCTGGAGGAAGCGATCGGGCATGATCAGCGAGGCGCCGATCATGAACGCAGCGTAGGGAAGTCCCCACGACATGGCGTGGAACTGAGGCACCACGGCGAGTGCACGATCGCCCTGCGCGAGGTTGGGGCCGTCGCTCATGCAGACCTGCATGGAGTGCAGGTAGATCGAGCGGTGGGAATAGACGACGCCCTTGGGGTCGCCCGTGGTGCCGGACGTGTAACACATTGCGGCAGCACTGAGTTCGTCGACCTCGGGCCAGTCGAACTCGGTTGGCTGATCGGCGATCAAGCCCTCGTATGTGTGAACCTGCACGCCCTCGGGAGCTTCGAGTCCCGCAGTGGAGGAGCCGGTGACGATGATGTGCTTGACGGTTGTCAGCGACGGAAGCTGCGGAGAGAGAAGCGAAATCAGGGACGGATCGACGATGATCACGCGGTCCTCGGCGTGATTGGCGACGTGGATCAACTGCTCGGGGAACAGACGAATGTTCAGCGTGTGGAGCACAGCACCCATCGAGGGGATCGTCAGGTACGCCTCGAGGTGCTCGGAGTTGTTCCACATGAACGTGGCGACTCGCTCGTCACCCTCGACACCGAGTCCGCGCAGGGCGTGCGCAAGCTGTGCGCAGCGCTTGCCGACGTCTGCGTATGACACACGGCGCGGGCCGGACTCGGTCCACGTGACAACCTCGGAAGCGCCGTGAACGGAGGCACCGTGGCGGAGAAGTTGAGCAATGGAGAGGGGGGCGTCTTGCATGGTGCTCAGCATGGGCTGCTCCTGTGTGGTGTGTGAGACCGGTGCTTTTGCCCACGGGCCCTCACAAACGATGTGCTGTGGCTGCCAGATTAGTCACAGCTGCGAAGTGCTCGC
Source organism: Rhodococcus sp. 66b (assembly GCF_002076325.1). Classification (NCBI taxonomy): domain Bacteria; kingdom Bacillati; phylum Actinomycetota; class Actinomycetes; order Mycobacteriales; family Nocardiaceae; genus Rhodococcus; species Rhodococcus sp. 66b. The sequence goes on from NZ_MUZB01000010.1 coordinate 215,293, forward strand.
TAGTGACCCACTGCACTAGCGAAAAACCACGCTATGAGTAGCGCTCCCGGATCGACCACTCCGCGAGCGGCTTCGCCCACATAACTTGCACGTCCGCGGTTCGCGAGCATGGTTTCGGTCGACTCCGCGCCGGCCGCCGCCGCTGCCGCTGCGCTGGCCAGAGCAGCGTCCCGATCGGCTCCCGAGTTCACGGATTGCTCCAACGACTCGACCGCCGGAACTATCGCGTCGACCATCGTCTTGTCGCCGACGCGTGCGCCGCCGAGCGAGGTGATGTTGTCGAGCCCCGCCCGTGCTGCAGCCGCGATCGCACCGAGGTCGAGTTCGGAGTCCGCTGATTCTGCGGCGACGCGGAAGAAATGCCGGAACCAGATGCCGAACAACGCGCCGGACGTACCGCCGGCGTGACCGAGGTACGCCTGGGAGACTGCATCGAATATCGTTGCAGTGGAATAGGTGTCACGGATCGCCGAGATGTCGAGCTGATCCAGTGCGGCCACCATGTTGGTCCCGAAGTCGCCGTCTCCTGCTCGTCGGTCGAGATCGGTCAGGGCAGGTTCCTGCTCCAGTACCTTCGCGGCCCAGTCCGCAATCCAGCCGCCGACGAAGCTGCTTTCGGCAGTGCGTGAGGTGTCGGGTGTGAATGTGGGACCGAATGATTCACGCTTGCCCATGCCGCTGTACTCACGTGCCATAGCATTCGGCCAGGCGGGCGCTTTTGTTGGCGCGTCCCATAATTCGAGGATTTCTTTGTTTGTGCGAACAAGGGTGATGGATGCTCCGGCCATGTTCAATGCAGTGACGAACGTTCCGATCAGCGTCCGCTCGATGTGAATTCCCTGGTCGGCCAGATAATCTCCGAGTTCGGCGAACAGTAGTTGCAGCTCCATTGGGTGGGTGGCTCCCAGCCCGTTGACGACCGCAATGACGTGATCACCTTCGGCGAGACTCAGGGACTCGATGATCGGATCCGTCAGCCGTCGCACCAATTCCGGTGCGGGCAGGGCGTCCACGCGTTCTGTGCCGCGTTCGCCGTGGATTCCGATACCAAGTTCCATCTGCCCGTCCGGTAGGTCGAACGACGGCTCGTCAGCCCCTGGCAAGGTGCATGGGCGAAGAGCGACGGCCATGCTGCGAGCCGAGTGCGCGACGTGTTGTCCGATCCGGGTCACCTCGGCCAGGTCGTCACCGCGGGCGGCCGACGCGCCGCAGACCTTCTCCACCACGATCGTTGCCGCAGTGCCGCGTCGCCCCGGGCCGCTACCGTCTGCGCGTTCGGTCGCGACGTCGTCGTCGACCAAGACGACGTCCGTGTCGATCTTGTCCTCGCGGAGTAGTTCCCGTGCGATACCGAAATTCATCACGTCGCCGGTGTAGTTCTTCACGATGTGCAGGACGCCGCCACCGGCGTCGGCAGCTTTGGATCCTTCATGGATCTGCAGTGCGTTGGGTGAGCTGAAGATCAACCCGGGACAGACGGCCGTGAGCATTCCTTCGCCGATGAATCCGGCGTGCATGGGTTCGTGACCCGAGCCGCCGCCGGAGACGAGCGCGACTCGCCCGCGTGGAAGGGGCTGTGCACGAGTGAGGTATCCGGGATCGGGGTTCCACGCGATGTCGTCGGTGGATGCGATCAACCCGCGGAGTGCGTCGGGAACAAATGTCTTTGCGCTGCGCATGAACATCACTTCAGAGTAGGTCTAACGTCGACTTCGGGCACGGATCGTGATCGACGAGAGGTGGACGGCGTGAAATTGGGGTTGGTACTTGCCGGTGGCGGCGTTGCGGGAATCGCCTGGGAAACCGGTTTTCTGTTGGGCGTTCAGGACAAATCGCCGGACGCTGCCGCAGCGCTGCTGGCAGCGGACGTATTGATCGGCACTTCTGCAGGTTCCACCGTGACTGCTCAGATTGCGGGCGGCGCGACCCTTCAGGAGCTTTTCGACGCACAAACGGCCGCTGCGACCGGTGAGATCGATCCGGAGGTAGATGTCGAGGTCCTCGGTCAGATGTTCGTCGACGCGATCGCGGGCTCCGCGGATCGGTCCGAACAACTTCGTGCGCTCGGCGAGGCAGCGATGGCCGCCGACACCGTCGAACCCGCCGTGCGTCGTGCGGTCATCGAGGCAAGGCTGCCCGATCGGTTGTGGCCCGAGCGGGTGTTGCGCATCCCGGCGATCAACGCACAGACCGGTGAGTTGAGGGTGTTCGGCAGTGCTGACGGCGTAGAACTGATCGACGCAGTCGGAGCAAGTTGCGCCGTACCAGGGGTGTGGCCGGTAGTCATGATCGAGGGCGACCGGTACATGGACGGCGGAATGGCAAGTGGCTCGAATGTTCATTTGGCTGCCGACTGCGATGTGGTCGTGGTTCTTTCACCTGCTGCCGATCCCGCCCCGAATCTGCTGGGCGGCAGCCTACGAGAGGAAATCGACGCGATGACGCAGTCACGGGTACTGGCGATCTTCGCCGACGACGCCGTCGTGGAAGCGATCGGAACCAACTCCCTCTCGCCGGCGACAAGGCGCCCGGCAGCTGAACTCGGACGCGAACAGGGTCGCCGAACAGCTGACGAGATCGCTGCGTTTCTGGTGACGGCATGAGCGCCGCACGGATTGCCGTGGTCCTGCGTCCGGAGCAATCCCCGGAAGATCTGGTTCGGCATGCGGGGTATGCCGACGAAGTCGGTATCGACGAGGTCTGGCTGTGGGAGGACTGCTTCTTCGGTGGAGGAATAGCCACTGCTGCAACTGTATTGGCCGAAACCACGCGCCTGGGAGTGGCGATCGGTGTGCTGCCGACGCCGATGCGCAACACCGCGATCACGGCGATGGAGATTTCGGCGCTGGCCAGAGTTCATCCGGATCGACTGCGTGTTGGCTTCGGTCACGGCGTTCAGAGTTGGATGCGGCAGATCGGCGCCAAGGTCGAATCGCCGTTGACCCTCCTCCGGGAGCAGTTCGGAGCACTCGAGCGATTACTGCGCGGTGAGTCGGTGACGGTATCCGGTCGATACGTGAATCTCACGGACGTCAAGCTGGCGTGGCCGCCCGAGAAGGTGCCGCAGTTGCTCGTCGGTGCCACGGGGCCAAAGACTTTGGCGCTCAGTGGTGAGTTGGCGCAGGGCACCGTGCTCTCGGGTGGGACGACCCCGGAAGGTGTTCGCCGGGCGATCGCTCATATCGGAGCGCAGGATCTCGAGGTGGTCGTTTACGTCATCTGTGCATTTGGTTCCAGCGGTCGTGAGCGCGCCCTTGCCGAGGCCGCAGCGTCAGGGTGCGAGTCGCCGGAGGAAGCGATTGCCGTGGGGACCGCGGCCGACGTTGCGGCCGCAGCAGTGCGATGGGTGGACGCGGGTGCAACCACCGTGGTACTCCAACCGACCGTTGACGAGCCGGACGTTCGCGAGTTCATTCGCCTTGTCGCGCAGGAGGTTCAACCGCTGATGGTGTAGCTCAGGCGGCTAGTCGGGACAGAACTTCGTCGATGTCGGCAGTGCTCACGTCTCGATGTGTCACGAACCGAACCTTCCCGGCGACGGTGACTGCACCGACGTCGACAGCGGCGAGCTGAGCAACGGTGGCCGACGGATCGGCTGTGGCGGCGAGAACGATGTTGGTTGCGGGTTCGTCGACAGCCCAGCCGCGTTCACGAAGGCCCGATGCCAGGCGTTGCGCATTGTCGTGATCGTCGGACAGGCGAGCTTGTGAGCGAAGCGCGACGATGCCGGCTGCGGCAAGCACCCCGCCCTGACGAACGCCGCCGCCGAGCATCTTGCGGATCCTTCGGGCTTCGGTGATCAATTCAGGTGATGCGGCCAGAATCGAGCCGACCGGCGCACCGAGTCCCTTGCTCAGGCACACCTGGACGGTATCGGCGCCGGAAGTCAGTTCGGTGGGCGAAACATCGAGTGCAGCAGCGGCATTCCAGAGGCGGGCGCCGTCGAGATGAATCTTCAAGCCGCGTGATCTCGCCGCGTCGACCAGTTTCGTCCACTCCGTCGGATTCATGACGGCGCCGCCGGCGAAATTGTGGGTGTTCTCGAGACAGAGCAGCGTGGTGTTCAACGTGAAGTACGGGCCGGGGGAGCCCGCCGCCTTCACGACGGTCTCGGGACTGGGACGTCCGGGTCCGCCGTCGTGCGGCAGCGCCATCGGCATTCCCTGTGCGAGCCAAGCAGCGGTGCCCAACTCTGACCCCAAGACGTGAGAGTGTTCCGGTGCGAGGAACTGATCGCCGCGGCGAAGGTGCAGCATCAGCGCAATCAGGTTGCCCATCGATCCGCTCGGTACCCACAAGGCCGCCGGAAAGCCCAGAGTATGTGCGACCTCTTCCTCGAGCGCCGCCATGGTCGGGTCGTGATCGAGGACGTCGTCACCGACCTCGGCGTCAGCCATCGCCTTCCGCATCTCCGCATCAGGCTTGGTGACGGTGTCCGAGCGTAGGTCGATGTACGACGAAGTCATGGCTCATTCGATCAAGCCGCGTGTTCCGGCGTCAAACCGCGGCCTTTGCTGGACGGCTGTTCCGGCCTGATAAATCAATATCGCTGAGGATGCCTTCCGTGTGATGATGGGCGCCGGCAATCGTCGGTGAAGAGAACAAGAAGTGGAAGGGACAGGCATGCGCGACTCGAAGCAAGCGTTGCACCTGCGCGGGCACTCACCCCGCGGCATTTCCCTTCCTGCATTCGGGGAACAGAGTGGCGCTGGATATATGCCGTTCCCCGTTTCTTGCATTTGCTCCTGACCCGTCTTCACGTCCAGGAGTTCCACTCCTCGACATGAACTGAGACGTCTCATGCGGAACCCGAACCGCGCATCTACCGCCGCTTCTCACAGTTGGATGAACCGGTCCGTCCGGGTACTCAACGCAACGTACGAGTACCTCGGTGAAGTGAGCGCCGATCGTGCGATCGTCCTGATCGCCACCGGTTCCGCGCAGTCCACCGAAGACGTGATCCCGATACTTCCGGTGCGCTCCAAGCACGTCGAGATACCACTGCCTCGGACGATCCTGCTTGCCGAGTACGTGTATGTCGCCCACCGGGTTACGGTCACCGATTCCAGCCGAGCGACCTTCGCCGGCATCTTCGACCGGGACGGTCGTCAATGTGCGTACTGCGCCGCCAGAGCAACGACCATCGACCACGTCCAGCCGCGAAGCCGCAACGGGCCCAACACGTGGGGGAATCTGGTGGCGTGCTGCAGTTCCTGCAATCAGCGCAAAGCGGATCGCACACCGGCGGAGGCCGGCATGCGGTTGCTGTGGGAACCGAAGGCGCCTCGACGCATCGAGAAAGTGCAGCAGAAGATCTGGCGTGAATTGAGTCGGACGTGACGGTGGAAAGGAGTAAGTGATGTGCGCTGACGAAATCTCGAATCTGGCTGAGCTTCTGCCGATCTCGGACGACCGAACCTGGTGGCAGGCGGAATGTCGAGGAGACCCCGAGCCGGACCGCTGGTTTCCCTTTCCGTCCGAAGGATACGACTACGCGACCGACGTGTGCAACAGGTGCCCGATTGCGGAATCGTGTCGCGAATTCGCCTCTGCCACTGGCCAGACCGGAATCTGGGGAGGAGTGAAGTTCGAGCAGGGCAGGATCGTCGCGGCGTGAGGGATCAGATTCCCGGCTCCGCGGCGATCGTACCGGCCGATACCGCCCGGCACAGAGCGTCGTGGTCACGTTCGGTTTGATCGGCGTAGAGCCGAGCAAACCGGGTGAGGGCGGTGTCGACCGTGTCCGAGGTTCCCAGGTAACCGGAAATCAGTGACGCGCCACTGGTTCGTGCATGTCCCTTGGCCAGTAGGCGACCGCAGATCGCGACATAGTCGGTCAAGGCTGCTGCATCGATATTGTTCAGGTCCACAGAACCTTTCATGTTCCGGAACTGACGGACGTAGTACTGGCGGTCGTCCACGGTACACCACCCGAGCAGTGGATCGCTGACTGTCTGGAGAGCCTGCTGGTATTCCGCGACGCGTCGTCCTTGGTGGTCGTGCCAGGCCGAGTCGCCGTGCACGAAGGGGGCAACGACGGATCGGCGAGCCTGCTTGAGCTGCAAGAAGATGACGTCGTCCGGGATGCTCCCTTCGCACAGGGCGACATACGCACGCAGAGCGACGCTTCCGACTCCGACAACCCGGTGCGCAACGTCGATGACGTTGTATCCCGAGACGACTCGGCGCCAGTGTGGTGCAAGGGTTTCGAGATACTCGTCCAGACCCTCCAGGAGGAACTCGGTGTCCTGCGGCGTGAGTCGTGTTGTGAGCGGCGGGTTCTCGACCAACTGGCGCCGTCCGTGATCCTCGACGGTGAACCGGGGCACCGCGTGATCGCTCGTACGCCGTCGTGCGCGCTCCGCGGCGCGTCGGATCTCGGCCAGCAACCCGGGATCAGTGACGTGGTCGGTCAGTCCGTCGAGATCGACCCGGTCGAAGGAGCGATCGAACAGTGGACGCTCGGAAAGCTTTGCCAAGTGGAGGCGATATGCGGACACACACGAGTTTGTCGCTGTTTCGCATTGAGCTTCGGTGAGACCGTTCTGCCGCCCGGCCACCCAGATGCTCGCAGCCAACCTTCTCAGGTCCCATTCCCAGGGGCCCGGATGTGCTTCGTCGAAATCGTTGAGGTCTATGACAAGTTCGCGTTCCGGGGACCCGTAGAACCCGAAGTTTCCGACGTGCGCATCCCCGCAGATGACGGGAGTGATGCCGGTGGACGGGAGTTGCGCCATGTCCTCTGCCATCAAGCCGGCGGTACCGCGCAGGAAACCGTACGGTGAAGCGACCATGCGTCCCACACGAATCGGAACCAACCAGTCGAGTCTTCCCTCGTGTGCCGTGTTGACCTGATCGACCGGATCGCGTCGGTTGGGCGGGGGCGTCCAGTCACCGAGCGACGATCGTGCTACTCGCTTGCGCAGGCCCTTCCCGATTTTGCGACGCTCACTGCGGGGCGTCTGACGCGCCCGCAAAGTCGCCCTGCCGTCCGGTTCGTTCTCGAGAGCCAGCTGACCGGCAGGCCTGTTCACCGGGTCCATGTCGGGCTCTCTTTCGTCGGGCGTGCGAAACTCGCGCTCGATCCTATGCCCGCTGGATTGCGCGCCGCGCGACGAGTTCCTTAACTACCCGCCTGGGCAATCAACTCGACAGCGCGGTCGGCGCACAGTTCCGGGTCCGGCATTCTCCCGATACCGAGGCATTCGACAACGGCGAACGACGTATCCGGTGTCGTTTCCACGCCGAGCGCCCACCCGAAGTAGTGATTCCAGGCGAGTACGGCTCGGTGGCCACTGTGCTGCGGAATCTCGCTGCCCAGAACGAGTACTGCGTCGAACGCGGGGCCGTCGCACCAGATGACCGATTCGGCGAAGGTGGAGCTGGCGACGGCGACTACGTACCTGTGACAAGTCGATTCACTCGGAATGGCGATGTGTGCACGCATGGTCGCTCCTCCGGCTCGGTTGCGATCGGAGGGTTCCCCGTTGCCGGCGCCGAAAAAACGCTTGGCAGATTACGTCCCGGCCACAGATCTACGACGCAGACGGTGTCTGAGATGTTTTTGTGCTGCCCGCGCGACCGAGCGAGTCGAGAGATACTGCTCGGCGGGTATCAACCGGGAACCGAACAAGTAGAACCTTTGGGCTTCGTCGTGGTCATGTGTGGCCGCGGAGATGAGCAGACGTTCGATCGCGGTGAACTTTCGCCCACCGGCGTAACCGCTCATGTAATCGATGTGTTTCGTCATACTCGCTCTGGCACTGCGGTATTCGGCCAAGGCAGCGTTCACGTTCCGATGCGAGTCGAGTGTGTGTGACGTCGTCTCCGTCAGCATTTGGGCGGTCGCGTCGACCAGCATCTGAGCGGTCTCCAGTGCCCACGAGCATCCGATGCCCCATAACGGGTCGTTGGTTGCCGCGGCGTCGCCGATGAGTGCGAACCCGTTACCTACCGGGTCGGTGAGGGTTGTGGAGAAGTGTTTGGTACCAACGATCTTCCCGACGATGTGCTCTCGGCGAACGGGCGGAGCGCCGGGTAATGCGTTGGCGTACGCGAGGAAAGCAGTAGACAGGTCGTCAGTGAACGGGCCGAGCTTGTCGAGGGCAGGGAAGACGACCAGCACGCTGATTCCGCCGTCGTTGGGGAGCAGATAGGCGACGTCGGGATCCATGAACCACGACAATGAAGATTCTCCGTCGGGTCGTTCGAGTCCGGAGAGTTGAGCGAAGTAGCTGAAGCGCCCGTTGGACGCACTCACCGAGTCGCAACGCGCGGATCGTGCGACGGTCGAATCCTTGCCGTCTGCTCCGACGGTCAATCGTGCTTCGACAGTGAAGGCCGAACCCTGTTCGGTGCCGTAGACGCCTGCAGTAGTGCCGTTCTTGGTCAGTAGTCCGGAAACACGATGTCCGAGAAGAAGGTCGACGTTCTGGTAGTCGTTCGCGAGTTGGCGCAGGAGGGGGTCGAGAGTTTCCCTTCGGACGTTGAATCCAGGCGGCGGTGAGTTCTCTGCAGCATCAGGGGTGATCATTCCCCACGGGGTCCAGAATTTCGGAACGGTTTCCACCATTCCCAGGGCGAGCAGTTTTTCCGTGGCGCCGAGTCGTTGCAAGATCGGGGCACCGCAGGGTTGTAGGTGGTGAGTGCACAGGACTTTGTGCGCCCGGATGTCGGAGCGAGCGTCGAGAAGCGCTATCCGCAGACCTTGCTGGGCGTACATGATTGCGGCCGCGCATCCCGCGATGCTCGCGCCGACAATCACAACGTCATAGTTTTCCCGTGCCTTCGAAGTCACTCGATCAGTTTAATGCATAAGGTTATAACTTAAATTTTACTGGATTTAGTCATCGTGTTCGGGCGTTAAGTCCCGAACTGCAGCCCGGATGGACTGTTCACGAAGCTCGTTCTCTCTGCGCAGTTCACGACGCCGACGACCGGCCTCGAATCGCTGCCTCGCGATTGTTCCGGTCGGCCGGAGTTGGGGTACCTCGGCCGGTTTTCCGTCGCTGCCCATTGCGACCATCGTGAAGTAGCAACTATTGGTGTGTCGAGATTTTCCGAGAAGAATGTCTTCGGTTTCGACGCGTATTCCGATTTCCATCGAGGTGCGCCCGGTGTAATTGACGGAAGCGCTGAACGTGACGAGTTCTCCGACATGCACCGGTTCGCGGAACACCACACGATCCACCGACAGGGTCACGACGTACGTCTGGGCGTATCGACTCGCGCACGCATAGGCGACCTGGTCGAGAAACTTCAGAATCGTTCCGCCGTGAACGTTGCCCGAGAAATTGGACATGTCCGGCGTCATGAGGACGGTCATGGACAACGTTTGTTTCGATGCTTGCTGCGATGCTTGCTTCAATTCGGGCAGGGAGTTCGATTCGGACATCGAGCGGGCCTCTTCGGGTCGGTGGACGGTGAAGAGACCGTATCCGGCCAAAAGGGTTACCCGCGCGTTCGGAAGAGCGCGGTGTCAGAGTTCGGGACAGTGCCAACGTGGAGGATGTATTCGCTGGTGGCGACGGGGCCTGTCGCACTCGACCTGAGATAGGGCTCGAGCGTCGAGCGGAGGTGCGCTGACATCGAAGCCCAATTCCCGGTGCTTCGAACGGCCTCGCGAAAGTTCTTCAACGCCGGTGCCTGGTCGCACAGTTCCTCGACGGGATCCGATCCGGCTGGTAGTTCCCACTCGAGCAGGTGGGAGGCCGAGCTCACCGACTCCAATCCGGCTGCCGCCTTCTCGAATTCGCTCGAGCTCGACCATGTCGTCGGTAGTGGTGTGATGCCATTCCACGCCGAGGCGGCCTCCCGGCGGAGTGCTGCTGCCCACCCGTTCTCCGACCACGTTGCGACGCAGATCTTTCCGCCTGGCCGGGTCACCCGCATCATCTCTGCGAGGGCAATCGAGGGGTCGGGGCAGAAGATGATCCCGAAGATGCTGACGCAGGCGTCGGCACTCGAATGCGGCCAGGGTAAAGACTGCGCATCGCCGATCGTGAAGGTGGGTTGGGTAGTGCCGGGGTAGGGAATCCAGCGTTCGCGTGCGACCTCGAGCTGGCTGGCGGAGAGGTCGAGTGCGTGGACCGTCATGCCTGACTGAGCCGCCGGGAGCGCAAAGTTCCCGGTTCCGGCGCAGACGTCGTACACCGTGCTCACATGCCCGATCGAGCGCAGTGCCTCCGTCGATGCCGGTGAGAGTTGCTCGGCAAGAGGCGAATACGTCGTACCATTCCAGTTTCCCTGATTCACGCCAAGCTCCTTTCGACTGCGTCGATGACCGTATCGAGCGCTGCGCCCGCCGCGCGCGCTGCTTCGTCGGGGTTGCGTTCCTCGATGGCAGCGATCAAGGGTCGGTGCTCGTCGACGTGGAAACCTGGACCGACACTGACGGCGGACAGCGAATCCGTCACGGCGGCAAGGACTCCCCGGTAGACGTCGATCAGTGCGGAATTGTGGGACGCCTCGACGATCGAAAGGTGCAGGGCCATGCCGGCTTCGACAGTGAAGCCGCCGACGTGACCGGGGTGGGCATTCCAGGCTGCATGTATCCGCGCGAGATCTTCGGGGGTGTGGCGCTGCGCTGCAAGTCGCGCGGCTTCGACCTCGAGTCCGCGTCGCAGGCTCAGTACGTCGAGAACGTCACCTCTGGCGAGCCTGCGCCCGAGTAGTCCTTCGACCGGCGACGCCGCCATGACGTACACGCCGCCACCGTGACGAACGGACAGAACTCCGGCGTGTGCAAGCGCCCGTACCGCTTCGCGCATGGTGTTTCGGGCGACTCCCAATTCCTCGACCAGTGCGGTCTCCGGCGGGAGTTTCGATCCGACGGGCCATCGGCCGGTCGATATCGCCTCCTCGATCGCCGCAGCGACGATGTCTACCTTGCGTCCGGAGTCGGACATGTGTGCCACCTCGGGTAAGTGAGTCAATGACTTTGTCCGAGGTTAGCGTGCTCTCACGAGTGGGTCAATGACTTGGGAATTATCCGCGTACGTCCAGGCTGCGGGCGTAGTGCTCCTTGAAAACCTCGAGATGCGCCCACGATTCCAAGCCGCTGACACCGTCGATGCCCCGGATTCGCTCGGACAGGGCATGGAGGTCGTTGGACGAGTTGGCGGCGACCGTCGCGATCACGTCGTACCGTCCGAGGGTCCGCGCGAGGAATTCGATTCCGGGCAGGGACTCGATCTCCGATACCGCGTTGTCGTCCCGTGAGCCCAGATTGACGCCGATGCCCATCGCCAGCGTCCGGCCACCACCTCGCCGCTTGACGACAGCGCCGACGCGCAGTGCCGTGCTCGCGATCAGGTGATTGACGCGATTGCGCACAGCGCTCGGCGACAGGCCGGTGTGTTCGGCCAGCTCGAGAAATGGCATGCGCCCGTTGCGTTCGAGCAGTTCGATCAAGGTGACGTCCGTCGAATCGAGTCGGATGTCGGCTTGTAAAGCGGTCTCGGGCATGAAGATTCCCTTGATGACGTCGACGTAGACCAGCGTGCTCACGGATCTGACGCCACGCTGTGAGCGGAGTTCGGCGATAGCGCGGTACAGATCGTCGTGGCTGGACACCCGAAGTTCCGCGATCACGTTGTACTGCCCGCTGACTGCCGAGATGTAGACGGCAGCCTCGGATTCGATCAACGCGTCCAGTACCGGGGTCATCGGTCCGGACACGGCGATCGACACGTGTGCGAGTGCCTTCAGGCCGAGAAGTTCGGGGTGTGCGACGGCAACCACGGACACCGTTCCCGAGTCGAGTAGTGCTTGCACCCTGGTGGACACTGCCGCGCGTGGGGCATCGACGGCCACGGACAGTTCGCGGTACGTCGCTCGCCCATTGCGTTGAAGAGCAGCGATGAGCTTGGAATCGAGATCGACCGTCATGGATGCCCCAACTTTTCCAGAGATTTTTCTGTATGAGCTTCCTATTAGAACAGTCGCATGTGGGCATAGATGATGTGGATAAGTGCAGAAATGCTCGAAAACTTGTACAAAAAAGTTGTGTACCACCTGGTCTGAAACTTTGATGCATTGCATAGCTCCAGGTCAGGGCGTAGTTTTCGCTCAACACGCAGTGACCTGCACCACCATCTCGACGAAGGACCACCATGCGCAAGTTGCACACGCACGAAGCCTCGCCGCTCGACGCCACCGCCACGATCTTCACCGGCGCCAAGATCCACACCGTTGACGACAGCACGGCGGGAGCCGAAGCGTTCCTGGTGTTCGGAAACCGCTTTGCCGCGGTGGGGACACTCGAGGAATGCCGCACGGAGGCGCGACGCCTGAGCACTCGCACGACCGCGGTGGTCGAACTCGACGGCGCCACCGTCGTCCCCGGATTCGTCGATCCGCACGCACACCCGTTGATGTACGGACAGATGCTCAGCTGGGTGGACTGCGGGCCGGAGAAGGCGCACTCGATTCCCGGAATCATTGCCCTGCTTCAGGAAGCGGCACTCACAGCTCCTGCAGGTGTCCCGATTCGCGGATACGGCTATGAGCACCGCAACCTGATCGAAGGGCGTCATCCGCTCAAGGAAGAGCTCGATCAGGTGGCCACTGATCGCGAGGTCTACCTCATGAACGCGAGCGGTCACGGCGGCGTCGTCAACTCCTTCACTTTCGACAAGCACGGCATCGATGCGAGCACTGAGAACCCGGCCGGTGGCGAGTTCTTCCGAGACGCAGACGGCGAGTTGACGGGCGAGCTGTCCGACGCCGCGTGCAACATCCTCACCGGTGTCAACGGTGTGAAGGTCGGCCATCACGGACCCAACTTCCATCTCGAGGACGAGCCGGAAGAGCACCTTCGCCAGCTGTCGGTCGCTCAGGACAAGTTCCTGGCCGGCGGCGTCACCACCATCGGCGACTGCCAGGTGACGCGTCGTGAATTCGACATGTACCTGCGTCTGGCCGAGCAGGATCAGCTCAAGACGCGTGTCAGCATGTACATGCTCAGCCATCTCCTCGATCACGTCATCGACACGGGAATGCATGGCGCCTTCGGCAATTCGCGGCTCGCGTTCGGCGGCATCAAGTTCTACGCCGACGGCACTCTCGGCGGCTGGACCGCATACTTCCCCGACGGCTACGTGGGCGACCCGTGCCGCACCGGGCAGCTCTACCATGAGCCGGCGGACTACTCGGAGCTCATTGCCAAGGCGCACTCCGTGGGTCTGCAGACCGCCACGCACGCACAGTCGCCGACCGCCATCGACATGGTGCTCGACGCCATCGAAGCAGCGCAGAAGGCTCACCCCGACGCCGACGCGCGTCACCGCATCGAGCACTGCGGACTCCCGACGGCCGAGCAGATCGCCCGGATGAACCTGGCCGGTGTCTACCCGGTGAACCAGCCGCAGCACTACTACAACTGGGGTGAGGGCGTCACCGCGGCGATCGGCACTCCGGGTGAGCGGTTCAACCCGCTCGGGGAGTTCATCGCTGCCGAGGTTCCCGTGACCATCAGCTCCGACGCCCCGGTCGCAGAGCCCAAGCCGCTCGAGGCAATTCAGGCAGCCGTCACTCGTGTGACACGTCAGGGCCATCAGCTCGGCTCCGATGCACTCCGCATCTCCGCCGACCAGGCACTGCAGGCTCACACGCTCAACGGCGCGCGTGCGCTGGGCCGTGAAGCGGAACTTGGCAGCATCTCGGTCGGCAAGCGGGCCGACTTCGTGATTCTGGGCGCGGACCTCCTCGAGGTTCCGGCCGACGCGATTGCGCAGATCGAGGTCCGGGAGACCTGGATCGACGGCGAACTCGCACATTCAGGTCATAACCACCTATTGTCGAGCACTTCGACCACCGAGGAAAAGTAATGAACCGAGAGCAACAGATCGTGAAGGCCCGCAAGGCGGGATTTGCAGCCTTCGTCGGTACAACCATCGAGTGGTACGACTTCTACGTCTATGCCACGGCAGCCGCCCTGGTGTTCGGTGACATCTTCTTCCCGCCCGGAACCGATCGCCTGACCGGCGTTGCGGCGGCGTTCGCGACGTACGCCGTCGGGTTTTTCGCCCGCCCCCTTGGTGGAATCGTGTTCGGCCATGTCGGTGACAAGATGGGCCGACGCACCGCTCTTGTTGTCACCCTGACGCTGATGGGTGCAGGAACATTCCTCATCGGCATGTTGCCCACGTACGCGTCGATCGGGTTCTGGGCGCCGCTACTGCTGGTCGTGCTCCGCTTCGTCCAGGGCTTCGCCGTTGGCGGCGAATGGGGTGGCGCAGTCCTGATGGCGGTCGAGCATGCTCCCGAGGACAAGAAGACCTTCTACGGCGGATTCGCTCAGCTGGGCAACCCGGCCGGCGCCCTTCTTGCCACCGGTTTCTTCAGCATTCTCTCCACCTTCGGCGACGACGCTCTGCGCGAGTGGGCCTGGCGTCTGCCGTTCCTGTGCTCGGCACTGCTGATTCTGGTCGGCTTGGTCGTTCGCCTGAAGGTCGAGGAGTCCCCGGTCTTCGAGTCCGAGGTGAAGTCCGCGGACGTTCCGGAGATGCTGCCGCTCAAGTACGCGCTGGTGACCAACTGGCGTCCGATCATCCTGGGCATCGGCATTTTGCCGGTCGCAGTCGGCGGCTACTACCTTGTGACGACCTTCATCACGGCATACGCAACCGACCCCGACGTCGGCTTGTCGGAGACGCTGATTCTCAACGCGCTCAGTGTCGCTGCAGTGGTCGAGTTGATCGCGACTCTGGGCGTGGCGTGGCTCGGCGACAAGGTGGGGCGCGTCCGCGTGGTCATCTGGGGTCTTGCTGCGGTCGCAATACTCGCAGCGCCGCAGTTCCTGGTGCTGAAGTCAGGATCCGTGTTCCTGATCTTCCTGACGTTTGCGGTCATGCGACTGGTGCTTGCTGCCACGTATGGTCCGATCGCCGCCGTTCTCTCACAGATGTTCAAACCGCAGGCGCGCTACACGAGCATCTCGTTGGCGTACCAGGGTGCCGGCGCGATCTTCGGCGGTTTGTCTCCGCTGGTCTCGACGCTGATGTACAAGGCAACCGGCAGCATCTGGCCGGTCATCGCACTGCTGATCGGCATGTGCATCCTGAGCATCGTCTGCCTGCTCTTCGCTCCGCAGCACGTGGACGAGGCGACCGACACCGACGGTGTGCGGCAGGACCTCAACAAGGAATCGGCCTCCGCCTGACTGCCGAGAATCGGCTTCCGCCTGACTGCCGAGAATCGGCCTCCACCTGACAACTGAAAACACGAAGCTGGGGCAGTACACGATTTCCGTGTACTGCCCCAGCTGTCGTTTCAGGTCAGTTGTCGTTCAGAGCAGGTCAGGCGCCGACGAGATGGCGATGAAAATGATCGCTGCGTCGGTGGGCCTGGCTGAGATTCCTGATCTCGCGAAGCCAGAAGTGAGACGCCAGAGCGTTGTTGCTTCCGTAGCCGGTGCCGGAGGTGTCCTCGTCGATCAAGGCGACAAGCGCCTTGATCAGGCTGGTGACCTTGAGGTTGTTGGTCTGAGAATGTCGTACCAGCAGGTCGGCGGCTTCGTCGGTGCTGCAGCGGTAGAGCGTGCAGACAATTTCGAGAGCCCGTTCGCGGAGACGGCCCGAAGTAGTCGGGATCCGTAGTCCGTTTGTCGGGACACTGTTCGTCTGGTTGTTCGTGTCGTCGGGGTGAATCATGGTGTTGTACAAGGTATTCCTTTGAACCACATGGGTTTTGGGCCCGTGCGGTGTGTAGCGCATGTTGATACTGGTGCAGTCGGTACGCGATTGGCGGCGGACTCTGTCGGAGCCTTCGGCCTGGTCAACAATCTGCGGGACTGATGAAAGTGCGTAGTGATCAAAGGCGCGGATTTGCACCGAACTGGAAGTCTGCCCCTGGAACGAATATTGGAACTGTCGTTCCGGGCGAAGCGACCGGCTGCCTGACTGACGGCTGCCCTCTGATAACCCCACCGTACGTCATGGAGTTGGTTTCAGCTAATCCTTTTGCGGGCGATCATGCTCACAGTAGGCGGTTTCACCTGCTCAAGGAGTGTTTACGTGATCGATTATTGCTTGCTTGGTGATAGCCCAGGCGTTGGTTGTCGGGTTGCCGAAGTCGCCGTGGCCGACGCCGGGTAGTTCGATCAGATCGACCACGTCGCCTGCTGCTCGTGCGGCACGGGCATAGCGCCGGCTCTGTTCGACCGACACGACCTTGTCGCCGAGTCCGTGGATCGCCGTGACGGGGAGCCCGGTGGGGAGATGTTCGATCGGTGACGCGATGCGGTAACGGTCAGGGTGATCGACCGGCATGCCGCCCAGAAGATTTCGAACAAATCGATCTTTGCCCGCGGTTGCGGCGAGTGTCATGTCGAAGACGCCGGCCATGATCGTCGCCGAACGAATCGGCACGGTGAGGTCAGGCGCGGGAGCATCCGTGTCCTGTTGTGGTCGCGACGCGACCCACGCGGCCAGTTGTCCGCCCGCGGAGTATCCGGCGATGTGCACGCGACCCAAATCCAGTCGCCCGGAGGCCTTTTCCTGAACGATGCCGGCAAGCGCGTTGGTCGCCGCAACGGTATCGGAGAGAGTAGTCGGCCAACCGCCCTGCCCACCTATACGTCTGTATTCGATGTTCCAGACCGCAATTCCGTAGGGGGTCAGCGTTTTTGCCCACGCACCCGCGTACTCCAGATTGCTCTTCTGCGCCCAGCCGCCGCCGTGGATCAATACGACGACTGGCAGGTCACCGTCCGATCCGGGTGGAAGATACAGATCGCCGAAAGTATCTGCGGCAGCGGCGTAAGCGATGCGTACCGCAGGGACATCGCGGTCGAGACCGGTGGCGCTGGCGACCGAGATCACGAGCGTGAAGATGCAGACGAGCGCTACGGCGAGGTACCTGGCCAAGCGGTCGCGGGAGCGGTGCGCGATGGCTTGATTCCTCTCGGTCTGCGACGGACGATTGTCAGGAAATCAGTCTATCGGTGCCGAGTGAATTCATGGGGTGAGCGAATTTGCGGTGCTTGCTCGTATTCGTAGTTCGCTACGGGTGTGGGTCGGCGCAGAGGGTTCGTCACCGTCGATCAGGGCGAGCAGTGCATCCACCGCCAAAGCTGCTTGTTCTTCGGGGAAGAAGTCGACGGCGGTGATCGGGGGATCGGAGATCAGTAGAGCGGGCTCGTCACTGTCCTGGGCGATCAAGATACTTCCGGGAATTGACAGGCCGAGATCGAGCGCCGCTCGTGCAGCGGCGGGGGCGCAACCGAGGATGACCGAGAGAATCGCGTCAGGGGGATTCTCGGATGTCAGTGCTTTGTGAGTCGCCCCGTATGCCGCGGAGACGAGTTGTTCGACGGAATTGACGCCCTCGAACGACGCCAGGTCGTCGGTGGCTCGGGGCGACACGCCGTGGATGCGGCACCATTCGAGGTAAGCGATGGTCGTTGCGCGAGTCCATGCCGAATCCATTCCGGGATTGAGGACAAGGATATCCGTTGCGCCCTGTTCGGTGAGGTGGTTCAAGAGCGTTTCGGTCGTGGCGAAGAGATCCGGCGAAATACTCCATCCGAATTGCTCAGGGTTGCCGGGACCCACTACGACAGAAGGTATTCCGAGTTTCTTCAAGATGTCGACGCGAGGGTCGTGCATCATCGGGTCGACGACGATCACACCGTCCATCTCGATGCGACGCAGTCCGTTCGGGTCTTTCATCGACGGCAACAACAGGAGTGAGTGATCGGCGTGGAACGCTGCCTGTGTGGCGGCGGTCGCCACACGGCCGTACCAGTCGAAGTTGAGGTACTCGGCCGAGGAAGGCTCGTCCGGAGCCGGGAGCATCAACCCGAGGGTGGCGGTTCGACCCGAGCGAAGGTTTTGTGCTGACCGATTGGCTCGGTAACCCAAGCGATCCGCAACCTCTTGAACACGCGCCCGGGTGGCAGAGTCGACTCTGCCCTTGCCGTTGAGTGCGTAGGAAACTGTGGACACGGCGACGCCGGCGGCTGTCGCGACATCGCGAAGCGTCGGGACGTTCGGCGTGATCATCGGGGTCGCGTCCTCTAGTTGCTGGGCGGTTTCTACTCAAGAGTAACGCCCAATCGTTTCGGCAGGGGGAACCTGGCGGACGATTGTTCAGTCGAAGAAATTTCGCCGAATCGTTTCATCAGAGCTATTGACTATGCCGAAACGTTTCGGCACTCTCGTAGAACACCGGGACAACTTCGAGTGAAATTCGGTCGACCTCGGGCACCCTCATTCCCAGTCCATGCGCCTAAATACGACGATCCACGGAGTTACCCCATGAGAGAGAAAACCCGTCCACGTCGCGCGGGCGCTGCTGCCGCGTGGTCGGCCCCTGGTGGCTTTGTCGAACGGCCGGGATTGATTCCGGGAGCGCCTGAAGTTTGGGTCTACGCAGACAAGTTCTCCTACTTCGCCGGTGACACCGTCTCGGTGCGGGTCCACACCACCGCTGACGAATACGACATCGAGGTGGTGCGTGACGGCGCGCGCCCACAGAGCATCGTCAAGTACATCGGGCTACCAGGAAAACAACAGTCGACGCCCGACGACGCCTATGCGACCGGGTGTGATTGGTCGGAATCCGTTGCCTTCACCGTTGCACCGAATTGGGCTTCGGGGATGTACCTGATCCTGGTTCGAATGCGTCACGAAGGTGTGGTCGTCGAACGTGAGGGCTTCTTCATTGTCAAGGCACGTGAATCCGAGCACGCTGACATGGTCCTCATCCACACCACGAGCACGATGTTGGCCTACAACGACTGGGGCGGAGCCAACAATTTCCGTGGTGCCCCGGACGGTTTCGGCGACGTGGCGACACCGATTTCGTCGACGCAGCGTCCCATCGCGCGCGGGATGTTGCGCAAACCCGAAGGTGCAGCGCGAAACATTCACACCGATATGCCGGGAATCGGATGGGTTCCGCGGCACCCGCCGTACGAATGGGCCTGGGTGAACGGATACTCGCGCCATCACGCCGACGCATTCTGGGCGACGTACGAACGCCCGTTCACGGTGTGGGCGGAGGAGCAAGCGTTTCTCGTACACCACATCACCCAGCACGACCTACATGAGGATCCTTCAGCGCTGCGCGGATATTCGTGTGCAGTCGTCGTCGGTCACGACGAGTACTGGTCGTGGGAAATGCGTGATCGTCTCGACGCATTTGTCGAAGGAGGAGGCGGCCTGGCGCGATTCGGCGGGAACTTCCTGTGGCAGGTACGCATCGAAGGTGACGCGCAGATTTGTTACAAGAACCCCTTCGACGATCCCATACGAGAAGTAGACCCCACCCGCGTCACCACGGCATGGGATTCCCCCGAGATTGATCGGCCGGGCGCGTGGACGATGGGTTTGACCGCGATGGCGGGGGTGTACAACCGTTACGGTGCAACAGCTCCGAGGTCATCCGGCGGCTTTACCGTATACCGGCCCGATCATTGGGCATTGAACGGAACCGACCTGTATTACGGTGACAACTTCGGAATCGCGCCGGTCTGTATTGCTGCTTTCGCAATGGACGGTGCGGACTACACGTTCAGGAAGGGTCTGCCGTACGCCACCGGTGTCGACGGTGCACCAGAGGATCTGGAAATCATCGCAATGGCGCCGGCAGTATCGGGGTCACGGGACAACTGGAACGGCACCGCTCCGATTGGTGTGCCCTTCGCCGAGGTGTCGGGAATCTTCGAAAGTGCCTATGGGAGAGAACTCCCCGAGCATCTGCGCGAGTTCGAATACGGTTCGGGAATGGTGGCAACACATCAGCGCGGTCTCGGAACCGTTTTCAATGCCGGGACGACCGAGTGGGTCAGTGGACTGATCCACCGGGATCCTTTCACCGAACGAATAACCGCAAACGTACTGAATCTGTTTGCTGCGCAACTGTCGAGTTTCACTGAGGAGCCAGACTGACGGCGGCGACCAGCGGTAGAGTTTGTTGCCCGAGGATGATGGCCGAAAGAGGATCCATACGTACGTATGTATGGAGATATTGAATCGACTTGACCAGGGTTTTTAATCCAAACTACCGTAGTCTTCGCCGTTCAGTTGGATGACGGGTGGGTGTGGGGAGCTGCCGAACTTCGACAGTCACGTGCGGATCTCCACGATCAGATCCGCACGTGACCTGGCCGCTGCGATTACGTCGGCGTTCGGTTGATCCACCCGTCTCACCCAGTCCGCGGCCGCTTCGGAACTCCTCCCGAAGCGGCTGTGGCGTTTCACCAACCGCTGCGTGCGTGTCGCCTCCGGAACCTCGAGGTACCAGACGGTGTCGATCGCCGCTCGTACTTGTGGCCAGCTGCCGTTTGGTAGGAGGAGGTAGTTTCCCTCGGTGACGATCAACGGCGTTCGAGGCTCGACAGCGGTTGCGCTGCCGATTGATTCGTCGATCTCGCGATCGAAGACGGGCGCATACACAATGGAGTCTTCGGATCGGAGGCGGTGTAGAAGCGCCGCGTATCCGTCGGCGTCGAAAGTTTCTGGAGCACCTTTTTGCCCACGTCTGCCGAGTCGGTCGAGTTCCCGATTGGCAAGGTGAAAGCCGTCCATCTCGACGACGGTGCAGAGTGAGTCCAGTTTCTGCGCAATTGCCTGTGAAGCCGTCGATTTCCCGGCTCCAGGGGCTCCCGCGATGCCGAGAATGTATCGGCCGTTGTCGGTGATCAGTGAAGCGGCGCGTGAGGCAAGTTGATCGAGCGTCAGCGAGACGGTCGGCGGTGAGGTCCTCACTTGTTGCTCCGATCAGTCCGAGGTCCGGTGGATCGAGGGTACGCCGGAGGTCTTCGACCGTTGACAGTCTGAATGGACTGTGAAACTGTGAGCCATGCCACTCGAGAGGCTGGAGGTGTGACCGTGACCCTGCGTGACGCGCAGCGCGAAGCCACGCGCCACCGGATTCTCGATGCCGCAACGGATTTACTGATAGCGGACGGGTATTCGTCGTTGACGACGCAGTCGGTTCAAACGGCTGCCGGAGTCAGTCGGGGCGCTCTCCTGCACCACTTTCCGAATATGCAGGAGCTCACTGCCGCGTTGGTGTCGAATATCGTCGTGCGGAACGAGGCGGCGGTGAGGTCGGCGATGTCTCGACAAGACCCGTCGGTGGATACGATCGAGAATTCGATCTCCGCTTTGTATTCGGCGTTGACTCAGCCGCCGTTCCAAGCGGAACTCGAACTGTGGTCGGCGGCTCGGACGGATCCGGTGTTGGCGGAGGTTCTCCGCGAATCGGAGCGCGTCGCCGGGCGGGATTTGCAGCGAGTTGTCCATGACGCGTTCGGGCCTGAAATTGTTGCTTCCGAGAACTATTCGCAAATTGCAGATCTAACCGTGCTGATGCTCCGTGGTTTGGCGTTGTCCCGGGCGGTACACAAGAGCGATGCCTCTGCGCGTCGTTCGATCAGTCAATGGGCGGGCGTTGTTCGCCTGCTGCTCACCCAGAACTAGCGCAACTCGTTTCGTTCGAGATGCGCTCGATCGACAGGACCGATGATGACAGATTTTGCGACCCTGAAATACGAGACCTCTGGTGGTAAGGCGTACATCACCCTGAACCGCCCCGATCGGCTCAACGCAATCGACGATCGGATGCCGTCGGACATCCGAAATGCAGTTGCGGCGGCCAATGACGACGACGACGTTCGCGTGATCATCTTGCAAGGCGCAGGCAAGGCGTTTTGCGCCGGGTACGACCTCAAGAAGTTCGCCGAAGGAGATCTCGACGGAAAGTGGAATCAAGGCCCGGTGTGGGACCCCATCAAGGACTTTCGGGGCATGAAGCAGAACACCGACGACTTCTTCACCCTCTGGCGATCGCTCAAGCCGACCATCTGCAAAGTTCAGGGTCATGCAGTCGCAGGCGGAAGCGATATTGCGCTGTCTTGCGACATGCTGATCATGGCTGACGACGCCCGCATCGGATACCCGCCTGCTCGCGTCTGGGGTTGCCCGACCACAGCTATGTGGGTGTACCGCCTCGGGGCGCAACGCGCCAAGCGAATGTTGTTGACGGGAGACACCATTGACGGTGTCACCGCCGCCGATTGGGGATTGGCGCTCGAATCGGTGCCGGCCGACGAACTGGACGCTGCGGTGGAGGCGTTGGCGGATCGCATCGCCGGTGTCCCGCTCAATCAATTGGCAATGCAGAAGATGATGATCAATCAGGCGTACGACAACATGGGGTTGCAGGGTACCCAGGTGCTGGCAACCCTGTTCGACGGAATCACGCGCCACTCGCCGGAAGGGCGCTGGTTCAAGGATTTTGCCGAACGCGACGGATTTCACGCCGCGGTGCAGTACCGCGATTCCGGCCGCAAGATTCCAGACGGAGGCGGGCCGCTCCCCGAATCCGACACCCCTTCACGATAGAAAGTGGATGTGAGATGAGCAGTGTTCTCGAAACGTCGTACTTCCCCGCGGACGTGTCGGACCCGATAGTGGAACAAACGGTCGGCGGGCTGCTCCGAGAGTGCGCCGCGGACTCGCCGAACCTGATTGCAATCAGAGAAGTGGTTCCGACGCAATCGCATTCGTTGTCCGGTGCCTCCGAGACGGATCGCACCTGGACCTTTGCGGAACTCCTGGGTGAAGCGGAGGGGTGCGCGCACTACCTCTTGTCGCAGTTCGACCGCGGCGACCGGATAACGGTCTGGGCTCCGAACATTCCGGAGTGGATGATTCTGCAGTACGGCGCCGCGCTCGCCGGAATGGTTCTGGTGACTGCCAATCCGGCGTTGGGCGCCGAGGAGTTGGCGTACGTCCTGTCGCAGTCCCAGTCCCGCGGGTTGTTCCACACCGGAAAGTTTCGCGGCGGTGACATGGCGGCGGTGGCATCCGAGGCGATTTCGATTGCGGGAGCAGAAGTTCTGGCAGTGAACTTCGAGGACTGGGATCGTCAGGTTCGAGGTTGGGCCGGCGAACGGGGCGCACTGCCGGAAGTCTCTCCTGACGACAATGCGCAGATTCAGTACACGTCGGGAACCACCGGAGTTCCCAAAGGTGCGCTGCTGCATCACCGAGGACTGGTCAACAATGCCGATTTCGTCAGTCGGAGAGGTCAATTCCCCGAACGGGGTTCGGTGGTCTCGGCGATGCCGCTCTTCCACACCGCTGGGTGCGGCATCCTGGTCCTCGGCGCCGCACAGCGAAGAATGTCCATCGGTCTGATCCAGTATTTCGACCCGACTGCGGTTCTCGATGCGGCGGAACGCTTTCGGGCCGACGTGGTCAGTGGAGTTCCGACGATGCTGATCGCGATGATCAACGACGCCAGCTTCGCGAGCCGCGATTTCTCGGCCTGTTCGGTGGTCGTGTCGGGTGGGTCGTCGGTCCCGCCCGAACTCGTGAGCACGGTGGAATCGGCCTTCGGTGCGGGGTTCAGCATCGTCTACGGACAAACCGAGGCGAGCCCCGTGATCACGCAGACCAGCCCCGCCGACACCCCCGAAGACAAATCGGAGACGGTCGGTCTCGCGTTGCCGCAGGTCGAGGTGAAGATTTCCGACGTGGTGACCGGGGACAGCGTGCCACTCGGCGAACAAGGTGAGATCTGCGCGCGCGGGTACCTCGTCATGACCGAATACTTCCGCAACCCGGAGGCTTCGGCCGCCACCGTGGACAAGGACGGTTGGTTACATACCGGCGACTTGGGGACGATGGATCAGCGTGGATACGTCCGGGTGACCGGCCGGCTCAAGGACATGATCATCCGCGGCGGGGAGAACATCTATCCGCGAGAGGTCGAGTCCGTGATCTTCACACATCCGAAGATCCTCGATGTGGCGGTCGTGGGTGTGCCTGACGAGGTATGGGGCGAGCGGGTGGTTGCCGTCATCAGGTGGAAAGACGAGTCCGACCAGCCGACCGCAGCCGAACTGGTCGAGTTCTGCACCGAGCGACTGGCACGCCACAAAGCACCCAAGGAGTGGTTCAGTGCAGAAGCATTTCCTCTGACCGGCTCGGGCAAGATTCAGAAATATCGAATTGCAAGCCTGGTCGGCGAGGGCGCCTACGGCGTCGTCAGCTGACCCGAGCTTATAGCACGTCGGAGCGATTCTGTCTGGGTTATCCCCGTAAATCGCTCCGATGTGCCCTGTTTATCCTGGTGGCGTGAGTTCAACCTTCGGTGAAACCGGACACAAAGCCACCTCCAGCCGCATCCGCGCCACAGCCTTTGCGTCGAAGGTGATGCCCGCGTCCGACGCAGTGAAGTTCATTCACCCCGGCGACACGGTCGCGATCAGCGGTTTCGCAAGCGCCGGTACTCCCAAGGTGATCATTCCGGCGCTGGCCGAGCGCATTCACCACACCCGGGGCAACGGATCGAACTTCACGATCAATCTCCTGACCGGCGCGTCGGTGTCCACCGAGACCGAAAGGCTGCTCGCCGAGGTCGACGGAATCGCGCTGCGAATGCCGTATCAGTCCGAGGCCACCGCGCGTCGCCGCATCAACGACGGTCGCATGGACTACGTCGACATCCATCTCTCCCACGTTGCTCAGCAGGTGTGGGAGGGCTACTACGGCAACGTCGACGTCGCGGTCGTCGAAGTCGCCGGTATCACCGAATCAGGTGAACTGATTCCCTCCGCGTCGATCGGCAATAACAAGACGTGGCTCGACGTCGCAGACAAGGTCATTCTCGAAGTCAACTCCTGGGTGCCCGAGGCGATGGAAGGCATCCACGACGTCTACTACGGCACCGCGTTGCCGCCGCATCGCAAGCCTCTCGAGATCACCCGCGTCGAAGACCGGATCGGCCAGACGACATTCCGAGTGGATCCCGCGAAGGTTGTGGCCGTTGTCGAGACGGACTGCCGAGACAGCGCGAGCCCTCTCACTGCACCCGACGCCGTCAGTGAGGCGATCGCCGGCCACGTCCTGGAATTCTTCGACTTCGAGGTGCGCGCCGGACGGATGCCGGCGGATACCTTGCTTCCGCTGCAAGCAGGCATCGGCAATGTCGCAAACGCGGTGCTCGGCGGTCTCGATCGGGGGCCGTACCGCGGCCTGACCTGCTACTCCGAGGTCATCCAGGACGGGATGCTCAAGCTGATCAAGGACGGAACCGTCGCGCATGCGTCGTCGACGGCTTTGGCGCTCACCGACGAGGGCATCGAAGAACTGACCGCGAACATAGACTTCTACCGCAACCACATCACGCTCCGTCCGCAGGAAATCAGCAACCACCCAGAGGTGGTGCGCAGACTCGGAATCATCGCCATGAACGGCATGCTCGAGGCCGACATCTACGGCAACGTGAACTCGACGCACGTCATGGGGACGAAGATCATGAACGGAATCGGCGGCTCGGGAGACTTCGCTCGTAACGGCTACGTGTCCATGTTCCTGAGCCCGTCGACGGCCCGCGGGGGTGAGATCTCGGCGATCGTTCCGATGGTTCCGCACGTCGACCACACCGAGCACGACACTCAGGTGTTGGTCACCGAGCAGGGGTTGGCCGATCTGCGCGGTCTGTCTCCGCGGCGACGCGCGCGCCTGATCGTCGACAACTGTGCTCACCCGGAGTTCCGGCCACTGCTCCGCGATTACATCGCTCGCGCCGACGCTCAGCCGGGCGCGGGGCAGACGCCACACATCCTGGGCGAGGCATTCTCGTTCCATCAGCGGTACATCGACACGGGTTCGATGCGCCTTTCCTGACGCCGGGCAATTCCGCTGACAGTGAGAGAATGCGAGGGTGAGCCGAACCGGGGTACCTGACGACGCCATCCGCCGGGTTGCCGCGGCAGGGGCGGACGACGCCGGTGGCCTACCCGTCGAACTGCTGGGTGATTTCCTGAACGTGCTCAGTGTCGCCGTATGCGAGGGGAAGCCGCTGCAGCGTCGTCAGCTGCATCGTTTCCGTGCCCGCGGTGAAGAAGCGGCGCAGCAGGGTGTCGCCCTGCGAGCCCTGCTCGATCTTTATCTCTCCTCGGCTTGGCGCCTGTGGCGTGAGCTCCCCGCTGTTATTGCGGCACAATCGGATCCGACTGCCGTCGTCTCGGCCGGCGAAGTCATGCTCCGCGCCGTCGACGATGCCGTCGCTGAACTGGCCGAAGGATTCCAGTTGGCCAGGCGTTCTCTGGTCCGCTCGCAGGTGTCGGCACGCCGTGAGTTCGTCGACGACCTGTTGACCGGTGGAGCCGATGTCGTCGGATTGTTAGGTCGTGCTTCGGGATTCGGTCTCCACCTCAGCGGTCCGCATGCCGTCGCAGTGGTGACCGCGACGCGCGAGTTCACCGACGACAATCCCTTGGTGCGGGCCGTCGAACGTGCCGTGCTCGGCAGCAAGGGTGACGCCGACGCGCTGGTTGCCAGCAAGAGCGGCAAACTGGTCGTCGTTTTCGCGGCGCCGGACCGTGATGCCGTCGACCACGTGCTGGCGGGTATTCGGTCGGCTCTCGGACCGGGAACCGATGACGACGGGCGAGTTCAGTTGCAGCGGCGTGCTTTGGACGGCACCTGGCAGATCGGTGTCGGGCGCCCTCGCACCACTGCTTCGGGCGTCGTGGCGTCGTACCGGGAGGCGCTCGACGCACTGGACCTGGCGCAGCGCCTGTCGTTGACCGCACCGATCATCGATGCTCGTGACCTGCTGGTCTACCGCGTTCTGGTCAACGACAGGCCGGCGGTCACCGACCTGATCCACACCCTGCTCACCCCGCTGCTCGAGGCGCGCGGCGGCGCTGGGCCGATGATCGACACCCTGCTCGCGTACTTCTCCGCCGGCGGCAATACGGCAAAGACCGCCCGAGACCTGCATTTGTCGGTCCGGGCGGTCACGTACCGCTTGGACCGTATCCGTGAACTCACCGGCCAGAACGTCAACGACCCCAACGACAGCTTCGCGCTCCACGCTGCCGTGTTGGGCGCGAAGTTGCTCGACTGGCCGGCCACGGAGCTGGCCTGATCAGCTGGTGCGTGCCCGTTCCTCGTAGGCAGCACGGGCCGCGGTGTCCACGTCGCCGAGAAACTGCGTCTCGACGCCGAACAGTCGGCTCAATGCCTCGTAAGGCCGTCGGGGTACGAAACCCTGTGCCTGGACAAGCAGTCCGGACACTCGCGTAATGCGCACGCGTGGTCGAGGTTTGGTGATCAAGCCGACGATTGCTTCGGCGATTTCCTCCGGCTGAACCTCACGGAAACCCTTCATTCCCGAAGTCCCGGAAGTGAGTTGGGTGTTGGTGAGCGTCGGCAGTACGGACGAGACGTTCACTCCGGTGCCACGAACTTCCTTGCGGACAGAATCGGTGAAGCCCAACACCGCATGCTTGGCGCCGCAGTACGTCGACAAACCGGGGCACGGGAGTTCGCCGGCAAGCGAAGCGATGTTGATGACGTGTCCACGTCCGCGTGGAAGCATCCGTCGCAGTGCGAGTTTGGTTCCCGTGATCACGCCGAGGACGTCGATCTCGATGATGCGTCTGGTCACGGTGTCGTCCTCGTCGACGATCCGTCCGACCGGCATGATGCCCGCATTGTTGACCAGTACGTCGATCGGGCCGAGTTCACCTTCGACGGTGTCGAGGAAGTCGAAGAACGACGCGGGGTCGGTGACGTCGAGACGCCCGAACGTACGGATGCCCAAATCTTTTGCAGCCTGCGCGAGAGTGGCTTCGTCGATGTCGCCGATCGCGACCCTCGCGCCCAGGCTGATGAGCCGTTTCGCGGTGGCGTATCCGATGCCCCTGGCGCCACCGGTGATGACCACTACCTGACCGTCGAAAGGCTTGTTCATATCGCGAGCGTCTCCAAAAACTAGAGGGATGGGATTGCAGTGACGTAAATCTGCAGCGACGTGAAACTGCAGTGAGATGTGATTGTGGACCAGTTGAAGTTGGGTAGATAGGGCTTGTTGGCCGAACCAAGGCGATAGATTTATGACTAAGTCACAATTCGGGGAGGCGCCATGGAAACATCGGAGTTGGACGGCTGGATTGCGAATCTCGCACCCATCTATCTCCAGCCGGAGGTGATCGACGGTTTCGTCCAACGCATCGACGACGCCATTGCCGAGGCCAATCCCGAGGTGGCGGCTGATCGGGAGCTACGACGCGATGTGGATGCGAGCACCGCGGCGCAACTCCGCGTCATCGTGGCGGCGATCGCGGGCGGTTCCCAGGAGGTCACGCCGCCGGCGGAGTCGGTTGCGCTTGCACTCACCGTCGCTCGGCGCGGTATGGATCTTCGGGTCCTGCTCAAGATCTACGGCGCCGGACGCCTCGCGATGCTGGGTTTCGTCGACGAGTCGATAGAAGCACTCCCGATAGGTCCGGAACTCAAACGCGCACTTCTGGTTCGAGTGTGGGGTTCGGCGATGAGATGGCTGGAAGTGACCACCGAATTGTTGGTCGCGACGTACGCGAAGGAGCGGGAGAGCTTGGCGCGCGGCGCTTTTGCGCGTCGGTCCGAGACGGTGCACGCGATTGTCGCGGGCGAAGCCCTTCACTCCGACGAAGCGTCCCGGATCCTGGACTATCCGATGCGGCGCCACCACACGGCGTTTGTTCTCTGGACGGACGACACCGACCCGGCTGCAGACGTATTGGCGCGGTTGGACTCGTATGCCCGTACCTTCGTAGACGAGTCCAACGGCGAGCGTGTTCTGACTTTGCCTTCGGGCGCGCGTGAGCTGTGGTCGTGGGTCGCGCATTTCGACGGCCAGGAGTGGGCGTCACATGTTGATGCCCGGCATTCGGATCTTCGCGTTGCAGTGGGAGCGAGCGGTTACGGAATGGAAGGATTCGCTCGCAGTCATCGCGAGGCGCTCGCCGCGCAGCGCGTGGCGGTCCGTTCCGGGGGCTCGCCGGGTATCACCGTCTACGAGGATGTTCAGGTTCCCTGTCTGCTCACCGAAGATCTGTGCGAACTGCGTGAGTTGGTGGCTCGGGAACTGAAAGGCCTGGCCGGCGCGGACGGCGTCACGACGCGCATCCGTGACACCGTCCGGGTCTACTACGAGAACAACTGCACCGCGGCCGCTACTGCCGCTGCCCTCGGCCTGCACAAGAACACCGTGCGGTATCGACTCGATCAGGCCGAAAAGCTACTGGGTCGCAGCGTCGACCAGCGTCGGCTGCCGACGGAGTTGGCCCTCATCGCACTGGAGAGCTACGGAGCCACCATCGCGCCGGCGCCGTGATTCGCTACTGCATGTCATCGAGTCCGGGGAGCGAGTAGCCGGAGTTGTCATCCCAATCTGCGGGGGTGTCATCGAGTGAAACGTCCCAGTCGGCGTCGGGCACCGCTCGCCGGAGTTCGGTCAGTGCGTTGAACCAGTAGACGAGTGACGGAATCACCTCGGTCGGATCGCTCGAGATCTTGGTCGAGCCGTTGAGCAGAGTGTTGGGGATATCCGACGGGTAGAGGTCCAGGACCTCGTAGTCGAACGGAAATTCGTCGTTGTGGACGGCGATGAGTCGGTCGACTTCGGCCTTCTCGTCGTCGGTCAGCGGTGTGGAGCGGACGGCGGAGTAGTACAACGAGGTGCTCATGTTTGCCAGGCTAGAACAAGTTGCCTTCCAACGGCGGTTTCGGATGCAACACCTTTAGATTGCATGATCTCGGCAACTTTAGATACAAAAGTCGTCGATATTTCGACAGGGATGGATAGAAGTCGGCAAGGAACACTGGAGAAGACGGCGAGACGGCCGTCCGAACCCAGTGAAGGAGCTCCCCGTGACCGCAGTCATCAGTGCCATTCGGGTAGGTGGTCAGCGATGAACGTTCCCATGTGGGCGTGGGCCGCGTTCGCCGCAGTCATCGTCGTCATGTTGCTCATCGACTTGCTCGCCCACCGCGGCGCGCATGTCATCGGCTTCAAGGAAGCGGCCTGGTGGAGTGCACTCTGGGTCGGTTTGTCTCTCGTGTTCGCGGTGGTTGTCACCCTGACCTTGGGGGTGAACTCGGGCGTCGAATTCACAACAGCCTGGCTGTTGGAGAAGAGCCTCTCGGTCGACAACCTCTTCGTGTTCGCCCTGATCTTCGGTTACTTCAAGGTGCCCCGTGAGTACCAGCACCGTGTGCTGTTCTTCGGTGTCATCGGCGCCCTGATCTTCCGCGGAATCTTCCTCGCTGCCGGCGTTGCCGTGGTCAGCAAGTTCACGGCCGTCCTGTTCGTCTTCGCCGCCATCCTGCTCTACAGCGCTTACAAGCTGCTCAAGGACGACG
Source organism: Rhodococcus sp. 66b (assembly GCF_002076325.1). NCBI lineage: Bacteria > Bacillati > Actinomycetota > Actinomycetes > Mycobacteriales > Nocardiaceae > Rhodococcus > Rhodococcus sp. 66b. The sequence goes on from NZ_MUZB01000010.1 coordinate 245,451, forward strand.
ACGAGAGCTTCGATCCGGGTACGTCGCTGGCAGTTCGCCTGCTGCGCAAGATCATGCCGGTTCGCGAGGAATACGCGGGAACCAAGTTCTTCGTCAAGGAAGCCGGAAAGCGCGTCGCAACACCGCTGTTCGCCGTCGTCGTCGCCATCGAAGCCGCCGACCTCGTGTTCGCAGTCGACAGCGTCCCGGCAGTCCTGGCAGTGAGCGACGACCCGTTCATCGTGTACTCCAGTAACGCGTTTGCGATCCTGGGTCTGCGTGCCCTGTACTTCCTGCTCTCGGGTCTGCTCGAGAAGTTCCACTACCTCTCCAAGGGTCTGTCGATCATCCTCGCCTTCATCGGCGTGAAGCTGATCATGCAGGCCAGCCACAAGGTGATCAGCACGTCGATCCCCGAGATCCCCTCGCTGGTCAGCCTCGCGGTGATCATCGTGGTCTTGGCAGGCTCGATCATCCTGAGCCTCAAGAAACCGCTACCGCAAGAGCCTGAGGCCGAAGAGGTTGCGTCCGGTGATGCACCGGTCGACCTCGAGAAGACAGGCCCGAATGGGGGCGTCGAGTCTTCCGACATCGCACTTGCTGCCGGCGAGCACGACGACGATGACGACAAGGTGGATGCTCGCAGTAGGAGCTGACGCCTGATCGGCTGAACTAATCGAAAAGGGAGACCACACAACGAGGTGTGGTCTCCCTTTTCGTTTCTCACGACTTCTCGTAACCAAACAGACCACTGATCGGGAAGGTGTGTTCTCACTCGGCCCCCGCGCGATCTACCTTGGCGGATGCCCGACGTCCGAGATCAGGAGTGCACATGACAATTCACGCGGAAGTCATCACCATGCTGGCCACGCTCAACGCCGCATTTCCGGATGTCACCAGCTTCGAGCCGTCGGAGTTACGTGCTCTGCTTCGGAATCGACGCGCCCCGTTGGAGCGGCTTCCCGATTTGCGTACGGTCGAAGACCTCGCAATCGAGGGCCCCGGTGGAGATCTGGCGATCCGCGTCTACCGGCCGCACACTTCCTCCGACGCCATACCGCTGGTCGTCTTCGCTCATGGCGGAGGCTTCGTGTTCTGTGACCTGGACAGCCACGACGAATTCTGCCGGTCCATGGCGGAAGGGGTTGGCGCCGTCGTCGTCTCCGTCGATTATCGTCTGGCCCCTGAGCACCCCGCGCCGGCAGCACACGACGACGTCTACGCCGCATTGGAGTGGGCGGCGAAACACGCGGCACAGTACGGCGCAGACCCGAGCAAGATAGTCCTTGCCGGCGACAGCGCGGGCGGCAATCTTGCTGCGACAGTTGCCATCGCCGCCCGCGATCGTGGGGGGCCGGCGGTTGCGGCGCAGGTTCTCATCTATCCGGTGATCGACGACGATTTCGACACCGAGTCCTACCGTCTCTACGGTACCGACCACTACAACACGACCACGGCCATGAAGTGGTACTGGGACCAATATGCTCCCGAACGCCGAGATGACGTGCGGGTGATACCCACTCGGACAGAGTCGTTCGCCGATCTTCCCGCGGCTGTTGTCGTGACAGCCGAGCTGGATCCGCCGTGCTCGTCCGGTGACGAGTACGCGAAACTGCTTGCCTCGGCCGGCGTCCCCGTGCAGCATCATCGCTTCGACGGGTTGTTTCACGGGTTCCTCACTATTCCGTCATTGTCGCTCACAGAGCCGGCACGCCAGAAAGTTTGGGCGATGATCCGCGAGGTATCAGCCGCCGCTCGATAGGATCTCGTCGCCCAGTTCACCGAAGGTATGGCAGATTCTTTCCCGCACAATGACTTCGGTGCATTCGGGATCGAACCATCGATCAACGACGCCCCAGTGGATCGGATGATCGAGGTATTGGGTCTGCAGTGATTCGAGGTCGGTGAACTCCTGCTCCCACACATGGGTCCACGGTGCTTCGTCACATGCAGGTGTTGCGCCGGTCGCCGCACTCACCCGACTGAGTCGCCAGGCAGCGATCGAGGAGATATGCCCGGGCATCTTCAGCAGGTCACTTTCGAACTGTTCGATTTCGTCCTCGGAGGTAGTGGGTTCAACGCGAATCAGCAGCGCTCGGTACACCCCGTTCGGGCCGGTGGCGCGCGAGCGACCCTCGGTTCCGGAAACGTACTCGGCGCCGTGAAAGCGTTCGATGGCATCGTGGTGAAGTTCTGCGTCGACGGAATCGCTAACGGCTCGCCACGCGGCTTCATTCGCGAACTGAAGATAAACGATCAGATCTCCGCCGTTGATGGCGCCGGGCAGAGTAGCGGTGACGAGATGGCGAACTGCGCCCGACGATTCTGCCACTGCTGCAATGGTGTTCACCGCATTCGCCCAGCCGTCCGAGTCCGTGCTGTCGGCAGCAAAAACAACCCTCGCGACGTTATACATCGGCCAGTGCCTCGACGTCGTCGGCAGCAGCCGCCATGGTGCGGCTACGTTCGCAGATGAGTGGTTCCATGGCATCCCACCACTGCCGAAGCGTGGTGTCGCCGCGACTCAGACGAGTCATTGCCCACCAACCGGAGGCTCCGTCGACGGTCCACGTGATAGTGACGACGTTGGGTTCGTACTCGGACCACAACGGCGGACTGACAAGTATGTTGTCGAGGGTCAGGCTGCGTCGCCGGGCGTTCGGCAGGTAGCCGGCACGCCATTCGTCGACGAACTTCTGCCCGCATCCGGGATTCGTGACGATCCGGTCGATCACGTAGAGAGTCTCACCTGCCATGTGCGCAGGCTACGTTCCGTCTAAGTCTCTGCGGTACTACCGATCTCACGCAGCGGGAGGTTGTTCGGAAGCGGACGGGGAGCGTGCCGGTCGCAGCCCCAGCCACCCCACCAGTCCCACCAGAACGAAGGCAACGCCCGCGGTCGCGAACGTGACGGTGAAGGCAGATTCGCTTGGCATCGCCGGAACCCCTTCGGGGAGGTTCGCGATTGTCATCGACGCCAGAATCGTTGTCACTACTGCGCTGCCGATGGCGCTGCCGGTGGAACGTGAGATCGAGTTGATGCCGTTGGCGATGCCGCTCTGATGATGCGGCACGTTGGACATGATGATGGCGGGCATGGCTGCATAGCCGAGGCTCAGGGCGGCGCCGATCACCATGCCCGCACCGATGACCGACGCGGTGTGCGTGTGGTCGAACGCGAGCCACGCAAACGGCACCGCGCCCAGGATCGCAGTGAGTCCCAGAACGAATCGCGGCCCACGGAGTCTGATGAGACGACCGCCGATCGGGGCGGCGATCAGCGAAACTATCGCGCCAGGCAGCAGGAATTCGACCGACGCACGCAGAATGCTCGCGTCGAAGCCGTATCCGGTGAGATCGCGGGGAAGTTGTGCGAGATACGAGATCCCGAGGAAGTTCGCGAACATGCCGAAGCCCACCACGACGCCGGCAAGATTTGCCATCATCACCGGGCGGTGGACGAACATCCGCATGTCGACAAGCGGCTCGTCGACGATCTTCTCGATCCACACCCAGACTGCGAACATCACGATCGAGGCCACAAAAACACCGACGGTCAAGGGCGACAACCACCCCCATTGGTGGCCTTGAGAAATCGCCAGAAGAAGCAGAAGTAGTGCCGCGCCCAGACTCAGCGCACCGATGAGGTCCACGCGCCCACCGCTTTTGTGCGTGGTGGGCGGGACCAGCGTGGCGACGGCAATCAAGGCCAGTACTGCGAATCCGGTGGCCATCCAGAAGGCGTTGCGGTAGTCGGCATCCGGAGCCGATGTGAGCAGACCGGTGGCCACGAGGGCGAGACCGCTGCCGAACGCGAGAGTTCCGCTGACCAGGGCCATGGCGCCGGGAAGCTTCTGTGGTCGTATCTCTTCGCGCAAGACCGAGAGTGCGAGAGGGAAGATCGCGGTGGCTGTTCCCTGGAGTACACGGCCGAGGATCAGCAGTGGCAGATTGTGCGCCAATGCCGCGACAATCGAACCGATCACCATGACGACGAGGACGCCGACCAAGGTGCGCTTCTTGCCGTGCTGATCGCCGTAGCGTCCCAGCAGGGGAGTGAAGACGGCAGCGGAAAGCAGGGTCGCCGTCGTCACCCAACTGACGCCGGCGGACGAGGCTCCGAGGTCGGACTGAATCCGTCCCAGGATCGGAACCGGCAGCGTCTGCATCATCGAGACGATCATCGCTGCCAGGCTCAAAGCGCCGATGATCACGGCCTCCCGGCGCGGCGATCTTGCTACGGACTGGTCCGGGGAATCGGTGGCAGTTGGCGTAGCGCTGGGGCTCGCGGCACTGCTCGTCGTAACTGTGTTCGTCAACGGGTCCTTCTCGGGAACAACAAGAGAAAATGCTTAATGTGGCGAAGTAATTTTCTCTGGATGGTAAGTCCGCGAGATCGATCCCGTCAATGCTGGTCAGCGACCGAGTGGGACGTGCCCTGTGAATTCGTTCTAGAAGGGGTATACCGGGAGTGCACTTTGCGCCGTCACCCATTGTGTTTCCGTGAAGGCATCGAGGTTTGCACCGATACCGCCGACACGGCCGCCGTTACCCGAAGACGCCATGCCGCCGAACGGGATGACGGCTTCGTCGCCGACCGTCTGATCGTTGATGTGGACCAGGCCGGTGGGAATCTGTTGGGCGAGTTCGAGTCCGCGCATGGCGTCGGAGGTCAGAATGCCCAGCGACAATCCGTACTCGGAATCGTTGGCTATGGCGACGGCTTGTTCGACGGTGGCGAAGGAGGTCACCGGTGCGACCGGCCCGAAGACCTCGTCGGCGAAGGCCGGCGCGGTCAGTGGGGTGTCGGCTAGCACGGTGGGCCGGTAGAAGAGATCCTCGTAGGTGCCGCCGGCAGCCAGTTTTGCTCCGGCCGCGATGCTTCCGTTGACCAGAGAGTGGATGTGGTCGCGTTGTTTGGCGTCGATGATGGGTCCGAGTGCGACCTGACCGGTGAACGGGTCGCCTACCGGAAGCTTGTCGGCGTGTTCGGCAAGGAGTGCGGTGTAGTCGGCGGCGATACTTTCGTGGACCAGTTGGCGGCCGGTGGTCATGCAGATCTGTCCCTGGTGCATGAACGATCCGAAAGCGCCGACAGATGCGGCCTTTTCGAGGTCGACGTCATCCATGACGATCAGCGCATTGTTGCCGCCGAGTTCAAGATGAGCGCGCTTGAGATAGCGGCCCGCCAGTTCGCCGACCGCGCGTCCAGCTCGGGTCGACCCGGTGAATGCGATGACGCGAACGCTCGGATGAACCACGATTGCCTCACCGGCGTCAGCGCCGCCCGGCAGCATGCTGAACACTCCGGCGGGCAAGCCTGCTTCTTCGAAGATGCGAGCGAGAACCACACCGCCGCAGATCGCCGTGCGCGGGTCAGGCTTGAGGATCACCGAATTGCCCAGCGCCAGTGCGGGAGCGACTGCACGGATCGACAAAATGATGGGGAAGTTGAACGGCGCGATGACGCCGACGGTTCCGACGGGTACGCGACGAGAGAAGCTCAGCCGAGGTTGCTCCGAGCGCAGAACCTCTCCGACAGGGTGTGCGGCCAAAGCTGCTGCGTTGTAGCACTCTTCGGCAGCGGTATGGGTTTCCAGCCCGGCCTTGGCCGGGATGCTGCCGGCCTCGCGGATTACCCATTCGCCGATTTCGTCGGCGTACTGCTCGAACAGTTGACCGGCGCGGCGTAGAACGGCGGCTCGTTCAGTGTATGGCCTTGCCGCCCAATTCTTCTGAGCTGCAGTAGCTTTTGTTGCAGCGGCCGCCACGTCGTCGGGTGTTGCCATGCCGGCCGTCGTCAACTGCTTGCCGGTGGCCGGCTCGACGACAATACGATCGTCGGCGCTACCGCGAACCCATTCGCCGTCGAAGATCTTCGATTCCCACACAGGTTCGCTCAGCAAACGCGTCATGGCCGCTCCTCGGTAAAGGGATGCAACCGCGCGCCGCATCACATGGTTGCCCACCACGTTGCTCTGTGAGGGGGTCGATCGCCATCACACTTTCACTCAGTGAAAGACGGATTCATGGCGTCCTTGAGTGCTTGGATCAGATCGGCGAACTCGGTGGAGTGGGTAGCGCCGCTGCGGGTCACACCCGAGACGGGAATGCGCAAGCGGCCGTGCGCTTCTCGCATGAAGCTGATTCCAGCGCGCGGAGATTCGCCTGCGGTGATCGAATAGAGCAGGGTCCAGGCGCGCGGGTTGGTGATCACGTCCAGCGTGGCTGTGTGATCGCTCGGAATTGCGGGGCCCAGTTGGACGCGTCGATCGATCTCGCGGAATGCGTCCTCGACCACCTTGTGAATGAGCACCTGACTTTGGCGCGGCGGCAGGAGCAGGGGATATGCGGCCAGATCATTGAGGTCGACGCTTTGCTGGCCGGCTAGGGGGTGTCGGCTCGACATGACGACCAGCAGATCTTCGACGCCGAGGTCCAAGGGTTCGAGTCCGGGGCGGTCGACGCCGCCGCGAATCAGGGCGATGTCCGCGTCACCGGAGGCCACAGCATCCATGCGGTGGGCAAAGCTCTTGATGACGAACTCGACGTCCAGGTCCGGATGAAGTTCGCGCACGTGTGCGATGGCGTCCAGCGTCTGAGCGGCAAAGCTCATGTTTCCGGTGATTCGGATCCGGGCTCTCGGGTCTCGTGCGACGGAGTACGCCATCGTTTCGAGACTGAGGACTTGCTGCGCGATGGGCACCAGTCGCGATCCTGCCGGGGCCAGGCGAACCGCCCGGGTCGAGCGCTCGAAGAGTGTCGCCCCGAGTTCCTTCTCCAGTCGTGCGACCTGATGGCTGATCGCCGACTGCGAGATGAAGCAGCGTTCGGCAGCGCGACTGAAGCTCAGTTCCTCGCTCACGACGAGAAAGTACTTGAGTTGGCGGAAGTCCATGAGGACAGCTTACTTATGAGCAATCGAGATAACAGTCTTGCGAATACTCCAGCTAGCTGGACCCGACCCATGATCAGTCCATACCGTAATAGTCATACTTTCAATTTGGTTGAGGAGTTCGTTGTGGATAGAACAGCTGCGGGTCGCGCCGACATCGACGCGACTGGACACGAGAAGACTCAGGTTGTGATCGTCGGTTCGGGATTCGGAGCCCTCGCCGCGGCCAAGACCCTCGCGAAGTCCAAGACGCCGTTCGTTCTCATCTCCGCCACCACCGAGCACCTCTTCCAGCCGCTGCTCTACCAGGTGGCGACGGGTGTCCTGTCGGCCGGCGAAGTTGCTCCGCCCATCCGCACGATCCTGCAGAAGTACCCCAACGCCGACGTACGCCTCGGCCGCGTCGTCGAGGTCAACGCCGAAGAGAACACTGTCGTCTACGAAGCCTCGGGCACCCGCCACACGCTTGGGTACCGCTCGCTCATCGCGGCCACCGGTGCCACGCAGGCGTACTTCGGGCATGACGAGTTCGAAAAGGTCACCTACAAGCTCAAGACCGTCGAGGACGCCGAGGTACTGCGTAAGCAGATCCTGCGTTGCTTCGAGGAAGCGCACACCACCAACGACGCGCTGGTTCGCCGTAACCTGCTCAGCTTCGTTGTCGTGGGCGCCGGCGCGACCGGCGTCGAGCTCGCCGGACAGATCAAGGAACTGGCGCGTCGCTACTTTGCGAAGGCCATCAACAACATCAGTGCCGACGAGGTCACGGTCACCATGGTCGAGGGCGCCGGCGTTGCGCTTCCGGCCTTCGGCGGCAAGCTCAGTGAGTACACGCAGGCCTCGCTCGAGAAGTCGGGTGTCGAGGTAGTCCTCAACACCATGGTCACCGCCATCGATGAGCATGGTGTCACGGTCTCTTCGGCAAAGACCAAGGAAGAGAAGCGCATCGACGCCGAGACCGTCATCTGGTCGGCCGGTGTACGCGCCAACGACTTCGCCGCAGTGCTCGGCGAGGCAACCGGTTGTGAGAGTGACCGCGCAGGTCGTCTGCTCATCAATCCGGACTTGACCGTCGGCGGGTTCGCCAACGTCTTTGCCATCGGCGACATGACTTCGCTGAACGGTCTGCCGGGTCAGTCGCCCGTTGCGATGCAGGGTGGCCGTCACGCAGCGAAGACTGTGAACGGAAAGGTCAAGGCCGGAACGCCTTTCAAGTACTTCGACAAGGGCAGCATGTCGATCATCAGCCGATTCAGCGCTGTATGTCGCGTCCGCAAGGTCGAGTTCAAGGGCACGATCGCCTGGTTCATGTGGCTGGCCGTGCACGTGATGTATCTGGTGGGCTTCCGCAACCGGTACGTCGCTGTGATGTCGTGGTTCGGTTCGTTCATCGGTCACCGTCGTCCGCACTTCCACTACGCGCAGGAACCGATGAAGATCGAGGCCGCGCCGCCGGTGACCGAACGCGAACCGGAATTGGCGCACTCCGCGTAGCTCCGCACCGCCTGAACACGTTTCGCCTGATGTCAGTCACAGTGGATTCTTAGTGGCACTGCCCTGTCACACTGTGTGAATGGCATCAGGCGACCGTTCGTTGATCGGCCGGGCATTTATCGTGCTCGGTGCCTTCGACGCGAAATCGCCGCGGTTGACGCAGTCGGAGATCAGTCGTCGCAGCGGTTTACCTCTGCCCACCGTTCATCGGCTGTGTGGGCAGTTGGTGGCCGAGGGCGCACTCGAGCGTCGGAGTGACGGCAAGTACCAGGTCGGAGTGCGGTTGTGGGAGATCGGCGCTCTTGCTCCAGGGGCGCACGGGCTCAGACAGGTGGCGTTGCCGTTTCTCGAGGACCTGTACGAGGTCACCCGGGAGAACGTGCAGTTGGTCGTTCGTGAGGGTACCGAGGCTCTGTACCTCGAGCGCTTGTCCTCGCGTAGCGCTGTCACCGTTGTCGGTCGCGCCGGGGGAAGATTGCCGTTGCATGCGTCCAGCGGTGGACTGATTCTCCTCGCACACGGCGGAACCGAACTTCTCGACGACGTCCTCCATGCCGGTCTCGAGTCGTTCACTCCCAAAACCATTACGTCCGAGCGGATTTTGCGAGCAACTCTCGACGAGATCAGACGCACCGGATTTGTCGTCTGCCGTGAGTATCTGAACGTCGGAACCCTTGCCGTCGCCGCTCCGGTCCGCGAAGCCGGCGGCAATGTCGTCGCAGCGGTCTCGACAGTTGTTCCGGTGGAGCAGGATCCGACTCCATTGCTGCCGGCCTTGGTCGCGGCCGCCCGTGGAATTTCACGCGGGCTTGGTGGCGGTGGACTTGGATAGCTCGTATTCGGTCTTTCACTGAGTGAAATTACAGCTGTTCAGGGGAGTGATCGTGGTCGATGGTGGTCTCAATCGTCACTCACCTCAGGAGTTCTCTGTATGTCTTCTTCGCGCACCCAGGTCGGAATCGTCGGTGGTGGTCCCGCCGGGTTGATGCTCTCGCATCTGTTGCATCTGAAGGGAATCGATTCGGTAGTCCTGGAATGTCGCACCCGTGAAGAGGTAGAAGGCACAATTCGTGCCGGCGTGCTCGAACAAAACACGGTTGATCTCATGGTCGAGACCGGACTCGGTGATCGACTGAAGCGGGAGGGCCTCGAACATCACGGAATCGAGCTGCGATTCGGCGGGCGAGGGCACCGAATCGCGTTCGACGAACTGACCGACGGGCGCGCCGTCACGGTCTATCCGCAGCACGAGGTGCTCAAGGATCTGATCGCGCGACGTCTCGCTGACGGCGGGGACATTCGGTTCGGAGTGTCCGACGCGAAAGTGCACGATCACGAATCGGATCGCCCGAGCATCACTTTTGTCGACTCGGACGGAAACGACCAGAAGCTCGAGTGCGCCCTGGTGGCCGGTTGCGACGGATCACGTACGCAAACGCGAAAGCTGATTCCCGAACCGTCGATCCGAACGGATCATTTCCGCCAGTATCCCTTCGCGTGGTTCGGCATCCTGGCCGAGGCTCCGCCGTCATCGGAAGAATTGATCTACGCCAACCATGAGCGTGGGTTTGCACTGATCAGCACGCGGACGCCCGAGGTGCAGCGTCATTACCTCCAGGTCGATCCGGACGACTCCGTGGACAACTGGTCCGACGATAGAATCTGGGACGAGCTGCACATGCGCGTCGACGGCGAGGGCGCAGAGATCAAGGACGGCAGGATCTTTCAGAAATCGATCCTTCAGTTCCGCAGCTTCGTTTGTGAACCGATGCAGCACGGCAACCTGTTTCTTGCCGGCGATGCGGCGCACACCGTGCCGCCGACCGGTGCGAAGGGTATGAATCTCGCGATCGCCGACGTTTACGCTCTGGCGAAGGCAATGGACAGTTTCTTCACCTCGTCCGACCGAAAGATGTTGGACGGGTACACCGAAACGGTGCTGCCGCGTGTGTGGCGGACGCAGCACTTCTCGTGGTGGATGTCGTCGATGCTCCATCGCTTGCCAGACGACAGCGGTTTCGGGCATCGCCGTCAACTGGCCGAGTTGGACATGGTCACGCGTTCGGTCGCCGGACGAACGCTGATCGCCGAGAACTACGTCGGAACGCCCTTGATCTAGAGAGTTGTCGCAGATTTTGCGGTGCGTAATCAGTGGAGCGGGGTGCCTTGATGGTGTACCAGTTGCCATCCGACCGGGGCGCGGCGCCACAGGGATGTGCGCCGCGCACGACGCATGCCACGGACGGAATCCCACTGTGTCAGGACGTATCCGTCGTCGATGATTCGACCGGTCAAGTTGTGAACTTCGATGCCGTCACCGTCGATGGGTTCGTTTCGCAGTGATTCAACGGTCGACGGTAGGTCCCGGACGCTACCCGACGCACCTATCTCGGTGAAGTCTTTGTGGGGTCATGAATGCTCCTCTGCCTACGCATAGGCCGGGCACGATGTCGATCGTGATCATCGCAGAGGTGGGCGTTGAGTTTCCAACATCCGTTCTCGGAGACTGTCGTAGATAGGTGCCGACCCTGCCGCGGTGGCGACGAATACCGCTGCCGCAGTGGCAGCGAGCATCGGGACGAGCGTCGACGTCACCGCTGTCATCTCGACCACGATCACGATGCCGGTGAACGGTGCGCGCACTACAGCGCCGAAGAAGGCAGCCATGCCGATGGTGGCCATGGTGACCGTGAGCCCGGCGTCCACTCCGGGCACGAAGCTCGACAGTCCGGTGAAGATCGACCCCCAGAGTGCGCCGAGTGCAAGTAAGGGAGCGAACAGTCCCCCGGGAGTTCCAGCGGCATACGAGAGCGGGCCAGTGAAGAACCGAACCGCCAAGTACAGCAGCAGGATCGGCAGTACGAAGGTCCTTCCGCCGACGATCATCTGTGCAAGAACGTCGCCGCCCCCACTGGCCAGCGGGTCGAGGAACAGCGTCAGGCCGATGGTGGCGCCGATCGTTGCGCCGATGACAGTCGGCGGGATCCTGTCGAGTCGTGCAACGGCGTCGAGTAGACCCAGAATCAAGCGGTTGTAGGCGATACCGAGTAGCCCCGTGAGGATTCCGAAGACGACAAACAGTGGCAAGAGTGCGAGTTGAGGCGTCGGGACGTTGCCGACCTCGAAATCGGGTTGGTCACCGATGACAAGTCGTGCACAGCCCACCGCGACCGAAACACCGAAAAGTGTTGGCAGCACGGTGCGCAGCCGAAATGAGTGCGTCACCTCCTCGCAGACGAACAGTGCCCCGGCGATCGGTGCGTTGAACGCGACGGCGAGTCCTGCTCCGGCCGTGGATGTTTGCAGCATGGCGACGTCCGGTTCGGCAAGGCGGGCCCGCCGTCCCGCTTCTGCCCCGATCGCCGCACCCATGTGTACGGTGGGGCCCTCGCGGCCGAGAACCAGGCCGGAGCCGATCGCCAAGAGGCCGCCGATGAATCTGGCAGGCACGAGATTGATTCCCGGCGGCTTCGCTTCGCCGCGGGACACCGCCTCGACGTGCTGGATGCCGCTTCCCTTTGCGAGGGGTACTCGTCTGACGATCAGTACGGCCAGCACGGTGCACAAGGCCACCAGGACGACGGGCACGAGCCACCCGACGTACGGAACGTGATGCGCCCAGTTCACGATCGTCCGACGGAGTTCGTCGGCCCTGATCAGACACCAGCGGAATGCACCGCCGACAAATCCGACCCCGACGCCCGCGACCGCAGCGAGTAGACACAGCAAACTCAGTCCGCGGTTGGAGTCACGCGGTTCGGTGCCGCCGTCGTCCTCGGTCATCGTGATCAGCCCTACCTGATGGTCACAACTCGCGACAGTGAATTGAGCTTCCTCACCTTGGACGGTAACCCATCCCGATACCCGCAGTGTCGGATCGAGGTTGTGCAGCCGAGTCACAATTCGACAAGCAGACTGATTCCGAGAACCGCCATCATCACGGCGATCAGAGCGTCGAGAATCCGCCAGGCGTTGGGTTTCGCAAAAAGCGGCGTCAGCAGGCGTGCGCCGTAACCGAGGGCGCTGAACCAGACCACACTCGCGGTGATGGCACCGGCCGCAAACCACCAACGTCCGATTTCGCCGCGACCGTTGGCAATTGAACCCATGAGCACCACGGTGTCGAGGTAAACGTGTGGATTGAGCCAGGTGAGGGCCAATGCCATCGTGACGGCGGTCAGCCTCGAACCGTTGCCGTGCTGATCCGGTGCCAGCGTCTGGGGTCGAAGCGCCCGCTTGGCGGCGAAGATTGCATAGCTGAGGAGGAAGACCGCACCGGCGATACGAACGAACGTGATCAGCGACGGTGCGTGTTCGAGGAGGGTCCCGATTCCGCTGATGCCTGCAAGGATCAGAATTGCGTCTGACAACGCGCACACTGCGACGATGGGGAGTACGTGCGATCGCGTCAGACCTTGGCGAAGAACAAACGCATTCTGGGCGCCGATTGCGACGATCAATGACAGTCCGACTCCGAAACCGACGAGGGCCGACGCAGGGTCGTTGGTGCTGAGCATGTTGTCGAGCCTGCCGCTCAGATTTCATTCAGTCCAGCTAATGATTCTTAGGCCGCATCAGAGTAGCTTCAGATTATGTTGGATTTCGAGCAACTGAGGGCATTGCACGCTGCGGTCGACGAGGGAACCTTCGAGGCGGCGGCGCGGAAGTTACACATCACGCCTTCGGCGGTCAGCCAACGAATCAAAGCTCTCGAGACCTCGGTTGGCCGGATCCTGGTGCAGCGCACCAAACCCATCCAGGTCACCGATTCCGGGAGAGAAGTCCTGCGTCTTGCCCGTCAGATAGACGCACTGTCGCGTGACACCGTGCGAGAACTCGGTTTGGAAAACGGTTCGAACACTTTCGCCCGCGTCTCGATCGCGGTCAATGCCGATTCGCTGTCCACTTGGGTTCTCGGGGCCCTCGCGGAGTTCACGCAAGAAGTCAGTTTCGATTTTCATCTCGACGATCAAGACCACACCACCGAACTGCTGCGCGACGGTTCGGTCATGGCTGCTGTCACGTCGGTTGCGTCACCGATTCAAGGGTGTACCTCCAGTCGGTTGGGCATCATGCGGTATCGGCCGATGGCGAGCGCAGAGTTCTGCCGTCGCTGGTTCGCAGATGGTGTCACGGCCGAATCCCTTTCGAAGGCACCGCTGGTGGTGTTCAATCGCAAGGATCTGCTGCAGGATCGGTACCTCGATCAAAAGGTCGGCCACCCGGCAGATCCGCCTCGCCATCTTGTTCCGTCATCGGCAGACTTCGCGGACGCCGTCAGACGGGGATACGGGTGGGGGTTGATACCGGACCTGCAGTGCGGCGAAGACGATCGCGGCGGAGTGCTGATCGGATTCGATCCGGACTTCGTGGATGACGTTCCGCTGTACTGGCAGCAGTGGAAACTGTCGTCACCCGTCTTGCGCCGGATCTCCGAAGTGGTGACCCGACGCGCTCACGAGGTGTTGCATCAGCCCTCGATCTGATGTTCGCCGCCCTTGCGGCGTTGTGCTCGGGGAACAAAGAACCTGGATAAGTTGATCCCCTGAGACCGTTTCTTCGGCCGCAGGACGCCGATAGTGTTTTGAGTCACACACGAATGAAAGGTGCTGACTCTCGTGGCGGACATCGGATATCTGGCTTGGGATCTTGCGGAGAAGTACGGGAAGAAGCCGTGCCTGCGGGACGACCACGTCGAACTCACGTATGAAGAGTTCGCAGAGCGTACGGAAGCTGTTGCCGCGCAATTGGCCGGACTCGGAATCGGACTCGGTGACGTGGTGGCGATCATGCTGCCCAATCGCGCCGAGTTGCTGATCGCGATCATGGCTGCCTGGCGCATCGGTGCTGCAGCTACGCCCATCAATCCGATGTTCACCGCGAACGAAGCGGATTACCAGATCGCGGACTCCGGGGCCGAGTTGGTCATCACCGCTACTGCCGATGCGCCCTCGGGTGGCCGTGCGGTGTTGGTCGTCGACGATCTGGCGACAGTGCCGCCGACCGATCCCCGACCCGGAATCGATGTTGCAGCAGACGATCTGGCGTTGCTCATCTACACCAGCGGCTCCACTGGACGGCCCAAGGGAGTGATGCTCACGCATTCCAACCTGCAGTTCATGGCTTCGTCGATGGGCAAGAACATCGGTGTTACCGGCGCGGATCACTGCCTGCTGATTCTGCCGTTGTTCCATGTCAACGCGATCTGCGTCAGCGTCCTGACGCCCTTGCTTGTCGGCGGACAGGTGAGTGTCACCGGGAAGTTCTCGGTTTCGAGATTCTTCGACGACGTTGCGCGGCTTCGCCCCACGTATTTCTCGGCGGTGCCGGCAATCTACGCGATGCTGACCTCGCAGCCGGAAGACGCCTCGATCAATACGTCATCTTTGAGATTTGCCGTGTGCGGTGCGGCGCCGATCAGCAAGGAACTCCTCGAACGCGCGGAGCAGCGTTTCGGTTTCGTGATCGTGGAGGGTTACGGACTCACCGAGGGGACCTGTGCGTCGGCCTGTAATCCTGTGGAGGGCCTGCGCAAACTGGGTACGGTCGGCCCGGCGTTGCCCGGCCAGCAGATTGCCATTCTTGCCGAGGACGGAACCTTTGCTCCCGTCGGAACTGCCGGAGAGGTGGTCATCAAGGGCGGCAACGTGATGCGTGGCTATCTGGGCAAGCCGGAGGAGACCGCGAAGACCGTCAAGGATGGTTGGTTGCATACCGGCGACGTCGGGGTCCTCGACGAAGACGGCTACCTGACCCTGGTCGATCGCATCAAGGACATGATCATCCGTGGGGGCGAGAACATCTACCCCAAGGAGATCGAAAATTCGCTCGCCACACATCCTTCCGTGCTCGAGGCCGCCGTCATCGGCGCTCCGCACCAGGTCTACGGAGAGGTGCCAGTTGCCTATGTCGTTGCCTACCCCGACGCGCCCGTCACCGAAGGCGAACTGCTCGAACATGTCACGGCCTTGCTCACCCGAGTAAAGGTGCCAGTGGCGATCTACGTCGTCGATACGCTTCCCCGAAACCCGGTGGGCAAGATCGACAAACCCGGAATGAGACGAGCTTTGAGCGCAACTCCCGCTCACTAGTCCCTTCCCCGTAATACCAGCACAACTCGACGACGTGCGTCGAGTCGATCCGTCATGCCCACATTCCGTATTTCAGGAGCACATCATGGGATTCAAAGAAGGAAACTTCCCTCCCGTCGATCCGGCAACCTTCATGGACAAGCCGTTTCTCGAGCGTCTGCGTGACATGTCCACGCACTGGGTGGATTACGGCTTCGGTACACCGAAGATGGTCCACACCGTCTACATCATGAAACTGTTGTTCCTCTACCTGGCAGCTGGAACAGCCGTTGCCACTTTGACTTCCGGCCTCTCGTGGTTCGACATCGGATCATGGTGGAACCAGCCGATCGTCTACCAGAAACTCATCATCTGGACGATGATGCTCGAAATCCTGGGCCTGGCAGGGTCTTGGGGTCCATTGGCCGGCCACTTCAAACCGATGACCGGTGGAGTTCTTTACTGGATCCGCCCCGGCACGATTCGCCTTCCACCGTGGCCGGGCAAGGTGCCGCTCACCTCGGGTGACACCCGCACGGTGTTCGACGTCTTCATCTACGTCGCCGTAGTCGCCAATCTTCTTGTTGCCGCGGTTCTTCCCGGCGTTCACACCGCAGGAATCGATTCGGCAATCGCCGACAATGCCGGACTGGTACGCCCGACGGTCTTGTACTCCTTCCTCGTGCTCATGGTGATTCTCGGGTTGCGGGACAAGGTGCCCTTCATCGCTGCCCGTAGTGAGCAGTACCTGCCGGCGATCTTCTTCTTCACGTTCCTGCCCTTCGTCGACATGATCCTGGCGCTCAAACTGCTGATCGTCATGGTGTGGATCGGTGCCGGTGTCTCGAAGTTCGGCCGTCACTTCTCGCTGGTGGTCCCCCCGATGCTCAGCAATACGCCGTGGATCCCGTCGAAGAAGATCAAGCGTGCGCACTACCGGAATTTCCCGGAGGATCTGCGACCCTCGCACCTCGGCGGCGGGGTCGCACACGTGGCCGGAACGATGGTCGAAATCGTCACTCCGTTGATACTGCTGTTCTCGACGAACAAGACACTCACCATTCTCGCCGTGATCCTCATGGTCGGATTCCATCTCTTCATCGCGTCGACCTTCCCGCTGGCTGTTCCGCTGGAATGGAATCTTCTGTTCGCTTACGCCTCGGTCTTCCTGTTCCTGGGCTTCCCGGCGTGGGACGGCTACGGCCTCGGCGCCATGTCTTCACCGTGGATCACAGCGGGAATTATTGCAGCCCTTGCCTTCTTCCCCATTCTCGGAAACCTTCGACCCGATCTGGTGTCGTTCCTGCCGTCGATGCGTCAGTACGCCGGCAACTGGGCATCTGCGACGTGGGCATTCGCGCCGGGCGCCGAAGCAAAGATCGACCAGTACATCAAGCGTCCGTCGCCGGATACGCGTAATCAGTTGATGACGATGTACCCCGAAGATGTGTCCGATGTCGTTCTGCATCAGCTGTTGGGTTGGCGTTCCATGCACAGCCAGGGGCGTGCACTGTTCTCACTGATGATCAGGCACCTCGGCGACGACATCAACACGTACTCGCTGCGGGAAGCCGAGTTCATGTGCAACTCCATCGTCGCCTTCAACTTCGGTGACGGGCACCTGCACGACGCGAAGTTGATTGCCGCCATTCAGCGTCGCTGCAATTTCGCGCCCGGCGAGTTCCTGGTGACCTGGATCGAATCGCAGCCCATCCACAAAGGAACGCAGGAGTACCAGGTGATCGACGCCGCTCTCGGCGTCATCGAACGAGGTACTTTCAAGGTCGCCGACGCAGTTGCCGAACAACCGTGGTTGCCGAACGGGCCCATTCCGTTCGACGTTCAGTGGACACTGGACGTACGGGCCGACCGCGCGGCAACAGATCCGCAGGTTGTCTCCGAGCCGAAGATGCGTACGAGGGCCAGCGGTAGCGAGCAAGAGGTGAGTAAGTGACAAAGGCCGTAGTCGTCGGCAGCGGGCCCAATGGGCTCGCTGCCGCGGTACACCTCGCACGTAGCGGTGTGGACGTGCAGGTGCTCGAGGCTGCCGACCAGATCGGCGGAGGCACCCGCTCCGGTCCGATCGACGTGCCGGGGTTGATTCACGATCACTGCTCGGCGTTTCACCCGATGGGTATCGGCTCGCCGTACCTGTCCAAGCTGGACCTCGAGCGATACGGGCTGATCTGGAGATGGGCAGAGGTGGACTGCGCGCATCCGCTCGACAACGGGGACGCCGGTGTTCTGTACCGCTCGCTGGAGCAGACGGCGGCGGGACTCGGCGCGGACGGATCTCGATGGCAACGCATGTTCGGTGACTTGTCGACGGGATTCGATGCATTGGCGTCCGACCTGATGCGCCCGATCGTCAATGTCCCGCGGCATCCGCTGCGGCTCGCAGCTTTCGGTCCGCGAGCGCTGCTTCCGGCAACCGTGACCGCGAAGTTGTGGAAGACCGACAAAGGGAAGGCGCTGTTCGGCGGGGTTGCCGCGCACGCCTTCTATCCACTCAACCGTCCGGCCACCTCGGCGGTGGGATTGATGATCACTGCTGCTGGTCACCGCTACGGTTGGCCGGTTGCCGAGGGAGGTTCGCGTTCGATCACCGACGCCATGGCCGCGATGCTCCTCGATCACGGCGGCAAGATCGACACCGGCATTCGGGTTCGCACGGCCTCCGAGATTCCGGACGCCGATGTTGTTCTGCTGGATGTCAATCCGGGGGGTGCGCTCGAAATACTGGGCGATCGACTCCCTGGCCGAGTGGCGAGAGCCTATCGAAAGTTCAAGCAGGCTCCCGGAGCGTTCAAGGTCGATTTTGCGATCGAAGGTCATGTGCCGTGGACCAATCCGGATTGCGCTCGGGCCGGAACTGTCCATCTGGCAGGTGGTTTCGACGAAATCGTGGCCGCTGAGCGTGAGACGAATTCAGGCCGCATGCCGGACCGGCCGTTCGTGCTCCTCGGTCAGCAATACCTGGCTGATCCCACCCGATCCGCCGGGAACGTTCATCCGCTGTACGCCTATGCGCACGTGCCACACGGATATGCCGGCGACGCTACAGAGGCGATCATTCGTCAGATCGAGAGGTTTGCGCCAGGATTCCGGGATCAGATCGTCGCGACATCGAGCAGTGGTACAGCTGACCTGGCACAAGACAATCCGAATCAGGTAGGCGGCGACATCATCGGAGGTGCCAACACCGAACTGCAGGTTGTCTTGCGTCCGCGCGTCGCAGTCGATCCGTACAGCACGGGGATCGCGGGCACTTACCTGTGCTCGGCCTCGACCCCGCCGGGTGCCGGAGCACATGGAATGTGCGGGTACAACGCGGCCGAATCGGCTCTGAAGTACCTGCGACGAAAGGGTGCGGAAGTTCTGTGAGTAGTCCATCGCACAAGGAGCGAGGCGCCGGCGCGATGCGGCGCCTCGCCCGAGTGCCTGCAGCCGCGGAGCCGGAAGTGCTTGCGGTGGTTGCCGAGTTGGCCCGACGACTCGACGAGCGCAGTGCCGACATCGCGCGTGAGATGGCCTTCATGATGGCTCACGAAATCGACCAATTGGATGCAGACGCCAAATTGCTCGAAATGCTCGAGGCCAGCGTGCAGGGAAACATCACGACGATCATCCACGTACTGGCCAACGACATTCCGATCGATCATCTCCAACCGACCACTGCCGCAGTGGAATACGCTCTGCGTCTGGCGCAGCGGGACGTTCCGTCCAACTCTCTCGTTCGGGCCTACCACATGGGCCAAGGCGATCTGATGCGGATCTGTCACGACGAGATCAGCACACTGGATATTCCGGCGCGACTCACTTTGGCTGTCCTGAAACACACTTCGGATGTGGTCTACAGCTACATCGACTGGATCACGCTCTACGTCTTCGACGCGTACGAGCGGGAACGCAGTCGATGGATGGCAGCGCAGGGAAACCTCCATTCGGCCGCGATCCACGCCCTCCTGTCCGGCACCAACGCAGATACCGCTGCTTTCGAAGCTGAGACCGGATACCGACTTGGTCAGAACCACGTCGCCCTGGTGGTTTGGTCGACATGGGATGCGGACGTCATGGGTATCAACACGCTCGATCGACTCGTACGTGATCTCGGCGCAGCGGCGGGAGCGGACAAGCCGCCGATCATCACCGCCATCGATCGACGCACGGTGTGGGCGTGGCTGCCGTTCGGTCGCCGGGTGCCTGCGCCGGATCCGGAGGTTCTCGCTGCGGCAGTGCCGTTGGACGGCGGAGCGCGGGTGGCAATCGGACTGCCAGGGTCAGGGGTCGAAGGTTTCAAGCGATCTCACGAACAGGCAACCGCCGCCTATTCGGTTGCTGCCGTGCCGGATACGCCGCAACGGCCGGTGGTGAGCTTCGGGGACCGCGGCGTCGCTGTGGTTTCACTTCTGTCCGAGAACATCGATTCTACGAAGTCATGGGTCTGGGAGGTGCTAGGCCCGTTGGCGGACGATACGCCTTCTGCTGCATCCTTGCGGACGACGTTGAGTGTGTACTTCGCCCACGGAGAAAGCCATCTGCACACTGCCAATCACATGAATCTGCACCGGAATACGGTGAAGTATCGCATCAACAAGGCGCTCGGAGATCCAGTCGCTGCCGGCCGAGACAAGTTGGATCTCGCTCTGGCCCTGCAGGTTTGTGAGTTGTTGGGTAGATCGGTCTTGCGCCCCGCCAAAACGTCGTGAGTTGTGGACGCGACACGGCCTGTGGGCTCCGTATCGGGGTTTGATGACCGATGCGGAGCCTGGCCGTGTTCTGTTGTGCCTGAGGTTCTTCTCAGGTTTTGAAGGTGGTGTTCGCGGGCCGTGGGTGCTGGCCGGGGTCGATCGAGGGTGGTGGGATGAACCAGGGTTTGTTGTCGACGCCGATGCGGATTTCCCATTTCCCGACGAACCCGGATTTTCGGTGCATCAATCGATGATGTGAACGGCACAGTAGGACAAGGTTGTTCATCACAGTCGGGCCACCGTTGGCCCAGTGCCGGATATGGTGCGCATCCGTCCACGCGGGCACGCACGCGCAGCCCGGGAACGCGCACCCCTTGTCTCGGGCGATCAACGCCACTCGCTGTTCGGCGGACACTAATCGCTTGCCGGGTTTCGCATCGAGCGGTGCGCCGTGGTCGTCGAGCAGCACAGTCGAGAGGAAACAATCGCACCCAAGGAGTCTGGTCTGCGAGACCGAGAGTGGTCCGAGCCACGGCATGTGCCCGACATCAAGATCCGATACAGCCGCTCCAACACCATCGGGAGGCGAGGGTGTTGCGGCGCAGTCGCGGTGCTCCGCTAAATCACGAGCATTGATGTGCACGTTCACGTGCGGACGCTGACCACCATCCGTGCCGGTCTTGGCGCAGTCCAAATACCGGCGGACCAGTTCGGTGAATCCATCCGCCGTCCGCTTCGCCGCCGACCGAGAATCCGGAGTTCCATCCGGTGCCGGGGTCGGCATCGTCAGATTCGACAACGCCGACAACAACATTTCCCCGGTGAGGGCATCGAAATCACCGCGCACCACCACCCGACCATTCAACGTCGACGCGATCCGGAGCTCGTTCCGATCCATATCCTCGGCGGGCGGAATCTCATCGGACTCGAACACTCGCTCCAAGGTCGCGATAACACTCCGCACCTTCGTGGTCGTCGACTCCACGCCCGACGCAGCAGCCAACAACAAATCGATACAGCGAGGGAGCGCCTCCTCCGGCATCCCCTTCGGCGGTGACTCGCAGAACGCCACGATCAACACGGCATGCTCGAACGAGCAGTCCCCGCCATCGAACCGGGCAGCCACCGCCGGAAACGGCCGTAGCGCAGCCCCCAGGGCGGCGATCTTCTTCCCGTCCCGAACCTGCAGCATCGTGTTTGCCGCCAACCACGAACCGACCCCGCGGCTCGCAATCACCTGATCATCGGGACGCAACGACAACTCGTCCACCACCGCCACCCGCACAGCCTCGAGACGCAGAATCTCCGAACTCGCCTCGATAGCGACGGCCCGCAGCTCCGCCGTGGTCAGCTGCCACAGACGTCCGCGCAAGCCCACCGCAGAACCACAAACGACGTCAGATGATGTGTTGATACTCATTGAATCCCCCGATCCCCACCTCAAACCATATTCGAATATGTGTTCGAGTCAAGAGCTAATTCACTTAAGAATCGGCCTGACTCTGCGATGTCAGCGGGTTGTCATACTGTGGTTGAGTGACTTCGCCGTGGACAGCTGGGCAGGTGGCGTCGGTAGCTCCCGACGCCGCATCGCTGGCCGCTGCGCGCAAGTTGGCTGGTTCGTGGAGCCATGCCGGCAGTAGCGGTCTCGCGCTCTGGGGGCTGTGTCAGGGCAGCGGCTCGAAGCCGTATCAAGCAGTGGTTGACCTGCGGGGCCCTGCATACAAGTGCTCGTGCCCCAGTCGAAAGTTTCCGTGCAAACATGCTCTGGGGCTGCTGGTGGAATGGTCGGAAGGGCGTGTGCCGTCGACGGACGAGCCGGCCGACTTCGCGGCAGAGTGGTTGTCGCGCCGCGAGGAGAAGGCCGAGAACACCGGCGAAAGCGGTGACGAGGTTCCCAAGAAGTCTCCCGACCCGGCGACAGCGCAGAAGCGTGCCGACCGCGTTGCGGGCGGGCTCGTCGAATTGGACCTGTGGATCACCGATCAGATCCGCAGTGGTCTGGCAGCGATGGACACATCCTGGGCGGGCTTCGACGCGGTAGCCGCTCGAATGGTGGATGCTCAGGCGCCCGGTATTGCAGGCACGCTTCGAGCATTGGCGGGAATCGTTGCGTCTACGGAGAACTGGCCCGAGAAGGTCCTCGACGAGTTGGCTCGGTTGCACCTGCTGGTCGCTGCGCATCAGAAGCTGTCCGAGTTGCCGGAAGATCTTGCCTATTCGGTGAAAGCGCACGTCGGCTATCCCGTCTCAACCGAGAGTGTGATGGAATCGATTCCGGTGAAAGAGAACTGGATGATTCTCGGTTCCGGGATCACCGAGGAGAAGCGACTGTTCACCCGAACCGTGTGGATGCTCGGCAGGAATTCGAAACGGTGGGCCATGCTGCTCGACTTCTCCCACGGGTCACCCAACTTTGCCACCGAAACGCCGCCAGTCGGGTTTCTGCTCAATGCCGATGTTCATTTCTATCCCGGTGCCGCGGCATTGCGGGCGCGGATGGGGGCAACGCACGGTGAACCGGAGCCCTTCACAACCATGCCGTTCGGAAGCATCGACGCTGCGTTGCAGCAGTTTACCGATGCCCTCGCCGCAGATCCCTGGTTGCGCTCGTGGCCGGCAGTGATCAGTTCGGTGGTTCCGTCGTTCGTCGACGGTTCCTGGTTTCTCGTCGACGAATCGGGCACAGCGCTTCGGGCAGAGGGTGATTCGGATCTTCTGTGGAAGTTGCTCGGTATTTCCGGCGGTTACCCGGTCACGGTCTGCGGAACGTGGAATGCGCTGGCTCTTACTCCGATCTCGGTTTTCACGGGAGGGCAGGTGATCGTGCTGTGAGCACTTTGATCTCGGCTGCTCTTCTCGGGACTGCCAGAACCTCAACAACATTCGAGGAGCTGCCGGCCGAAGTGCGGGGCCACGCCCGCGAACTCGACGGCGATCCTGCCGAGATGCTTCTGGCAGCAGCAGCGTTGGAGAGGGCGTACCGCCGTGGCGGTGCGGGCTCCACCACGGCGGCCGTGCCGACACCTGCTCCAGACGATGTGCGATTCACGCTGCCGGAATCCTCATCGGCGCACTTGCTGTCGATGCTTGCGGCCAAAGCGACCTTGCTCGACGAGTGGTTCGCAGTCGCGTTGGAGCGCAACTACCGTGCGCCTGATCATCTGGTCGCCGAGTTGCTTTCCTTTGCACGTGCGAGCGAAGCTCACCGGGAGAGCATCCTGCAGATCGTCGGCGAGCGTGGCCGATGGCTAGCCGCGCAAAACCCTGAGTGGAGCAAGCTCGTCCGAACCAGGGATGCAAATCCGGATGTCTGGCGTCACGGAAGTTCGTCCCAGCGCACGCAGTGGCTGATAGACACTCGCCGAACAGATCCCGCGCTGGCACTGGCCGAACTCAGAAAATCGTGGGGCACCGAGCGGGGCGAACAGAAGGCTGCATTTGTCTCGACTCTGGCAATCGGATCGAGCGCCGACGATCAACCATTGTTGGAGGAAGCCCTCGACGACCGTCGCAAGGACGTGCGACGCGCAGCAGCGGAGGTGCTCGGACGTATTCCCGAATCGGAGTTCGGGGAGCGAATGGCTGCGCGGGTTCAGAAATGGGCGCGGGTGGAGCGGAAACTGCTTCGATCCAAGTTGGTCATCCTGTCGCCTGAGGAAGTCGATGCGGCGTCGAGGCGAGACGGCATCGAAGATCGGCCGAATCCACACACCGACTATCGTGCCGAGTACGTGCGTCAGGCGATCAGTTCTGCACCGTTGTCTTTGTGGAACAACATGATCGGTGAACCCGGCAAGGTCATGGGGATGAGCGTTGACGAAGGCTGGGAGCCGATCCTTCACGACGCTTGGTCCACCGCTGCAGTCGCGCAGAACAATGCGGAATGGGCGCTGGAACTCTTTCGCACGCGCGGCACGGCCACCGATCGACGCCTACTCCCGTTGGTGCCGGCCAAGGCGTTGGCTGACCTGTTGAGGTCTGGAAACGGCGACGCCAACGTTCTGCACCCGGGCAGGGCAGCGATCTACGACGCTCTGCGAGGTCCATGGCCAGACGACATCACCCGGGCAGTCGTGGCCCAGTGGGAACGAGTTGCGGCCAGACGTGCCGATGGGGGCGCCAAGGCCGGCGAATTCTCGCGCTACAAATACAGCGCATCGCTACGCCTAGCCGAGAGTCGATTTCCCTACAGCGCAGTAACTTTGCTCGATCGTGCTGCGGAACGTGCACGTGACCCGGACTGGCGGCAGACCTTCGCCAGAACTGCCAGCGCCATCACCCACCGCAAGACCCTGCTCGAGGAGCTCACATGACTGACAGCGCAACCGTGCCCACCACAGAACCGGCAAAGCTGATGCGGCCCCACGCAGAGCAGGAGTACGCACTCGAACTCGAAGCACTGGCCGCGCAGGACACCCGCCCGCGTCCACCGTCGTGGAACTTGTCGCCCTGGGCCGTGGTGACGTATCTGTTGGGTGGCACTCTCGACGACGGAACGGTCATTTCACCGAAGTACGTCGGTCCACGGCGGTTGATGGAAGTGGCCGTCGCAACTCTTGCCACCGACCGGGCGCTACTGCTGTTGGGCGTGCCGGGTACAGCCAAGACCTGGGTCTCCGAACACCTTTCGGCTGCAATCTCGGGTGCGTCGACGCTACTGGTTCAAGGCACGTCGGGTACACCCGAGGAAGCTATCCGCTACGGCTGGAACTACGCACGCCTTCTCTCGGAGGGGCCGACCGCCGGTGCGCTGGTGCCGTCACCTGTGATGACCGCGATGGAAACCGGGAAGATCGCCCGCGTCGAAGAGTTGACGCGTATTCCGGCCGACGTGCAGGACGCCCTCATCACCATTCTCTCCGAGAAGACGTTGCCGGTGCCGGAACTGGGCATCGAGGTGCAGGCAGCCAAGGGCTTCAATCTGATCGCTACCGCCAACGATCGCGATCGCGGTGTCAACGATCTGTCGTCCGCACTACGTCGACGGTTCAACACAGTTGTTCTCCCGTTGCCGGCCAGCGAGGAGGACGAGGTGGCTATCGTGGCACGCCGAGTCGAACAGTTGGGCGCAGCACTGGAATTGCCGACAACCCCCGCAGCAGCCGAGGAAATTCGCCGGGTCGTCACCGTGTTCCGGGAACTGCGATCAGGCACGACCACCGACGGCCGCACCAAGTTGAAGTCCCCGTCCGGAACTCTGTCGACGGCGGAGGCGATCTCGGTGGTCACCAACGGTTTGGCGTTGTCTGCGCATTTCGGGGACGGCGTACTTCGGGCATCCGACGTCGCTGCCGGAATCCTGGGTTCGGTGATCAAGGATCCGATCGCAGACAAGGTTGTGTGGAACGAGTACCTCGAGGCAGTAGTGCGTGAACGCGGCGAGTGGTCCGACTTCTACCGGGCGTGCCGCGAGGTCACCGGGTGACCATCGTGATTCCGGACCTGCGTGTCCGGGTCTTCGGTATCCGTCACCACGGCCCGGGATCTGCTCGTTCGGTTCGGCAGGGCCTGGAAGAGTTTTCCCCCGACGTGGTCCTGATCGAAGGTCCTTCGGATGCAGACCCGTTGGTGATGCTGGCGGCATCGGAGTCGATGGAACCGCCGATTGCGTTGCTCGCGTACGCTACTGGCGAACCGTCGAAGGCGGCCTTCTGGCCGTTTGCGGTGTTCTCACCTGAATGGCAAGCGCTGCAGTGGGCTGCGAAGAACGGTGTGCAGGCAAGGTTCTGCGATCTGCCCGCGTTCAACGTGTTGGCGGATCAGGGGATTCGTACTGTCCGCGAGGGCGATCCTCTGTCTGAACTGGCCGCGGCCGCGGGTTTCGACGACACCGAACGCTGGTGGGATTCGGTGATCGAATCAAGCTCGGGCGCAGATTCTTTCGATGCGATCACCGAGGCGATGGAGGCGCTGCGTGAGACAGTGCCGATCGACGAGGAGACAGCGCATCGCGAAGCGTATATGCGGCAGGTGCTGCGAAAGACGTTGAAGGATGGCGCCGAGCGGGTAGCGGTCGTCTGCGGAGCTTGGCACGCGCCGGCGTTGGTCGGAGCCCTGGGGCCTGCGGCTCCCGACGCCCGCATTCTCAAGGGGATGTCCAAGGTCAAGACCTCGCTGACCTGGGTTCCCTGGACACATTCACGCCTGGCGTCGGCATCGGGTTACGGAGCCGGAATCACCTCGCCGGGCTGGTATCACCATCTGTTCACCGCGAACGACAAGACGATCACGCGGTGGCTCACCAAAGTTGCGAGGGTGCTCAGGGACGAGGACCTTCCCATCTCGAGTGCTCACGTCATCGAAGCTGTCCGATTGGCAGATACGTTGGCTGCACTGCGTTCTCGCCCGCTGGCCGGATTGTCGGAAGTTACCGAGGCTACGAGGTCGGTGATGTGCGACGGAAACGACGTTCTTCTGGATCTGATCACACGAAGACTCGTTGTGGGCGAAGCCCTGGGCACGGTGCCCGAAGAAACTCCGACGGTTCCGCTCGAAGCAGACCTGCGAGCACGTTCGAAGACTTTGCGGCTCAAACAACAAGCGGGAGCCAAGAATCTCGATCTGGACCTGCGACGCGATATCGACGTCGAGCGTTCCCAGTTCCTGCACAGACTGGGGATCCTCGAGATCGATTGGGGAACCCCGGCCGACAGTGAGGTCCGTTCCACCGGAACTTTCCGAGAGACTTGGGCGCTGCAATGGAAGCCCGAATTCTCGGTCTCGGTGATCGAGGCGTCGCTGTGGGGTACGACGGTGGCCGCAGCGGCGGCATCACGTGTCGTCTCGAAGATCAACGAGCCGGACATCACTCTCGCGTCACTGATCGGACTACTGGAGAACTCACTGCTCGCAAACCTCCCGGCAGCTTTGTCTGCGGTTTTGGAGAGTGTGAAAACAGTTGCGGCACTAGACCATGACGTGTCACATCTGATGGCGGCGCTACCCACGCTGACCCGAACGCTGCGATACGGCGATGTGCGCGGAACCGATGTGACGGCGTTGATCGACGTCGCCGACAGCTTGTTGATCCGGATCTGCACCGGCCTCGCAGTCGCCGTCACAGGACTGGACGATCCCAGCGCCGAGGAGTTTCGTGATCACCTCGACAAGGTTCACTCGGCAGTCATGGTCCGTGACGATCGCGATGCGAGCGCACGGTGGCTGCAGGCGATGGCCGGCGTGATCGACCGTGACGACGTCAACGGTTTACTAGTCGGCCGGATGGTGCGGCTACTGCGCGACAGCGGTTCGATCACGGAAACCGCTGCAGCCCAGCGCTTGTCTCGGGCCCTGTCCGTGGGCAGCGCGCCGACCGCCAAAGCCGGGTGGGTCGACGGGTTTCTCGGCGGCGGAGGGCTTGTGCTCGTTCACGATCGAGCGTTGCTCACGCTGATCGACACGTGGGTCCGCCAACTTCGCGAGCAGGACTTCGTCGATACGCTTCCGTTGCTTCGACGCACGTTCGGAGCCTTCGAGGCAGGGGAGCGTCGAGCGATCGGTCAGGCGGTCAGAGGTGGACGACGCGTCGAGACGACAGTGGAGACTGACGCGCGACGCGGCCGAGCGGCAATGGCGGTCGTTGCCGAGATACTGGGAGCGCGCGTATGAGCGACGATGATCAGCGCCTTCGGCGCTGGAGATTGATGCTCGGGGAATCCGCCGAAGAATCGACGGGAGGGCTGGGCCAACCGGGCGACAGTCGAATGGATGCAGCTCTCGCAGCGCTCTACGACTCGTCCGGCCCGACCAAGGGGCGCCGCCGCTCAGCCGGATTGGGGGCGTCGGCGCCGTCCGTCGCCAGATGGCTCGGCGACATCCGGACATACTTTCCCAGCACGGTGGTGCAGGTGATGCAGAAGGATGCAATCGACCGACTGGGTTTGGCGCAGTTGCTGCTCGAACCGGAACTGCTCGATGCCGTCGAGCCCGATGTACATCTGGTCGGGACGCTGCTGAGCCTCAACCAGGTCATGCCGGAGGCCAGCAAGGCCACTGCTCGAATGGTCGTCGGGAAGGTGGTTCGGGAGGTCGAAGAGCGAATCGCGCAGAAAACGAAGGCCGCGGTGACCGGGGCACTCAATCGTTCGGCCAGAACGTCGAATCCGAAGTTGCGTGACATCGACTGGGACCGAACCATCCGAGCAAATCTGTCGCACTACCTGCCGGAGTATCGAACCGTCGTCCCCGAGCGGCTCGTCGGATACGGCCGCAAGTCGAAATCTGTGCAGCGCGACGTGGTCCTGGCGATCGACCAATCGGGTTCGATGGCATCCAGCGTCGTCTACGCGTCCGTGTTCGGCGCGGTGTTGGCGTCGATGCAAGCGCTGAAGACTTCGCTCGTGGTTTTCGACACCGCCGTCGTCGATCTGACGGACAAACTGTCCGACCCCGTCGACGTCCTGTTCGGGACCCAACTTGGTGGGGGCACGGACATCAACCGCGCAATCGCGTACAGCCAGTCGCTGATCTCGCGTCCTGCCGAGTCGATGTTTGTTCTGATCTCGGACCTCTACGAGGGCGGTATTCGGAACGAGATGCTGCGGCGCATGGCGGCCATGAAGAATGCCGGCGTTCAGGTTGTGGTTCTGCTGGCGCTCTCGGACGACGGCGCTCCATCGTTCGATCACGACAATGCAGCGGCGCTGAGTGCCCTCGGGATTCCCGCGTTTGCGTGCACGCCGGACAAGTTTCCGGAACTGCTCGCGGTCGCTCTGGAACGCGGCGACGTGTCGGCCTGGGCGGATCAACTCGCACTCGAACAGCGCTGACTCGAACGGCACTGACTCAAACAGCCTCGAACAGCCTCAAACAGCACTGACCGGTCTGCTTCGAAGACCTGAGCACCGGGTACACCCGCACGATGGGTGACGGACAGGTTGCTGGTTCGACTACGCAGGCGGGTTCGGGGCTGGTTCTCACGGTGTTGGCGAGCAGCCAGTTCCTGATGACCCTGGACAGCTCGGTCATGAATGTTTCGATGGCGACCGTCGCCGAGGACGTCGGCACGAGTATCACCGGCATTCAAACCGCGATCACGCTGTACACCCTGGTCATGGCGACTCTGATGATCACGGGTAGCAAAGTCGGTTCGATGATGGGCCGTCGCCGAGCCTTCGCACTCGGCTTGGTCATCTACGGCGCTGGTTCTCTGACGACTGCGCTCGCTCCGAATCTCGTGGTCCTGTTGATCGGTTGGTCGTTCCTCGAAGGCGTTGGCGCGGCGCTCATCATGCCCGCGATCGTTGCGCTCGTCGCCACCAACTTCCCGGCGGAGAAGCGTCCGGCGGCCTACGGCCTCGTCGCTGCAGCAGGCGCGATAGCCGTGGCAGTGGGGCCGCTGATCGGCGGCGCGGCGACGACATTTGCGTCGTGGCGTTACGTGTTCGTCGGCGAAGTCGTGATCGTCGTCCTGATCTTGCTGGTGCTCAGCAAGGTGGTCGACGTCCCACCGTCGAAGTCGCGCCTCGACTACTTCGGTTCGATCCTGTCCGTGGTGGGACTGGGAATGATCGTCTTCGGTGTGCTGCGTTCGAGCGAGTGGGGTTGGGTGCAGGCCAAACCTGGCGGGCCGCAGCTGGTGGGGTTGTCTCCGGTGGTGTGGCTGCTGATCGTCGGGCTCCTTGTCGTTTACGGATTCCTGCGATGGGAGGGTCGACTGGCCGCTGCGGGGAAGGAGCCTCTGCTCGATCCGGCGATGCTGCGAAACCGCGAACTCAGTGGCGGGCTGTCGATGTTCTTCGCGCAGTTTCTGGTGCAGGCGGGCGTGTTCTTCGCGGTTCCTTTGTTCTTGTCCGTAGTTCTGGAGCTCAGCGCTCTCGAGACCGGAATTCGCATCCTGCCGTTGTCGGCGGCGCTCGTCGTGGCGGCGATCGGTATTCCGAAGCTACGGCCTACCGCGAACCCGCGACGCGTGGTCCGAGTCGGATTGTTGGTCATGGTCGTCGGCATTCTGATGCTCGTGGCAGGCATGGACCCCGGCGCCAATGCGGCGATCGTGATGATTCCCATGCTGTTCATGGGTTTCGGCTTGGGGTGCCTGTCTTCGCAGCTCGGAGCCGTCACGGTGTCCTCGGTCCCGGACGAACGCAGCACCGAGGTCGGCGGGTTGCAGAACACCGCCACCAACCTCGGCGCATCCTTGGGAACTGCCCTGATCGGATCGGTTCTCATTGCCACTCTCACGACGTCGGCGATCGCCGGAATCGAAGACAATCCGGCGGTTCCGACATCGGTGCAGCAGCAAGCGAGCACCGACATGGCCTCGGGGGTGCCGTTCCTGTCGACGACGCAACTCCGATCCGCTCTCAATGACGCCGGCGTCGCCGAGTCCACGGCGGATGCGATCGTGGACGTGAACGAAGAAGCCAGGCTGGACGCGTTGCGTGTCGCTTTTGCCGTGGCAGCGCTGCTCGCAATCGCCGCGTTGTTCCCGACCGCTCGAATCCCCCGCGTCGCGGTCGGCGACAAACGTGGTTCGAGCTAAGAATCAGCAATCGGGGATCGACCTGGAAGATCGACGGAACGACCTCTGGATATAGTGATCTGCGCACAATCGATTCGTCAGATGGCTACCGTTGTGAAGGAAACAAGCAGCGAGTCTGAAACACTGACGTTTCACCGGATAAGGGTTCGGTGGGGAGCCAGGGGAGGTTCGGATGGCCAGGCGAGCGGATTCGACGCCCGCTGATGGCGCCTGCGCTGGTGTCGGGATGCCTCACTGATGAACCGTCTGAGTCGATTGAGTCGGCAAGATCCTGCTTCGGAGACCGACTGCAACAGCCTGTTTCGCCGTCAGATCGACGAGGCTGCGGCCGTCGCGCCGTTCGCCAATCTTGCGTACATGGCGAGTTTGGTCGTGATTCTGACCTACACCGTCCCGCCTGGACGTCAGACGCTCAGGTGGTTGGGCGGCGCCCTCATCTTTCTTGTCCTCGCGAATTCGATTCGAGTATGGATACCGCTTCGCTGGCGACCGTCGAAGCACACACCGCGCTACGACTACGTGGGTCTGCTCGTCGAAGTGATCGTTGTCGCGACCCTAGACGTCGCACTTTTTGCCCTGCTCTTTCACGACATGGACGTCTTCCGCGACTTGGTTCTGATCGCGACGATGGCAGGAATCATGGGCGCCGGGACCGTGACGTTCTCCAGTCTGAGATCGGTGAGCCTGACCTGGATCTACATTCACGGCCTCGGCGTCTTCACTGTTCTCATCGTCCACGCCGAACCCCACTTTCGCGTACTTGCGATTCAGTTGTGCATCTACATGTTTGCGCTCACCGTAGGGGCGGTCTATCTGTCGGCCTCGTTCCAGAGACGTTGTCTCGCAGAGTTTCAGGCGGAATCCGAGCGTCAGACTGTGGCGTTGTTGCTCGACGGTTTCGAGGGCGGTTCCCGCGACTGGCTGTGGGAGTGCGACACCAACGGCCGGTTCTCCCACACCTCGGCACGTCTCGCCGAGGTCGCAGGTATGACGGTGGACGAGTTGCAGCAACTCACCTTCGGGCAACTCCTCACCAGACTCCAGATCGCGTCGAGTCCGGAGGGGCGTGCGGCCGCGGCCCAGATGATCGACAAACTCGAATCGAGTGCCCCCTTCCGGGACACCGTCGTGCCGGTGCATGTCGACGGTAGGCGGCGCTGGTGGTCTCTTTCCGGTAATCCGCGGGTTCTCGAATCCGGCGTGATTCTGGGTTGGCGCGGTGTCGGTTCCGACATCACGGAGAGGTATGTCCACGAGCAAGAGATCCTTCGCCTTGCGGCCACCGACTCGTTGACCGGGTTGCCGAACCGTCGTGCGTTCGGTGTGGCGCTCGAGGAAGCGATCAATTCTCGGGCGCCGGACAAGCAGGTTCTCGTCGGGATTCTCGACCTCGACAATTTCAAATCGGTCAACGACACCCTTGGACATCCGATCGGGGACCAATTACTTCTCGAAGTCACGACACGCCTGCGCAAGGTCGTAGGTTCGGACATGTGCTCGCGGATGGGCGGCGACGAATTCGGGCTGATCGTCTGCACGTCGTCGCGCGACGATCCCGGAGTGATCTTCGATCGGTACCTGGAAGTGCTGCACGAACCATTCTTCGTCGAAGGCAATCGAATAGAAGTGCGGGCCACGATCGGTTACTCCAGCGCGCCCGAGGATTCAACAGACGCCGACGGATTGGTGATGCTGGCGGATCTGGCTCTGTACGAAGCGAAGTCGACGGGGCGCAATCGAGTAGGCAAGTTCTCGCCGCTGCTGCGGGCGAGGGCATCGGCGCGGGCGACTGCGCTCCACGAGCTGGACAGAGGGATCGAGGAAGGGCAGTTCGATCTCCACTATCAGCCTCAAGTCGATACTCAGACCGGTGAAGTGGTGGCCTTCGAGGCTCTTCTACGGTGGAACCATCCCAGTCGCGGCCTCATCGGGCCCAGCCAGTTCATCTCGGTGGCGGAGGAAACCGGAATGATCATTCCCCTCGGCGCGCAGGCAATGGCGATGGCGACCGCGGCTGCTGCGGGGTGGCCGACCGGAATCGGCGTCTCGGTCAACGTTTCACCAGTGCAGTTGGTGTCGCGAGAGTTCGGTGCGATGGTGAAGAAAGCTCTGACGGATTCGGGCTTGGCTCCGCATCTGCTGCAGCTCGAAATCACCGAGACAGGTGTTGTGGACGATCGCGCGATCCGGGATCTCTACAAGCTGCGTGAGCTCGGGGTTACCGTCGCACTCGACGATTTCGGCACCGGCTATTCTTCCTTCGCCACGCTCCAGAGAC
The DNA here is from genome assembly GCF_002076325.1 of Rhodococcus sp. 66b. Classification (NCBI taxonomy): domain Bacteria; kingdom Bacillati; phylum Actinomycetota; class Actinomycetes; order Mycobacteriales; family Nocardiaceae; genus Rhodococcus; species Rhodococcus sp. 66b. The sequence continues at coordinate 278,344 of NZ_MUZB01000010.1, forward strand.
TTCCAATCGACGTTCTCAAGATCGATCGCATGCTGGTCACCGACTCGGACGATCCGAAGATGTCCGTGGTGAAGTCCATTGTCGAATTGGCCGCGGCTCTCGGTATGAAATCGTTGGCCGAGGGCGTCGAGACCATCGAGCAGTTCCGCCGCGTTCAGTGGGTCGGGTGTGACCTGGTCCAGGGCTATCACATCAGCAAGGCTCTGACCGCTGAGCGCGTCGATGTGTATCTTGCCGCCACGGACACGGAAACCGGGCGCAGCGTCCACCCACTTACGTGGCTGTGAATCAGATCTGAGCCGAGCGGATCGTATTACCGCCTGCCGCTTTCGCTTGATACATCATCGAATCCGCGACATTTGTCGCCGCCAGGATTGCGGAAGCACCGCCGCTCCACGCCTTCGATTCGGCGGTCATCATCACAGCTCCGACACTCACCGTTGTGGGGATCGCGTCGGAACAATCCGACAGCGCCGCGTTTATCCCTTCGATCAACAGGATTGTCGATTCGGGATCACCGGCAATGACAGCCAGATATTCTTCTCCGCCCGTACGAGCGATGATTCCGTGTTCGCCGAGATGTGTGCTCAATCGGTTCGCGGTTCTTCTGATGACATGATCGCCTTCGGCATGACCGTGAAGATCATTCACCGTCTTGAATTTGTCGATATCGACGACGACGAAAGCGAGAGACGAAGAATCGTCTCGGGTGCTCTCGAAGAGATCGCCGACTGCTCCTTCCAGTCCCCGACGGTTGAACAGGCCAGTGAGGGGATCGCGGTCCGAATACTGGGCATCGCGGTAGAGAGTGCGCCAGGTCAGGTGCGCAAAAATGGGAACGAGTGTGACAGCTCCGAAAAGAACGGTGCCACGGGCCAGAAGCGTCGTGATATCGACGTCGCCTTCTAGATAGGCAAGAACAAAAACGGTAGTCGTGATGGTCGTCGACCAAACGACATGAGCGACAAGCCACCTTGCGCTGACAAAGAGCGTCGCAAAGGTTCCGGTGACCGCGAAGACGGTGCAACCGAACGTCGCGGACGAGCGATCCGGCACCAGAAGGACTGCGGCCGCGATCCCGAGATCTGCGAATATCCCGAATGCAAGCAACCCCCGGCGTCCGGGAAATGGTTGTGTGAACCAGCATGCGGCGATTCCCACACACGTGCAGATCATGAAAATCGAAAGTGCTTTGCCGGGAGTGGTCGGCGGCGTATCCGGGCCGATCAATTTGTAGAACGCGGAGAGTCCGAAGATGATCGTCATCATTCCGAGCAAGGTTCGGAAGATCGGAATGATTGCTCGGCCGGATCTCTGGTGCTTTATCCACTCGTAGTCGTGTGGTTCGTTGAACCATTCGTGAAGTGTTCGCCAAGAACTGTGCCCTTCGGAGGCGATGACAGGGCTCGGCATGCTGTCTATTTTGCCTTGAATTTAGGTAAAGAGAAAATCTGTGTTCGACCGGTTCCACCGGCTCGATTTTTTTCGGGGAAGAGGTTCTCTTACCGAGTCGAGCGCTTACTCGATGCTTGTTTCGAGCGTTGTCGGCACTGCTTTGCTTGTTGGCCGAGATAGTCCCGAGCTATCCGACTTTTCAAGTACAAGACCTTTTCATGCGCTAGGCGACGAGGACGACACCCAGTACGACCCAGAGTGGGCGAAATTTCGTTGGGACGGATAGCCGGATTTCAGAATTCCAGTTATTTCGCGAAACTGCCGAGGAACCGCTGCAACAGAGGGTTGTAGATCTCGGGTGCTTCCCAGAACGCTGCATGCCCGACTCCCGGGATCACGTGATACGTGCCCTCCCAGAGATTCGCGAAGGTCAACGACGCGACATAGGACGTGTTGACGAACGGGTCCTCGGCGCCGTCGATCACCGCGAGTGGCACAGACGCCGTTGCAACCAGAGCCTTCTGATCCGATTCGCGGCCGGCGCCGAATGCGTCGAACATGATCTTGCGAGCGCGCCCGTCCGTGCGTATCGCGGCGTCGAGGGCAGACTGCTCGAAGGGAACGGCGGTCATCCGTGCGTAGAGTTCGGCTTCCTGCGCGGTGATGACCTCGGTGCCGCCGATGGACAATCCGTCTCCGGCATTGAATGCGTCGCCGAGCGTCTCGGGATTTGCCGGTGGCGTACCGGTGATGACGATTCCGGTGAGCCCGGGGAATTTCGCGATCAACTCGAGGGCGATGTGTCCGCCGAGCGACCACCCGACGACAACCGCTCGTTCGACGCCGAGTTCGGTCAGAACATCGACGATGGCGTCGGCGTAACCGTTCTGTGTGTACGCGGCTTCGGGTTCGCCCGCGTCCTCGGAGTCGCCGTGGCCGAGCAGATCCAGAGTGATCATGCGGTAGTCGCCCGCCCATCCGGCGTCGACCTGATGACGGAAGATGGAGCGGCTGGCCGAGTTTCCGTGGATGAAGACAACCGGGAAACCTTCGGTGGCACTGTCGTCGACTGCCATGACGCCATGCCGGGTTTCGATCTTGGTGGTTGTCATCGGAATCCTCATCGTTCGAAGTGCACGGTCAGCGGGTATCCACGCTACCGGGCATATGCGGCATAGAGTTCACCCGTGGACTTCGCATTGCGCTCGTGCAGTTGGCACGGTCACGAGACCTACGCTCCGGACGAACCTGAGCTGCGGGATCGACTTCATGTGGAGACAGCGGTAGGACAGGCTTGGCGGTGTCTACGTTGCGGCAACTTCGTCCCGGGAGCACCGCGAGCGTCCGGGCCGGCGGACGCCGCTCCCGAGGTTCCGCGGGGACGGCTGCTTCGCGACCGGTTGATCATGCGACTTCTTGCCACCGAGAGAATGTTCCGCGCTCTGGGGTTGGTTCTTCTGGCGATCGGGGTGTTCAAACTCAGATCGTCGAAGGGGCGCGTCGAGGACGCCTTCGAGAACGAATTGCCGTTGATCAGACCATTGGCCCGCCAGCTGGGTTGGAACATCGACGATTCCAAACTGGTCCATCACATCGAGCAGGCGTTTTCGTTGTCGGCGACGACGCTCACCTGGATCGCGGTCGGTCTGTTGGTCTACGCCGGCCTGCAAGTGATCGAGGCCGTCGGGCTGTGGATGGTCAAACGCTGGGGCGAGTACTTCGCAGTGGTGGCGACCAGCTTGTTCCTGCCCCTCGAAATCTACGAATTGACCGAGAAGATCACGTGGTTGAGGGCCGGGCTGCTGCTGGTGAACGTCGCCGCCGTCGTGTGGCTGATCTGGAGCAAGCGGCTATTCGGTGTCCGCGGCGGCGGCGCGGCGTATCACGCCGAACATTCGGAGGAGAGCCTGCTGACGGTGGAGCGGGCCGCGGTCAAACAGGCTTCGTGAGACCGGCTTTCGACGCGGCAGCACCAGCCAGTGTTGCTGCCCCGATCGTGATCATGGCGGCGAGGAGGATGGCTGCGGGTTCACCGTCGCCCATCACCCCCAATTGAGTGCCCACCGTCACTGCGGCAACCGGTACTCCCAGTTGTGCGGCGGACAGCACGCCGAGAGGGAGCGGAAGACCGAGGACGCGTATCGCGGCGTGAACCACGAGAGTTGCTCCGCCCAAGACCAATCCGAGCCAGATGGCGGACGGATGAGTGACGAGGTCGCGCAGATTGATCGCCGCTCCCAACCAGACGAAGAAGAGGGGCGCGAAGAAGCCGTCGGTGATCGCGAAGAGTTGTTTGGCGAGGCGGCGGGGTTCACCGATTGCGGCCAGGACCAGTCCGAAGGCGAAGCCCGCGAGCATGATCGACACGTGAGTGCTGGAGGCCAGCGCTGCCAGAGAAAAGAGGATCACCAAATTGATCCGGAGTTCGAGTGCAAACTTTCGTTTCTCCGAGAATTTGTGGAGCTTTCGCCAATGGCCGGACCGGTGGAAGGCTCGCAGTACGAAGAACAAGGCAACCGCACACGCCGCCACCGCCAATGCGCCGACACCGGCACGAGGGGCATTGTCCGGATCGATCACCAGAGGCAGCGCGACAATGCAGACGGTGTCCGCGATCGCGACCTGGGCAGTCATCTGCAGAACCGAGGTTCCACCGAGCCCCAGCGAATCGACGATGGGGAGAATCAACGCCGCGGACGACGACGCGATCAGGACCGCGTACAGCGCGGCGTGACCGGTGCCGAATGCCGTCGCCGCACCGTAGCCGGCAACCACCGACAGGAGTCCGACGACAACCGAGCGAACGGCACCCTTGCCGATTGCCGCACGAACTGCCGGATCGCGGACCGGGACGTGTGAGCCGGCCACCATCATCGTGAGCGCGAACCCGATATCGGCCAGGAACGTGAAAGTCTGGTCCGAAGAGTCGAGCAGCCCGAAACCGGTGACACCGAAGACGACGCCCGCGGCAAGTTCGCCGGCCACCACGGGGACATGCCAACTGACGCGAGCGCCGAGCAGCGGACCGAGGATGCCGGCCAGCGCGACGAGGGCAAGGATGCCGAAGGTCATCGACGACCTACGGCGTCACTGTCGAGGGAGCGATCTTTGCAGGGATGCCGGTGTTCTCGTCCACGTGGTAGCTCGCACAGACACGGTGGTAGCCGTCGGCGATCTGCGCCGGTACTCCGGCGCGGAAGTCTCCCTGCACCAGCAGGATCGGAGACAGCGCGATCCCCTTGCGGATCTTCAACAGGTCGGCAGCAACGTGCGGGTTGTCGACCGGGAGCAGGGGTAGCCCGGCGGCCCGCAGGATGTCCTTGGCCTTCTTCGAGACCAGCGTCGCCGTCTTGAGGGCGTACACGAGAGCTTGGACCTGAACCGGTGTCGCGCCCAACTGGAGGTAATCGCGGGCCGCCGGGTAGTCGTGCTCGTCCGGCAGGTCCTTCCAGAGAACGGCAGGAGCCTTCTCGGCTACCTTCGGCTCTGCTGTCTTGGGAGCCTTCGGCTGGGCTGTCTTGGGAGCCTTCGGCTGGGCTGCCTTCGACGTTTTGCTCTTGGCCATCTGTGCTGTTTCCTTCAGTGTCGGTCCGCGAGTGGAGCTGGTGCAGAAATCGTGCACTATCAGCGCCGCAGGCACCACATCGGAGCTGTTTGGCCCCCTAGGCGGCGGGTAATCAGCAGACTGCGGGGGAACGAGCAGGAGGCGAAGCAATGAAGCGGATTCTCGCAGTGCTCGCAGCGCTGATCCTGGCGGTGTTCGCACTGACCGCGTGCAGTGACAACAACGATTCGTCGGACAACGATTCGGCCGATCACGACGGCATGGCGATGACCAGCATGGCGATGACCAGCATGCCGACCAGTATGTCGATGCCGAGTATGCCTCTGGGTATGTCGACGCCGGGAGCGTCGTCGATGGGAATCGTGATCAGCGGTTTCGGATATTCGACGCCGGAGTCGGTGATGCCCGGACAGGTACTGACCATTCAGAACAACGACACCGTCGAGCACTCGGTCACGTCCGATACCTCAGGGTTGTTCAACGAGGACATCGAAGCGGGTGAGACGGAAACCATCACGGTGCCGAACGAGCCTGGAACGTACACGTTCCACTGCACCTACCACCCGAGTATGCGCGGCACCTTGACGGTCAAGTAGAGGTCGTCCCCGTCCGGCGTAGCTTTTGCTGCGGAAACTTCGGCGGCGCGCACCCGATCAGGCTGGTGGAGAACAGATCCGGGTGTACGGTTTTCAGGTGCGCCGGAGAATTGCGATCAGTGTCGTCACGCTCGTGGTTTGTGCCCTCGGCTTTTCGCCGCCGGCGCTCGCGGATCCACCGAACGGCTCGTATTCGTCACAGCTGCTGTACTTCTCGGTCGATGTCGGGCCTGAACTCTCGACGCCCTGCACCGTCGTCGGTGAACTTTTTGTTCCCGACGGCGTCGATGCGGACAACCCAGCGCCCGCGATCCTGACCACCAACGGGTTTGGTGGTTCGTACAAGGACCAGATTCCCGCGCTGCAGAACTTCGCCGAGAACGGGTATGTCGGACTGACGTATTCGGGATTGGGTTTCGGTGGCTCGAGTTGCAAGATCACACTCGACTCTCCCGCGTACGACGGCGTCGCCGCCTCCCAGTTGGTCAGCTTCCTCGGCGGCCAAGAAGGGATTGCCTTCACGGATCAGGCTCTGACGCAACCCTATCCGGCGCTCACCGCGGTGGTACAGGACTCCGTCGATCACACCGGTGCACCGTCGACGAACGACCCGCGGGTCGGAATGACGGGTGGCTCCTACGGCGGCGGCATTCAATTCGCCGCCGCGAGTGTCGATCCCCGTATCGACACGATCATCCCCATGATCACCTGGAACGATCTCTCGTATTCTCTGGCGCCCAACAGCACGGGAATCATCTCCGGTGTGTCGACAGCGGAGCCGGGAGCAACGAAGGTGCTCTTTGCATCGCTGCTCTTCGGCGCGGGCATCGCGAATCCCGGTGTGGACGGCTACATCGCGGATCCCGCACGGCTACCCGGCTGCCCGAACTACGTCCCCTACATGTGCAACGCGATCGCCGAGGCGGTCGTGACCGGCGACATCGGACCGCAGGTAGTGAGTGAGCTCCGAGCGTCGTCGGTCTCGTCGTTCGTCGACCGGATCAACATTCCGGTACTGCTTGCTCAGGGACAACAGGACACCCTGTTCGATCTGAACGAGGCAACCGCGACTTACGACGCGCTGAAGGATCGTGGCGTCGATGCCAAGATGATCTGGCATTCGTGGGGGCACAGCCACTTGGCCGCTGCGCCCGGCGAATTCAGCTTTTCCGCTCCCGACGAAGACGCGCAATACGAAACCGGTCGCTTCATGGACTGGTTCGATCACTACCTCAAGGACGAGAACACGGAGACGGGACCGGAATTCGCGTATTTCCGTAACTGGATCGACTACGAGGGAAACGCGGCGCCGGCATACGCGACGTCCGACACCGTCGATGTCGGGACCGCCCGCGCCTTCCATCTGTCCGCTGACGGGGGACTGCTGCCGGACGGCACGCCGGTGATACCTGGTCCGAAGACGATCGTCACGGCACCGGGTGGGCTGCCGACAGGCGTCGAGCCGCTCAATATCAATCCGGCCGGAAACATTCCGAATGCACAGATTCCGGGAACCGAGGCGCTCTGGACCACTGCGCCGATGACCGAGGCGATGGACGTGGTGGGAGCTCCCACTGTGACGCTGCGTGTTGCGGCGCCCGGACAGCCGGTGGTGTTCGCGAAACTCTACGACGTGGCCCCGGACGGAACTTCCTCGCTGATCAACGGACTGATTGCGCCCATACGCATCAGTGATCCGTCCCAGCCGGTCCCGGTGACGATGCCGGCGATAGTGCATCGATTCGAGCCAGGGCATTCCGTGCGTCTCGCGATCACCGGTGGCGACATCAGTTTCCGTGGGGGACTGCAAGGTATGCCGGTGACGATCTTTGCCGACGGTTCCGGCCCCCTCGAACTTCCCGTCGTGAGCTGAAACACCGTGGGCTGAATTTCAGCGAGAAATGGTTCGACTGTCGCCGCGGAACTCGGCCACGACGGTGTTGCCGTTGCGAACGGTCACGTCGTAGATCCCACTTCGACCGCCTCGTGCCTTCTCGGTGGCGACCGCGGTCAAGGTGTCGCCCAGACGGGTCGGACGTAGAAATCGGATGTCCGCGCGCGCTGCAACGGCTGAATCCTCGTAGCCGTTGCAGGCGAGCGCAAACGCGGTGTCCGCGAGCAGGAAAACATAACCACCGTGTGTGATTCCGTGACCGTTCACCATGGTTTCGCCCACGGTGACGGTCACGGTTGCGCTACCGGGCGCCAGCTCGGAAATCTCGATACCGAGTGCCTGCGACGCCTGGTCCGCGTCGAACATCTCTCTGGCGGTGATGCTTCCTGTGCTCACGAGACAAACTCCTGTGGGATCGGAGAATTGCAGGGGTCTAGAGGACCGAGACAACTTCCTGGACGTACATGTCGACTGTGCCGGTGGCAAAGTTTGCGACATCTTTTCCTGCGGCGCCCATCTCCGGGGACTTCAGGCCGCTCTGCATCGTCTCGAGATCGGGAAACACCAGGTTGGCGACGGCGTAGAAGACTGGATCGGAGCCGTCAAGCGTCGAGCACTTGCTGAACGTGAAGTCCGAGAGTCCTGGCACTGCGCTGGCGAGCGGGACGTGGATCTCGTTGTAGTACTTGTCGAAAGCCTCCGGATCGGTGGGGCGTCCGTAACATACTGCTACTCGATAGGTCATGTGCTTTCAATTCCCTTCGGGGCGAGTCTTGGCTACCAGAGTCAGGACGTCGTATGTCGCGACCGGATCGTTGTCCTGGTTCGTCACCACGGCATCCCAACGAACCTCACCGTAGTCGGCGCTGCTGCGAGGTGTGATGGTCTTGGCTGTGAGGGTGACCGTCAGGCTGTCTTCGGCTTTCACCGGGGTCAGGAACCTGAGGCTGTCCACGCCGAAGTTCGCGAGAACCGGGCCGGTAGCCGGGTCGACGAACAGACCGGCAGCGAGTGAGACAACCAGATAGCCGTGTGCGACGATGCCGCCGAACAGCGGGTTCGCCGCTGCGGCCACCGGATCGGTGTGTGCGTAGAAGGTGTCACCGGTGAACTCTGCAAAATGATCGATGTCTGCGAGTGTGACCTGGCGCGGACCGCCGACAACGGTGTCGCCGATCTTCAACTCGGCGAGACTCTTTCGGAATGGATGTTCGGATCCGGTCGTGCGCGCTGACCCGGTGAACCAGCGCTCGCCGACCGCGGTGAGCACGTCGGGTGTGCCCTGCACGGCCGTCCGCTGCATGTGGTGTAGAACTCCGCGGATGCCACCCAGCTCCTCACCGCCGCCGGCACGGCCCGGACCGCCGTGTACGAGGACTGGAAGGGGAGAGCCGTGGCCGGTGGATTCCTTGGCATCGTCGCGGTTCAGGACGAGCACTCTGCCGTGAAAAGCTGCGAGGCCCAGCACCAGTCGACGTGCGATGTCGGTGTCGGCAGTGACCACCGAGGCGACGAGGCTTCCCTCGCCACGGGCCGCGAGTTCGATCGCATGATCGATGCCGTCGTATCCGATGACGGTGCTGACGGGTCCGAAGGCCTCCAGCTCGTGTACCTCGTGCGCATTCTCTTCCGCCCGGAGAAGGACAGGGGAAAGGAAGGCCCCTGACTGGCCGTCGGCACCGACCACGTCGACGTTGTCCGGGTCTCCGAATACGATAGTTGCCGACTTCGTCAGACCGCGAATGGATTTCAAGACTTCATCGCGCTGCTCGATGCTGGCGAGCGCACCCATCGTGACGCCGTCGGCATCGGGGTGTCCCACGACCACTTTGTTCAGTCGCTCGGATGCGGCATCGACAACGGCGTCGACCAGCGAGACCGGCACCAGGGCGCGCCGGATCGCCGTGCACTTCTGACCCGCCTTGACTGTCATTTCGGTGGCGAGTTGTTTGACGTACAAATCGAATTCGGGCGTTCCTGGTACGGCGTCCTCGCCAAGGATCGACGCGTTGAGTGAATCGGCCTCGGCATTGAAATGGACGCCCTTGCCGACGACGTTCGGGTGAGCACGCAGCGTTGCGGCGGTGTCGGCGGATCCGGTGAATGCCACTGAGTCCTGCCCGCCGAGGTGATCGAGGAGGCCCCGTGCACTACCGGAGAGCAGTTGGACGGAACCCTCCGGGAGCAAGCCTGATTCGATGATGCGCCGGAAGACGAGTTCGGTGAGATATGCCGTGGAACTGGCAGGTTTGACGATGGACGGCACACCCGCGATGAATGCCGGTGCCAGCTTCTCCAGGAACCCCCACACCGGGAAATTGAAGGCGTTGATCTGTACGGCGACGCCGCGGCGTGACGTATAGATGTGTTGCCCGAGGAAAGTTCCGCCCTTGCCCAGAGCTTCGACGTTTCCATCCAGAAAGACTGTGCTGTCGGGCAATTCGCGCCGAGCCTTGCTTGCGTAGCTCAGCAGGGTTCCGAATCCACCGTCGATGTCCACGCCGGAATCTCGCGTCGTCGCGCCGGTGGCAGTGGAGAGTGCGTAGAACTCGGCTTTTCCTGCCATCAACGTGAGGGCGAGAGCCTTGAGCGCGCCGGCACGTTCATGGAAGGTCATCGCAGACAGTGCAGGCCCGCCGACCTCGCGTGCGTACGTAACCATCTCGGCGAGGTCGACGCCGGTTGCGGAGATCCGGGCCACCTCCGATCCGTCCACTGCGCTCGGCAACGGGGTACCTGCGTCCGGTGCGGCGTACCAGCGACCGGCTACATAGCTTTCCAACAGTCTGCTCACGACAACTCCATCTCACCGTACGTTCGGTCGGTAATTACGATCGCCCGGTAACGCCGCGTTGTCAAGGATTCGGCAGAACTGCCTGGAATCAGGCCTTGCGAAGTCCGTCGAAAGTGACGGCGACGACCGCGTCGGCAATGTCGGAGACGGACTCGCCCGCTCGGGGTTTGTACCACTCGATCAGTGAGTTGACGGTGCCGAACATCAGCTTGCTGGCGAGGGCCGGTTCGATGTCCGGGCGCAGGTCTCCCTCCGCTGCGGCGGACGAGACGAGGCCTCCGACGAAGTTGTCGAATTCGCGTCGACGGGCGAGTGCGGCCCGCTCGACCGTCGTGTTGCCGCGGACGCGCAGGAGCAGGGTGACGTACGGAAGCTCTGCGACCAGCACCTCTACGCTGCGCCGGACCAGGTATTCGAGCCGGTCGATGTACGGACCGGTGGTGGCGCCTTCTTCGGTCGTGACCGCAAACAGGGCGTTGAGTGCACGCGAAAGTGCGAGTTCGAGAAGTTCCGACTTGCCGGACACGTGGTGGTAGATCGAGGACTTCGTGATGCCGAGCTTCTTGGCGAGCACCTCCATGCTGGCGCCGTCGTAGCCCTTGTCGTTGAACACCTTTACAGCCACGGCTAAGAGCGAATCGAGGTCGTAGCCGGGACGTCCGGGGAGGCCGGTGCGTCGAGTGGGGCGTGCCGTAGTCATGCCCCCATCTTCTCAGTTCGGGCAAAGCTGTGCACCAACCTCGTTTTCACTCTTGCCAAACGACCGAATGTTCGGTTATTAATGTAAGAGAGCGAGAAGGAGCGAATGTGAACACCCTGCACGTGGACGAGCGCGAGGATCGCGTCGTGGTCACCCTCGACAGGCCCGCGCAACGCAACGCGATCAACGCGGAAATGATCGACGAACTGCATCAGGTTTGTGGACGCCTCGAACGGGATCCGAAGCTGCTCCTGCTTGCCGGGCGCGGAGACCACTTCGCGGGCGGCGCTGACATCGCGGAGCTCCGAGCGCGCGGACGAGAGGAAGCGTTTGCGGGTATCAACCGGACCCTGTTCGACCGTATCGGAAAGCTCCCGCTGCCCACCGTGGCCGCCGTGAGCGGCTATGCGCTCGGCGGCGGGGCAGAGTTGACCTACGCCTGTGACATTCGCGTCGCGACAACGACGGCGGTCTTCGGTAATCCCGAGCCCAATCTCGGCATAATGGCAGCCGCCGGCGCCAGCTATCGGCTGCCGAAGCTCGTCGGAGTCTCGATCGCGAAGCAAGTGCTCCTCGGTGCCAGGAACCTCGACGCCGAGCAGGCGCTACGAGCGGGCCTGGTCGTCGAGGTGACCGAACCGAACTGCCATGTCGATGCAGCGCATCGGCTGCTCGACCGTATTTCCCGACTGTCCCCGCTGGCACTGCGATTGACGAAGATCATTGTCGACGCGCCGGGATCGCATCCGTTTGCCGACGACATCGCCCAAGCTGTCCTGTTCGAGAGTTCGGACAAGCACGATCGCATGACGGCCTTCCTGGAGAAGAAATCATGACTGAAGCAGTTGCACCGAAGACCGTCGGAGTCATCGGCGGTGGACGTATGGGTGCAGGTATCGCCCAGGTGTTCGCCGGTCTCGGCGGGGCGGTCACCATCGCGGAGAGCGGCGACGCCGAGGCAGCGTTACAGCGTGTTTCCGCCGGCCTCGACCGCGCCCACGAGCGAGGGAAACTCGGCGACCAGGATCCCGCGACGGTCCTCGCGCGCGTGAGCGTCGTAGGCGCAGTGAGCTCCTTACCCCCGTCGCTCGACCTGATCGTCGAGGCGGTCCCGGAAATTGCGGCCCTCAAGGTCGAGGTGCTCGCCGCTGCGGAAACCGTTGCCGGAGAACGCACCGTGATCGCCAGCAACACCAGTTCCATGTCGATCGCCGAACTCGGCGCAGCGCTGACGGATCCGAGCCGGTTCATCGGTATGCACTTCTTCAATCCAGTCCCGGCGTCGCTGTTGGTCGAGATCGTCCGGGCGCCTCAGACCCGCCCCGCGGTTGTCGACTCGGTACGGGCATGGGTGTCGATGCTCGGCAAGGCCGAGGTGCTCGTCAACGACTCACCTGGTTTTGCAACCAGCCGGCTTGGCGTCGGTCTCGGGCTCGAAGCCATCCGCATGCTCGAAGAAGGTGTGGCGGACGCGGAATCGATCGACCGGGCCATGGAATTGGGGTACCGGCATCCGATGGGGCCGCTTCGTTCGACAGATCTGGTCGGGTTGGATGTGCGCCTGGCGATCGCCGAACACCTCGCGAGCACTCTCGGTGATCGATTTACTCCTCCAGCATTGCTGCGAGAGAAGGTGGCTCGCGGCGAGTTGGGGCGCAAGACGGGACAGGGTTTTCACACATGGAGCTGAACCGAACTGCCTGCGAAAGGAACATCGATGACTGACGTGATCCGCTTGGAGATCGAGCGAGGTTTGGCGACAATTACTCTCGACCGACCTGAGGCCGCCAATGCCGTTAACGGCGACATGAAGTCTCAGCTGCTCGAAACGTTGCTGCAGGTCCGCGCGGACGCAGAGGTTCGAGCGGTGTTGATTCTCGCCGAAGGCAAGAACTTCTGCGTCGGTCAGGATCTGGGCGAGCACGCCGCAGCGTTGGATGCTGATCCGGCGCACGCGATGGATACCGTCGCAGCGCACTACAACCCCATCGTCACGGCGCTGTCGACGCTCTCTGTCCCGGTAGTGGTGGGTATCGGCGGGGCCTGCGTCGGAGCCGGGTTGGGGATCGCGTTGGCCGGAGACATCCGTGTCGTGGGGGCTCGCGCGAGCTTTGCGACGGCATTCACCGGCATCGGTCTGGCCAGTGACTCCGGGCTCAGTCATGCGCTCGTGCACGCGCTCGGACCCAGCCGTGCCAGTGGCCTGATGTTGCTCGGCGACAAGTTCGACGCGCAGAGCGCACTGGAGTGGGGCTTGGTTCATCGCGTGGTGGCCGACGAGGACGTCGCAGCTGAGGCTCGGGTACTTGCCCGTCGACTTGCCGACGGACCCACCGCGGCCTTCGCCCACGTGAAATCGCTGATCCGTGCCGTTGCTCCTGGGCTTTCCCAGACGCTGGAGGCCGAGGCGAACGCACAGGTGGAGCTGGGTTCGACGGCAGATCATCAAGGCGCAGTCACGGCTTTCCTGTCGAAGCAGAAGCCGGTTTTCGAGGGCCGCTGATTTCTGGTGCGTCGAAAGATTCTCTTGTGCGCTGGGACACCTCGGTGCATACTAGTTACCAACCGATCATTCGGTAATAAAAGGTAGGTACGATGACCAACGTGGAAGCTCCACAAGACCTGCAGAACCTGTTCGACGAGACGATCGCGGCAGACCAGCGCATCGAGCCTCGCGACTGGATGCCGGACGGCTACCGCAAGACTCTGATTCGTCAGGTTGCCCAGCATGCGCACTCCGAGATCATCGGAATGCAGCCCGAGGGAAACTGGCTCACCCGTGCGCCTTCGTTGCGACGCAAGGCGATCTTGATGGCGAAGGTCCAGGACGAGGCCGGGCACGGTCTGTATCTCTACTCCGCGGCCGAGACGCTCGGTGCCGATCGTGGCGATCTGACCACCAAACTGATCGAGGGAAAGCAGAAGTACTCCTCGATCTTCAACTATCCGACGCTGACCTACGCCGACGTGGGTGTGATCGGCTGGCTTGTCGACGGAGCCGCTATCTGCAATCAGGTTCCGCTGTGCCGCAGCTCCTTCGGGCCGTATGCGCGCGCGATGATCCGTGTGTGCAAGGAGGAATCGTTCCATCAGCGGCAAGGCTTCGAGTTGTTGGCGACAATGATGCGCGGCACGGAAGCTCAACGTGCGATGGTGCAGGAAGCCGTCGACCGATGGTGGTGGCCCGCTCTGATGATGTTCGGACCGCCGGACGACGAATCGCCGAACACCGAGCAGTCGATGAAGTGGCGCATCAAGCGGCACACGAACGACGAACTGCGGCAGCGATTCGTGGACATGTCGATACCGCAGGCCGAGATACTCGGTGTGACCTTCCCTGATCCCGACCTGCGCTGGAACCCCGAGCGTGGCGCACACGATTTCGGCGAGCCGGACTGGAGCGAATTCATGGATGTGGTCCGCGGCAACGGAGCGGCGAGCGTCGAGCGGATCACCAATCGGAAAGCCGCACACGACAACGGGGCCTGGGTTCGCGACGCCGCCTACGCCTTTGCACAGCGCGAGAGACTCGCGCACGATCGCACGACTGGGGAAACATCATGAGCGAGAACGATCAGGTACAGGGCGATCAGGTGCGGGGCGAATGGCCTTTGTACGAGGTATTTCTGAGGGGAAAGCGCGGACTGAACCACGTGCATGTCGGATCCCTGCGCGCGGCAGACGACCAGATGGCGCTACGCCACGCGCGCGACGTCTACACCAGACGTAACGAAGGCGTGAGTATCTGGGTCGTGCCATCCGCGAAAATCGTGGCTTCGAGTCCGGCAGAAAAGGATCCGTTCTTCGCGCCGAGCGGCGACAAGGTCTACCGGCACCCGACTTTCTACGACATTCCGGACTCCGTTCCGCACATGTGAGAATCACTTCGACTTCGAGGACCAACAGATGAACGATCACGACAGTGCCTACGACGGCCTGGTCGACGGTGACGGCCACGGTCAGTGGGCGTTCGGAACAAGCTTCGACGACCCCCTCGCCGGAGTCGACACCACGGTGCCAGGCGATGTCGATCTCGGTGCGCTGGCGCGCTACTGCCTCATGCTTGGCGACGACGCGCTCGTCAGTTCGCAACGACTCGCCGAATGGTCCACGCGAGCACCGGAACTCGAAGAAGAGGTAGCTCTCGCCAACGTCGGCCTGGACTTGATCGGGCAGGCCAGGCTGCTGCTGGCTCGCGCGGCAGCAGCCGATTCCACTGTGGTTCCGTTCATCTCGGATACGTCGCCGGTGCCGGCCGAAGATGCGCTCGCCTTCTTTCGTGATCAGTTCGGTTTCCGCAACGTGAGACTGGTGGAACTCGCCAACGGCGACTTCGCGCACACGGTCGTTCGGCTACTCGTGTTCTCGACCTGGCGGCTGGCGCTGTTCGATCGGCTGCGCACGTCGCGCGATCCGGTTCTCTCAGCTGTGGCGAACAAAGGTGTCAAGGAACTGACCTATCACCGCGACTACGCGGCAAGATGGGTCGTCACCTTGGGCGCCGGCACGGCAGAATCCAAGCGTCGGACGGCCGACGCTTTGCTCGAGATCTTCCCGTTCGTGGACGAACTCTTTGTTCCCACTCAGGACGAACTCGTTTTGGCAGAAGTTGGCGTCGGAGTGGATCCGCGTACTGTTCGGCCGGAGTTCGACGCTGTTCTTGCCCAGGTCCTCCATGCGGCCGAAATGGAAGAGCCGCCTTCACGTTTCTCCGGTTTCGTCGGAGGCCGCGGCGGACGTGCCGGACTGCACACCGGGGCGCTGGGACTTCTTCTTGCCGAAATGCAGAGCGTCGCTCGGGAGCACCCGGAAGGGGTGTGGTGACCGTGGCTGCCACCACCGTCTCTTCCGCGCAGGAGATCGTCGCCTCGGTGATGGATCCGGAGATGCCACTGCTTACTCTGGCCGACCTCGGCGTCATCCGATCGGTCGACGTCGAAGCGAACTTCGTCTGTGTGACAATCACTCCCACCTATTCCGGGTGTCCCGCAATGGCGACGATGCGAGACGACATCGAGCACAAGCTGAACGATGCGGGATACGGCAGCGTCCAGATCAAGACTCAACTGTCGCCGCCTTGGAGTTCGGATTGGATCAGCGAGGAGGGGCTCGCGAAACTTCGAACGGCTGGGTACTCGGTGCCGGGGGCAGCGCCGCGCCGCACCTCGGGGCCGATCGCATTGACCTTGACGGCCAAGCCCCGCGACATCCTCTGCCCCCAGTGCGGTTCGGCAAACACCAGACTGAGTTCGGAATTCGGTGCGACCCTGTGCAAAGCGCTGTATCGCTGCCTCGACTGCCTCGAGCCGTTCGATCACGTGAAGGAGATCTGAACAGATGAGTACCGCAACGACGAACCGGAACAAACCCTTTCACCCGTTGACGGTTGCCGGTGTCGAATCACTGTGCGACGACGCAGTTGCCGTCACCTTCGACGTGCCTGCCGATATCGCCGATCAATTCGATTTCGGCGCCGGGCAGTCACTGACACTGCGGCGGATGATCGACGGCGTCGAACACCGTCGTTCCTACTCGATCTGTGCACCGGTCGGGGCGTCTCCACGTGTGGGGGTTCGCGAAGTAGCAGACGGACTCTTCTCCACCTGGTTGGTGCGCGACGTCAAGGCCGGGGATCAAATCGACGTCCAGGGCCCCTCGGGCAATTTTGTCGCCGATCCGGCACTGGGTGGACGGCACGTTCTGATCGCGGCGGGCTCAGGCATCACGCCCATGCTTTCCATCGCTGCAACACTTTTGGCGAACCCCGAGGCCGACGTCACCCTGCTGTACGGGAACAGGCGTACTCGTTCGGTGATGTTCGCCGAAGAAATCGCCGACCTGAAGGACCGGTACGGTGCACGCCTGGACGTCATTCACATTCTCTCTCGCGAGCCGAGAGAGGTCGAGTTGTTCTCGGGCCGTCTCGACGCCGACAGGTTGCGTGAGATCTTCACCTCTCTCGTGCCGTACGACCAAGTCGACGGCTTCTGGTTGTGTGGCCCCTTCGGGATGGTCAACGACGCCCAGGAAGTGCTGGCCGGCTTGGGAATTGCCAAGGATCGCATCCATCACGAGCTGTTCTACGTCGACGACGTCGCTCCGCCGGTCGCAGTGCATCGTGAGCGCGGAATTGTCGGACCGAGCAGCCAGGTGACTATTACTCTCGACGGTCGATCGACCACCGCGACGTTGCCACGCGACCAGTCGATTCTCGATGCGGCCGAACAGTACCGCTCGGATCTGCCCTTCGCGTGCAAGGGCGGAGTGTGCGGAACCTGCCGCGCCAAGGTCACCTGCGGTGATATCGAGATGCGCAGGAACTACGCCCTCGAAGACTACGAAGTCGACGCGGGTTTCGTGCTGACCTGCCAGACCTTTCCTGTCGGTGAACAGATAACAGTCGATTTCGACGCCTGACCGCCCGCACAGCGCCCTCACTGAGCCCACCGGAGACAATCATGACCGAACTCGCCACAGCTACTTCGCAAGAAATCGAATTTGCCAGCCGGGACCGCATTTCGACGCTCCAACTCGAGCGGATGCAATGGTCACTGATGCACGCGTACACCAATGTTCCGCACTACCGCAAAGCTTTCGACGACGCCGGCGTCCACCCGAGCGACTTGAAGGATCTGAGCGATCTCGCGAAGTTCCCCTTCACCACCAAAGCGGATCTGCGTGAGAACTATCCGTTCAAGATGTTTGCGGTGCCCCAGGACAAGGTCTCGCGAATTCACGCGTCTTCGGGGACCACCGGTCGCCCGACGGTGGTGGGGTACACGAGCAACGACCTGAACAACTGGGCCGATCTCATCGCGCGCAGTCTCTCGGCCGGCGGGGTGCGGTCTTCGGACAAGGTGCACGTGGCTTACGGGTACGGTCTGTTCACCGGCGGGTTGGGAGCACACTACGGTGCGGAGCGTTTGGGCTGCACGGTCATTCCCATGTCCGGTGGCATGACCGAGCGGCAGATCCAACTGATCGAGGACTTCGAACCCGACGCGATCATGGTGACGCCGTCGTACATGTTGACCATCGTGGATGCGATGATCAAGAAGGGTATTGATCCTTCGAAAACCTCGCTGCGGGTTGGAGTTTTCGGAGCGGAGCCGTGGACCGAACAGATGCGTACCGAGCTGGAACAACAACTCGACATGCACGCCGTCGACATCTACGGGCTCTCCGAGATCATGGGCCCGGGCGTGGCAATGGAATGTGTGGAAACCAAAGACGGACTCCATATCTGGGAAGACCACTTCTACCCGGAGATCATCGACCCGGTCACGGGTGAGGTGCTGCCGGACGGAGAGGAAGGTGAGCTCGTTTTCACCTCGCTCACCAAGGAAGCGCTGCCTATCATTCGCTACCGGACCAGGGACCTGACCCGTCTGTTGCCCGGGACGGCGCGCTCGATGCGACGGATGCAGAAGGTCACCGGCCGGACCGACGACATGATCATCCTGCGTGGAGTCAATCTGTTCCCCACACAGATCGAAGAACTGATCCTGACCGTCCCCGCCCTCGCGCCTCAATTCCAGTGTGTGCTGGAGCGTCCGGGTCGTATGGACACCCTGACAGTTCGCGTCGAGGCTCGCCCCGACGCGGCAATCTCGGACCATGCGGCAGCGTCGTCTGCATTGCAGAAGCTGGTGAAGAACAAGATCGGTGTCACGGTCGAGGTGAACGTTCTCGAACCCGGCGGACTCGAACGCTCGATCGGTAAAGCGCGTCGGCTGATCGACCAACGTCCGAAGGACTGAAACTACTCCAGGGCCATGCGGGTGGCGAAGATTCCGAGAATGCCACCCGCAAGCCACTTCTGAGCCCGCATCCATACCGGACGTGCCACGAGGAAGGTCGACACGGCCGCCGCACAGCACACGATCAACGCGTTGACAGTGACTGCGACCAGGATCTGCACGCCGCCGAGTACGAGTGCCTGTTGCCAGACCGGGCCCGCAGTGGGATCGACGAACTGGGGGATCAGGGCCGCGTACATCAGCGCAATCTTGGGATTGAGCAGATTGGTGGTCAACCCCATCCCGAACAGACGGCCGCTACCGTGGCGGTCGACTTCGCCCACCTCGAAGGCGGACTTCCCACCTGGTCGAAGGGTCGACCAGGCGAGATAGGCCAGATACAGGGCGCCGCCGATTTTCACCGCGGTGAACACCGTGGGTACGGCGAAGAGAACCGCTGTCAGTCCAGCGCACGTGGCGGCGAGGTAGACCAGGAAACCGGTTGCGACTCCGCCGAGCGAGATCAAGCCTGCCCGGCGGCCCTGGCTGATGCTGCGTGACACCAGGTAGATCATGTTGGGGCCCGGTGTCAGAACCATCGCCAGGGCTATCAGCGCGACTCCCGTCATCGACGCTGACGTGATCATGTCGGTCTCCCACTACTCGGTACGTATGTTTCGTCGAGTACACAAGGGATTACCGTGGCGCGCCAAGGTCCAGTTCGCAGGCAGTGGTCCGCTCAGGTGTTGGCCCAGCTGTCGGGCCCGAATACCTCGTAGTGGATATTCTGTGCCGGGACGTCCCGTTCGAGCAACGATGCGCGCATCGCCAACATGAACGGCATCGGCCCGCAGAGGAAGGCTTGGGTATCGGGCTCCACTGCAATGTCTAGCAAATCCGCCCGTCCTTCGTGAACCGATCCGAACGCAACGTGCGTGCCGAGATCCTCGTACCAACGATGCAAAGTTGCGGCGGGAATCTTGTCGACGAGTGTGCTGAGTTCTGCTCGGTGAGCATGATCCGCGATGGATCGATCAGCATGAATGACAGAGACCGAACGCTCGGCGCCGGTGTCCACGAGATGATTGAGCATCCCGATCATCGGTGTGCAACCGATTCCGGCCGACGCGAGTAGGAGAGGTGAGTTGTCATCCGGCATGGTGAGATCACCGAAAGGCGTGGTGACGGAGAGTTCCTGCCCTTCGAATACGTTGTTGTAGAGGAAGTTCGACACCTCGCCATCAGGAGTCCCGGAGATTCGCTTGACGCTGATCCGCCAGTCTGCGCTGCTCGGTATCGAACACAGGCTGTATTGGCGGATCTGGCGAGCGCCGTCGGGCAGCGTAACCCCGACCGAAAGATACTGTCCGGGCGCGAAGGTGGGGAGTGCACTGCCGTCTAGCGAAGTGAGCGTCAGTGAGACGGTATCGGCGGACTGTAGAACTCGTTCGCTGATCCTGACCGTGCGCCAGACGTCACCGGCGTCGACGCCGGCGAGTTGGTAGAGGCCACGCTCCATCGTGATGAGGGTTTCCGCCATCAGCCAGTAGACCTCGTCCCAGGCTGCTGCGACGTCGGGAGTGACTGCATCGCCTAGTATTTCGACGATCGCGGCAAAGAGGTGTTCGTGCACGATTGCGTACTGGTCGGGCGTGATTCCCAGCGACGCATGCTTGTGCGCGATGCGTGAGAGTATGAGATCGACCTTGGCGCTGTCCGGCTCGAGCTGAAGCGTCGCGAATGCCGCGATGGCGCCGGCGAGAGCCTT
>NZ_MUZB01000011.1:0-298159 GCF_002076325.1 Rhodococcus sp. 66b
GTTCACGGAATCGGCGTCCAGCTCACGGAATCTCTGGCCGAGTACTGGCATCGACGCGTTCGTGAAGAGCTTGTGCTCCCCGAGGGGCATACCGTCGCGGAGCAGGACCCGACCGAGGTTGCCGGCTACTTCGATCTCGAGTACCGCGGCGCTCGTTACTCGTTCGGATACGGCGCGTGCCCGGACCTCGAGGATCGTGCCAAGTTGGTGGCGTTGCTCGAACCCGAGCGAATCGGTGTCGAATTGTCCGAGGAACTGCAGCTGCATCCCGAGCAGTCCACGGACGCTTTTGTCCTGCACCACCCGGAAGCAAAGTATTTCAATGTCTGAGTTGTTGACCGAGGTATCCGAATCGACCCTCGGTGGTGTCCTGTGGGACATGGACGGCACCCTGCTCGATTCGGAGAAGCTGTGGGACATCGCGCTTCGTGAGTTGTCCCTACGCCTGGGCGGACCGATGACGGAAGCGACACGCATCGCCGTCATCGGTGCGTCGAGCCCCTTCGCTCTGGCGACGGTGTTCGACGCGCTCGGCCTGGAGAAGCATCCCGATGCCGTCGCCGAGGCGAAGGACTGGATGTACACCCGCGTCGGCGATCTGT
Source organism: Rhodococcus sp. 66b (assembly GCF_002076325.1). Taxonomy (NCBI): domain Bacteria; kingdom Bacillati; phylum Actinomycetota; class Actinomycetes; order Mycobacteriales; family Nocardiaceae; genus Rhodococcus; species Rhodococcus sp. 66b. Next base: position 603 of record NZ_MUZB01000011.1, read on the forward strand.
TCGAGGACGGCGTGACCTGGCGGCCGGGTGCTCGCGATGCACTGGCGACCGTGCGTGACGGTGGTCTGCGTTCTGCGCTGGTCACCAACACCGAGCGAGTACTGGTCGATCGGGCACTCGGCATGCTCGGCCGTGAATTCTTCGACCACTCGGTGTGCGGCGACGAGGTTCCCAACGGAAAACCGGCGGCGGATCCGTACCTGCGCGGAGCGCATCTACTCGGACTCGAGCCGGCGCAGTGCCTCGCCATCGAGGACTCGCCGACCGGTACTGCGTCGGCAAGCGCCGCGGGTTGCGCGGTGCTCGTCGTTCCGTGTGAGGTCGATGTCCCGGCCGGCCCTGGACGCGTGTTTCGAGAGTCTCTGGTGGACTTGTCCATTCACGATCTTCACGACGTTCACTCGAGCGCGGCACGTTAGGCGGGATTTGCTGTGGCTATTCCGAAAATTGTTCTGTTCTACCAGTTCACGCCGTTGGCGGACCCGGAAGCTATCAAGCTGTGGCAGCACAGCCTGGCCGAGTCCAACAACCTGACGGGCCGAATCATCGTCTCGCCTCACGGAATCAATGCGACGGTCGGCGGAGACATCGAGGATGTCAAGCGATACGTCCGCGGAACGCGTGGCTACGAGCCGTTCCGTACCGCTGACATCAAGTGGTCGGACGGACTCGGAAACGACTTCCCTCGCCTCAGCGTCAAGGCTCGCTCGGAGATCGTGACGTTCGGAGCCCCCGACGAGCTGAAAGTCGACGAGAACGGTGTTGTCGGTGGCGGAGTTCATCTGGCGCCCAAGGAACTACACGAACTCGTCGACAGTCGCGGTGACGACGTTGTGTTCTTCGACGGCCGCAACGCCTTCGAAGCCGAGATCGGCCGCTTCCGGGATGCGGTAGTTCCGGACGTCGCCACCACCCGCGATTTCGTCGACGAACTCGACAGTGGAAAATACGACCATTTCAAGGGCAAAGCCGTAGTCACGTACTGTACTGGCGGAGTGCGCTGTGAGGTGTTGTCTTCGCTGATGCGCTCACGTGGCTTCGACGAGGTCTACCAGTTGGACGGCGGAATCGTCCGTTACGGCGAGACTTTCGGCGACCGGGCCCTCTGGGACGGCTCCCTGTACGTGTTCGACAAGCGGATGAACATCGAGTTCTCATCCGAAGCCAAGACACTCGGCGTGTGTGTCGATTGTGGTACTCCGACACCGCGGTACCGCAATCGGATCGACGGCGACGGCCGCACCCTCGAATTGCTCTGCGAGAGTTGTTCACCAGACCTCGAGCAGGACTGAGCAGTGCCCAAGGCTCCGTTGCCGATCCGAAACGGTCTCGGACCCGACCGGTTGCGGATGCCGGCGGAGTCGTCGGCGCATACCGTCCTCGAGCATCTGATCGGCGAGCACCCGGGGGAGCGGGACCTGTGGGCGGACCTCGTGAATGCCGGAGACGTCGTCGACGAGCACGGGCGGAAGATCACGAGCCGAACGCCCTATCAGCCGACCCGTTTCGTGTACTTCTACCGCGAGCCGGCCCCCGAGATTCCGGTTCCGCACGAGATCGAGATCTTGTACCGCGACGACTCCATTCTCGTGATCGACAAACCGCACTTCCTGGCGACCATTCCACGGGGAGCGCACATCGTCGAAAGCGCCGTCGTGCGACTGCGTCGTGATCTGGATCTTCCGGACCTTGCGCCCGTTCACCGCCTCGACCGAATGACGGCGGGTGTCATCGTGTTCACGGTGACACCGGACTTACGACGGCCGTACCAGGAACTTTTTGCCGAGCAGCGGATCGTCAAGGAATACGAGGCGATTGCAGGCTTCGATCCGGAACTGACTTTCCCTCGCACGGTGCGTAGCCGCATCAACAAAGTTCACGGCGAGATGACGGCTACCGAGATCGATGGCGAGCCGAACAGTGAGACTTCGATCGAACTGATCGAGACGATCACCGACTCGGCCGGCCGGACTCTCGGCCGATACAGGTTGCTCCCACGGACCGGCCGTACCCATCAGCTTCGGCTGCATCTCAACTCGCTGGGCGTCCCGATCGTCGGTGACAATTACTACCCCGAGTACCTTCCCTCGGTGCCCGGCGACTTCTCGACTCCGTTGCGATTGTTGGCGCGGGCGTTGGAATACCCGGATCCGATCACCGGGCAGACTCGCAGGTTCGTGAGTTCGCGCAGCCTCGACGCAGGCCTGTGAACACCGCTGTTCGTGGGCGTGTGCAAACCGCTTCCGTCCTCGTGAAAGAATGTGTACCCGTGAAGACCTTCGAATCCTTGTTCGCCGAATTGACCGAGCGTGCTGCTACTCGCCCCGAGGGGTCCGGCACTGTCGCCGCCCTCGACGCCGGTGTGCATGCTCAGGGCAAAAAGGTCATCGAGGAAGCCGGTGAAGTGTGGATCGCTGCGGAATACCAGAGCGATGAGCAGCTAGCCGAGGAAATTTCCCAGCTGCTGTACTGGACGCAGGTGCTGATGGTCGGTCGCGGACTGACCCTCGAGGACGTGTACCGACATCTGTGATCGGAGCTGACCAGCGAGATGTTCGCCATCTCGCTCGTCCAGGGCTTCCGATTCATGTCGTCTCCCGTCACCCACACCTTCCGAAAGGACATCCACCATGCTGCGCGTAGCAGTTCCCAACAAAGGCTCACTGTCCGAGTCCGCCGCCGAAATTCTCAGCGAGGCCGGCTACCGTCGACGCACCGATTCCCGTGATCTGACGGTCCTCGATCCTGCCAACCAGGTCGAGTTCTTCTTCTTGCGTCCCAAGGACATTGCGATCTACGTCGGCTCCGGTGAGCTGGATCTCGGCATCACTGGTCGTGATCTCGCCGGCGACTCGGGCGCTCCCGTATCCGAGCGTCTGTCACTGGGCTTCGGCCGTTCGTCGTTCCGCTACGCAGCACCGGCAGGCAAGGACTGGGCCGTTGAGGATCTGTCCGGCCTGCGCATTGCGACGTCGTACCCGAACCTTGTCCGCAAGGACCTCACCGATCGTGGACTCGACGCAACCGTCATCCGTCTCGACGGAGCAGTGGAGATTTCGATTCAGCTCGGTGTCGCCGATGCGATCGCCGACGTGGTCGGGTCGGGTCGTACTCTCCGCCAACACAACCTCGTTGCTTTCGGTGAATCGCTCTGCGATTCCGAAGGTGTCCTGATCGAGCGCACCGGCGCTCCGCAAGACGATCCCGCACGCAATCAACTCATCGAACGCGTACGCGGAATTGTCTTCGCGCAGCAGAATCTGATGATCGACTACGACTGCCCGCGCACCATCCTCGACGACGCGATCAAGATGACTCCGGGTATGGAGTCGCCGACCCTCTCGCCGTTGGCTGACCCCGACTGGGTCGCGGTTCGCGCGATGGTTCCGATCAAGGGACACAACCAGGTGATGGATGCCTTGGCGGAACTCGGCGCCAAGGCCATCCTCGCGTCGAACATCCGCTCGGTACGCGCTTTCTGATCACTGTCTGAATAGATTTACGCGCATTCGCGCCCGTTCCTGGAAATCAGGAACGGGCGCGAATCTGCAAAGTCTGGGCGATACGGCCGACGGCACCCTGCTCGTCGTAGAGCACTCCCGCACACATGCCGACGCCATCCGGACCGGTCGTGGTTTCGGCGGCGACACCGACCCACTCGCCCTCGGGCACACGGAAGATATGCACCGTGAGATCGGTGTTGAGGAACGTCCAGTGCTCAGGGTCGAGCTTGGCGCCGACGCCGTTGGAGATGTCGGCCACCGCGAACAAACGCTCGAGGGCAGACATCTTCTCGCCCTCGACCAGCTCGGGCTTGGGGCGTGCCCATACCTTCCCGGTTCCCACGCACCCGATCGGAGCAATCCAGGACCAGTCGAGGGTCTTGAGGTAGCCGACGCTCCAGAGACCCTCGAGAACGCCCGGGGTGCCGCTGTCACGGGGTTCGAGCGGGGGATCGACTACGTGGACGACCTCGCCGGTATCGACGGTCTCCATCCGCCATGCCGTACCGCGCGCAACCGCGCGGGCAGATCCGTCGGCGGTGGTTGCCCACAGCTCGGCGACGATCAATTCGATTCGGCGACCGGGGCGTTCGATCCACGACCGGACTTCGAGGTCGGCAATCGGAATGGGCCCGAGAATCTCGACGACGACGCGCGTCAGACGGGTTTCGTCGCGCGCACCGCACCGCTCGAGGGCTCGTACCAACAGCGCCGACGGGGGAGCACCGTGCTGCAGTGTCGGGCCCCAGATGCTGACAGTCGCCTGCGTGCTCGCGAACCGCTCGTGCCCTTCCTCCGTGGTTCCGAGGTAGCGGTAGTACGAACTGTCCGTCATGTTATGAATTCTCCTTTGCAGCAACAGGTTCGGTGCTCAGCAGGTCCGGCCAACCTGGATACGGCGGTGGTGTTCCGCCGAACGAGGGGCACAGTGACTTGTGATCGCACCAGTCGCACAGTTTGCCAGGCTTGGGTCTGAAGTCTCCGGTCGCACCTGCCGCGAGGATCGCCTTCCAAATGGCGGAGAGGGTCCGCTCGAATCGAATGAGCTCGTCGTGATCCGGGGCGTACGTGAGAATCGAGCCGGAGGCCAGATAGATCAGGCGCAGTTGCGCGGGAACGATTCCACGAGTGCGCAGTAGTACGAGCGCGTAGAACTTCATCTGGAAGAGCGCTTTGGACTCGGTGAACTCGCGGGGTGCCTTTCCGGTCTTGTAGTCGACCACCCGCACCTCACCGGTCGGTGCAACGTCTATCCGGTCGACGAAGCCGCGGAGTCGAACGCCGTTCTCCAATTCGGTCTCGACGTAGACCTCGCACGCCTCGGCATCGAATCGAGTGGGATCTTCGAGCGTGTAGTACGTCGCGACGAGCTTGCCGACTTCGCCGAGAAACGCGTCCAGTTCGTCTTCCGGAATCAGATCAGCCGCCTCGGGAGACTCGGCACTGACACGTTCCCACGCGGGACGGACGAGTTCGGCTGCGCGATCGGGAACCCGGTGACCGGTGGGGAGTGCAAAAAGCGCTTCCAAGGCCGCGTGGACGACGGTGCCTCTGACCTGGGCTCTGGTAGGTGTTTCCGGAATTCTGTCGACCGCTCGGAACCGGTAGAGCAGGGGGCATTGCTTGTAGTCACCCGCACGCGAAGGAGAGAGCGCCGGCCGACTACGCGGGCGCTCCTGTGATGTTGCACCCGTTGGAGTGGGGGTTGGCAATTCGACAGAGCTCACACCTGGCAGGCTATGCGGTTGGTCCGACAACTCCGTCGGAGCCGGTGGCGAGGACACCGGAAACAAGCGAACAGGGATCATCTGCGCATGGCGAACGAGCTGCAACCAGAAGAAGGCACGACCGAAGTGGATGAGGTTGTGCAGTCCGCTGTCGCCGAGATTCCCGAACAAGAGCTTCCGGAAGCTGATCTCACTGCGCCGGGCAAGCGGCCGTCGGGGCCGTTTCGCGTCGGCGACCGGGTCCAGCTGACCGACGGCAAGGGACGCCACTACACGATCGTTCTCGAGGCGAACCGCGAGTACCACACCCACAAGGGCGGAATTGTTCACAACGATTTGATCGGCGCCGACGAGGGCAGCGTCGTCAAGTCGGTCAACGGCACGCCCTACCTCGCCCTGCGCCCGCTACTGGTCGACTACGTGCTGTCCATGCCGCGCGGTGCACAGGTCATCTACCCGAAGGACGCAGCTCAGATCGTCCACGAAGGCGACGTGTTTCCAGGAGCGCGCGTGCTCGAAGCCGGAGCCGGCTCCGGCGCACTGACGTGTTCACTGCTGCGTGCCGTCGGACCCGAGGGCAAGGTCATCTCCTACGAGGTCCGCGACGATCATGCCGAACACGCGGTTCGCAACGTCGAGACCTTTTTCGGTGAACGTCCGCCGAACTGGGAACTGACCATCGCCGATCTGGCGGAGTTCGATCCGGAAGCGCACGGCGGCAAGGTCGATCGCGTCGTACTCGACATGCTGGCTCCATGGGACGTCTTGCCTGCCGTCTCGAAGGCGCTCGTGCCAGGCGGCGTGTTGATCGTCTACGTCGCGACCGTTACTCAACTCTCGAAGGTCGTCGAAGCGATGCGTGAGCAGGAATGCTGGACCGAGCCACGGTCGTGGGAATCGATCGTGCGCGGTTGGCACGTCGTCGGATTGGCGGTGCGTCCCGAGCATCGGATGCAGGGCCACACCGCGTTCCTCGTGAGCGCTCGTCGTCTGGCCGAAGGAACGGTCACCCCGAAGCCGCAGCGGCGCGCGGGCAAGGGCTCGAACACGGCAGCCAAGTAGTCATACGAAATCAACAAGAGCGGCGATCCGGATTCCGGATCGCCGCTCTTGTCGTAGCTGGAAGTTATGCGGTGCAGGAAGCGCGGCCCATTTCCAGGAGCACGCATGCCGAGGTGTCGGACAGCTTCCAGGATCCGTCTTCGAGCTCCCAGGTCCACGGGGTGGCGGGTGCGGCGCCGTGCGGGCTGACGACGGCGACGTCTGCGGTTGCGGTCTGACCGTCGACCTTGACGTTGTCCACGTTGAACGTGATCGCGTAGGCCGGGTTACCGCCCAGCGCAGCACTCATCGTCTCGATGTTGGCCTGACGCTTGGTTCCGTCGACCACCAGAGCGGTCTTCTCCTCGATCGGCTTGGCCGGATCGATCAGAGCGACGAGCGAAGCGTTGAGCTCCTCGGCCGTCGGAGCCGTTGCGGCAGCGGCAGCTGACGTCGTGGCGGAAGCCGAGGCCTTGGCCGTGGTGCTCGAGGCGGCGACCGAAGTCGAGCTGGCAGCCGTCGAATCCTTGTTGTCGTCCGAGCTGCATGCGCCCATGGTCAGGACGGCAGCGACGGCACAAGCGCTGATGAGAGTCTTGCGGATGATCACAGCGTTACCTTTCGTTGTAAAGAGAGACAGGCGCTGTCTCCATCTTGTAGGCAAGGCTAACATGACCAAAACCTGGCTCGAGACCAGTCGGCAGGGTACGTACGCCCGTGTGAATTCGCACTCGCGCACCGTGTCTGGCGACACTTGGGGCCTTATGCCGGTAGCGTTGATGGATCGCACTGGGAGGAGACGCACATGAGCTCGACAGAGAACCCGGATTCGGTTGCGGCAGCAGAAGAACTCCACGCGCTACGAGTGGAAGCACAAGTACTGCGCCGACAACTTGCACAATCGCCGGAGCAGGTGCGTGAGCTGGAGTCGAAGGTGGACTCGCTGTCCATCCGAAACAGCAAGTTGATGGACACCCTCAAGGAGGCCCGTCAGCAGCTCATCGCACTTCGTGAAGAAGTCGACAGACTCGGTCAGCCGCCGAGCGGTTACGGAGTCCTTCTCTCGGTACACGAGGACAAGACCGTCGACGTGTTCACGTCGGGTCGCAAGATGCGATTGACGTGTTCACCGAACATCGACACGGACACCCTTGCCCTCGGACAGACGGTGCGCCTCAACGAGGCACTCACCATCGTCGAGGCCGGCACCTACGAGCAGGTCGGTGAGATCAGCACGCTCCGTGAGGTACTCGACGACGGCTTGCGCGCACTGGTGGTCGGTCATGCCGACGAAGAGCGCATCGTCTGGCTCGCAGCACCGTTGGCAGCGGTCTTCGCCGACCCCGAAGCCGACATCATCGCGTACGACGCCGATTCTCCGACCAGGAAACTGCGTCCGGGCGACTCGTTGCTCGTCGACACCAAGGCCGGGTACGCCTTCGAGCGCATCCCGAAGGCCGAGGTCGAAGATCTGGTTCTCGAAGAAGTTCCGGATGTTCACTACGACGACATCGGTGGTCTCGGGCGTCAGATCGAACAGATCCGTGATGCCGTCGAACTCCCGTTCCTCCACAAGGACCTGTTCCACGAGTACTCGCTGAGGCCGCCGAAGGGTGTACTGCTCTACGGTCCGCCTGGTTGCGGTAAGACGCTCATCGCCAAGGCCGTCGCCAACTCATTGGCCAAGAAGATCGCCGAAGCTCGCGGTCAGGACAGCAAGGACGCCAAGTCCTACTTCCTGAACATCAAGGGCCCGGAACTTCTCAACAAGTTCGTCGGCGAAACCGAGCGTCACATCCGGATGATCTTCCAGCGTGCTCGTGAGAAGGCGTCCGAGGGGACGCCGGTGATCGTCTTCTTCGACGAGATGGACTCGATCTTCCGTACCCGTGGTTCGGGAGTCTCTTCCGACGTGGAGACAACGGTCGTTCCGCAGCTGCTCAGCGAGATCGACGGCGTGGAAGGGCTCGAGAACGTCATCGTCATCGGCGCCTCCAACCGTGAGGACATGATCGACCCGGCCATCCTGCGTCCGGGCCGACTGGACGTGAAGATCAAGATCGAGCGCCCCGACGCGGAATCCGCTCAGGACATCTTCTCGAAGTACCTGGTGGACGGTCTGCCGATCAATGCGGACGACCTCGCCGAGTTCGGTGGCGATCGCACCGCATGCTTGAAGGCGATGATCGTTCGCGTCGTCGATCGCATGTACGCGGAGAGCGAAGAGAATCGTTTCCTCGAGGTCACCTACGCCAACGGCGACAAGGAAGTTCTGTTCTTCAAGGACTTCAACTCGGGTGCGATGATCCAGAACATCGTCGACCGCGCCAAGAAGTACGCGATCAAGTCGGTACTCGACACCGGTGCTCCTGGCTTGCGTGTGCAGCACCTCTTCGATTCCATCGTCGACGAGTTCGCCGAGAACGAGGATCTGCCCAACACCACCAATCCTGATGACTGGGCACGTATTTCGGGCAAGAAGGGTGAGCGGATCGTCTACATCCGCACACTCGTCACCGGTAAGAACGCCAGTGCCAGCCGCGCGATCGACACAGAGTCGAACACGGGCCAGTACCTGTAGCGAAACGAACACCGATCGGGCCGGCCACTCCTCGGGAGTCGTCGGCCCGATCTGTGCGTCGCTGCCGTTCCCTCCGTTGCGATTGGACCGGTCGGTCGCGCTGGTTTAGAGTCCCGCCGTGCAGATACATCTTCGACACAATCCGTCGTCCACTGTCGCTCGCTGCTACCTCGCGCCCGGCGAACCGCTGCGCGTGGAGAGCGGGGCAATGCTCGCGCATTCCGCCGGCGTAGTTCTCGAAGCGAAGGCGCAGGGCGGCGTCCTGCAGGGACTCAAGCGGTCGATGCTCAGTGGGGAGTCGTTTTTCGTCACGACGTATACCGCTCCGCCGCAAGGTGGTTGGGTCGACGTGACCGGCGTGCTTCCCGGCGATCTGATCCCACTGACCATCACGTCCGATCGCCCGTTCTTCCTCAACCGTGGAACCTGGTTGGCCAACTCCTACGGCGTGACCGTCGAGTCCAAGTGGGGAGGCATGTCCAACCTCTTCGGCGGTGAGGGTGGATTCGGTCTGCGGGCAAGTGGCGACGGTGAAGTAGTGCTGGCCGTCTACGGCGCGATCGACGTCATCGACTTGCAGCCAGGCGAGACGGTCACGATCGATACCGGTCACGTGGTCGCCTACGACCTCGGGATGAACTTCAACATGCGGCGCGCCGTTCAGGGGCGCACCATTCAGTCGATGAAGTCCGGTGAAGGATTTGTCTTCGACTTCACCGGCCCAGGACGCGTTCTCGCGCAGACCCGCAACCCCAGCGCGTTTGCTGCTTGGCTCTCGGCGATCACCCCGGGCTGATCACGGTCGCAGCAGTGTTCAGTCGCAGCGGTGTTCAGCTCCAGCAGTGTTCAACTCCAGCGGTGTTCAGCTCCAGCAATAGTCGGCCAGCAGCGCGCGTGAGTCCGGAACGAACGGCCACGACGGGTCCTGCAGGTGGGCGCCGAGTTCTTTCGGCGTACACCACCAACCTTCGGCGATCTCGCTGGGTTGATGTGCCATCGGCCCGTCGTATCTGAGTTCGAACGCAAACAGGTGACAGCGCAACGGAGAGTTGTTCCACTCGCCGTCCCAGGAGATTCGAGCGATCTCCGTCAGTTGGAGTGGCTGATCTGCTGTTCCGAAGATTCCGAGTTCTTCACCGACTTCACGGATCGCGGTTTCCTGCGGCGTCTCACCTGGATCAACGACACCTCCGGCAAGACAGTCGTGATAGCCCCCGAACACCGCTTTTGTATCGGTTCGGCGATGGACGTAGATGCGGGAGCCGTCCCCGGTGCGAACCAGGACGCCCGCACTCGCGTGCCAGAGCCCACCCGAGTAGACGACGGAACGTGGTGCTCGGCCGATCGGATTACCCGTCCGGTCGTACACGGCGACTACCTCGTCCGCGGGATTCAGGTCTGCGGTGAGAGGTTGGTGCATTCCTCCAACTGTGCCACGCCTGTGGGTGCCGCGCCGCAATCACATAGGCTCTTGTGTCATGCAGCGGATCATCGGTGTCGAGGTCGAATACGGAATATCTTCACCCAGTGAGCCGTCGGCGAATCCGATTCTCACTTCAACCCAGGCGGTGCTTGCCTACGCCGCCGCAGCGGGCGTGCCACGGGCCAAGCGCACACGCTGGGATTACGAGGTCGAATCTCCGCTGCGAGATGCCCGAGGCTTCGATCTGGGGCGAATGAGCGGGCCCGCACCGGTCATCGACGCGGACGAGATCGGCGCCGCGAACATGATTCTCACCAACGGGGCACGGTTGTACGTCGACCACGCCCATCCGGAGTATTCGGCCCCCGAGGTCGCCGACCCGCTCGATGCCGTGATCTGGGACAAGGCCGGCGAACGAGTGATGGAGGCAGCTGCGCGGCACGCCTCCAGCGTGCCGGGTGCCCCACGGTTGCAGTTGTACAAGAACAACGTCGACGGCAAGGGTGCGTCGTACGGCACGCACGAGAACTACCTCTGCTCGCGTGACACCCCGTTCGCCTCGATCGTGACCGGCTTGACGCCGTTCTTCGCGTCGCGGCAGGTGATCTGCGGTTCCGGTCGTGTGGGTCTCGGTCAGTCCGGCGACGAGGCCGGATTCCAGCTTTCGCAGCGATCCGACTACATCGAGGTCGAAGTAGGCCTCGAGACCACGCTCAAGCGCGGAATCATCAACACCCGCGACGAACCGCACGCGGATGCGGACAAGTACCGCCGGCTGCACGTCATCATCGGTGACGCGAACCTCGCGGAGATGTCGACCTACCTCAAGGTGGGAACAACCGCGCTGGTACTCGACCTGATCGAGGCGGGCGTCGACCTCACCGATCTGCAACTGGCACGTCCGGTCACCGCCGTCCACCACATCAGCCACGACCCCACCCTTCGCAAGACCGTTGCGCTGGCCGACGGTCGCGAACTGACGGGGCTTGCGCTGCAACGTATTTACCTCGAACGTGTCTCGAAGTTCCTCGATCGCGAGGCGGATCGTGATCCGCGAGCGGACGATATCGTCGCCAAGTGGGCGATGGTTCTCGATCTCCTCGAGCGCGATCCCATGGAGTGCGCGAACATCCTCGACTGGCCGGCCAAACTGCGTCTGCTCGAAGGTTTCCGCAATCGTGAGGGACTCGCGTGGTCGGCTCCGCGATTGCATCTGGTGGATCTGCAGTACTCCGACGTGCGACTCGACAAGGGCCTCTACAACCGTCTGGTTGCTCGCGGCTCCATGGAGCGGCTTGTCACCGAACAGCAGGTTCTCGACGCGGTCACGAACCCTCCCACCGACACTCGCGCATACTTCCGTGGCGAGTGCTTACGCCGATTCGGTGCCGATATCGCGGCCGCGAGCTGGGATTCGGTCATCTTCGATCTCGGCGGCGAGTCGTTGATCCGCATCCCCACCCTCGAGCCGCTTCGAGGTACCAAAGCGCACGTCGGAGCGTTGCTCGACTCCGTTGACAGCGCCGCGGAACTGGTTGATCAGCTCACTCACTGAAACAGCCGATGCGGCTCGCCGTCGCGTCTCTCCACACCTGACGGTGCCGCTCGGTAGGGTGAAGGTCCGAGCGGGATCAGTTACCGACTCTGCTGGGCCGAACAGGATGCTCGCGAGAGCTCCCTTCACACAAGGAGGTCGACGGCGATGGCTCAAGAACAGACGCAGCGTGCCGGTGGCGGCGAAGACGACGAAACCACTGGTGGCGACGGCAGTGCCGGCCAGGAACGTCGTGAGAAGCTCGCTGCAGAAACCGACGACCTGCTCGACGAGATCGACGACGTGTTGGAAGAGAACGCCGAGGACTTCGTCCGTGCCTATGTCCAGAAGGGCGGCCAGTGACGGTGGATCGCGCGCCCCGGATCACCGACGGGGACACACGGTTGAGCTTCGGCTCGAATCTGTCGTCATTCTCGGAATACCTTCGGGTGCATGCACCGGAGCATCTTCCGCAGAACCGCTTCGCCGACACAGGAGGTGTTGTCATGGGCGGGGGAGACGTAGCTCCGCACGGCACCACCATCGTCGCGATCAGCTATGCGGGTGGAGTTCTGCTCGCGGGTGATCGCCGAGCGACGATGGGCAACCTCATCGCCAGCCGTGACGTGCAGAAGGTGTACGTCACGGACGACTACTCGGCTGCGGGTATCGCCGGTACGGCCGGGATCGCAATCGAACTGGTCCGGCTCTTCGCGGTCGAGCTCGAACATTACGAGAAGATCGAAGGCGTCCCACTCACGTTCGACGGCAAGGCCAATCGACTTTCGTCGATGGTTCGAGGAAATCTCGGAGCAGCGATGCAAGGTTTGGCGGTCGTGCCATTGCTCGTGGGTTACGACCTGGACGCGGTCGATCCGTCGAGGGCAGGTCGCATCGTCTCCTACGACGTCGTCGGTGGGCGATACGAGGAGCGCGCGGGCTATCACGCAGTCGGATCCGGTTCCCTGTTCGCGAAATCAGCGCTCAAGAAGCTGTATTCCCCGGGAATCGACGAGGACACCGCGCTTCGGTTCGCAGTCGAGGCGCTGTACGACGCGGCAGATGACGATTCGGCTACCGGTGGTCCTGATCTGACACGCGGGATTTATCCGACAGCGGTCACCATCACCTCGGCCGGTGCCGTGGAGTTGTCGACGGCCAAGGCTGCCGAGATCGCAAGGGAGATCGTCGCGGCTCGTACTGCGACAGCGAGTCCGGAAGGGGGGTCTGCGCTATGACGATGCCGTACTACGCATCAGCCGAGCAGATCATGCGCGATCGTTCGGAATTGGCGCGCAAGGGAATTGCCCGCGGACGCAGCGTCGTCGTTCTCACCTACCGCGACGGAGTGCTCTTTGTCGCCGAGAACCCGTCGAGGGCGCTGCACAAGGTCAGTGAACTGTACGACCGTCTCGGATTTGCGGCAGTGGGCAAGTACAACGAGTTCGAGAATCTGCGCCGCGCGGGCATCGTCCACGCCGACATGCGTGGGTACTCGTACGACCGTCGGGACGTCACGGGGCGTTCCCTCGCCAATGCGTACGCACAGACCTTGGGAACGATCTTCACCGAGCAGCCCAAGCCGTACGAGGTCGAGATCTGCGTTGCCGAGATCGGCCGTTTCGGGAGTAGTACGCCGGCTCAGCTCTACCGGATCACGTACGACGGTTCCATCGCGGACGAGCAGGAATTCGTGGTCATGGGCGGTACAACCGAACCGATCGTGACGGCGATGCGCGAGTCCTACCAGCGAGACCTCGACCTCGAATCCGCGGTGCGGCTCGCGGTTGGGGCGCTTCAAAAGGGCGGTCCGGCGCCGGCCGGAACCACTGAGGCGGAACCGCGAACACTCGATGTGAGTGCACTCGAGGTTGCCGTTCTCGACAGCAACCGTCCACGCCGTGCGTTCAAAAGAATCGCTGGTTCGGCATTGGAAGAGATGCTTCCAACTCCGGCAGCAACTGAGGACGCGCCGCCGGCAAACGGCGACGCACCCTCGTAGTTGCTGCGTCGGTCTGGGAGTTACTGCAGGTCTGGAGTTACTGCGTGATTCTGTAGACGGCCACCGCGCCCGGTTCGGTGTCGAAATCGAACCGGCGCGCGTCTGCCACCACTTCACCGTCGGTGGCGATGGCTACCGGTGAATCGGCCACTCGAACCGACATCGAGGACACGAGTTCGCGAACGTAGACCCGCGAGCTGCCCAATGTTCCTGTGGCAGCAGCAAACAGCAGGCGTGAACGCGAGAACTTCTTGTCCGCGCGCAAGTAGCGGACGTCGAGCAGTCCACGGTTCATCTCCGGACGCGACATCGGCACCTGATCAGCGGGGGAGTATCGCCCGTTTCCGACGAAAAGCATCCAGATGGTGGTCCGCTTCCCGTCGATGGTGACAGTCATCGGCTCTGCCGCTGCGAGAACCCGGATCATTGCAGCACCAGCGGCCGGCCACTTACCGAAACGCGGTTCCCACTTTTCCCTCAGACGCACAGCGTCCGGGTATCCGCCCAGGCTGGCTGTGTTGAGAAACCGTGCAGTCACTCCGGAATCCGTGCGCACCACCGCGTGGTCGACAAATGCCGCCTGACCGGACTCGACTGCCTGTGCGGTCTCCTCGACATTCACCGCCCCGACGTCGCGGGCGAAATGGTTCAACGTTCCGCCGGGAAAGACCGCAAGTGGTAGCTCGTGCTTTGTCGCCGCGGTCGCGACCGTGACCACTGTTCCGTCGCCGCCGCATACTCCTAACGCTTTCGGCGAGAGTTCGGGGATCTTGGCATCGATCTGCATGTCGAAGTCGATGTCCGCGTCGAACTCGTAGACGATGGCCTCCGGCAGCAGTTCTCGAATCGATTCCACGATCCCGTCGTCCTCGGAGCCTGAACCAGGATTGGTGAAGACCAACAAGCCTTCTCCGCGCGCGAGCGCGGGAACCACACATTCGGGTCCGAGTTCGGCGGGTTCTTCGTCTCGCACCGCCCACCAACGACGTGTGCCGGCAGCGATTGCGCCGCCGACCGCGAGGCCTGCGAAGACGTCGGACGGCCAGTGCACTCCGTTGTGAACGCGTGAGTACGCCACTGCTGCGGCCAGTGGCGCGAGTGCGGCGCCCGCCGCCGGGGACTCCATGGCCACTGCCGCGGTGAATGCCGCGGCAGAAGACGAATGCCCGGAGGGGAACGAGGACGACGTCGGAATGTCGACGCCTCGCTTCGGGCTCAGCCAGACACGCGCCGGTGGGCGCCGGCGGGGGAAGAGGGGCTTGAGTATGCCGTTGGCCAGCGCGCTCGAACCTGCCAGCGCGAGCATCCCACGTGCCGCTGCCCTCCTGGGGCGGCCACCGATCATCGCGAGCAAGGCTGCGACAACCATCCACAAAACGCCGTGATCGGCAGCTCTGGAGAGAAACCGCATGGTCGGGTCGAGCACGGAAGGGCGCAGTGCTCCAGTGCTTTCCATGACTTTGACGTCGCTTCGGACAACTTTTCGGCGAATAAGGCTCACACCGTCACACTATGCCGCCGCCCGACGTTGTCGAGTCGTGACTTACGACGCGATCGAAGTACACGGGTGAACCTCGCATTCTGGTTGTAGTGTCGAAGTGTGCAGAGACGAATCATGGGTATCGAGACGGAATTCGGCGTTACCTGCACCTTTCACGGGCACAGGCGACTGAGCCCCGACGAGGTTGCTCGTTACCTCTTCCGTCGTGTCGTGTCGTGGGGTCGCAGCTCCAATGTCTTCCTCCGTAACGGAGCCCGCTTGTACCTGGATGTGGGTTCGCACCCGGAGTACGCGACCGCAGAGTGCGACAGCCTCATCCAGTTGGTCAATCACGACCGTGCCGGTGAGCGAGTGCTCGAAGAACTGCTGATCGACGCCGAGGCGAGACTCGCCGAGGAGGGGATCGGCGGCGACATCTACCTCTTCAAGAACAACACCGACTCGGCCGGAAACTCGTACGGATGCCACGAGAACTTTCTCGTCGCGCGCGCCGGTGAGTTCTCCCGCATTTCGGATGTCTTGTTGCCGTTCCTCGTCACGCGCCAGTTGATCTGCGGCGCCGGCAAGGTGCTGCAGACGCCGAAGGCCGCGACGTTCTGCCTCTCGCAGCGTGCGGAACACATCTGGGAAGGTGTCTCGTCGGCGACCACGCGCTCGCGTCCGATCATCAACACCCGCGACGAACCGCATGCCGACGCCGAGAAGTACCGCCGACTGCACGTGATCGTCGGCGATTCGAACATGGCCGAAACAACGACGATGCTCAAGGTCGGTTCTGCAGCACTCGTGCTCGAGATGATCGAAGCCGGGGTTTCGTTCCGCGATTTCGCTTTGGACAACCCGATTCGTGCCATCCGCGAGGTGAGTCACGACGTGACGGGTAAAAAGCCTGTCCGTCTAGCTGGTGGTCGTCAGGCCAGTGCCCTCGACATTCAACGCGAATACCACGCCAAGGCAGTCGAACACCTGCGTAACCGCGAACCGGACCCGCAGGTCGAGCAGGTAGTCGACCTGTGGGGTCGCACCCTCGATGCCGTCGAAGCTCAGGATTTTGCGAAGGTCGACACGGAGATCGACTGGGTCATCAAGCGCAAGCTGTTCCAGCGTTACCAGGACCGTCACGGTTTCGACCTGTCCGATCCCAAGATCGCGCAGCTCGACTTGGCGTACCACGACATCAAACGCGGCCGGGGTGTCTTCGACGTGCTGCAGCGAAAGGGCTTGGTCAAGCGGGTCACCGAGGACGAGACGATCGACGATGCCGTCGAGAATCCGCCGCAGACCACGCGCGCCAAATTGCGAGGCGACTTCATCACTGCAGCCCAGGCCGCAGGCAGGGACTTCACGGTCGACTGGGTTCACCTCAAGCTCAACGACCAGGCGCAGAGAACGGTGCTGTGCAAGGATCCGTTCCGTTCCGTCGACGAGCGTGTCGAGCGTTTGATCGCTTCGATGTAGGTCACTCATTTTCACGATTGACAACACGGCAGGTCTGTTTTGCGGCGACGCGCCGGGCACGAAAGTGTCCGGCGCGCGTTCGGTTATCGGATAGCCACTAGGATTTCGGCGTGGCGACATCAAAAATCGAGCGGTTGATGAACCTGGTGATCGCATTGCTGTCCACCAGACAGTTCCTCACGGCGGAGAAAATCCGCGACAGTGTGGCCGGGTACAACGATTCCGCGAACTACGAAGCGTTCAGTCGCATGTTCGAACGCGACAAGAACGAACTTCGTGACCTGGGTGTCCCGTTGGAAACCGGTCTGGCAGGACGGTTCTCGACGGTCGAGGGTTATCGGATCAATCGCAATGCCTATGAGCTTCCGGACGTTGACCTCACCAGCGAGGAATCTGCTGCGGTTGCCGTCGCCGTGCAGTTGTGGGAGTCGCCGGAACTGATTTCGGCAGCCCAGAGTGCACTACTCAAACTCCGAGCGGCCGGCGTCCAGGTCGACTCAGAAGTCAGTGCCGCGCCGGTCACGGCGATTCCCGCGCGCACCCGCGGTTCGGAGCCCGCGCTCGGCAAGCTGCTTGCAGCCGTCGACGCCGGACGAGCAGTTCATTTTCAGCACCGCGGCGCGTTGAACGAACCGTTCACCGAGCGCACCGTCGAGCCGTGGGGCGTAGTCACGCACAACGGCAAGTGGTATCTGGTCGGGCACGACGTCGACCGTGATGCGGTGAGGACCTTCCGGCTCTCCCGGATCGGTGACGATGTCAGGGAGTTCGGCCCGGCCGGTTCGGTTCACAAACCCGAAGGTGTTGATCTTCGCGAGGTCGTCGACCGCGTGACCGGATCGGGAGTCGTCACCGGAACCGCCACGGTCTGGGTCGCAGACGGCCGCGCACATGAGCTTCGGCGGC
Organism: Rhodococcus sp. 66b; assembly: GCF_002076325.1. NCBI lineage: Bacteria > Bacillati > Actinomycetota > Actinomycetes > Mycobacteriales > Nocardiaceae > Rhodococcus > Rhodococcus sp. 66b. Next base: position 18,279 of record NZ_MUZB01000011.1, read on the forward strand.
TTGCGACGTCGTCGTCCGATCGGCGGCTGACCGATCGTGATGGCAGCGTGCTGGCCATTCCCGTCCGATCCTGGGAATGGACCGCTCGGTTGATCGCCGGTCACGGTTTGGATGCACTGGTGTTGGACCCACCGGATTTGCGTGCTGAGGTCGTCGCGAAGCTTCGCGCCGCCGCGGCGAGCCCGGCCACCAGCAATGACGGACAGGGGGACAACTGATGAGCAATCGACTGTCATCGCGGTTGGCACGGCTGCTCAACCTCGTGCCGTACTTCATCGCGAATCCGGGCATCAGTCCCGCCGAGGCCGCCGAGGAACTCGGCGTCAGCACGACTCAACTGATGACCGATCTGAATCAGCTGTGGGTGTGCGGCCTGCCCGGGTACGGTCCCGGCGATCTCATCGACCTGTCCTTCTCCGAGGAAAGTATCGAGGTCACGTTCTCGGCCGGGATCGATCGCCCGCTGCGCCTCACCTCTACCGAAGCGACGGCATTGCTGATCGCCCTTCGGTCGTTGGTGGAAATGCCGGGCATGGTCGATCCGTCGTCGGCCCAGCGCGCTATCGCGAAGATCGAGGACGCAGCAGGCTCGGCCGCGGCACGAGCTATCGGTCAGGACCGGGATACATCGCCGGCGCCGGACATCGCCGAAGACCCGATCGCCGCGACGGTCAGAGCCGCGCTCGCAGACAAGACCGCCCTGCGATTGACGTATTATTCGGCCTCGCGTGACGCGGTCTCCGAGCGCATCGTCGATCCCGTTCGTATCGTGTTGGTCGACAACTACAGCTACCTCCAGGCCTGGTGCCGTCAGGCCGAGGGTGTGCGGTTGTTCCGATTCGATCGGATCGATGCCGCCGTCCAACTCGACGAGCCCGCCGACCCGCCGCCGCAGGCCCTCGAGGAAGATTCGAATCTCGAGTTGTTCAGCGGCGACGGTTCCCTTCCGGAAGCACGGTTGTTCATCACCAAAGAGTGGGTGTGGATGCTCGACTACTACCCGATGGACGTCGAGCACGTGAACGACGACGGGTCGGTCGAGGCGACGATGAGTTTCGGAACACTCGAATGGATGGCAAGGCTGGTGTTGGGATTCGGTGAGGGAGTTCGGGTCCTTCATCCGCCGGAACTGGTCTCCGAAGTCCATGATCGGGCCGTTGCGGCACTCGACGCCTACGACGTAATCGGTTCGTAAATGTTGGGGAAACTCCGCGTTCAGTGGGTTCGCAGGAAACAAACAGGTAAAAGGTAGCTGAAGTAAGTGCTTTGACACCTCCGAGCGCCGGTTGTGTCCGGTAGCATCTAGGAATCTGATCATGGGAGGTCGTTATGGGTGCAATGCAGCCGATGCATTGGCTGATTGTCGCTGTTGTCGTCGTAATTCTGTTCGGGTCGAAGAAGCTTCCCGATGCAGCACGCGGTCTGGGTCGTTCACTCCGCATCTTCAAGAGCGAAGTCAAGGAAATGCAGAACGACGATGCGGCGCCCGCAAGCGCGCCGGTCGCACAGCCTGCTCCGGCACAGTTGCCGACGGCCAACACCGCGGTGGTCGCAAACGGTGCAGCAGCACCTGTTGCGCAGCCGACCGAAGTCAAGCCGCTCTAGTACACACTGCGTTCTAGCCGGGGTGAAATATTCGTTCACCCCGGTTGTCTGCTGACCAAGACCAGGATGCACAGTGCGTATTCCGTTAGATCCGCGTAACCGCAAGCGGAAGGTCAACCCAGACGGCACCATGTCGTTGGTCGACCACCTGTACGAATTGCGGACTCGTTTGTTGTTCGCATTCCTCGGCGTGATCATCACCACGGCGTTCGGCTTCTTCTGGTACTCACACTCGATACTCGGTCTCGAGAGTCTGGGCGATCTACTTCGTGGTCCGTACTGCGAGCTTCCGTCCGAGAGTCGCGCCAACCTCAGCACCGACGACGCGTGCCGATTGCTGGCAACCGGGCCGTTCGAGCAGTTCATGCTGCGATTCAAAGTGGCGCTCACCGCCGGCATCGTTCTTGCCTGCCCGGTGTGGCTTTACCAATTGTGGGCATTCATCACCCCGGGCCTCTACGCCAAAGAACGTCGATACGCGGTCGGATTCGTCACCGCCGGTGCCGCTCTCTTCATTCTCGGCGCGATCCTGGCGTACCTCGTCGTGGCGAAGGCTTTGCACTTCCTCCTGACCATCGGTGACAACGTCCAGATCACCGCGCTCAGTGGTTCGGAGTACTTCGGCTTCATCATCAACCTGCTGCTCATCTTCGGTGTCAGCTTCGAAATTCCACTGCTCGTCGTCGTGTTGAACTTTGCCGGCATTCTGACGTACGAGCGTTTGAAGGCCTGGCGTCGAGGATTGATCTTCGGGCTTTTCGTATTTGCTGCAGTCGCCACGCCGGGTTCGGATCCGTTCTCGATGCTGGCGCTCGCGCTGGCCCTGACGCTTCTCTTCGAGGTCGCTGTTCAGATCGCTCGCCTCAACGACAAACGTAAGGCCAAGCGAGCCGGTGAAGACTGGGGCGCACTGTCCGACGAGGAAGCTTCCTCCATCTCGTCTCCGTCCGATCTGAACGAGGCTTTCGACAATCCGACCAAACCCAAGGCCGAATCGAGTGGATTGTTCGGACGTAAGTCCAAGTCCAAGGCTCCGGTTGCGGAGAAATCCGACACCGGCGGCGACAACGCGCCCGGTCAGGATTTCACTGACACCCTCTGAGCGCCGTGCCACCACGTCGGCGGCGTGTGAAACCCTGACGAGGTGGTTATGAACAAGAGTGAACTGAGCACGTTTGCGTCCAGCCTGAAGTTCGAACTCGATCCATTCCAGGTGAAGGCATGCGTTGCGCTCGAAGCGGGCCACGGAGTCCTTGTCTGCGCGCCGACCGGTGCAGGCAAGACCGTGGTCGGCGAGTTCGCTGTCCACCTGGCTCTCGCGGCGGGCCGCAAGTGTTTCTACACGACGCCGATCAAGGCGTTGAGTAATCAGAAGTACGCAGAACTCGTCGAGCGGTACGGCCCGAGCGAGGTCGGCCTGCTGACGGGTGATTCGAGTATCAACTCCGACGCACCGGTGGTCGTCATGACCACTGAAGTCCTGCGGAACATGCTCTACGCAAATTCCGAGGCACTGCGCGGGCTTTCGCACGTCGTCATGGACGAAGTGCACTACCTGGCGGACCGGTTCCGTGGTGCGGTGTGGGAGGAAGTGATCCTGCACCTGTCCGAGGATGTTCGGCTGGTGAGTTTGTCGGCGACCGTGAGCAATGCCGAAGAATTCGGCTCCTGGATGGAAACCGTCCGCGGCGACACCACCGTGGTCGTCGACGAGACGCGGCCGATCCCGCTGTGGCAGCACATCATGGTCGGTCGACGGATCTTCGATCTCTTCGACAGCCGCAGTCATCCTGCCGCTGGGCCGAAGACCGTGCTCGTCGATCAGGATCTGGTTCGCCACGTCAAGCAGCGTCAGGCTCTCGAACGCGTCGAGAGCTGGCAGCCGCGTGGCCGCGGGCGTCGTGGCAGCTACCAGAGTTCCAACGATTTCCGACCCTTGCCACGACCTGACGTCATCGCGCAGCTGGACCAGTCCGGACTGCTCCCGGCGATCACCTTCATCTTCAGCCGCGCCGGTTGTGATGCGGCTCTTGCACAGTGCCTGCGGTCCCGACTGGATCTGACTTCGCCGGAGCAGGTTCGCGAGATCGACACCATCATCGAGAAACACACCGGGGAACTACCCGAGGAGGATCTCGAAGTTCTCGGATATCGGGACTGGTGCAAGGCACTGCGACGCGGACTGGCCTCTCACCATGCCGGCATGTTGCCGGCATTTCGCCAGACAGTCGAGGAACTGTTCGTCAAAGGTCTCGTGCGTGCGGTCTTCGCGACCGAGACGCTGGCCCTCGGCATCAACATGCCGGCACGCACGGTGGTCCTCGAACGTCTGGTCAAGTACAACGGTGAATCGCATGCCGAACTGACACCGGGGGAGTACACGCAGCTGACCGGTCGGGCAGGCCGACGCGGCATCGACGTCGAAGGGCACGCTGTGGTCCTGTGGCAGCCCGGGGTCGAGCCCACGGATGTCGCCGGCTTGGCGTCGACCCGGACGTTCCCGCTCCGCAGTTCGTTCCGCCCCTCGTACAACATGTCGATCAACCTCGTCGAACGCATGGGCGCGGCCGATTCACGGAAGCTGCTCGAGCGTTCCTTCGCACAATTCCAAGCGGATCGCTCGGTGGTCGGCCTGGTGCGTGGCATCGAGCGGAACGAAGAAGCCCTGAAGGGTTTGCAGGAGAAACTCGGCGGTGCGGACGGCGAATACTTCGAATACGCGTCGTTGCGTGAGCGGCTCAGTGCGCGCGAGCGCGCGCTCGAACGTAAGGGCCGCGAAGATCGACGCGGAGATGCGGTGGAGTCCCTCCGTGCACTCGCCCGCGGTGACGTGATCGCAATTCCCATCGGTCGTCATTCCGGGGTGGCAGTGGTCCTCGTCCCGGACAACGATCCGAAGGACCCGCGTCCGCTGGTTCTGACTGCCGATCAGTGGGCCGGCCGACTCTCCTCGGGTGATTTCCCGGAAGCAGCCGACGTTCTGGGAAAGATGCGCCTGCCCAAGCATGTCGATCACCACACCGCAAGGATCCGGCGCGATCTGGCCTCGGCGTTGCGTAGTACCGGGATCAGTGCCCCCCGGCGGAAGAAGCGCCACAAGGCGGGCGCGTCCGAAGACGCCGAGGTCGCTACTTTGCGACGCGCTATTCGCTCGCATCCGTGCCACAGCTGGCCCGATCGTGAACATCTGAGCCGGATCGGTGAGCGCTACAACCGGCTGGCCCGGGAAACGCAGTCGATGAGGGAAAAGGCAGCGGCCACCACCAACTCGTTGGCGCGGACGTTCGACCGCATCATTGCGCTACTCAAAGAGCGTGAGTACATGACTGCCGAAGCAGCGCCCGAAGTCACCGAATCCGGACGACGACTCAGCCGCATCTACTCCGAAAGCGACCTTCTGGTCGCCGAGTGCCTGCGGACCGGGGCGTGGACAGGTCTCAGCCCGGCCGAGTTGGCGGCCGTCGTCTCCTCGGTGGTCTACGAATCACGTCGGGACGGCGACACCGTTGATCGGGTGCCGACAGCGGCGCTTCGTCACGCCCTCAACGACACTCAACGATTGTGGAGCGAACTGCGGTCGGACGAGATTCGCCACAAGCTGCCGCCGACGCGGGAACCGGATCTCGGATTCGTCACCGCCGTTTATCACTGGGCGAGTGAGAACTCGCTTGTCGACGCACTGATCGCGGCCGGAGTACAGGGCCGTGCGCTGTCTGCGGGTGACTTTGTACGTTGGTGTCGTCAGGTGATCGATCTCCTCGATCAGGTCCGCCTGACATCGACGGATGCCGACGTCGCGAAGACTGCGGCGCGGGCGGTAGCTGCAATTCGTCGCGGGGTAGTTGCTGTCGACGCAGCATGACCGCAACTATGTGGTTTGATTCGCAGACTGGTATTTCGAGTGGGAGGCGAACATGAGCGGGCCTTACGGACCGAACGATCCGAATCGGCAATGGGGTCCTGGTGATCAGCAGCAGCCGAACGAGCAGCAGTGGGGGCAGAATCCTCAGCAGCCGGGCGGTCAGCAGCAGCCTGGTCAGCAGCCCGGCCAGCAGCAGCCGTGGGGTCAGCCTGGTCAAACACCGCAGCCCGGTCAACAACCCGGCCAGCAACAGCCGTGGGGACAACCTGCCTACGGCCAGCCCGGGCAGCCTGGTGGTCAGCCTGCGTACGGTCAGCCGCAGCAACCTGGACAAGGACAACCCGGCCAGCAACAGCCGTGGGGACAACCCCAGCAGCAGCCTCCCGCTCAGCCGTGGGGTCAGCCCGGGCAACAGCAGGCACCTGACGCAACCCAGGCCTGGGGTCAGCCGCCTGCTGCCGCACCTCAGCAGGCATGGGGCGCCGCCGCTCCCGGCCAAGCGCCGGGACAGCAGAATCAGTGGAACCAGGCTCAGCCGTTCCCGAGTCCCGGTGCGCCCGGAAACCAGTCGGGTAAGTCGAAGAAGCCTTTGATCTTCGGTGCGATCGGTGTTCTCGTCGTTCTTGCTGCTGTCGTGGTGGCCCTGGTGTTCGGTGTCTTCGGCAAGAACACACTCGATCAGAGCGCGGCTCAGGCCGGCGTCGAGAAGATCGTCACCGAGTCCTACGGGGCAAAGAACGTGAGCAACGTTCAGTGCCCCGCGGACCAGGAAGTCAAGTCAGGCAACAAGTTCACCTGCACGCTTTCGATCGCGGGTGTGAAGTCGAACGTGACTGTGACGTTTGTCGACGACAACGGCACGTACGAGGTCAGCCGCCCGAGCTGACGCTCTACTGGTCGGAACGGCCTGCCGCCGCAGCCGCGAGCGCGGCGGCAAGCCGTCCGGCCGAGCGCTCGATGTTCAGCGAGGCCGCCACTTCCTCGAAGCGTGCGGGATCGACGGGGGCCGCCGGGAGTTGGTCGTCCTTCGAGAACTGAACGTCCGCGTCGCGAACCACTCGTACTACCGGCAACGCAGCATCAAGGTAAGCGATGGCCTCTGGTGAGGTGAGTTTTGCGCGAATTCCCTTGGCCATGTCGGATTCCGGATCAGCTGCGGCCGCGCGAAGTCCGGCCAACGAGCCGTAGCGCAGCATCAACGTCGACGCAGTCTTCTCACCGACACCCTTGATGCCGGGTAGACCGTCGGAGGCGTCTCCGCGCAGTACCGCGAGTTCGGCGTATGCCTCGCCCGCACGGTCACCGGGTACTCCGTACTTCTCGGCAACCTCGACCGGTCCGAAGAGTTCTGCCTTGGACAAGCCACGGCCCACGTAGAGGACACGAACGGGCACGTACTCGTCGGTGACGACCTGCAGAAGGTCTCGGTCACCACTGACGACGACGGTGAGATCTTCGCGCTCGGTGGCGGCAAGCGTTCCCAGCACGTCGTCGGCTTCGAGTCCGACGGCACCCGCCGTCGCGATTCCTGCTGCTGCGAGCACGTCCATGATCATGTCGACCTGAGGCGTCAACGTGTCCGGAACTTCTTCGGACGAACCGTCAGAGCCTTCTTCGACGCGATGCGCTTTGTACGTCGGGACTGCATCGACGCGGAACTGCGGTCGCCAATCCAAGTCCAGGCACACCGCGAGACGACTCGGCTGGTGTTTGGTGATCAGGGAAGCCACCATGTCGGTGAAACCGCGCACGGCGTTGACAGGTCTTCCGTCGGGGTCGACGAATGACTCGGGCAGCGCGTAGAACGCACGAAACCACAGGCTGGCACCGTCGAGGAGAAGCAATGGCCCACTCATGGTCACCATCCTGCCAGTCGGCACTAACCTGTAAGCCATGACGTCTCCAGCCGAACAGGATTCCCGATTCTCCAGCGCCGTCTACGGCGCACGTATCGCTCGCGCCGCGGAGTTGGCTCGATCAGCAGGACTCGACGGTCTGGTGGTGACTCCAGGCCCGGATCTGCGGTACCTGACGGGTTCTCGGGCCGACTCGTTCGAGCGCTTGACCGCGTTGGTCATCGCTGCGGACACGGCGAAGGCGTCTGTCGTGCTTCCTCGCTTGGAGTTGGCGTCGTTGAAGGAATCGGCGGTGGGCGATCTCGGGCTGACCGTCCTCGACTGGGTCGACGGTGTCGACCCGTATGCGATTGTGGCGGCGCAACTCCCGACCGGCGCCAAGGTTGCGGTGACGGATGCGATGCCTGCATTGCACCTGATCCCGCTCGCAGACACCTTGGGCGCGTTGCCGATCCTCGCTACCGGCGTCTTGCGTGAATTGCGGATGGTCAAGGACGACGCCGAGATCGAGGCGTTGCGACGGGCCGGTGCGGCGATCGACCGTGTTCACGCCCGCATGGCCGAGTTCTTGATCGTCGGCCGTACGGAAGCCGAAGTGGGCGAGGCAATTTCGGAGGCGATTCTCGAAGAGGGGCACACCGAGGCCGCGTTTGTGATCGTCGGATCAGGCCCGCACGGCGCCGATCCGCATCACGAGGTTTCGGACCGGGTGATCGAGAGCGGCGATATCGTGGTGATCGACATCGGCGGACCGGTCGAGCCCGGCTACAACTCGGATTCCACCCGCACGTACAGCATGGGACAGCCGTCCGCCGAGGTATCAGCGCAGTTCGCGGTACTCGAAGCGGCACAGCAGGCTGCCGTCGATTCGGTGCGGCCAGGAGTATCCGCAGAATCCGTCGACGTTGCCGCCCGCGAAGTGCTTGCCGCACAAGGTCTTGCGGAGGTCTTCGTTCACCGCACCGGTCACGGTATCGGGCTGTCCGTGCACGAGGAGCCGTACATCGTCGAGGGCAACACCATCGAACTCGTCGAAGGTATGGCCTTCAGCATCGAACCGGGAATCTACTTCCGCGGCAGTTGGGGTGCCCGTATCGAGGACATCGTTGTCGTGACCGCCGACGGTTGCGAGTCGTTCAACAACCGTCCGCACGGCCTGACTGTCCTCGGCTGATCAGCTTTCCTTGAACGCCGCGGACCCGAGGATGCGTGTGACGTCGATTTCGATGACCACGCGCGCTGGGTTGACCCGTGGCTGGCGGTACCGCTCGGCATAGCGCCGAACGGCGTCGGCCACGGAGTCCTCGTCGGCGAGCACGCGTGCCGGCCCTTCGAGCGTGAGCCAGCGACCACCGTCGACCGAACTGACTGCGGCGTATCCGCCACGCGCTGCGTTTATCGCCTTCTGTGAACCACCGCTGGTGATCACGCGCGCCTTTCCGGCTTCCTGGTCCCAGGTGAACCCGACGGCCACGACGTGTGGGGTGCCGTTCGGACGCAACGTCGTGAGTGTCGCGAGGTGGTATTCACCGACGAACTTCAGCCCGTCTTCGGTGAGAGTCTGCTGTGCCGATGGCGTGGTGGAGGGGGTGAGCGTCATGCCACGACGGTAATCCAGGACACTGGAGCGGTGACTGCGGGTGCGAACGTGAATGACATCGAGACGGTACTGCTCCTCGGCGGACGAAGTGAGATCGGCCTCGAGATCGCGGTCAGGCTCGCGCCGGGCCGCAACATCGTTCTGGCTGCCAGACGCAGCGGCGAGCTGTCGGAGCAGGAGCAGATGCTCAGGAATGCCGGAGCGGTCGGCGTCTCCACCGTCGAGTTCGACGCCGACGCCGTCGACACGCACGGAGACCTCCTGGGCGCCGTAGTCGCCGAGCACGGTCGGATTTCGGTTGCAGTGCTGGCTTTCGGAATTCTCGGCGATCAGGCGCGTGCCGAAACCGACGCGGCGCATGCGGTCGCGGTGGTGCACACCGACTACGTGGCTCAGATCAGCATCCTCACGCACCTCGCGGAGATCATGCGCCGACAGGGAACCGGAAAGATCGTGGTGTTCTCGTCCGTCGCCGGCGTTCGGGTTCGCCGCGCCAACTACGTCTACGGGAGCGCAAAGGCCGGCTTGGAAGGTTTTGCCAGCGGTCTGGGCGACGCGCTGCACGGTTCGGGCGTGCAGTTGATGCTGGTACGGCCAGGGTTCGTCATCGGGAAGATGACCGAGGGAATGTCGCCTGCCCCGATGTCGAGCACTCCGTCGCAGGTCGCCGACGCCGTCGTACGGGGACTGAACTCCGGGGCAACGCGGGTGTGGGTTCCGCGAATTCTGCAGCCGGTGTTCTTCGTCATGCGGCTTCTGCCTCAGACGATCTGGCGCCGGATGCCGCGATGACCGCACACCCGGTGGTGATCGTCGGCATCGGCGCCGACGGCTGGGAAGGGCTGTCCGAGAGCGCGCAGGGTGCAATCCTCGGTGCGGAGGTCCTGATGGGGTCGCCGCGCCAGCTGGACTTGGTCCCGGCGGCACATCTCGGGGCACGGCGTGCGCCCACCCGGCTCACCTGGCCGTCTCCGATGATTCCGGCGTTGCCGTCGATGTTCGCAGAGAACGCGGACCGCAAAGTATGTGTGCTCGCCAGCGGTGACCCGATGTTCCACGGCCTCGGTGTCACGTTGGTCCGGCTGCTCGGCGCGGACAACGTGCGAGTGATCTCGCACCCGTCGTCGGTGGCGTTGGCGAGCGCGCGAATGGGATGGGCATCGGCCGAGATCGACGTCGTGAGCCTGGTGAACCGAGACTCGGCGACCGTCTTGGCGGCAGTGGTCGATGGCGTGCGCCTGTTGGTTCTGAGTAACGGGCGCTCGACACCGGGGGAGGTGGCTCGTCTGTTGTCCGGCGCGGGTTTCGGACGATCGACTCTGACTGTACTGGCCCAGCTGGGCGGGGCCGAGGAATCGCGGACCGTCACGGTGGCAGACGAGTGGGATCACGCGGACGAGGACGTGGACGCGTTGAACGTTCTGGCCGTCGAGTGCATCTCGGTCGATCATCCGTTGCGGCTGACTCGAATCCCGGGTCTACCGGATGCTGCGTTTGTCGGCGACGGTCAGATGACCAAGCAGGAGATCCGCGCATTGACGTTGTGTGCACTCGCACCGGCGCCGGGAGAACACCTCTGGGACGTCGGCGGAGGGTCGGGCACCGTCGCCATCGAGTGGATGAGAACCCACCCGCGTTGCACTGCAACAGCATTCGAGAAAGTGGCGAGCCGGGTATCGCAGATCGGTGCCAATGCACTCAATCTCGGCGTGCCTGCGTTGGCAGTGAAAGGGACCGCGCCCGAGGCGTTTGCGGAAGAGGTTCGGCGTCCCGATGCGGTGTTCGTCGGCGGCGGCGTCACGCAACCGGGAATGCTCGAAGCGTGCTGGGAGCAGTTGAGCGTGGGCGGGCGTCTGGTTGCCAACGCCGTGACCGCCGAGTCCGAATCGTTGCTGCTCGGCTGGATGAGTCGCCAGGGTGGGACGCTGCGACGCTTTCAGGTGCAGCGCGCCGAGCCTTTGGGCGCGTTCAACGTTTGGCGACCGCAACTTCCGGTGGTCCAATGGTCCGTCACAAAAAGTCAGCCGTCTGCAGGCGCAGACACAGATACGCCGGAGGAATCCACACAATGACCGTTCATTTCATCGGTGCGGGTCCCGGTGCGGCAGATCTGATCACTGTCCGCGCGCAACGCATCATCGCTGCGAGCCCTGTGTGCTTGTACGCCGGCAGCCTTGTCCCGGCGGAGTTGCTCGAGTGGTGCCCGGTCGGGGCGCAGGTCGTGGACACTGCTCGCCTGAGCCTGGACGAGATCACCGCAATCCTTGTCGAAGCGGATTCCGCCGGGCTGGACGTCGCGCGTCTGCACTCCGGTGATCCGTCGATCTTCAGCGCGGTGGCCGAGCAGGCTCGTCGCCTGGACGCCGCGGGTGTCGATTTCGACATGATTCCCGGTGTTCCTGCATTTACCGCGGCAGCAGCTGCACTGGGGCGTGAGTTGACCGTCCCAGGCGTCTCGCAGACCATTGTTCTCACCCGAGTCTCCACCTTGTCGACGGCAATGCCGGAGGGCGAGGATCTGCGGTCCCTGGGCCGCAGCGGCGCAACGATGGTGGTTCACCTCGGCGCTCATCGCATCGAACAGATCGCATCCGAGTTGGCCGACAATTACGGCGAGGACTGCCCGGTGGCGGTCGTCGCCTTCGCCTCGCGGCCCGAGGAGATCGTTGTTCGAGGCACTTTGAAGACGATCGTCGAACTTGTTCATGCAGCCGGCATCACGAAGACGGCCGTTGTGATCGTCGGCCGAGTGTTGACTGCTGAAGGATTCCCGGACAGCTATCTCTACTCGGCGGCGCGTGAGAGAAGCACACACTGACCCCGACGGGTACTCGTCGTCGCGTGCTCTTGCTCGGCGGCACGGGTGAAGGTCGAGTGATCGCTTCTCGGTTGGCCGATTCAGCCGACCTCGAAGTTGTCACATCGCTGGCCGGCCGGGTTCGTGATCCTCGATGGCCGGAGGGGGAAGTACGCATCGGTGGGTTCGGGGGAGCCGAAGGCCTCTCGGAGTGGTTGTCGAACAACGATATTCGTGCAGTGCTGGACGCCACACATCCGTTTGCCGCTCGCATCACCAAAAATGCATTCGACGCGTGCCTCGCGAATTCCGTTCCGTACGCCATGTACCGACGCCCCCCGTGGCGCGAGCAACCCGGCGACACCTGGCTTCCGGTACGCGATCTCGATCACGCCGCAGAATTGGTGCCGACGATCGGCTCACGCGCTTTTCTGACGATCGGGAGGCAAGGAGTTTCGGCGTTCGACCGCGTGAAGAACGTCTCGTTTCTCGTGCGTTCCATCGATCCGCCTTCAGGGACATTGCCGCCTCATTCGCAATTGCTGCTCGCACGTGGCCCATTCGACGTCGAAGCGGAAGTCGATCTGATGAGAACTCACGGCATCGACGTCGTGATCACCAAGAACAGTGGCGGCGAGCAGACGTACGCAAAGATCGCCGCCGCCAGGCAATTGTCGATCCCGGTGATCGTCGTCGAACGACCACCGATCCCGGCGACCGCTCCGGCATTCGACACCGAAGCCGGGGCGGTGGACTGGCTCACGGCTTTCGGTAGTGGAACGGCGCTGTGAGGCCGACATCGCGTTCGCTTCAGGTTCGTCTAAGGTTCCGTGACCATACTGGAGGGATGTTGGGATCTTTCGACGCCGCACTGCGGGACCGCGCATGAGAGTGTCGGTTCCCGGAATGAGCCGTCGAAAACCATCGGGAATTCACGTGCGGACGCTCCACGCGCGCGTAAAATTGCTGACTGCAGGGCTGGTGGCGATCGCGGTGATCGTGTCGGCGTCGGCGGTGTACATCGTGTTCAACGCGTATTTGCAAGGCAACGTCGATCGACAACTCGAGCGCACGAGTGACGCGATCACCGACACCGTCAATTTCGGCGGTGTCACACCGGTTCTGGGATTGACGGCCGGCGCGGATACAGCGGTCATCCAGGCGGTGGGGCTTCTCACTGCCGACGGCGCCTTGGTGACGGCGACTCCCGGTCTGCCGCCGTTCAGCACCAGCGCAGACGCCATCAGGTCGATCGCAGACGGCAATTCGTCGCAGACGATCGCAACCGTCGATGCGTATCGAATTCTTGTCGAGCCCTCGGTTGCGGGCCAAACTTTGGTTGTCGCCCAATCCTTGGGGCCGACCCGTTCGGTCCTCAAGCGACTCGCAGTGGTGTTGGCGGCACTCGGGGCGGCCGGAATCGCACTCGCCTATGCGGCCGGAGATGCTGTGGCACGCACAGGATTACGACCAATTGCGCGACTCACTGCGGCAACGCGGCGGGTTGCCGAAACGGATGATCTTGCGCCGATTCCGGTGACCGGCGACGACGAGTTGGCGTCGTTGACAGTCAGTTTCAATCGGATGCTCGGGACGTTGTCGGAATCGCGGGCGCGCCAGAGAAGTCTGATCACCGAAGCGGGCCAGGACCTTCTGGCTCCGTTGACTGCACTTCGCACCAATATCGAGTTGTTGATGTCTTTCGATACCAAGTCCGGCGCGATTTCCGAGGCAGATGCAACGCAGTTGCGTGAGGAAATCACGGACCAGATGATGGAGTTGACGCTCCTAGTCGGAGACTTGGTGGACCGTGCGCGGGTTGACGAAAGCACGTTGGGGAGAGGAGATTCCCTCTAAATCGGACGTCTGACCAGCGCCTTTGTTGCATTCGTAATTGAAGCAATGGAAGGAGCGCTGGTAATGTGGGGCAATTGTGAAGTTTTTGGGTATAGCTGGAGTGTGGCGCGAACCGTGGGGTTTGCTGGGCGGGGGCCTTTGGAGGACGAGAGGGATTCAGTGGTCAAGCAAGCACGCGCCGAGCTGACTCGGCAGCAAATCGTTGCCGGCGCGGCCGCGCAGTTCGAGAAGACTGGTTACGGCAGCACCAGCATGGCCGACATAGTCTCGGGGGCCGGTACTACCAAGGGCGCGTTGTACTTCCATTTCGCGTCGAAGGACGAGCTCGCGCAATTCATCATTGCCGAACAGCATCGGCTCTCGATCGAATCGGTGCAGGCGATTTCCGCGACGGGCAAGGACCCGTTGGAACAGATGATCATGCTCACGCACGAAATGGCACGTCAGATTGTCGACGAGCCGATCGTTCGCGCGGGCATTCGCCTGACGCTGGAACTGAGCACGTACGAGGGGCCGGTGGAACCGTACGCCGAATGGATCTCGGCAATCACGGATCTCACCGCCAGAGCTCAGGCGGAAGGTGAAATCCGAAAATCGGTCAGCGCAGAATCGTTCGGCAGGTTCATGCCCTCGGCATTCACCGGGGTACAGCTGGTTTCGAACGTTCTCACCCGACGCTCGGACCTTCCGGATCGTGTCGACGAGATGTGGCAGATCCTGCTTCCGGGAATCGTCAGCGACGAACTTTCCGGTGACATCGAGCGCCTCGTCAAGTCGCGGTGGACTCCGGCGGCGGCGTAGCCTGCGGGACATGGCCGTCACGCGGATAGTTTCGGATCTGTCGAGTAGTTCACTCGAGGCCGCGCAGCGCTTCTACACCGAAGTGCTGGGCCTCGAAGTTGTCATGGATCACGGGTGGATCGTGACGTTGGCTTCGCCGACGGATCCGTCCTTGCAGATCAGCGTCATGACGCACGACGCTCATGCCCCCGTCGTGCCGGACGTCTCCGTCGAGGTGGACGATCTCGACGCAGCGTACGAGGCCGCGGTGCAGCGCGGCGACACGATCGTCTACCCCGTCACCGAGGAGCCGTGGGGTGTGCGCAGGTTCTTCGCTGCCGACCCCGACGGTCACGTGATCAACATCCTCAGCCACCGACGCGAGCAGTGATGGTGTCCGGCCCGGGCGGACTGACGTACCTCGAGGTGGGCGCGACGGCAGGCGTTCTCCCCGCTGGCTATCACCACGTTCACGAGAGCGCGACCGTCGGATCCGGACGTGAAGATTTCGAGGTCGCAGCTCGTACCGTCCTGGAATGGGGAATGCACCGCGGAGCCGGTCTGACCGTCCGTACGGCAGCCCCGACCGCGGTGGCAGGTCAGGATGCGACTTTCGGACTCGGTCCGGTGACTATCCCGGTTCGGATCGTCTATGTCGTCGACGACCCCAATCGCAAGGGCTTCGCGTACGGAACCCGCGCAGGCCACCCCGAATGCGGGGAGGAGTTGTTTGTCGTCCAGTTCGACGAGACCAGCCAAGCGGTTCGTATCGAGATCGTCGCATTCTCCAAGCCTGGAACGTGGTGGGTGCGTCTCGGCGCTCCGATCGGACGTCGAGTTCAGGCGTTTGTGACGCGCCGCTACATCCGTGCCGTCCGCGCGAGCGTCGACCGATCGCGGGTCTGACCGCTGTCGGGCGCGCTGGAAAAATGATTGGACGAGCTTCGGTTCGGGTTGATAGCTTGTGCGAGACCGTGACAACACGCCGGGAGGTGAGACCCATGAACGCTGTAACCATGTGGGTGCTCCCACTCGTGTTCACGGATCGGCGATTGACGTAGGTGTCGCCGGGAGCGCCTCGAGTAGGCAATCCCGAAAGGTAACACCATGCAATCCAATTCTCAGACCATCGAATTCACTTCCGAGACGACGTTGAACGGTGTCGTCGAACGCCATTTCATTCTGGACGACATCACCGGTGTGCTCTGGTCACCCGCGTCCGGATCTGTCGAATCACCCCTTCTGCTGTCCGGGCACTCCGGCGGCATGCACAAGAAGGCACCAGGACTGGTTGCCAGTGCGCTCCACAGCGTGAGCTCCCACGGGTTCACAGTCGCCGCGATCGACGCGCCCGGACACGGCGACCGGCCGCGGAACACACAGGACGAACAGTGGGTCGAGGCGATCCACCAGGCTAGGGCGGCCCACGAGCCGATCGCCCCGATCGTCGTCGAGTACAACCGATCGTTGGCGGAGCGTGCAGTGCCGGAATGGCAGGCGACCATCGACGCTCTGCAAACACTGCCCGACGTCGACGCCGACGCTCCGATCGGCTTCGGCGGCGTGTCGCTAGGGGTCGTGACCGGGCTGATGTTGGCCCCGGTCGAATCCAGGATCGCTGCCGTGAGCTTCGGGGGAGTTTTTGTGGACGACTCCCTCATCGAGGCAGCGCGAAAGCTCACGGTCCCGGTCGAGTACCGGATCCCTTGGGACGACAAGGATTACGACCGCACGTCAGGGGTGGCGTTGTTCGATGCCTTCGGCTCGAAGGAGAAGACGCTGCACGCCTACTCGGGCAGGCACTATCCGGTGCCCGACTACGAGCGCGACAGTTCGGCTCGGTTCTTCGCCCGCCACCTCGGCGGGAGCGGTGGCGCTCCTGTGAGCTGACGTGAACACGTATCGGCGTCCGGCCTGTGTCGGACGCCGATACGAAGTCGACCATTATGGCGTGACCGCCCGGACTCCGCGACGCGCTCACAACGGGGAGGACACAGGCCCAGTCGGTGAGCAGATCGTCGAACACGTCGACACCGTACTGACGGGAGTTTTTCACTAATGTCACCCGGGCCGGTTCCCGCGTCCGACATAGCCCGTTTGTGGTCAGCGTTGATGATCTGTTGCGTCAGTTAGCAATTCGGCGACCAGATCGAAGTCGTCGGCGGCGATATCTCGGTCGCCCGCTGCTCGGATCCGCTGGAGAGATTGCTCTCGTCTCTCCTTGAACCACAGATTGACGTGAAGGGCGATGTCGCGGGCAACGGCAATATCGACGGAGCTGATTTGCGCCATCGCCGCGGGGCGGGTGGCTGCGTCGAGCGCGAGGTGCACGATGTCGAGAAGGTCAGTGCCTTGTTTGTCTCCGGAACGATTCATCACCGCCTGAAGTTTCATCGCGATAAGTGGGCCCGGCTCGGCAACTGGGGTGGTGACCTCGACAAGATTGCCGTGGGCCCGGATCACCGCGATGGTCATGTCGCTGGCGGTGTCGTTGGCCCACGCGTGCGCTGAAGCGTGGAGACGATCGCCAGGATCGTCGCTGGGGTGGTCGATCTCGATCTGACGGACTTCGAGCACGTCGACCTTCACTGATCCGTACGGCGTGGGCAGTAAGACGGCTGCCGGCTCGACAGGCTCAGCGCCGTTGGCAGAACGCAGGACTTCGAGTTGGGGGATATCGCCGAGAAGTCGATCCACAAGATCGAGGTCGACCGTGGCTCGGTGGGGATTCGACAACCGCGACAATACGGCGAGTCCGCCTACGATGACAGGCGGCCCCCCGAGCAGTGAGCGGACCTCGATAACACCCTGAACTACGGCGGCCATCGCATCACCGGCAAAGGTAACTCGGCTACCAGACACGGGTCCACCGGACGTCGGGTGTCCATGCGTCCAAGATCTCCCGGCCGCGTCCGGCGTCTTGGGCGAGATCGAGTGCGACGAACAACGGATGTGTGAGTGGCCATTCGAGCGCGTTGGAGTCGAAATTGACGCGGTGATTCACGGCTGCGGGTACAGGCGCGACCCGCAACGTGGCCTTCGCCTGCATCGCAGAGGCTGAAGTTCCCAGCAGGGTAGTAGCGCGCCGGAGGGTCGAAGGGTCGGGGACAAAGAAGTCGAGGGTTTGGTCTGAGCGGAAAGCCAAGGGCGCACCGTACATAGCGGCCGCCGCAGAGTCGGTCAAAGCCCAACCCGGTTCCTTCTCGAGTGTGTCGAGATTGAGCCGCAGTGGTCGCATCAAAGTTGCATCGCCCCGAGACGGGAGCGCAGCTAAGTGAACGCGGGGTTTCGGCCAGCGCTCGGCGACCTGCCAGAACAGGTCGGTGCTCGTCGGCATATTCCTCGCATCGACGAAACCGTCGCGGCGCAGGGCAGCCAGTATCTCCGAGACCGTGCTGGGGGAACGACCCAACTCCCGCGCGAGCTCACGCACCGCGAAAGTTCGCTCGGGATGCATGAGCACTGAAACTGCGACCTCGAGGCCGGCCTTGCCGCTGAGTGCTTCCGACCGTTCAAGGCGTTTCTGGAGCGTCTTTACTTCGGCGTCTATGACCATGCTGCCTGTACGGATGGCAAGTCGTCCGCGGAGATCGAGGTAGCCGCAGCGTCGCTGGACGAGGATCGCGCGCGCGGTTTCGGTGAGGCGGTCCGATACGACAAACAATGTCGTGTCCGTGGACTGGTTTTCGGTGAGTAGTCGTTCGGCAACCTGGTCGGTGACCAGAGAGCGGTACTTCATCTGGATTGGGAC
This sequence comes from Rhodococcus sp. 66b, assembly GCF_002076325.1. NCBI lineage: Bacteria > Bacillati > Actinomycetota > Actinomycetes > Mycobacteriales > Nocardiaceae > Rhodococcus > Rhodococcus sp. 66b. The sequence goes on from NZ_MUZB01000011.1 coordinate 36,387, forward strand.
GGCAAGACCGTCTGGGTCCAGCACAAGGTCGATGCCGGTGCCGGGTTCGCGGATTGGTGGTTGGGCGTCGATGCCCAATTCTGCGAAGGCGTCGATCACGAAAGCCTCAACGGCGGAAGCCTGGTTGTTCACGCGTGTATCGTTTCAGCATGTTCGGTGTTCGGTCAATACCGAACACCGAACATGGTTGATTGCAGCTCTTCGCGCATTCACATCATGTCGGTACTTGAGCGGGCCGATATCGCACGGCGACTGCACCCGACTGGAACTCGTGGCGGTCGACGAGTTCGAGTTGGATGCGCTCGCGCAGGCCCGCGAGCAACGTCGGTCCGTGTCCGGCGAGGACCGGTTGCACAAGGAACTCGTACTCGTCGATCAGTCCCAGGTCTGCCAATGCCAGGGGGAGTGTCACGCCGCCAACCCACAGGCCTTCGCCGGGCTGCTCCTTGAGTCGCTGAACTGCTGGCCCCAAGTCGCCCAGCACCAGGTCGGCATTCCAATCGACCCCGCTCAGCGTGTTCGACACGACGTACTTCTTCGCCCGGTCCATTGCCTCGGCGAACGGGATCTCCCACTCGTCCATCCAGTCAGGCCACGCGCCCGTTGCGGGCCGCCGCCACGCCGACTCCATCATCTCGTAGGTCACCCGGCCGAACAGCAAAGCATCGGCGCGTTCCATCTGAGCGGTCCAGTAGCGCATCGACTCCTCGTCGGGTGGGAGCCCCGCCTCGTGATGGCAGCAGCCGTCGAGGGTGACGTTGATCGAGTATCGAAGTGGTCTCATCTCGTTGTTCTCCCCTGATACGCGCAGAGTGACAGCACCGGACCGTACTCAGACTACTGCCGGGCCGTCGGTGTAGATCAGGTTCGGGACCTGGAGTCACGCGGGGGTCGACCGAACAGCAACCAGGCGAGCGCGCTAATCGTGATGAAGATCCAGGCAAGAACGAAGACGGTGAAGGTGATGTCCATCCAAAGCGGAATGGTGGGTTTCTGGGTCGATTCGTTCACGCTTCCAGACCACTTTCGACGACTGTGCCTTGATGAAACAACACGCTCCATCGATTCTCGGTGAACCGCCAGATGGATGATCGCTCGGTGACACGATGCGCCTGCGCCAGCCGGTACGTCACCAGATACGTGTCAGGCGCGATCCTGCTCAGTGCTGGCCGGTCAACCCTCCACCCGAGTTCGGCGGCGTCGTTCACCTCGCCGCGGAGGCGTCGGCGCTCAACTACCGACTGCACGTAGTCGCGAGTGTATCGAGCGCCGGAGGCTCCGATCTCCCGGAACTCCGGGTCGACGACCGCATCGAACTCGTCTCGTGACATCGCTACTCGAGTTCGGTGAAACAGAGGTTCGAACTCCATCAACTCGTCGAGGATCGGGCGCAACTCGTGCGGGGTCGTCACGACTGCTCCGAGAACTGCGCCTTCATCTCGATACCTATCTCCGCGTGCCGCAGGAGGAAGGCCTTCTCGTCATACCCCTTGCGTCGCAACCAGAGAGTGACCTCGCTGTTGCATTTGCTTGCATTGCACGAGCGGCACGCCGGTGCGATGTTGTCGAGCGTGTAGCGCCCACCGCGGGAGATCGCCAGCACACAGTCACGCTGCGGCGACTCGTCCGGCTCGCCGCAGTACGCGCAGCCACCCCAGGCCGCTTTGAGCGCGGACCACTGCTCGACGGACAGGTCGTGCTCCACCAGATCCATTCGGCGTTTGCGTTTGCGCGCGTATCTGGCTTTCCGGGTCCGGTTGACGGGCATGACGCCATGCTATCGCCGAGTGGTGGTTACTCCGGGTAGCGCCGCGGGGTGAACACCTGACGGCCCGAACCGGTTTCGACGACCGTGGTCATCGATGAGCCGACGATCAGCAGCGTCCGCATGTCGATCTCGGAAGGCTCGAGCTCACCGAGGGTTACGACGCGAACTGATTCCTCGGCGCCGGCAACATCGCGCCCGATGACAACAGGAGTCTCGGGGGAGCGGTGTTCGAGCACGAGGTCCTTCATGGCTTGGACCTGCCACGTCCGGGACTTCGACGCCGGGTTGTAGACCGCAAATGCCATGTCTGCGGCTGCAACTGCCGAGATACGGCGCGCGACGACATCCCACGGCTTGAGGCGATCAGACAACGAGAGCACCGCATAGTCGTGCCCGAGGGGAGCGCCGACGCGACTGGCGACAGCGTTTGCCGCCGTCATACCGGGAAGGATGCGGACCTGGACGTCGCGCCACTGGTCTTCGGCGGCAACTTCGAGAACTGCTGCAGCCATGGCGAATACGCCGGGATCTCCCGACGAGACGACAGCTACACGGGCGCCGTTCTTCGCCAGGTCCAACGCCATCGCGGCGCGTTCGGCTTCGACGCGGTTGTCGCTGGAATGGCGCCGCTGGCCCGGACGCGTCGGCACGCGATCGACGTAAGGGCCGTAGCCGACGAGGTCGGTGGCCAACGAAAGCTCATGCGCCACTTCGGGTGTGGTCCAGGCGGTGTCGCCCGGTCCGAGTCCGACCACGACCACCTCGCCGCGGGATTCGGTTGCTGGTCGAGGGTTGTTCGACGGGCTAGGAACGATGGCGATCGAGAAGTACGGAACTCCGTCCGGGTCGACCTCGGCAGCGGATTCGACGCGTTGACGTGTGGTGCTCGCGCGCTCGACGTAGTGCGCTTCATCCAAGCGGCCGGAATCCTCGAGCGATTGCAGGACCGGTGGGAACGTACGTCCGAGCTTGAGGATGGCTGCGGCGTCGGTTTCCTTGAGCCGCCTGGTCAGCTCGGCCTGCGGCAATGTTCCGGGCAGGATCGTCAGGATCTCTTCACCCTCGACCAGCGGCTTTCCGAGTGCAGCAGATGCCGCGCTGACGGAGGTGACGCCGGGAATCACTTCGGCGTCGAAGCGATCGGCCAGCCTCTTGTGCATGTGCATGTAGGAGCTGTAGAAGAGCGGATCGCCGGCGGCGAGCAACGCGACGGTTCGACCGGCCGCGAGGTGAACTGCCAGCCGTTCGGCAGCCGCTTCGTAGAATTCGTCCATCGCGCCCTGGTATCCGCCGGGATGATCAACGGTCTCGGTGGTCACGGGGTAGACGAGGTGTTCTTCGATCTGTCCTTCGCGCATGTACGGCGCTGCAACTCCGCGGGAGATGCTCTTGCCGTGCCTCGCGGAGTGGAACGCAACCACATCGGCCTCGCCGATGACGCGGGCGGCCTTGACGGTCACCAATTCGGGATCGCCGGGGCCGATACCGACACCCCAGAGCTTGCCTGCACTCATTCGACTTCGCTCGCAATCGCATTGACGACGGCCGCGGTGATCGCGCTGCCGCCGCGTCGGCCGCGGAGAACGAGATGATCGATCCCGCTGGCGTGTTCGATGAGGGCTTCCTTCGACTCGGCAGCGCCGATGAAGCCGACCGGACCTCCGACGATGGCGGCCGGACGGGGTGCGCCGGCTTCGATGAGGTTCAGGAGATGGAACAGTGCGGTGGGTGCGTTTCCGATCGCGACAACAGCGCCCTCGAGCTTGGCTCCCCACAGTTCGAGAGCAGCCGCCGAGCGAGTGTTGTCGATGGTCGACGCCAGCACGGGAACCCGCGGATCGCCGAGGGTGCAGATGACGTCGTTACCGGCGGGCAGACGCTTGCGCGTGATGCCGGCAGCCACCATCTGGGCGTCGCAGAAAATCGGCGCGCCGTCGCGCAGAGCTGCGCGCGCAGCCGAGACGACACCGGGTGTGAAGGCGACGTCGTCGACGAGATCGACCTGGCCACTTGCATGAATCATGCGCACTACAGCTTGCGAGACATCCGCCGGGAAACGGCTCAGGTCGGCTTCGGCCCGAATGGTGGCAAAGGACTGGCGATAGATTTCCGCGCCGTCACGGATGTACTCGATCATGTGCCACACGATAGAGGCATCACCGATCGGCCGGATTCACCCGGTAACCGTCACCCGTCGCAATCACATCCGCTACGTCCCCGCGGGGACGTCCGCAGCTGCGGTCGCACCCGGCCCAGTGCTGGCGCCCGACGACGGGCAGTTCTGCCTGCTCGACGGCGGTGATTGCGTCGGTGCGCACATCGGCGAGCGACTTCTCGCATCCCGGGCTTCCGGTGCAGGCGGTGACGTCGAGCCACGGTGAGTTCTCGTCGAAGATCAACCCCATCGGCGCCAACACCCGGACTACCTGCTCGGCAGCCCATTCGTCGAGGTCGAAGATGTGCACCGATCGCCACGGCGTCACGACAACGGGCTTGTCGACGGCGGCCAGGAACTCGGCCAGCCGAGCGTCGAGCAGCCCGAATCGCAAGCCTCCGCCCAGGGCTACGGTCCCGTCGCGCTGCTCGAGCCAGCCGATGGTGGGCCGTGTATCCGGCGTGAGGTCCGCCGCACCGGTGGACTCGGCGCTCAGACCCAGCTGCTCGAGGGTGCGTTCGATTCCGTCCGGAACCTCGGCCAGGCGCCAGTGCTTGTCGCGGACGTAGAGGAATGATCGAGCCGCCTCGAGGAGCAATTCGACGGCGTCGTCCGCCTGGACGCGGTGAGTGGTGTGGTGACCGGCGAGCACCAGTGAATGCTCGGTGGCGCTGCGCGCATGGAGCCCGAAATCGCCCCGTAGCCCGGTGATGTCTCCGCGCCCGTCGTCGAGGGTGAACAGGGTTCGCCCTGGCAGATCCGCCAATGCTTGATCCGCTTGGATCGCCGAATCGAGACGGTGGACCAGTTCACGAATGTCGGCTACGCCCCCGATACGGCCGGACAGTGGGGACGCGAGGATGTTGCGCACTCGCTCGTGCGTCGCGGACGGCAGCAGGCCGGCCGAAGCGATTCGCGACGCGAAGGCTTCGGGGTCCGAGACCGAGCGCAGTTGGACGTTGCCCCTCGAGGTGAGTTCCATCTGCCCGTTGCCGAGATCGCGCGCTGCGACGGCGAGCGTCTGCAATTGGACCGGGGTGAGGAGTCCGCCGGGTAGGCGCACGCGTGCCAGTGCGCCGTCGGCGGCGTGGTGAACTTGCAGTGCACCCGGGCACGCGTCTGGCTGTGAACGGTCCGTGGGCATGGCTCCAGGGTACGACCTGTCATGAGTGCCTTCTGCGGACCGGTAGCATCACCACCACCAGTGACGGCAGTTGAGGAAACCGGTGAAAGTCCGGTGCGGTCGCGCCACTGTGAGTGTTGCTCGAGCGGGACGTGTTTCCGCTCGGAAACACGAGTCAGACCCTCAACCGCCGTCGATGACAGATCTGTGCCACGGGGCGCGAAACCCCAGGAAGGCTTCACCCGTGATTCTTCTGCTCTCCACGTCCGACACCGATCTGCTGAGCGCCCGCGCCAGCCAGGAAGCCGGCGACGGCGTCTCCTATCGCTGGGCCAACCCCTCACGCTTGCTGGTCTCGGAGGACTTGCCGCCCTTGCTCGACGGCGTCGACCTCGTGATCGTTCGTATCCTCGGCAGCCGTCGCAGCTGGGAAGACGGCCTGGACATGGTCCTCGCCTCCGGACTGCCCGTAGTCGTTCTCGGCGGCGAGCACGCGCCGGATGCCGACCTCATGGAGTGCTCGACGGTCTCCGCCGGTGTTGCTGCCGAGGCGCACAACTACCTGGCTGAGGGTGGCACACAGAATCTGGCACAGCTGCACCACTTCCTATCCGACACCGTCCTGCTCACCGGCCACGGTTTCGAGCCGCCGGCTCACCTGCCTTCCTGGGGCATCGCTGATTTCGCGCCCGATCTCGACTCGGCGAGCGGTCCGGTCATCGCAGTTCTGTACTACCGCGCCCAGCATTTGGCCGGAAACACCCGGTACATCCAGGCGTTGTGCGACGCGGTCGCCGAGGCCGGTGGCACCGCGCTGCCGATCTACTGCGCATCTCTGCGAACCGCAGAAGCCGAACTTCTGAGCACGCTCCGCCGCGCCGACGCTATGGTCGTGACGGTTCTTGCTGCCGGCGGCACCAAGCCCGCCACCGCGTCCGCTGGTGGGGACGACGAAGCCTGGGATGTCGCCGCACTCGCTGCACTCGACGTCCCGATCCTGCAGGGGCTGTGCCTGACCAGTAGCCGCGCCACCTGGGACGAGAACGACGACGGCCTGTCGCCTCTCGACGTCGCGACGCAGGTGGCGGTGCCGGAGTTCGACGGGCGCATCATCACGGTCCCGTTCTCCTTCAAGGAAATCGACTCCGACGGACTGTCCACGTACGTCCCCGATGTCGAGCGCGCTGCCCGTGTCGCCGGCATCGCAGTCCGTCACGGCAAGCTTCGCCACATTCCGACCACCCAGCGTCGGGTTGCTCTGATGCTCTCGGCGTACCCGACCAAGCACGCCCGTATCGGCAACGCCGTCGGCCTCGACACTCCGGCGAGCGCAATCGATCTGCTCACCGAAATGCGTTCTGCCGGTTACGACCTCGGTCCGGTCGACGGTCCTGACGCAGTTCCCGGCCTGGCAGCCAAGGACGGCGATGCGCTGATCCACGCCCTGATCGCGGCCGGCGGACAGGATCCCGACTGGCTTACCGCCGAGCAGCTCGAGGGCAATCCGATCCGCATCTCGGCAGCGAAGTACCGCGACTGGTTCGCCACCCTGCCCGAGGAACTGCGCAGCGGAGTCGAAGAACACTGGGGCACAGCGCCCGGCGAGTTGTACGTCGATCGCTCGCAGGATCCGGACGGCGAAATCGTCATCGCGGCACTGCGATTCAACAACATCGTCCTCATGGTCCAGCCGCCACGGGGATTCGGTGAAAAGCCTGTCGCGATCTACCACGACCCGGATCTGCCGCCGAGCCACCACTACCTCGCGGCCTACCGCTGGATCGCTGCCACCCCGGACAACGGCGGATTCGGCGCCGACGCCGTTGTGCACCTCGGCAAGCACGGCAACCTCGAATGGTTGCCGGGCAAGACGCTAGGCATGTCCAGCAACTGCGGCACCGACGCAGCGCTCGGCGACCTGCCGCTGATCTACCCGTTCCTGGTCAACGACCCGGGCGAGGGAACACAGGCCAAGCGTCGTGCTCACGCGACGCTCGTCGATCACCTGATCCCGCCGATGGCCCGTGCCGAAAGCTACGGCGACATCTCCCGCCTCGAGCAACTGCTCGACGAGCACTCCAACATTTCCGCACTCGATCCGTCCAAGCTCCCGGCTATTCGCCAGCAGATCTGGACACTGATGCGTGCCGCCAAGATGGACCACGACCTCGGCCTCGCCGAGCGGCCTGAAGAAGACGTGTTCGACGACATGCTCCTGCACGTCGACGGTTGGCTGTGCGAGATCAAGGACGTCCAGATCCGCGACGGTCTGCACATTCTCGGCCGTGCACCCCAGGGCGACGCCGAAATCGAACTGGTCCTCGCCATGCTGCGTGCCCGTCAGATGTGGGGCGGCGAACAGAGCGTCCCCGGTTTGCGTGAAGCACTCGGGCTCAGCGAAGACGGCGACGAGTCGCGCAGCCGTGTCGACGACGTCGAGGAAAAGGCGCACGCACTGGTTCGCGGCATGTACGACGCCGATTGGAACCCCGCTGCGGCAGAACAACTCAGCGACGACGAGACCGTCGTGAAGATCCTGCAGTTCGCGGCCACCGAAGTGGTTCCGCGTCTGCGGCAGACGGACAACGAGATCAAGCAGGTCCTGCACGCGCTCGACGGCGGATTCATCGCCGCGGGTCCGAGCGGTTCGCCGCTGCGCGGCCTGATCAACGTTCTTCCCACTGGTCGTAACTTCTACTCCGTCGACCCCAAGGCAGTTCCTTCACGCCTGGCGTGGGAGACCGGTCAGGCGATGGCCGAGTCGCTCGCCGCTCGCTATCTCGCCGATCACGGCGAGTACCCGCGCTCGGTGGGTCTGTCGGTGTGGGGAACCGCCGCAATGCGTACCTCCGGCGACGACATCGCCGAAGTGTTCGCGCTCCTCGGTGTTCGCCCCGTCTGGGACGAAGCAAGCCGACGCGTCGTCAACCTCGAAGTCATCGATCTCGAAGAACTGGGCCGCCCGCGCATCGACGTCACCGTCCGCATCTCCGGATTCTTCCGTGATGCGTTCCCGCACGTGCTCGCACTGCTCGACGACGCCGTTCAGCTGGTCGCGGCACTGGACGAGACGGACGAGCAGAACTACGTGCGCGCCCACGCACAGGCCGACCTTGCCGAGCACGGCGACGCCAGGCGTGCGACCACCCGTATCTTCGGTTCGAAGCCCGGAACCTACGGCGCCGGACTGCTGCAACTCATCGACTCCAAGACCTGGCGCGGTGACGACGACCTCGCCGAGGTGTACACCAACTGGGGCGGCTTCGCGTACGGCCGTGGGCTCGACGGAATCCCGGCAGCCGACGACATGCGCAGTGCTTACCGTCGAATCAACGTGGCGGCCAAGAACACCGACACACGTGAGCACGACATCGCCGATTCGGACGACTACTTCCAGTACCACGGCGGCATGGTTGCCACCGTGCGCGCGCTGACCGGAAAGTCGCCCGAGGCATACATCGGCGACAGCACTAGGCCGGAATCGGTTCGCACACGCACACTTTCGGAAGAGACCGCACGTGTCTTCCGGGCGCGCGTGGTCAATCCCCGCTGGCTCGACGCGATGCGCCGTCACGGGTACAAGGGTGCCTTCGAGATGGCAGCCACGGTCGACTACCTCTTCGGGTACGACGCCACCACCAACGTGGTCGCGGACTGGATGTACGAAAAGCTCGCCGAGACCTACGTTCTGGACGAGCAGAACCAGAAGTTCATGACGCAATCCAATCCGTGGGCACTACACGGAATCGCCGAGCGGCTCCTCGAAGCCGCCGAGCGCAACATGTGGGAGCACCCCGAGCAGAAGACACTCGACGGCTTGCGTCAGGTGTACCTCGAAACCGAAGGCGAACTCGAGGGGGAGTAAACCTCGAGAATCATCAGCAGGTCCGGGCGCTGAAGTGTTTCAGCGTCCGGACTTGATGATCTGAGCGATGTTCCGCTCCGCCAGAGCAGTGATGGTCAGTGACGGATTGACGGTGCCGGTGCTGCCCGGAATGGCAGCGCCGTCCATCACGTACAGGCCGTCGTAGCCCTTGACTCGCCCGTAGCCGTCGGTTGCCTTGCCGAGAACCGCACCGCCGAGGGGATGCGCGGTGAACGAGGAATTGACGTCTTTCGCGAACGGCAAGGCGGACGGCAGCGTGGTGCCGGCGAAGGCCATCTTGTTCTGGACGGCGCGCAGGGCCTCGACGGTGGCGTCGTTGCCGTTCTTCGGCCAGTTCAGCACCACCCGATCGTTGCCCCCGTCGTAGGCGAAGTCGGCGCGCTGCGAATCGAGGGTCATACCCAAGGTTCCGAGCATGCCGATGTTGACGGGTAGGCCGGGGACGTACCAGTTTTCCAGGGAGAGTGGCATTCCCGACTCGTCGACGATGCGTGATGCCGACGGTGCGGCTTGCGCAGTGCCGTCACTGAAGCCGAACGAGCGCACCATCCCGGCGTCGCCGTTCGTTCCCCAGCCCTTACCGACGTGTTCGTTGAGGTTCGGCAGCGCGCCCGTCGCCTGGGCGCGTACCAGCAGTTCGGAGGTGCCGATCGAGCCGGCGCCGAGGAACAGACGGTCACAGGTAAGAGTCTTCCGGGCCAGAACGCCACCCGTCGGATCCGTCGATTCGACGTCGACGACGTAGCGTCCATCACGTTCGCGACTGATCGCGAGCACCTGATGTCCGTAACAGACGGTGGCTCGTCCGGTGGCTTCGGCGGCGGGAATGTAGTTCTGTGTGAGGTCGAACTTCGCGCCGTTGGAGTTACCCATGTTGCTGTCACCGACAGTGGCCGAGGCTCGGGTTCGGCCGTCGAGTTCTGAGCGCACCACGTCCCAGTTCCAGATCCCGTCGATCCGCTGCGGATCGAATCCGGCACGACGAGCGTCCTGATCCCAACGACGCGAGTGACCGAAATTCGGGGTTTGGTAAATGTCTTCGGGCAACGCGCTCAGACGCAGCATCTGGCGCACCTTGGGGTACCAGGTGGACGCCATCTCGTCGTAGTCGAGGGAGTTGCCGAAGACTGCGTCGAAGAATCGGCGCTCGGGCGCGATCATCACGCCGGTGAAGATGATGGAACCACCGCCGACTGCAGCGCCGCGCCAGACCGAGATGTGTTCGTAGTCGGTGGCATCGAGGACGCCGCTGAAGTAGTCGCACACCACCGGGAGTCCGGTGAGGTTGGTGAACGATGTGCGCCGGAAAACTCCGCGGCCGTCGGCCAGCATGTCGGAGGTGTGAATCTCCCGCTGCGGATCATGCGGCCATCGGAGTCCGCGTTCGAGGATGGTGACCTGGGTGCCGCTCTGCGCCAACCGGAGAGCGGTCGCGCTGGCGCCGAAACCTGACCCGATGACGATGGCTTCGGAATGCTCCGGGGGAGTAGGCGAGGGTACGAACAACTCGGGGACGAGTGCGCGGTAGTGATCGGCACCCATCGGTAGCGCACGCAGAGGCGCGGGAGCGGCGTGGCTGATCGAGGTCGACATGAGCGGTGTCGCGGCTGCAACTGCTGCCCCCACTCCGGCCGCTTTGAAAAAGTCACGACGCTGCATGTCACGACGCTGCATGTGTTTGTTCGACTCCCCAGTTCGATGATTTGCCTCAGAATAACTCGAGATGGAGTTTGCGGACGAAACGGCATGTTGAATGCGCGCAGAAACCGGATAAAACGTGCATAAGTGGCGTGTGTCAGCCGATTGCGGAAGGTCGCCGGATAGTCGCGGAAGCTCATCGGTGTCCAGTGAGAGGTTCCCGCCCCTATCCTCGAGGAGTGAACTCCGACTTCAAGCGTGTCTCCGAGGCCAAGTACGTCCTACTCACTACCCTCCGCAAGGACGGAACGCCGGTGGCGACTCCACTCTGGGCCGCGCCGGACGGCGACAAGATCTTGATGTGGACCGTCACCGATTCCTACAAGGTCAAGCGCATCAGGCGAAACCCGTCGGTCACAGTCGCCGCGTGTGACGCGCGGGGAAATCCGAAGGGTGAACCGGTTGCCGCCGTCGCCGAGATCCTCGACGCGCCGGGCACCGATCATGCTCGCGACGCGATCGCGCGTCGCTACGGAATCCTTGGCTGGATCACCATGAAAGGCAGTCTCCTGCGCCGCGGCAAGACCGGAACGATCGGACTTGCCATCACTGCAGCTTGACCGCGTCAGTTGCCGAGCAGATCGTCCAACGCTGAATCGAACCGCGGATAGGTGAAGGGGAAGCCGTTGTCCGTCAGCACTTTCGACACGGCATGACGACCCGTCAGGCCCAAGGCAGCGTCGCTGCGCAGCAGGAACGCGCCGAATCTGACCATGACAGCGGGCGTCGGCGGCGCAGGTGGCCGGTGAAGGTGCTTGCGCAGCCCGGCCATCAGTTCTGAATTGCGGACGGGATCCGGGGCAGTCGCGATGACCACGCCCGAGGCAGCCGAATCGGGTTCGAGGGCCCAACGAACGATCGACAGCCAGTCGTCGATGTGAATCCAACTGGTCCATTGTCTACCCGAGGCAACGCGTCCGCCCAGACCGAGACGTACGAGCAACAGGAGTCGCTCGAGCGCCGGTGTGCCCTTCTCCAACACGACACTGGTTCGCAGGATCACTACTCGTGACGTGTTTGCTCCCTCGACCGCTGCCTCCCAGTCCTTTGCGACGTCGGTCATCTGAGGTGGTCCGTCAGCGAGTGGGGAAGCCTCGTCGAGTCGGGTCTCTCCGGCGTCACCGTAGATTGCGAGCGTGCTCGCCTGGATCCACACCGGAACAGGGTGCGCCAGTAGTTTCGACGCTTCGACCAGCGCGCGGGTCGGATCGACACGGGAGCTGGTGAGCAGTGCGATGTTTGCCGGGGTTGGTCGGCGATCGACCAACTCGCCGGCCAGATTGATCACCGCGGCGCCGTCGAGTTCTCCTGCCCAGTCGCCGACCGTGACGCCGTCCCACTGAACCTGCCTGTGCCTGCCGGGTTTCGGTGACCGAGTCAGGACCACGACGTCATACCCGCGGTCGGCGAGATCGTCGCTGATTCGGCGGCCGAGAGCGCCGGTGCCGCCGGCGATCACGACCTTCGTCATCACTGCGCCTGGCTGACCGAGGACATGTGGAAGTCGGGAATCCGCATCGGCGGCATGGCCGTGCGGGTGAACCAGTCTTTCCACTCGCGGGGAAGCGTGATCTCGGTGCGTCCAGCCTCGGTGACCCGCCGCAGGAGATCGAGCGGACTCTCGTTGAAACGGAAGTTGTTGACGGCGCCGACGATCTTGCCGTCCTCGATCAAATACACCCCGTCACGGGTGAGTCCGGTCAACAGCAGCGTCGTCGGATCCACCTCACGGATGTACCAGAGGGTTGTGAGCAGTAGACCCTTCTCGGTACCTGCGATCATGTCCTCGATCGAGGTGTCGTCACCACCGGTCAGGATGAGATTGTCGCCGGGAACTGCGACAGGTCGACCGAACTCTCGTGCAGCGTGGCGCGGGTACGCCAGCGCATTGACGACGCCGTCTCGGACCCAGTCGACGGGTTCGATCTCCATACCGTTGTCGAACAGTGAGACGGATTCACTCGACGACGTCGTGATCACGAACGGCGCGGACTGCAAGCCCTCGGCGCCGGGGTCGGAGGTGAGTGTCAGTGGCAATCCGAGCTTCTCGCCGATCCGGGTACCACCGGTGGTGGAAAGTGCGGTGTGGCCCTCTTCGGCGCCGCGACCCTCCATGGTCCACATCAGATAGATCATCAGGTCCGCGACAGCAGAAGGCGGAAGAATCGTCTCGTAGCGGCCGGCAGGCAGACTGACCGAATTCTCCGCCCAGTCGAGCCGAGTGGTCAACTGCGACAAAAGATTCGGCACTGAAATGTCAGTGAAATCGACAGTTCCGGATCCGACCCAGGCGCTGGCGTGGCCGCGCTTGCCGTTGATCTCCACGGAGCCGGTGGCCTGAGCCGTTCTACGTCGCACGCCCGTCGAAGTTCCGAGCCAGGTGGTGTGCAACTGGTGGTGAGCGAAGCCGAACAACTGGTCGTCACCGTCGAAGGCCGTGGACAGGTCGGCAGCCAACTGCGCAAAGACACCGATGTCGGTCAGGGCGGCCGGCAGGTCCCAGTCGGTCTCTGCCGCCGACTGCGTGATCAGGTCGGACGCGTCGTCAGCCGGAGTGGCTGTACGCGCAGCCTGTTCGCTTGCCTGTACGAGTGCGGAAATCTGCTCGGGATCGACACTGCTGGAACTGACAGTGCCCACCTTCGCGATGTCACCCTCGCGCACGATCGAGATCACCGTCCACGTCCGGGACAGCGAGACTCCGTTGGTGGTCATCGAATTGTTGGCCCACCGCAGCGACGCCTCACTTGCATCGGTCACGATCACCAACGATTCGTCTACCGTCCTCGCGGCCAATGCACGCTCGACGACCTGCTGCGGATCGATCACTGCTGAGCCTCCGAACGAGTATTGAGGATGTTGACTCCGCGGAACAGAGCGGACGGGCAGCCGTGGCTGACCGCCGCAACCTGACCGGGTTGCGCCTTGCCGCAGTTGAACGCGCCCTGCAGGCGCCAGGTCGACTCACCGCCAACGGCTTCCATCGAGCCCCAGAAATCCGTCGTCGTCGCCTGATACGCCACGTCACGCACCTGACCGTCGAGCTTTCCGTCACGGATCTTGAAGAACCGCTGACCGGTGAACTGGAAGTTGTAGCGCTGCATGTCGATCGACCAGGACTTGTCACCGACGACGTAGATGCCGTTCTCGACTCGCGAGATCAGGTCTGCGGTCGAGGTGTCCGTAGAAGGGTCGGGGGAGAGCGAGACGTTGGCCATTCGCTGGATGGGAACGTGATGTGCGGAGTCGGCGTACGAGCAGCCGTTGGAACGAGTCAGCCCCAGCCTCGGCGCGAACACGCGGTCTAGTTGATACCCGACCAGTGTTCCCTCTGCCACCAGATCCCACCGTTGAGAGGCGACGCCGTCGTCGTCGAATCCGACGCTGGCCAGGCCGTGCTCTTCGTTACGATCGGCGGTCACGTGCATGAGTGGCGTCCCGTATTTCAGCGTTCCCAGCTTGTCCGGCGTCGCGAACGACGTACCGGCGTAGGCCGCTTCGTAGCCGATCGCCCGGTCGTATTCGGTGGCGTGTCCGATGGATTCGTGGATCGTGAGCCACAGATTGGTCGGATCGATCACGAGGTCGGTCGGACCCGCTTCGACGGTCGGTGCCTTCGTCTTCTCGGCCAGCCACTCCGGGATCTGCGCGAGCTCATCGCCCCAGTTCCACGTGCTCTGCGCCCCGAGGTACTCCCATCCGCGACCTACCGGCGGCGCCAAGGTGCGCATCGATTCGAAGCTGCCGGCCGACTTGTCGACGGCGGTCGCCTCGAACTCGGGGTGCAGACGCACCCGTTGCTGGGTGATCGACGAACCGGCCAGATCCGCGTAGAAAGTTTGCTCCTTGACCTGGAGGACACTCGCCGTGACGTGATCCACGCCGTCAGCGGCTTGAAGCCGTCCGGAGTAGTCGACCAGCAGCGCTACCTTGTCGGCCGTCGGTGTCGCGAAGGGATCTTCGAGGTACGGGGACACCCACGTCGCGTCAGCGTAGACGGGTTCGTCGGCGAGGGTGACCGGATCCCGATTGAGCGAGCGTAATGCCTTCGCAACCTCGACCGCTTGGCGTGCCAGCGCAGCCGCGACGTCAGGGGATACCTCGGCGTGCGAGGCGAATCCCCACGTGCCGTCGACGATCACACGGACGGCGACCCCGATCTCGTCTCCGTCGGACACCGCCTGAACTACGCCGTCGCGCAAGCGGATCGACTGTGTGAGCACGCGGTGGACACGAACATCGGCGTGCTGGGCGCCGGCTGTTCTCGCTGCCGACAGCGCCGCATCAGCGACAGCTCGCAGCGGGAGGGCGAGGAAATCTGCATCGACATCTCGGGTGACGGTCACGCACACGACGCTAGCCGACGACCGCCGATCTCAACCGAACTGCTGCCATCCGAGGCGAATCACCATGGCGATCACGACCACCAACAGCGTGATCCGGACGAATCCGGATCCCTTGCTCAGCGCCATCCGCGAACCGATGACCGCGCCGAGAACATTGCACACCGCCATCGCCAAACCCAAACTCCACCAGACATGCCCGGTGACGGCGAAGTAGGCGAGCGCGCCGAAATTGGAACCGAGATTGATCACCTTCGCCATGGCCGCGCTTCGAACGAATTCGGTTCCGAGGAAGGTGGCGAAGCTGATGATGAGGAAAGTGCCGGTGCCGGGTCCGAGCAGACCGTCGTAAAGCCCGATGAGTCCGGCGGAGAGCAGCAGGACGAGGACGGTCTTGCGCTGCGTCGGACGATGAGTGGCGATCGTGGTGCCCAGCGTCGGCCGCATTGTCACGAAGACGGCGACAGCGACGAGTACGACCATCACGATCGGAATGAAGTACTTCTTGTCGATCAGTGAAACGGCCGCCGCCCCGCACGCGGACGTCACCGCTGCCAAGGCGGCTGCCGGCGCCATCTGCCGCCATTGCATCGGGATTCGACGCGAGAACGTGTACACCGCAGCACTCGTCCCGGTGAATGCCGTCAGTTTGTTGGTGGCCAGTGCGGCCTGCGGGGTCAATTGTGGGGCGACCAGAAAGAGCGCGGGCAACAGAATCAATCCGCCGCCGCCGACGACGGCGTCCACCCAACCCGCCGCCGTTGCTGCCGTCATCAGCAGTCCCCAATCAGCAATATCCACGGCGGTGACTCTTTCACAGCTGTGACACTCTTGAGCACATGCGGAGGTTCAGCCTGTGGCTGCGAGGAAAGCCGATGATCGCGGACAGCGCGCTGGCGCTCGTGTTCTTCGCGCTCGAGGTAGTCACGTTCGTCAGTTCGCCGCGTGAGGAGCGGTGGCCTCAGCTCGTCGTCGGATTTCTGATCTGCCTTCCCGTCGTGTGGCGTCGCAAATATCCGCGTGTGTCCGCTGCGTCCATATTGTCGATGTCGTACTTCGCGACCCTGATGATGTGGGCGACCGGGGATCCGGCTGCGGAACATCCAGGCCTGTTGGCGCTCGGAGTTTCGCTCTACACACTCGTTGCGTACGTCGATCGGCGTACCGGGGCGATATTCGCGTGCTTCCTTGCCCTGGACATGACTTTCTCGTTGCTCGTCATCCGCCAAGACGTGATCCTGACGATCATCATCGCGACGCTGCTCTATGCATTGGCCTGGATCACCGCCGAGTTCTTGAGCGCGCGACGTGCCTACGACGAGGAAGTGGCCGCCAGACTCGAAGTGGCCGAATACGAACGAGACCGCCGCGCCGAGGATGCGGTGGCGACGGAAAGAACCCGGATCGCCCGCGAACTCCACGACGTCGTCGCACACGCGGTCAGCGTGATGATCGTTCAGGCGGACGGCGCCTCGTACGCCGTCGATTCCAATCCGGCGTTGGCGAAGAAGGCGCTCGGCAACATCTCCAGCACCGGACGTGACGCGCTTGCCGAGCTTCGCCGGACCGTCTCGCTTCTGCGCACCGAGGTCAGTAGCGATTTGATGCCGCAACACGGAACGGCCGGCATCGCCAAGGTCGTCGAGATGATGCGTGCTGCCGGTCTCGGCGTGCGCCTCGAGCTGACCGGCGAGCTCGACGACGTCAGTCCATCGGTCAGCCTGGGCATTCATCGCCTCGTTCAGGAATCATTGACCAATGTCCTCCGCCACGCCGGCGCGAACCCGAAGGCCCGGGTCACCGTGCGCCGCACCGAGACCGCGGTACTGCTCGAGGTCGTCGACAACGGAACGTCGAGCTCGACCTTCGCTCACGGTTCGGGCAACGGATTGGTCGGCATGCGTGAGCGGGTGGCGGTACTGCACGGGACACTCGAGACGGGACGACGCCCCGACGGCAGTTGGCGTGTGTACGCAGAGTTGCCGCTCGAGATCCACGATTGATACCGGCTCGCCGCAATCGCATTGGCACCGACGTCTCAGGCCCGATAGGTTTACGCCGTGCCCATCACCGTGCTGCTAGTCGACGACCAGGAACTCATGCGGATGGGCCTGAACATGGTGCTCGAAGCACATGAGGACATCTCGGTCATCGGTGAGGCCGGTGACGGAGCCGCGGCGGTCGCAGCGGCGGTGGCGCTGAAGCCTGACGTCGTGTTGATGGATGTGCGGATGCCGATTGTCGACGGTGTGAAAGCGACGGAGCAGATTCTTGCCTCCGGGATCGAATCCAGGGTCCTGGTCATGACGACGTTCGACCTGGACGAACACGCGCTCGGCGCCCTGCGTGCCGGAGCGAGTGGGTTTCTTCTCAAAGACACCCCGCCCGAGGACCTCGTGTCGGCTATCCGCAGCGTGGCGGCCGGTGATGCGGTTGTTTCCCCGAAGGTGACACGTCGTCTGCTGTCGAGGTTCATCGTGGACGGTCCGGCGCCGCGACGCGATCCGGTGGTTCTCGACGTCCTGACCGAACGCGAACGCGAAGTCCTCGGGCACGTGGCCACGGGACTGTCGAACATCGAGATCGCACAGCAGCTGTACCTGTCCGAATCGACGATCAAGTCGCACGTCGGACGCATTCTGACCAAACTCGATCTGCGTGATCGTGTGCAGGCGGTGGTGCTGGCCTACGAGACCGGACTGGTAACTCCGGGCGCGTAGGCCAGCCGCCTGTCAGGCAGCGAGCGTTTCGCTCTGCTCAGGCATCAAAAGCGCCCACTGTTGGCAGCACGATGCAGGTCTTCCCGTCTGCGTAATCGACATTGCCGAACAGAGCGGCAAACACCTTGCCGTCGCCGGTGTCGACGACCTTCGAGAGCAACGGCGTATCGAGTACGGGCAACTTCTCGTCCAACGGGACGATGCCACCCTTGAAGGTGCCGACGTTGATCCAGGCAACACTCAACCCTGAGGTCTTGGGTATGCCGACGTAACCCGGGATTGCCTGGAACCGGAGATGGTCGGCCTCGACCCACGGCGGCAACGGGAAGTTCGGACCGGCCTGTGCGGAGCTGAGGGTGACGGTGACAGGTTCACCGGCCACGCCACACCCGACCGTCGGTGCGGGGTACATGAACGACTGCGGCTTGGTGACGCCGACGTCCGGGAGATCGAGGGCGGTCGTGATCTGATCAGCGCCTGCCGTGCCGATCAACTGCTGAACAGCAGCAGAGGCTTCGGGGGAGATGGCTGCGGCCTGCGCGATCAGCGCGGCAATTCCTTCGGGTACTACCGGTTCTGCGGCCGCGGTTCCCGCGCTGATCATCGTGCTGCCGGCCGTGAGTGCCACGACGGCGGCAGTGCCGGCGATGGCAGCGGGAATGCGTCGGGCGAGTGTCTTGCCGGGGAGTCGGCTCATGTCGGGCTCCTTCATTTCATGAGGCCGGGAAATGCGGCCCGAAGTGACTTGACCACGCGCATAGTCTCAACGTCAACTTGAGGTTTAGAATCGTTAGCGGAGCGTTAGTTAACGCCAGGCAAGTCGCACGTGCGCGAGAGAAAGCCCGTGTGACTCACGGCACTCGCCTGTTTTGCACCTCTGAGTCGTTGTCGGGAGAAAATCCGGCCCCTCGAGCGTTGAACGGATAGACCGTCTGAAAGGGGACGTCATGATCGCCGCCGTATTCCTCCTCTACGTGATCGTCGAGATCGCCGCATTGGTCATCGTGGGCAACGCCATCGGTGTCGCCTGGACAGTGCTGCTGTTTCTCGCCGGTTCGCTTGTCGGATTGATCCTCATGCGTTCACAGTGGCGACGAGTCATGGACGGATTCCGCAAGGCAACGAGGGGTGAGGGATCGCCGTCACTGGCGGTCGCCGACGGCGCCTTGGTCGCGGCGGGCTCCGCGTTGATGTTCGTACCCGGACTCGTGACTTCGGTTCTGGGCCTTCTGCTTCTGATTCCGCCGACCCGGTGGGCGCTCCGCCCGCTTGCGGTGCTCCTGGCAGGCAAGCGCGCAGCAGCATTTGCCGCCGGTGGTGACGCCTTCGCCGGAACCGTCGGCTACGCGGCGCGCATGCGCGGAAACGGCGAGGTGATCGACGGCGAGATCATCGTCGAGACACCCGAAACCACCGAGTACGTAGCAAGCAACGGCAAGGAACTCGTCCTCGAGGGTGAGATTCTGGACACGGATACACCCACCCGTTCGCGGGGGCCGCAGTACTAACAGGCAGACTGGGTGCTCGTGACTACTCGTCTGCTGGTCAACGGCCGGATCTACAGTTCATTTGCACCTGACGCGACCTCGATCGCCATCACCGACGGCACCGTCGTCTGGGTCGGCGACGAGCGCGCCGGACGGGCGTTGCACCCCGCCGCGGAGATCGAAGACCTGGGCGGTGCGTTTGTCACTCCCGGGTTCGTCGACACCCACGTCCACATCACTGCATTGGGACTCAATCTCGTCGGTCTGGATCTCGTGGGCGCGAACTCACTGGACGAATGCCTCTCGCGAGTACGAACATTCGCAGCGGCAAACCCCGAAACTGCCCATCCCGACGCAGTCATCTGGGGACATGGTTGGGATGACACCGAGTGGGCAGATCAGACGCCGCCTTCGACCGCGGATCTCGACGCGGCTGCCCCTGGCCGCAAGGTGTATCTCTCGCGGATCGACGTTCACTCGGCCGCGTGCTCGAGCGCATTGCGCGACGGGATCTCCGGCCTCGCCGACACTGCCGGATACTCGGCCGACGGCCCGCTGACCTTCGATTCACACCACCTGGCGCGCAATGCGGCTCGGAACCTGCTGACCGAATCTCAGCGCGCGTCTGCTCGTACCGCGGCGCTCGATCTGTGCGCCTCCCGCGGGATCGTCGCAGTGCACGAGTGCGGCGGACCGGACATCTCGGGACTGACCGATTTCCAGGAACTACTGGCCCACGACCACGGAGTGGAGGTTCGGGGCTACTGGGGTGAGCGCGTCGACACCGAAGAGGATGCTCGCGCACTCCTCGACAAAACCGGAGCAGACGGACTCGGCGGGGATCTATTCATCGACGGTTCGCTCGGTTCGCATACCGCGTGGCTGCTCGAACCCTATGCAGACCAACCTGATTCGACGGGCAACGCCTATCTCGACGTCGACGCGATCGCCGCACACATCCGGGCCTGCACCCTCGCGGGTGTCCAGGCCGGCTTCCATGCGATCGGTGACGGTGCCGTCTCGTCGGCAGCGGCCGCGTTCCGCAAGGTCTCCGACGAACTGGGTGGCCCCAAGGTCGCCGCGTTGGGTCACCGCCTCGAGCACGCGGAAATGATGTCGATGGCTGACGCGGAAACCTTCGCGGCCTTGGGTGTCATCGCGAGCGTCCAACCGGTGTTCGACGCACTGTGGGGCGGTACCGACGGTCTGTACACCACGCGCCTGGGAGTCGACCGCGCAGCAGCGTTGAATCCGTTTGCACCTGCTGCCGGTAAGGGTGTCTCGCTCGCATTCAGCTCCGATGCCCCGGTCACCCCCATCGAGCCGTGGGCGATGCTGCGCGCCGCTGTCCAGCACCGCACCGACGGAAGTGGAATCTCACCGCGTGCGGCCTTCTCCGCCGCAACGCGCGGCGCCTGGCGCGCGGGCGGAGTGCGGGACGGCGCCGCGGGAACGCTCAATCCGGGTGCACCCGCCTCCTACGTGTTGTGGGCGGCAGGCGAACTCGAAGTCAGTGCACCGGCCGATTCGGTCCAGCGATGGTCTACCGATCCGCGCTCGCGAGTACCCGCTCTGCCCAGGCTGGCGGAAGATGCGCCGATTCCGGTCTGCATCAAGTCGGTGCATCGCGGACGCGTCGTCTACCAGCGCGGCTCGACGAGTGAGTGAGGCCGGCGCAGAGGCGCCCAGCAGCGATCGCTCCCGCGTGAACGCTGTGCTCACCGGTTCGGCATGGCTACGTTCGCTGTACGCAGCCGCAGGCGGATTCTTGATCTTCGCCGGGTTCCCACCTCGTCCGCTGTGGTTTCTGGCGCCAGTCGGGATCGCTCTTCTGACGTGCGTGTTGACGAACTTCGGTCGAGGCGGATTGCGTCTTCGTGCCGGCTTCGGTTACGGGTACCTGGCCGGTCTCGGATTCCTGGTGCCGTTGCTTCCGTGGATCGGTGTGTTCGTGGGCGCGGTCCCGTGGATCGCGTTGGCCGCGGTGGAGTCGTTGTTCATCGGACTGTTCGGGTTGCTGGCGGTACTGGTGGCGAGGTTGCCTTGGGCACCTTTGTGGATTGCCGCGACCTGGACGCTTACCGAGTGGCTTCGTTCCAGCGTCCCTTTCGGCGGATTTCCTTGGGGCAGGCTCGCATTCGGTCAATCCGAAGGGTGGCTCCTCCCACTCGCGAGTATCGGCGGTGCGCCGCTGCTCAGCTTCGCGGTGGCCCTGACCGGTACCGGCTTGGCAGCAGTCGTCGTCGCTGTCGCGGCAAAACGATGGGACCGAGGATTCTTCGGAGCCGTTGCCGCCGCCATCGTGCCCGTGATCGTTGCTCTCGTGGTGTCGCCGTTTCTTGCCACCATGGATTCCGGCGACCGAACGATCACCGTCGCCGCGATCCAGGGCAGCGTTCCGCGGTTGGGCTTGGACTTCAACTCGCAACGAAAGCAGGTCCTCGACAACCACGTCACCGAAACCGTGAAACTGGCAGCCGAGGTGGACGCGGGCCGCGTCGATCAGCCTGACGTCGTGATCTGGCCGGAAAATGCCTCGGACATCGACCCCCTGCGAAACGCCGATGCCGCGGCCGACATCACCCGAGCCTCCGAAGCGATCGGAGCCCCGATTCTTGTCGGCACCGTACTCGTGAATGCCGATCGTACGACCACCAATTCAGTGATCGTGTGGGACGGCGCCAATGGTCCTCAGGAACAGCACGACAAGAAGATCATCCAGCCGTTCGGTGAATACCTGCCATACCGAAGCTTCTTCCGGAACTTCTCCTCGTACGCCGATCGTGCGGGCAATTTCGTGCCCGGCGAGGGCAACGGCGTTGTCCAAGCAGCGGGTGTACCGATCGGCGTCGCGACTTGTTACGAGGTTGCGTTCGACCGGGCGTTCCAGGAATCGGTGCGCAATGGTGCGCAGCTGCTGGCAGTACCGACCAACAACGCCACCTTCGGGGACACCGAGATGACGTATCAGCAGCTGGCAATGTCCCGTGTGCGGGCAGTCGAGCACGGCCGTGCCGTCGTTGTGGCCGCAACCAGTGGTGTCAGCGCCATCATCGCTCCCGACGGGGCAGTGACTTCGCAGACCGACCTGTTCGTGCCGGCGGCACTTGTGGCCAAGGTGCCGCTCTCGACCAGCTCCACCCTCGCTACCCGAGTAGGTCCGGCGCCGGAGATCGTGCTCAGCATCATCGCGGTCGGTGCGATTGCCATGGCGCTGGTAGCCCGGCGCCGAGATCGGGCCGAGCAATCGCCTGAGGAGACTGCGGCAATCTGACCCGAGCAACGGATATCGGGCTGCCGATGTTCCGAGGGGCGCCTACGCGGGTACTCGCTGTGCCACCCGTTCCTGCGTAAAGGCGGCCTCCTGTGACCGAGCCAGACAAAACCGAGCCTGAGAAGACCGAGCCCCAGACTGCAGTTCGCAAGACCAGTGTCGTCGACGCGGTGCTGCAGTCACCGCTCGCGGGGCTGTCACCGTGGATCCTGCTGTCCTTGCTCTCCGGACCGGGAAGGTTCGAGGAATCCGCGGCCGCCGCGCTCGGGTTGTCGCTGCTGATCTTGGCGGCCAGTCACCGGCGCGGCGGCACGGTGAAGCTGTTGGAGGTCTTCGACGTCGTGTTCTTCGGCGTTCTGGCGGCCATCGGCCTCCTCGCGTCGGCGAACACGATTCGGTGGTTCGAACTCTGGGGAGGCGAACTGACCAACATCGCGCTGGTGGTCTTTGCCTTCGGATCGATCCTGCTCCGCAATCCTTTCACTTTGCAGTACGCGAAAGAGTCGACGCCTGAAGAGTATTGGACGACGCCACTGTTTCTGCGCATCAACTACGTCATCACCGCAGTGTGGGCGCTCGCCTTCACATGGTCGGCCGCAGTGGGCCTGTTCGGAGACGCACTGCTGCACGACGGAGACAACTTCTGGACCGGATGGATTCTGCAGTTGCTCGGAACCTTCTTCGCGATCTCCTTCACCGAGTGGTACCCCGAGTATGCGCCGAACAAGGCCGCTCAGGCTCAGGGCCTCGAAACCGAACCACCGCAGTCGATTTTCAGGCTGTTCGACTTTTTGCCGGTGTTCGTAGCCGTGACCGGCATCGCGGGGTTGGTGACCGACTCCGTTTCCGTGACCGCAGGCGTTACGTTGATTCTGGTCGGCGTGTTCGGACATCTGGCGATGCGACGGTTCACCGTCGACTAGGAGCTCTCGGTGATCTCGCGCCGACGGGAACTTGGTGCACGATCGTCTCGATGACCGGCAGGTGCCGGCTGATGCACGGAATTTGTCCGTTTCTGCGATAGTCAGTGCACCTGCCGTGCAATGGAAACGAGGGAAATTGAGCGTTATTTCGAGTACTGCACACAAGCACGAGCCCATACACGGACGACGTCCACCAGCGGATCACCGCTTCCTCGGACTCGACACACGCGTCTTCCCACACGCCCTCGCGATCTTGGGGGTGTGGATGCTCTGGACCGTGATCGTGCCCGCCATCGATTCCGCTGTCTCCTCCGAAGATCCAACCGGCGCCGGAGACCGAATGGCCGTGACCGAAACGGTCTCCTTCGCCGCACCTGCGGGCTGGAATGTCGAGAGTGGTTTCCGAACCGACCAACATGGCGCGTCCGATTCGCTCCCACGTGTGACGTTGACCGGCGGCACCGTCACCGTGAGCGTCGACGCCGACACATTCAGTGGAACTGCCGACGAGCTCCTCTCCCAAACAGATGCCGTGAGTCTTGCGACGAACGGCAGTTCCGTGCTTGCGGTCTCCGGTACACGCCAGCCGATCAGCACCGACGGGGGTCTGAGCGGCGTCCAGGTCAGCTTTGACACTCCGCGGTCCGCCGGATCGGTGACCACATTCGTCACCGACGGCGAGGGAATTCGGGTACAGGTAGTCGGCCCACCCGATCAGATCGCCGCCCGCAGTCGAGAAATCACCGACATGATCGCCTCCATCGGCACACATGAGGGAGACACCAAGTGAGCAGCGATCTCCTCGAAACCCGCTCCCGCGCATTCGATACGACGGCCTGGGGCGAGAAATTTCACTTCTTCCAACCACGCAACGTCGTGTTCTGGATATACCTGTGGATGTGCGGATTCGGCCTCGTCAAAGGCTGGCAGATGTTCGCCCCCTTCGCCGGATACTTCGGGCGCGCACTCCTCGTTGCCGGCATCGTCGGCATCATCAGCGCCGCGGTCTGGACATGGTGGTTCCGGCACATCGACCGCTACGAACGCCAACCCGTAGGACTAGTGGTCACCGGCTTCATCTGGGGCGCCACCGCAGCAACGTTCACTATCGCAGTACCCGCGAACGGAGCAGTCGGCTCGCTCTACACGAAGATTTTCGGGCAGGTATGGGCTCAGGACTGGCATGCGGGCCTCTCTGCACCGTTCGTGGAGGAAACCGCCAAAGGCATCGGCATCGTCGTCCTCCTCGCGCTTGCACCGCGACTGGTGCGCACCGCAACCGACGGCCTGCTCCTCGGCGCTTTCATCGGCTTGGGATTTCAGACCAGCGAAGACTTTCTTTACTCGATTGCCGGCGCGACGCAGGGCTTCGGCGCCCACCAAACCGACGGCCTGATCGGTTCCATCGCCACCCGCACCTACTCCGACATCGTCTCTCATCCCCTCTTTACAGCCCTTTTCTGCGCCGGCGTGATCTATCTGATCGGCACCCCGGCCCAGCCCCGGCGGATCGGACGCGGATTGGCGTTGATCGTGGCCCCCATCCTGATCCACGGCGTGTGGGATTCGATGCTCGCGATCGCCGGCGGCAGCAGTTCGCTCGTGTTCGTCATCATGATCGGCGACATCGTCTTCGCTTTCACTGCCTTGTGGATCGCGTTCGTCTGGGCGCACCCACGTGAGTCCCACTTCGTCCGTGACATTCTCGCCCCGGAAATCGAGTCCGGCGTCCTGACCGACGCCGAGGTGACAGCCGCCGGCGGATGGCGACAACAACGCACTTACGCGAAAGCCGCACCCACTCGCACCGAACGTCGCCAACGACGACATATCGTTCGTGCCGCGCTGGATCTGTGCAGCGACCTTGCTGTAAGCAAGGGCGACGACAGCTCCCAGGTCGTCGAATCACGCAACGAAATCACCCGCCTCCGCCAAGGAACCGCGGCACAGAGCACCGCTCGGTGACCGCGAAGTAGCGGAAGTACCGTTCAGCACCGTAAGTCATTTACCCACACCCCAGTCGGCCGGGTTGTTTGCCAACGTCACTTGGCAAGCAACCCGGCCGAGTGACTGGGCTACCAGTTCACGATCGGCGTGAGTGGGGTACCGAAGTTTGGTGTGTCGCGGGGTGGGGGATACAGCTCACACTGGTGCACGAAGCAGTGCCGATGGTTCTCCAGCGCGAATCGCGAATCCGCGCACTGTCGGCTCGCGAGTGCGCCTGGATGCTGAATGACGTTGTCCTGAAGTGCCTTTGAGGACCGCGAAGCATCCTGAAGTTGCCACGTCGAAGAAGGGCCGAAGTATGACGTCGACTTGTGAACGATCACTCCCCGTAGAACGAGAAAGACCGCCCGGTGTAGAACCGGACGGTCTTGATCGAAGTGCTAGTTCATGCGCCGCGACGCTTGGCCTTCAGCAAATCGAGACGCTCTTTGAGGAGCTCTTCGAGTTCCTCGACCGAGCGACGCTCGAGCAGCATGTCCCAGTGGGTGCGGGGAGGCTTGACCTTCTTGGCTTCGGGGGCAGTTCCCTCCATGAGGGCGCCTTCGAGGCCGTTGCGGCACAACCAGGTGCCGGGGATCTCGGCTTCGTCCGCGAACGGGATGTCGAAGATCTCGCCGTTCTCGCACTTGTACTTGGCCATACGACGGGGCGCGAGGTCATGGTCACGGTCGGTCTCGTAGCTCACAGCTCCGAGACGGCTACCTCGAAGTACGCGATCTGCCATGGTGGTGTCCTCTCTTCGTTCGTCACCGCTGGTGGGCGCCCTGACTTGGGGAGTAGACGCTCACACTCATCTACAACGCCACGAGCACCCGATTGGTTCCCGTGTGGCGAGAAGACGCAACCTCTCCATCTTACCGGGTACCGCGCGCGTTCATCGAAGGCGTCCGAATCTCGAGTACAGTGTCGACTCATGGCTGAGAGCACACGCGTCGGATCACCGCAGACTGCGCGTTCCGGAAACCCGTGTGTGTGGTGCGGCCGCGAGGTCGCGGTGACGGGAGTGGGTCGTCGTCGCCGGTACTGCAGCCAGTCTTGTCGCCAGCGCGCGTACGAGCAGCGCAATGCCGTCAAGGGCACGACGATCCCGGCTGACGCCGTCATCTTGACCGCCGTCGAGGCCGTCGAACTGGTGGATCGGATGTTCGAGGTTCGCTGCGCCGCCGAAGATGTGGCGACTGCTGTTGCCGAGGGAGCCGAAAGTTCGGAACTCGCACAGTTGTGTGAACGGTTGACCGAACTTGCCCGAGAAGCCGAACGTTTCCGGTGAAGCAGGTGTGGGCAACCGGTTTCTAGCCTTGCGTTGAGCACCGCAGCACTGCGGTGCGCCTGACGCCTGACGACGACAAATTCTGATCCTGAGTTCGGACCTTCGGGGAGGTTCGGACTTCGAAGCGACCCTTCGTCGAGGTCGATGATCTTCGGCTGCGCTCTCGCAGGATCGCCACATGGTTTCCACTCGATATCGAGGCGGTGCGATGTTTCTCTTCAATCCCCGAGCCACAGTTCCCGGCGCTGATCGTCACAACGCTGTGTGGGGGTGGTCGTGATGGATACCGACAAGAGGATCGATCCGCTGACCGGATCGCGAAGCCTGCCGGCAGGGGCGTTTCCCCTGTCAGCGGTGCAGCGCAGTATGTGGTTTGCGCAGCAACTTCACCCGACGGTGCCGTATTTCATTGCGCAGTACATCGAGTTCCACGGCGACCTGGACATGCAACTGCTCAGCCGCGCTGCAGTGGAGGCCGCCCACGAGTTCGAGTCGCCATTTCTGCGGTTGATGTACCCCGATGGTGAGCCGTGCCAGATCGTGGACTTCACGATCGATCCGGGTATCGACTACTTCGACTTCCGCGAGCGTGAGAACCCTCGGCAGGCTGCGTCGGAGTGGATGGACAACGATTACGCGACGACGCTCGACTTGACGCGTGATCGTCTCGTCGAGATGACAATTCTCCAAACTGGCGATCGAGACTACTTGTGGTACACCAGGATTCACCACGTTGCTCTCGACGGATACAGCGGAATGACGATAGTGAATCGCATTGCCGCGATCTACACCGCAGCAGTCGAGGGCCGGGAGCCTGCGGTAAACAAGGCGCTCGACGTCACGACGCTGTCCGAACTCGATCAGAAGTACCGCGAATCGAGTCGGTTCGAGGCCGACCGCGAATACTGGGCCCAGCGAGTGTCCGGCGTCGAGCACGGTTCTACGTTGGCAACGCGTGAGGGACCTCCGACTGCGCGTAGCGAACTCGTCAGTGCCGCGATGTCGGCGAACAGCCTTGCTGCCTTGGACGAGTGGAATTCGCGTTCCGGTGCCACTGCGGCGGCGGTGCTGATTTCTGCACTGGCGTGCTATTTGTCTCGCAACACCGGCTACGACGACGTTCTGATAAATCTGCCGGTCTCGGCGAGGACCACGGCACCGCTGCAACGCTCCGGCGGAATGCTGGTCAACGTCGCGCCCCTTCACATCCACGTCGACCCCGACGAAAGCGTGGACGATCTGGTCGGGCGGGTCCAACTCGAACTCCTCGGCGCGCTTCGTCATCAGCGATGCAGTCTCGAAGACATCAGGCGCGATGCGGGCTTGGCGGTCGGCGATGCACGACTGTCCGGTCCGATGATGAATGTGATGCTCTTCCGGCAGGAGATAACACTGGGATCACTGACCGGCGAGTTTCACATCGTCACGTCGGGGCCCGTCGAGGATCTCCTGGTCAACGTGTACCAGAGTGGCGACCCAGCTCAGACGTTGATCGACTTTCGTGGCAACCCCAATCGCTACGGTCACGACGAACTGGTTGAACACCACCGGGCGTTCACCGAGTTGGTCGCAGAACTGACAGCAGCACCGGCCGGTACGCCGATGAACCGGATTCATCCGGCAAGCGCCGAGGCCGGGGCACGCAGTGCGCAGCGGAGGGAAACCGAAAGGTTCTGGGCTGGATATCTGGGGGACTTCGACGAGGGTTCGGCGCTGGGGCTCGAGCGAATCGACGCAGAATCGGAGCCGACCACTACGAATCGGCTCAGCGTCCCGCTCGATCCCGCGGTCGCCGAACTTGCACGTACGGAAGATGTCTCACTCTTTGCCGTTGTCCACGCGGCATTTGCGGCATTGTTGTCGAGATCGACCGAGCGCCGTGACGTGTTGATCGGAACGAGGACCGAGTGGGGGACTTCGCCGCTGCGCTGCGAGGTCGATCCGGCGGCGCCGTTCGACGAGTTCGTGAGTTTTCTTGCTCGAGAACGCGACACGTTGTTGGTTCGATCGGCGGCAGGTATCCCCGAGCTGCCCGAGTTGCACGTCCATCTCAACGACGGCTCGCAGGAGACCACGATTGCCGGCCTCGATGTGGCGATCGACGTCCACGCGGATACCGGCGCCCTCGAGGTGGCGTACTCCACGCAGCACTACGCCGAATCCACGGTCCAAGCCTTCCTCTCGCGACTGGTGCGGATCCTTGCGGGCGCAGCGGCAGCCCCGCGAACGTCGGTCGGAGATCTCGATCTTCTCGACGAGTTCGAGCGTGAGTTCCTTATGCCGGCACGGGGAGCGACCGCGTCCGCGCCGTTGACCCTGCCCGATATCCTCCGCCGGGCCGCGGCTGTGAACCCCGATGCCCCGGCGCTCGTTTTCGGTGATCGTGAGGTGAGCTACCGGGAACTCGACGCCGAGTCGAACACACTCGCCCGCGAACTGATCAACAGGGGAGTCGGCCCAGGCACCTACGTCGCCCTTGCACTGTCGAGGTCGATCGAATCGGTGACCGCGACGTGGGCAGTGGCCAAGACCGGCGGCGCCTTCCTTCCGATCGATCCGCACTACCCCGAGGATCGTATTCGGCACATGCTCACCGATTCGGGAGCTGTTGTCGGAATCAGCGTGGGGGAGCACCATGCCGGGCTCGCCGATTCGGTGGACTGGCTGCTTCTGGACGAATTCAGCACCGACGAACCGAACGCGTACCGCTCGGACGCACCGCTCGACGATGGCGAACGTCGCTCACGCGTGCGCTACGACGACCCGGCTTACCTGATCTACACCTCGGGATCTACCGGCGTCCCCAAAGGCGTCGTGGTCAGTCACCGCGGGCTGAGCAGCTTCGCCGACGAAGAACGAATCAGGTTCGGAGTCGAACCAGGCGACCGCACCCTGCATTTTTCTTCGCCGAGCTTCGACGCTTCGGTACTCGAACTTCTCCTTGCCTTCGGCGGCGCGGCGACGATGGTGATAGCGCCGCCCACCGTGTACGGCGGCGACGAACTGGCCCAGGTGATGCGCGTCGGCCGGGTGACACACGCTTTCGTCACCCCGGCCGCGCTGGCAACTGTTGATCCCGCCGGCCTACCGGATCTACGAGTGGTCGTGACCGGCGGCGACGCCTGCTCGCCCGCGCTGGTAGATCAGTGGTCACACGGACGCTCGATGTTCAACGCGTACGGACCGACCGAAACCACCGTCGTCGCCACCCTGACCGGACCGCTGAGCAGCGATGTTCCCGTCACGATCGGAAAGCCGATGCGCGGCGCCGCGGCCGTCCTCCTGGATTCGCGGCTTCAACCGGTGCCGATCGGTGTCGCCGGCGAACTCTATGTGAGCGGTATCGGTTTGGCGCGTGGATACCACGCGCGAGCCACGATCACGGCCGAACGATTCGTCGCCGACCCCAACGGCGTTGCGGGAGAGCGCATGTACCGCACGGGTGACCTCGCGCGGTGGAACGGCGCGGGTGAGCTGGAGTACCTCGGACGGAGCGACTTCCAGATCAAGATCCGCGGTTTCCGCGTCGAACTCGGCGAGATCGACGACGTACTGCGCCGCCATCCGAGCGTCGCGCAGGCCGTCACCGCCGGAGTTTCGGGCCCGAGTGGGGAAACACTGTTGGCGGCGTACGTCACGGCGGCTGAGGGCACGCACATCGACAACTCCGAATTGATCGCCCACGCCGGATCCTCGTTGGCAGCGCACATGGTTCCGTCGCGGATCGTCGTACTCGATTCCATTCCACTGACTCCCGCCGGAAAGATCGACAGGAAAGCATTACCGGACATCGATTCGGCTGGCGGCACGGCCGAATACCGTGCCCCCGAGACCTCGACCGAGAAGCGAATTTCTGCGGTGTTCTGCGATCTGCTCGGCATCACCAGGGCGGGAGCAGACGACAGTTTCTTCGACCTCGGCGGTGACTCGCTGATCGCGACCCGAGTCGTGTCGAGGGTCAACGGAGCACTCGGGACGACGCTGAGCGTTCTCGACCTCTTCGAGGCGCCGACCGTCTCCGCTCTGGCTGCTCGCGCAGACCTCGCGGACTCGCGGAACACGCGCGCCCCAGCACTGACGCGTATCGATCGCCCTGACCGGATACCGGTATCTCTGGCTCAGCAACGTATGTGGCTGACCAATCAACTCGATCCGAGTTCGCCGGCGTACAACATTCCGATCGCGGTTTCGATGACCGGCGATCTCGACGTCGACGCACTGTTCACCGCACTGCGGGACGTGATCGTTCGGCACGAGGTCTTGCGGACCGTTTTCCCCGAGAGCGCCCGTGGTCCGGTCCAGCACGTTCTCGGTGTGGACGAGATGTTCGATCATCTCGAGGTGGAAACGGTGCCTGCCGCAGCGGCCGCAGCGCGGGCGAGCGAACTGGCACGAACGGGATTCGACGTCAGCGAATCGGTGCCGATCCGCGCCACTCTGCTCGAGGTGAACGAACGCGAGCACACGCTGGTCCTCGTCGTTCACCACATTGCAGCGGACGGCCTGTCGATGGCGCCGCTGGCTCGTGACGTGATGGTCGCTTACGCGTCGAGGGCGAGCGGGCGTGTACCGGCGTGGTTGCCGCTCGAAGTGCAGTACGGCGATTTCAGCGAATGGCAACGAGGAGCGCTCGGCGAAGCGTCCGACCCGGATTCGATTCTCGCCGAGCAGTTGCGGTTCTGGTCGCACACGCTCGCCGAACGCGGTGAGCTCGCGGAACTGCCGATGGATCACCCGCGGCCTGCAGGTGTCTCGCTGCGCGGTGGAGATCTCGATTTCCGGATCGACTCCGCGACGTACCGCCGGGTCGGCGAGATCGCGGCGCGATGCGACGTCAGCGTGTTCATGGTGATCCACGCCGCGCTGGCCGTCCTGCTCAGTCGAGAATGTGGAGCGAACGACATCACGATCGGCACCCCGGTGGCCGGGCGTAGCGAGCGCGCCCTCGACGACGTCGTCGGAATGTTCGTCAACACGGTGGTGCTGAGGACGGTTCTCGACGGGGGACTCACCTTCGGTGAAGTTCTCACCCGCGTCCGGGACGTCGACGTGGCGGCCTTGCAGCACACCGAAGTGCCGTACGACGTACTCGTCGAATCCCTCGCAGAGCGCCAGGCACCGCTGTTCCAGGTCATGTTGGTGATGCAAGGCGCTGCTCCCGCCGAGGTCACCTTGCCCGAGCTCGACGTCACTGTTGACGAACTGTCCACGGGTGCAGCGAAGTTCGATCTTCAGGTCATTCTCACCGACCGCGGCGACCATCTCGACGGCCAGTTGAACTATGCCAGCCAACTTTTCGACTCGGACACCATGTCGGGCCTCGCTGATCGCTTCACGATGCTCCTCGACGCGGTAGCGGCCGACCCCGAATCAATCGTCGGCGACGTCGATCTCACAGCTGTGGGCGAGGCGGAACTGGTCCTCGAGCGCTGGAATGCCACCGAACACGCCGTACCGATCACCACCCTCTCCGACCTGGTGGCGGAGCAGGCAGCCCGGACGCCCGAGGGGGCCGCGCTCATCTACGGCGAGCGGACACTGACGTATGCGGAGTTCGACGCGAGGGTCAGTGAACTTGCCAGAACCCTCATCGCCCACGGTGTCGGCCCGGACATGCGCGTCGCGGTGTCGATTCGCCGGTCACCCGAACTACTCGTCGCGGTCCACGCCGTGATCCGTGCCGGTGCAGCGTATGTCCCGGTGGACCCCGACCATCCGGCCGAACGTATCGCGTACGTCTTCGACATCGCCGCACCGATCTGTGTGCTGAGCCGGCCCCAGGACCACGGCGCACTTCCCGCGCGAGTCCCGATCGTCGACGTCGATCTCGATCGTCCCGTGTCCACGACGGTGCCGATCACCGACGCTGATCGGATCCGACCCCTCCTCCCGGACAATGGTGCATACGTGATCTTCACGTCCGGATCGACCGGTCGGCCGAAAGGCGTTGCAGTATCACACCGTTCGATCGTAAATCGCCTTCTGTGGATGCAAGACGCGTACCCACTTCACGCGTCGGACGTGGTGCTGCACAAGACTCCGGTGACCTTCGACGTCTCGGTGTGGGAACTGTTCTGGCCCCTGCAGACTGGTGCGCAGTTGGTGATCGCGGAACCGGAGGGGCACCGTGATCCCGGGTACCTGTCGGCGTTGATGGCCGAAAAAGGCGTCACGACGGCGCACTTCGTTCCGTCGATGCTCGCGGAATTCGTCGCGGTCGCGACTGCCGGGCAGTGCGCAAGCCTGCGTCAGGTGTTCTGCAGCGGTGAAGCTCTCGCTCCCACCACCGCGGAGGTGTTCACCCGTCTGAGTTCTGCAGGGTTGTTCAACCTGTACGGACCCACGGAGGCTGCCGTCGACGTGAGCGCCGCCGAATTCACCCCAGACATGACCGTCACCGTTCCCATCGGTGCTCCTGTGTGGAACACCCAGCTCTATGTCCTCGACGGGCGGCTGCATCCCGTTCCGGTCGGCGTTCACGGCGAGCTGTACCTGGCGGGAGTGCAACTGGCGCGTGGATACCTCGGGCGCAGCGATCTCACCGCCGACAGATTCGTGGCCGATCCGTACAGCCCGGCTGGCACCCGGATGTACCGAACCGGTGATGTCGTCCGGTGGCGCGCCGACGGGCTACTCGACTACGTCGGTCGACGCGATTTCCAGGTCAAGATCCGCGGCCAGCGCATCGAGCTCGCCGAGGTCGAAGCAGCGTTGCTCAGGCTGCCCGGTGTCACGCAAGCTGCTGCTCTCGTCCATCACGACGACGTGGTCGGTGACAGCTTGGTCGGCTACGTCATCGCCGAGACCGGCACCTCGATCGACACGGACGGCATGCGCGCCGAGTTGAGAGGTCTCCTTCCCGCCTACATGGTTCCCGCAGTGGTCATCGCCCTCGACGTGTTTCCGCTCGGCTCGACCGGCAAGCTCGATCGGAAAGCTCTGCCCGCTCCCAGCTTCGACAGCTCGCAGACGTATCTGGCGCCGCGAACACCGCTCGAAGCACAGTTGGCGGCGATCTTCGAGGAGCTGCTGGAATCCGGGGCAGTCGGTGTTCACGACAACTTCTTCGAGATCGGCGGAAACAGTCTCGTCGCTGCCCGAGCCGTGGCGCGCGTGAACGATTCACTGTCGTTGAACCTGTCGATCAGAGAGTTGTTCGACGCGCCGACCGTTGCGCAGTTGGCGGTCGAGTGCGCCACGGCGCGAGGGGGAGCAGCCGTTCTTCCGCTCGAGGCGTTGCCGCGGCCGCAGTCGATTCCGCTGTCGCTGGCCCAGAAGCGCATGTGGTTCGTCAATCAATTCGACGTCACCTCCGCGGCGTACAACGTGGCCATAGCGATCAGGCTGAGAGGCCGGTTGGACGTTGCGGCCTTGGAAGGCGCGATCACCGATGTGCTCGATCGCCACGAATCGCTGCGCACGCTGTTTCCCATGATCGAGGGAGTGCCGGCGCAGGTGATCGTGGAACCCGTTGAAGCGTTGGGGTCGCTACCGATTGTCGGCGCGAGCACCGAAGCGGTACTCGGGGAGATCGAACGCGTCACCGCGAGGGGCTTCGACGTGACGCAGGCTCCACCGATCAGGGCCGAACTGATCGAGGTCGACGCAGAAGATCACGTCCTGGCTGTGGTCGTCCATCACATCTGCGCCGACGGATTCTCGATGGCACCGTTGGCGTTCGACGTGATGAGCGCGTACTCGGCACGGCATCGAGGTGAGGCACCCGACTGGTCTCCTCTCCCGGTCCAGTACGCGGACTTCGCGATCTGGCAGGAAAGGGCTCTCGGACGGATAGACGAAGCGGAGAGCACCCTCGCCGGCCAGCTCGAGTACTGGACACGTCAGCTGGCAAGTGTGCCCGAGCTTCTCGCGCTCCCCGCAGATCGCCCGCGGCCGCGTGTACAGGATCTCTCGGGCGGCGTCGTTCGATTCGACATCGATGCCGGCATCCATCGTCGTCTGAGCGAAACCGCGATCGAACACCGAAGCAGTATGTTCATGGCGATACACGCCGCGTACGCGGTGCTCGTGGCCAGATTGTCCGGCATGGAAGACATCACGATCGGCTCACCGATCGCCGGACGCGGAAATGCCCTCCTGGATCCGATGGTCGGTATGTTCGTCGGAACGTTGGTGCTGCGCGCCGACGTCGACCCCGCAGCCTCGTTCACCGATCTGTTGGCCAGAGTTCGCAGCACCGACCTCGACGCCTTCACTCACGCAGACGTCCCCTTCGAGCGCGTCGTCGATGCGCTCGCTCCGGAGCGGTCGACTTCGCATTCACCGTTGTTCCAGGTGATGCTGGAGTTCAAGAACACCAGTCGACCAGCAGTTCGTCTGACGGACCTCGAGGTCGAGGTCCTCGAACTCGAATCCGCCGTCTCGAATTTCGATCTGCAACTCACGCTTGCCGAGACATTCGACGAGGAGGGCCGGCCGGCGGGAATCGAGGCCGGGTTCACCTACGCGAGCGCCCTGTTCGACGAGTCGACGGTCGAAGGCTTCGCTCGATATCTAGTTCGGATCCTCGGTGCGGTGACCGAATCCCCGCACACGCCGGTCGGCGACATCGATCTCGTGGTCGACACCGACACGATCAGCGTCGTGCCTGCACCGGAACTTCCCGGCCAGGTTCACTTCTCGACGTTGCTCGAGCGGAAGTACGTCGACGAACCGCAGAGAACTGCACTGATTTTCGGCGACCGACATCTGACGTACTCCGATCTGGACCGCCGGGCCAATCGGCTTGCACGACTGTTGATCGGCCGCGGGGCAGGTCCGGAATCCGTTGTCGCCCTGGCATTGCCACGCTCACTGGAATCCGTGGTCGCGATCTGGGCGGTTGCCCGGACCGGCGCCGCATTCGTACCCGTCGACCCGGCGTACCCCGTCGACCGCGTACATCACATGATCAACGACTCGGGAGCGGGCGTCGTCCTCACCACCGCCGAGCATGTGGGTGTCGTCCCCGACGAGGCAGACGCAGTTCTGCTCGATCAGGCCGAGACACTGGCAACCCTCGAACAGTTCGGAGATCAGCGGCTGGAGGCCTCGGAACTGGCGGGGACGGTGTCTCTGGACAATCCCGCCTATGTCATCTACACCTCCGGTTCCACCGGCGTCCCCAAAGGTGTCATGGTCACTCACCGTGGGCTTTCGGCACTCGCCGAACAGGAACGTACTCGATTCGGGGTGGAATCGACTTCGCGCACGCTGCATTTCAGCTCACCGAGCTTCGACGCCTCGATTCTCGAACTCCTGATGGCCGTTGGTGCCGGGGCCACGATGGTCATCGCTCCACCGAGCATCATCGGCGGAACCGAACTGACGAGCCTGATCGCCGATCAGCACGTCACGCACGCCTTCATCACCCCGGCCGCTCTGGCCACGGTCGATCCGAGCGAACTGAACGAGCTGGTTTGCATCGGAACCGGTGGCGACGTCTGCCCGCCCGATCTCGTCGCCGCCTGGGTCAGTGATCACCGGATCATGATCAATGCCTACGGACCGACCGAATCGACGGTCGTCGCCAGCATCACCGAGCCGATGTCCCCGGCCGATCGAGTGACGATCGGTCGCCCGTCGAGAGGCATCACTGCGTGGGTCCTCGACAATCGCCTGCACCGCGTCCCGGTCGGAGTGACGGGGGAACTGTACGTCAGTGGCGACGGACTCGCCCGCGGTTACCGCAACCGCGCCGGCACCACCGCCGAACGTTTCGTGCCCAATCCCGCGGGCAGTGCGGGCACACGGATGTACCGCACCGGCGACCTCGCCAGGTGGAACAAGAACGGCGAACTCGAGTACCAGGGCCGAGGTGATTTCCAGGTCAAGATTCGTGGGTTCCGCATCGAACTCGGCGAGATCGAAGCAGTTCTGGCTCGTTACCCCGGGGTCGCGCATTCCGTGGTGACCACGCTCGAACGTGACGGAGGCGCCGCGCGAATCGTCGGATACGTCGTGCCCGCCAACGATGCTCAGACTGTGGATCCCGAGGCCGTCATCGCGTTCGCGGGTTCGGCTCTGGCCCCGTACATGGTTCCCGCGACGGTGGTCGTGCTCGACGAACTGCCGATGACTGCCAACGGAAAGCTCGACCGCCGAGCCCTGCCGGTTCCCGACCTGCGAGCAACCCAGGCACGCTCGCGGGCTGCCGAGTCCGATACCGAGCGCACGCTGGCCGCCTTGTTCGTCGATGTCCTCGGTGTCGAATCGGTGGGCGTCGACGACTCGTTCTTCTCGATGGGCGGCGATTCGATCATGTCGATTCAGCTCGTCGCCCGTGCCCGCGACGCCGGGCTCGTGTTCACCCCGCGTGACGTCTTCGAGGTGAAATCGGTCGCCGGTCTTGCGGTTTTGCTGGCATCGACCAAGGACGACGAACCCGAGGTGCTCGAGGAACTTCCCGGAGGCGGCGTCGGCCACGTGCCGTTGTTGCCGGTGGCTCAGTGGTGGCTCGACCGGCTCGGCTCCGATCTCCAGGGGCTCGATTCGTTCTCCCAAGCGACTCTTCTCAATGCGCCGCACGGGCTTCGCAGTGCGGAGCAGTTGACCGCAGCGCTTCAAGTCGTTCTCGATCGTCACGACATCCTTCGCGTGCGTCTCGAACTCGACGGCGAGCGCGGGCTCGTTGTCGACGATCCGGGATCTGTTGCAGCCGAGGACATCTGCCGGGTAGTCGAGGTCGAGGCCGAGCCGGGCTCCGCAGTGTTCGACGCGGCGATCGTCGCCGCCCTGGGTGATGCACGTCGAGAACTCGACCCCGTCCGGGGCGAGATGGTGCGGGTCGTCTGGTTGTCCGGCGTACGCAACACCGGCCGGTTGCTCCTGGTGATCCACCACCTCGCGGTGGACGGTGTGTCCTGGCGCGTGCTCGTACCGGAACTTGCGTCCGCTTTCCACCGGATCGACGCCGGCGAGGAGCCGGAGCCGTCGTATTCGGGCACGTCGGTTCGTCGTTGGTCGCATGCGCTCCGTGACATCGCGCCCGATCGAAGAGTCGAATTGCCCCGGTGGCGTTCGATCCTCGAAGGTGACGACCCCCTGATCGGAACCCGGCCGCTGGACCCGCGGCTCGACACGTTCGATTCGGTCGGCCGAGTTGTCGCCGACGTGCCCGTCGAACTGTCCGACACAGTCCTGACCACGCTTCCCGCGCTCTTCGGTGGATCCGTCAACGACGGTCTCGTTGCTGCTCTCGCGCTGGCACTGACGCAGTGGAGGCAGGCACAGGGCATACGAACCGACAACGTGCTCGTCTCGATGGAAGGTCACGGACGCGAGGCTCACGTGGTGCCCGGTGCGGACGTCCTGCACACCGTCGGCTGGTTCACCAGTGTCTTCCCGATGCGAATCGACCTCGCCGACATCGACATCTCGAACGTGTTGAGCAGCGGCCCCGAGGCAGCGGTGGTTCTCAAGCGGGTCAAGGAAGAACTGTTGGGAGTTCCGGACAGCGGCATCGGGTACGGAGTTCTGCGTTATCTCGACGAGGTGGGCCGAGCGGAACTGGAAGATCTCCGCCAACCGCAGATCTCCTTCAACTATCTCGGTCGTTTCTCCGGCACCGAGGCAGGAGAGTCGCTGGGGGACTGGGCACTGGCCCGTGACGTCGATCTGGAAGCGGCAGCTCGGTCCGAGATGCCCGTGGGTTCGGTCCTGGACGTCAATGTCGTCACCACCGAAATCTCGGGTGCACCGCACATCGGTGCCACTATCGCCTATCCCACCGGCGTGCTGGCAGAGCGCGATGCTCGCGCCTTCGCCGAACTCTGGGTGCAGTCGTTGCGCGCTCTGGCCACCTACGCCGAACACAGCGAACGCGGGGGACTCACACCGTCGGACATCGACCTGATCGAACTGGACCAGGAGTCCATCGACCACCTCGAGCGCGAGTTCCCGACACTGACCGACGTCTGGTCCCTTTCACCGCTGCAATCCGGACTGCTCTTCCACGCCCGCTACGCCGAACACACAGTCGACGCGTACACCGTCCAACTCGCACTCGAACTCGACGGCGTCGACGCGTCCAGGTTGCACCGCGCCGCACAGGCGTTGCTCGACCGTCATGAGAACCTGCGAGCTGCGTTCACGACCGACACCGGTGGGCGATCGGTGCAGGTGATCAGCGCCGACGTGGACGTGCCGTGGACCGAGATCGACATCTCTCCGTTGGCCCCCACCGAACAGGCAACCGAGATACGCGAGCTCCTCCATGCGGATCGGGTGCGAGGCTTCGACATGGCCACGCCGCCCCTGCTGCGGTTCCTGCTTCTGCGAACCGGAGACGACGCGTATCGGTTGATCCTGACCAACCACCACATCCTCCTCGACGGATGGTCGATGCCGCTGCTGGTCCGTGACCTACTGACGCTCTACGCCACCGACAGTGATCACAGTGCCATCCCACGCGTGCACCCCTACCGGGACTATCTGAGCTGGATCAGCACTCGCGACGACAGCGTGTCGATCGAGGCCTGGGGCGAAGCACTCCGCGGACTCGGCGACCCGACGCTGCTCACCGGAACTCACGCCGTCGACGAGGACGGCGCCACCTCACGCTCGACCACCACTGCCCTCGGAGAACGTGAGACGGAACTTCTGCGTGGATTCGTCCGCTCCCGTGGCCTGACGACAGCCTCCTTGATCCAGGTGGCCTGGGGAATCGTGCTCGCCGAACTCCTCGGCCGCGACGACGTCGTCTTCGGTGGAACCGTCTCCGGCCGACCACCCCAGGTGTCCGGCGTCGAGTCGATGGTGGGTTTGTTCATCAACACTGTCCCCGTCCGAGTTCGCCTCGACCCGCGAGAGTCACTGGCAGCGCTGTGCGTTCGTGTCCAAGCGGAACAGGCGCGGTTGTCCGATCACCATCATGTGGGGCTTTCGCACATCACTTCGGCAGTGGGGGCCGCTGCATCGTTCGACACGCTGACTGTGTTCGAGTCGTATCCCGTTGACCGCGGTGGACTCTCCTCGGGCACCGACATCGCCGGAATGCACGTTCTCGACGTCCACGACGCCGAGGATGCCGCGCACTATCCACTCGCGATCGTTGCCTCTGCGGCAGACGGGCGACTGCGGCTCAAATTCGAGTATTTCCCGGGAGTCCTGGGCGATCACGACATCGACGCGATCGCGGACCGGCTACTCCGCACCCTCGAACTGATCACCGCACAACCGGATCTTCCGCTGGCGAAACTGCGTTTGATGCCGGATTCGCAAGTGCAGCAATTGGTTCCCGCGCGCGGCCGGCAAGGCCGCTCGGTAAGGACACTCGATCGCATCTTTTCGGACACCGCGAGCAGATTCCCCGAACGGGTCGCACTGTCCTGTGGTGACAGAAAGATGACCTATCGAGAGCTGGACGAGGCGTCGAATCAGTGGGCGCGCGTGCTCATCTCGGAAGGCGCGGGCCCGGACTCACGGGTGGCGATCTGTGTGGAACGGTCCTTCGAATCCGTCGCAGCGGTCTGGGCGATCACCAAGACCGGCGCCGCCTTCGTGCCGATCGATCCTCGCTACCCGAGTGACCGGATCTCGTTCATGCTCGAGGACTCGGCATCATCGCTCGGAATGACCACGGCTGCACACGCACCGGCCGGCGGTGGCGCAACGAAGTGGCTCGAACTCGACGACCCGGAGAACGCCACTCGGCTCTCCGGAGTGTCCACGTCACCGCTACGCGAAGACGAGCGCCGGGGAACCCCGCGGCTGGAGAACACTGCCTACCTCATCTACACCTCGGGCTCGACCGGCCGGCCCAAGGGTGTCGTCGTCACGCACACCGGTCTCGAGAACTTCGCCGACGAACAGCGTCATCGCTACGGTCTCACGAAGAATTCACGCGCGCTGCATTTCGCCTCGCCGAGTTTCGACGCCTCCGTTCTCGAGTATCTGCTCGCCTTCGCCGTCGGCGGCGAACTGGTCGTAGCTCCCACCACCGTCTACGGAGGGGCCGAACTGGCCGACGTTCTCCGAGAGGGACATGTCACGCACGCGTTCATCACGCCCGCAGCGCTGACGTCGGTGGATCCCGAGGGACTCGACGAACTGACCACCATCACGGTCGGTGGCGAGGCGCCCTCGGCGGACCTGGTGCGCACCTGGGCGCCGGGAAGATCGTTCGTCAACGTCTACGGACCCACCGAAACCACCATCTCCTGCAACCTCAGTGACCCCATTCCAGCCGGTGAGAAGGTCTATCTCGGGCCGCCGAACCGCGGCTTCAGCGAGGTCGTCCTCGATCGCAGACTTCAACCGGTGTCCGTCGGAGTTCCCGGCGAACTGTATGTCGCCGGAGTTGGACTCGCGCGCGGCTATCACGGGCGTTCATCGCTGACGAGCGAACGATTTGTCGCCAACCCGTACGGCGAGCCGGGGGAGCGGATGTACCGCACCGGAGACGTGGTGCGCTGGCGCAGTGACCGCACCATCGAGTACCTCGGACGCAGCGACTTCCAGGTCAAGATCCGCGGGTTCCGTATCGAACTCGGCGAGGTCGACACGGCGTTGGGTCAGCTGCCCGGTGTGGAGTACGCGGTCACATTGGCGGTGCGCGGACCCTCCGACGAGCAGGCCTTGGCGGCATATGTCGTCTGCGACGACGAACGCCCGGTGAGCGCCGAGGACATCCGGGCGGCGGCACGGGAGCTACTGCCGGCACACATGGTGCCAGCGAGCGTCGTCGTGCTCGACGAGCTACCACTGACCGGCGTCGGCAAGGTCGATCGGGCTGCTCTTCCGGCGCCTCGCTTCGACACCGATCCCGAAACACTCGCTGCACCGGCGACCGAGCTCGAACGGCTGGTGGTGGGCGTTTTCGAGGACGTGCTCGGAGTGTCCCCGATCGGTATCGACACTCACTTCTTCGACATCGGCGGAAACTCACTGACCGCGACCCGCGTCATCGCCCGCGTCAACGCACTTCTCGGCACCGACATCGGCGTTCGAGGATTGTTCGAGTCTCCGACAGTTCGGCAGCTGTCTCGTCTGGCGGAGAGTGTCGGCCGCGGCGAGAACCCCAGACCACCGTTGACTCGGCGATCTCGCCCGGATCCACTGCCCGTGTCATTGGCACAGAAGCGGATGTGGTTCCTCAACCAGTTCGACGTGACCTCGCCGGCCTACAACGTTCCCCTGGCAGTGCGCCTCGACGGCGATCTGGACTTCGCCGCATTGCAGGCCGCGGTAGCGGACGTATTGGGTCGCCACGAGAGCTTGCGGACGAAGTTCCCCTCGATCGACGGACAGCCGGTGCAGCAGGTGATGTCCAGCGACGAGGTCATGCCGATCCTGGAGCCGGAAATCGTCACTGCTGCCAGAGTGTCCGATCGAATCCTCGAGCTGGCCTCGGCAGGCTTCGACGCCTCGGCCGAAGTTCCGATCCGCTGCGCGGTCCTGCGCGTCGACGGGGACGAGCGCAGGCACGTACTCGTGATCGTCGTCCACCACATCGTCGCCGACGGGTTCTCGATGAACCCCCTGGCAGCGGACGTGGCAGCGGCATATGCGGCCCGCAGCGCCGGCAGTGCGCCGAGCTGGTCGGAACTGGCCGTGCAGTACGGCGACTTCGCTGTGTGGCAGCACGAAGTGCTCGGCTCCGAGGAAGATCCGGACTCGGCTCTGACCCGTCAGCTCGATTACTGGAAGGACCGACTCGCGGGACTGGGCGAGCCGATCGCCCTGCCGACGTCGTTCCCACGTCCGGCAAAGCCGTCCATGGTCGGCTCTGTTCACCGGTTCGCGGTATCGCCGCAGACCCATCGGGCGCTGACCGATCTGGCCCGCGAGCACGGCAGCACCATGTTCATGGTCGTGCACGCAGCACTGGCGGTACTTGCGGCACGCCTGGCCGGTACCGAGGACATCGCCATCGGTACACCCGTCGCCGGACGCGGAGAGGCCGAACTCGATCACCTGGTCGGAATGTTCGTCAACACTCTTGTGCTGCGGACACAGATCACGCCCGACGCGTCGTTCGAGGACGTACTCGCCCAGGTTCGCGAAGGCGACCTCGGCGCGTTCCAACACACCGACTTGCCCTTCGAAAGGTTGGTCGACGCACTCGCCCCGGAACGCTCGACGTCGCACACTCCGTTGTTCCAGATCCTCATCGAGTTCCGTAACAACGCGCTACCGCAACTCGAACTGCCAGGGCTGTCGGTCTCGGGAGTCGAGTTCGACCTACCCGTCGCCAAGTTCGATCTGCAACTCTCGGTCACCGAGCGTTACGACGCGGATGGCGGAACGGATGGAATCGACGCCGAATTCATCTACGCCACAGACCTGTTCGACGGTAAATTGATCGAATCGTTCTCACGCAGGCTGCTCACCCTCCTCGAGGCGGTCTCCCGAGAGCCGTCGACTCCTACCGGTGACATCGACGTCGTGGGCGCCGGCGAGCGTCGACAGATGCTGACCGAGTGGAACACTCACGCCGAACCGGCTCCGGCCGACAACATCGCGGACCGATTCTTCGAAGCTGTTGCAGCACATCCGTCGTCGACCGCGGTCAACGACAGCGACGGCGCCATGACGTACGCCGAACTGGACGGGCGCGCGAACCGCCTGGCGCGGCTCCTGATCGGCCGCGGTATCGGTCCGGAATCCGTGGTGGCCGTTGCGATGCCCAGAACCACCGATCTCGTGCTCGCCCTCGTCGCCGTCATCAAAACCGGGGCGGCATACCTGCCGGTCGACATCACCTACCCGGCCGAGCGCATGCGATTCCTCTTCGACGACGCGCGGCCGGTATGCCTGGTCACGACCGGAGACTTCCGAAGCGACCTACCTTCGGAGATCATCGAATCCGGCATCGACATCGTCGAACTCGGATCGCCGGAGATCGCTGTACGCCTCGATCACTCCGCGCCACATCGCATCACCGACGCGGACCGGACGACACCACTTCTGCCCGACGCAATCGCGTACATCATCTACACCTCCGGATCCACAGGGCGCCCCAAAGGTGTCCAGGTCAGCCACCGAAACGTCCTGACTCTGATGGACAACACCTCCCCGACATTCGGGTTCGACAACACGGACGTGTGGACGATGTTCCACTCGTACGCATTCGACTTCTCCGTCTGGGAGCTGTGGGGGCCGCTGCTGCACGGTGGCCGGTTGGTCGTCGTCGACTACTACACGACCAGATCGCCGGACATGTTCCACGAACTGCTCCGCCGTGAGCGAGTGACGGTGCTGAACCAAACACCCACCGCCTTCTACCAACTCGCCGAAGCCGACCGTGCGTACTCACCGAACGGCACCGGTCCCGACCTTGCACTACGCTACGTCGTCTTCGGTGGAGAAGCGCTCGATCTCGGGCAATTGCGCAAGTGGTACGACCGGCGGGCCGACACGGCGCCGACGCTGGTCAACATGTACGGGATCACCGAGACGACAGTGCACGTCAGTCGAATCGCGCTCGACCGCAACGACAGCGAGCACGCGTCGGCGAGCATCATCGGGCGAGCAGTACCAGGATTGTCCGTCTACGTACTCGATCGGCGACTGAACCTGGTGCCACCAGGTGTTGTCGGCGAAATGTACGTCGCCGGTGACCAGGTGACTCGGGGATACCTCGGGAAACCCGCATTGACTTCGGTGCGGTTCCTTCCCGATCCATTCGGTAGTTCGGGGGATCGAATGTATCGGAGCGGGGACCTGGCGAGGTGGAACGACGCGGGGCAGTTGGAGTACGTGGGCCGCAGTGATTTCCAGGTGAAGGTGCGTGGTTTCCGCATCGAACTCGGAGAGATCGAAGCCGCAATGCTCCGCTGCCCCGGCGTCGCTGCCTCGGTAGCACTTGTTCGCACAGAGGGAGCGTCACCGCGGATCGTCGGGTACGTGGTCGCCGAAACAGGCAATACCGTCGATTCAGCGACGGTGACCGACTTCGTCGCCGCCGAACTCGCGGAG
Source organism: Rhodococcus sp. 66b (assembly GCF_002076325.1). NCBI lineage: Bacteria > Bacillati > Actinomycetota > Actinomycetes > Mycobacteriales > Nocardiaceae > Rhodococcus > Rhodococcus sp. 66b. The sequence goes on from NZ_MUZB01000011.1 coordinate 80,960, forward strand.
TACATGGTGCCCACCGCGATCGTCGTCCTCGAATCACTTCCGCTGACGGTCAACGGAAAGCTCGACCGACGCAGCCTCCCGGCTCCGGACTTCACCGTGACGGGAACAACCGAGGCGACGCGGGCACCAGCCACCGCCACCGAAGCGGTCCTCGCGGACCTCTTCGGAGAGGTTCTGGGGCGGGGCGGTATCGGAGTGGACGATTCCTTCTTCGGCCTCGGCGGCGATTCGATCATGTCGATCCAACTCGTCTCACGGGCGAAGTCCGCAGGCCTCATCTTCACTCCGCGGGACGTCTTCGAAGCGAAAACCGTGGCCGGCCTCACCAAGGTCCTCCTCATCGAATCATCGGAAACCGCACCGGTTCTCACCGAGCTACCCGGCGGGGGAGCCGGCCCGCTACCGCTCACACCGATCATGGAGTGGCTCGTCGAACGCAGTCGCGGTGACCTGAGCACGATCCGCAGTTACAGCCAGAGCGCGCTGATCGCACTGCCCGCGGATGTGTCCGGCCCCGCGCTGGAGCGCGCACTACAAACGATCCTCGACCGCCACGACGTACTGCGGGCACGTCTGGAGGCCGCGACTCACCAACTCGAGATCAGCGAACCCGGCACCGTCGCAGCCTCCGACATCTTGCACCGAACCCCCATCGTGTCCACCGGCGGCGAAGAATTCCTGCGCGCGGCAGAAGCCGCGATGCAGGACGCATCCAGCCGACTCGATCCCGAGTACGGCAAGATGATCAGCGCAGTCTGGTTGGATCCGGTCAGCGCGAACGGCAACCGGCCTGAGGCGGGACGGTTGCTCCTGGTACTTCATCACCTCGCGGTCGACGGTGTGTCCTGGCGAATGCTGGTCCCCGGCCTGGTCACGGCATATGCGTCGGCGTTCGACGGCGAAACACCGATTCTTCCGCCCGGCGGAACGTCGATACGTCGCTGGGCGACAGCGCTCGCCGAGACCGCCGCAGATCGACGCGACGAGATCGACCTGTGGTCGAGGATGCGGACCGACGAACCAATGCTCGGAACGCGCGGGCTGGACCCCGCGGTCGACGTCGGAGCCACCGTCGACCGCGTCAGCGTCGACGTACCGACCTCGGTGACCGAGAACATCATCTCGGCGGTGCCACGACATTTCGGAGGCTCGGTGAACGACGGGCTGCTTGCTGCTCTCGCGATTGCCGTCACCGCCTGGCGTCGATCGCGCGGACAGCGCAGCGGGGAAGTGCTCGTCAATCTCGAGGGACACGGGCGCGAGGAGAACGCAGCGCCTGGCGCAGACCTCTCGCGCACAGTCGGTTGGTTCACCACCTTGTTCCCCGTCCGGATCGATCTCACCGGACTCAATGTCGTCGATGCACTGTCCGGGGGATCAACCGCGGCCTCCGCTGTGAAAGTCGTCAAGGAAACGCTGCTCGGTCTGCCGGACAACGGCATCGGGTTCGGGATGCTCAAGTACCTCGACCGAAACGACGAACTACAGGAGTTGCCCACACCTGAGATCTCGTTCAACTACCTCGGACGTTTTGCCGGCTCGGACCCCGAGCACGGCGAGGTGCCGTGGCTGCCGATCTCGGAAGTGACGCTCGACGAAGCGCACAGCGGAGATCTTGCCGCCGCGTCGGTGCTCGACATCAATGCCGTCACCACCGATACCGCGCACGGTCCGATTCTGCGCGCTACGTGGTCCTTCCCCCGCGGCATCCTCAGCGAGGACGAAGTCACGGAACTGGCGGAGCTCTGGTCCCGAGCGCTCGGCTCGTTGAGTGAATACGTGGACGAACACTCCGAGCGCGAGCTCACGCCCACCGATCTCGATCTCGTCACCGCGGATCAGCAGAGCATCGAACAGCTCGAGCGTAGATTCCCCGACCTGACCGATATCTGGTCACTGTCACCGCTGCAGTCGGGCATGCTCTTCCACGCCCAGTTCGACGAAACGGAAATCGATCCGTACATGGTGCAACTGACCCTCGAACTCGGGGGTCGGGTGGAGGCGCCGCGCCTGCGTCGCGCCGCGCAGGCCTTGGTTGATCGTCATCCGAGCTTGCGCGCGGGATTTGTCTCCGCGCCGGGAGGGCGGGCGCTGCAGGTAATCCGTTCCGGTGTCGAGATCGGCTGGGCCGAGATCGACCTGTCCGGGACCGAGGACAGTGAAGTCGCGTTCGCTCAGCTGCTCGAGCGTGATCGCGCTCAGCGTTTCGACATGGAAACAGCACCCCTGATCCGGTTCATGCTCGTACGATTCGGACCGGACACAGCACGCTTCGTCGTGACGAACCACCACATCCTGCTCGACGGCTGGTCAACCCCTCTGTTACTTCGAGACCTGCTCACTCTCTACGCAACCGACGGCGACCCCGAGATTCTGCCCAGAGTTCAGTCGTATCGCGACTACCTCACCTGGATCTCGAAGCAGCACCCCGACTCTTCTCTGCGAGCCTGGCAGGAAGCGCTACGAGGAGTGGACTCATCCACCCAACTCTCGCAAGCGAGCACCGCCGCCGAAACCGTTGCCAGTGACATTCACTCGTACGCGCTGCCGACCGAACGAGCCGAGACCCTTCGGGCGTTCGCGCGAAGCCGCGGATTGACCATGGCAACCCTGGTCCAAGTGGCCTGGGGAATCGTGCTCGCCGAACTCCTCGGCCGCGACGACGTCGTCTTCGGTGGAACCGTTTCCGGACGCCCACCACAGGTGTCCGGTGTGGAATCGATTGTCGGCTTGTTCATCAACACAGTGCCCGTGCGAATCCGCCTCGACGCCCGAGAAACCCTCGCGGAACTGGCCATTCGCGTCCAATCCGAGCAAGCGTCACTACTCGACCACCACCACATCGGACTGTCGGACATCGCGGGAGCAGTGGGCGCCGCCGGTTCATTCGACACCCTGACGGTATTCGAGTCGTATCCCGTCGACGAGGCATCCCTGACCGCCGAAACCGACATCGCGGGAATGCACGTCCTCGGCATCGACGGACGCGACTCGGCGCACTATCCGATTGCCGTTGTCGCGTCGGAAAGTGACACGCTGAACCTGAAGATGGAGTACTTGCCGACGCACTTCTCCGCCCGCGAAGTCGCGAAGATCACCGAGCGCGTGGGCATCGTCCTCGAGCAGCTGGCGTCGGCGCCGGATCAGCCGCTGGCCCGCCTGCAGGTTCTCACGGAGTTCGAGAGCCGTGATCTTGCGCCGGTCTTCGGATCCCCGGGTCGCTCCGCTCGTACGCTCCCGGAAATACTCGCCGACGTCTCCGCCACATATCCCGACCGCATCGCGCTCTCGGCCGGCAGCCGTTCCATGACCTACATCGAACTGGACCGACGCTCGAACCAGTTGGCCAGAGCCATGATCCGCCGCGGCGCCGGGCCCGAGACGTCGGTGGCCATCGGCATCGAAAGATCCGTCGAATCAGTACTCGCGGTGTGGGCAGTGGCCAAGACCGGCGCAGCGTTCGTCCCCGTCGACCCCACCTATCCGGCCGACCGAATCGAACACATGCTCAGCGACTCCGAGGTGTTGTTCGGGTTGACCGTCGTCGACGCCATCGACACATTGCCACCCATCGTGTCCTGGTTGGTGCTCGGAGAGGAAGCATTCGACGACGACGTCGCCACAAGCTGCACGCTGCCGATCGCCCAGGACGAACGGCTTGCACCGGTGGTCATGGACAACGCCGCCTACGTGGTCTACACCTCGGGATCCACCGGCCGACCCAAGGGAGTTGTCGTCACCCACACCGGACTCGACAGCTTCGCGCTCGATCAGCAACGTCGATTCCACGCCGATCACCACTCTCGGACCCTGCACTTCGCCACCCCCAGCTTCGACGGAGCCATCTTCGAGTACCTGCAGGCATTCGGTGTCGGAGCAACCATGGTGATCGTCCCGACCGACATCTACGGCGGCGCCGAACTGGCAAGTCTGATCCGCCGCGAACACGTCACTCACGCGTTCGTCACCACGGCGGCACTCGCCACCGTCGATCCGGCCGGCCTGGACGAATTCCGGCACGTCGTCGTCGGGGGAGAGGCTCTGCCACCGCACCTCGTCGGTCTGTGGGCACCCGGGCGGGAATTCGTCAACGCCTACGGCCCCACCGAGACAACCGTCATGGCAGACATCAGCGAACCCATGACAGTGGGTGCACCCATCACGATCGGTGGCCCGATCCGCGGTGTGCACGAGATGATCCTCGATTCGCGCCTGCAACCGGTGCCCGTCGGAGCTCCCGGCGAGCTGTACATCGCCGGCATCGGCCTGGCTCGCGGATACCACCGGCGTCCCGGCTTGACCAGCGAGCGATTTGTCGCCGACCCCTTCGGCAAGCCAGGCGACCGGATGTACCGCACCGGTGACATCGCCTCCTGGCGAAGCGATCACACCATCGAGTACGTAGGCCGCAGCGACTTCCAGGTCAAGATTCGCGGATTCCGTATCGAACTCGGTGAGGTGGACGCCCAGATCACTGCAATGGCAAGTGTCACGAACTGCGTGACACTCGGCGTCGACGGACCGGCCGGCGCAACGGTTCTCGCGTCTTACCTCACCGTCGAGGAAGGGTCGACGCTGACCGGCGCAGAGATCACCGCGCACCTAGCCGGACGTGTTCCCTCGCACATGGTTCCGGCCAGCATCATGATCGTCGACGAGCTACCGCGCACCGCGGTCGGCAAGCTCGATCGAAAAGCGTTGCCGACCCCGGAGTTCACCGGAACCGGCGTGGAATTCCGGGCTCCCGGCACCAGCCTCGAGCGTCGGATCGCCGACGCCTTCATCGATGTACTCGGCGTCGAGCAGGTAGGCGTCGACGACAACTTCTTCGAACTCGGCGGCAACTCGCTGATCGCCACTCGCGTGGTCTCGCGGCTCAACTCCGCACTGAACATCGACGTCGGGGTGCGCGTGCTCTTCGAGGCACCGACGACAGCTCAGCTCGCCGAACGGCTTTCCGACGCTGTCACTGCCGTCGGCACTGTGCCGCTCACTCCCATGGAGCGCGACGGTAACGTCCCGCTCTCGTTGGCGCAGAAGCGCATGTGGTTCCTGAACCAGTTCGACACACGCTCAGCCGCGTACAACATCCCACTAGCTGTTCGCCTCACCGGTGACCTCGACGTCACCGCCATGCAACAGGCGATCGCCGACGTCGTCGAGCGGCACGAAACCCTGCGGACGGTGTTCCCCGCCGTCGGCGGCGATCCGATTCAGAAAGTGCTCACCGCCGACGAGGCCGTACCGCCGGTTCGTGAAATGACGTTGGGGGAGCACGAACTGGCAGAGCGCATGCAACGACTCGCCACGACCGGCTTCGACGTGTCGGTGGACCTGCCGCTGCGCGTCGCGCTCTTCCGGCTCGACACCGATGAACCCGTTCACATTCTGTTTGTCGTGGTCCATCACATCTGCGCCGACGGTTCGTCGATGGCGCCGCTCGCACGCGACGTGATGACGGCCTACCTGGCGCGCACGGCAGGAACCGAACCCACCTGGGCGCCACTCGAAGTGCAGTACGCGGACTTCACGTTGTGGCAGCACCGCGTCCTCGGATCGGAAGACGATCCGGAATCCGTCATCAGTCGCCAATTGCGCTACTGGAGTGAGCAACTCGCCGGCCTCGACGACGTCATCGCACTGCCCACCGACCACCCGCGGCCCGTGCAACAGACCTTCCACGGCGACCGATTCACCTTCAACATCGACGCCAACACCCACCGCGCCCTCGCGGACCTCACCAGGGCAAACGGAGTGACGATGTTCATGGCTCTGCACGGCGCACTGGCCGTGCTGATGTCGAAGCTGTCCGGCGCCGAAGAGGTCACCATCGGCACACCGATCGCCGGCCGCGGTCAGGCAGCGCTCGACCATCTCGTCGGAATGTTCGTCAACACGCTGGTCCTGCGCACCGGCGTCGACCCCGACATCACGTTTGCCGAACTGGTGGAACACATCCGGGAAATCGATCTGGCCGCATTCCAGAACTCGGATCTGCCATTCGAACGGCTCGTCGACGTCATCAATCCGACCAGATCCACGTCGTACTCACCGTTGTTCCAGGTCGCCCTCGAACTTCAGAACAACGAACCAGCGCATTTCCACTTGCCCGGCCTCGATATCGAAGGCCTCACCGTGGAAACCGAATACGCGAAGGAAGATCTCGAACTGATCGTCGACGAGAAGTTCGACGAGTCCGGCGCCCCGGCCGGGATGTCCGCTGCCTTCGACTTCGCAACCGATCTCTTCGAACCCGCCACCATTCGGCGCTTTGCCGACCGCCTGCGTCTGATCCTCGACACTGTCGGACGCGAACCCGCAACACGTATCGCCGACATCGGCATCCTCGCCGCCGACGAAACAGCAGCCCTGGTGCCGGCATCCGGTGCAGCAGCGACTCGCGTGCAGGTGTGGCCGGAGATCCTCGCCGAGGCAGTCGCCTCGAACCCGGATGCTCCAGCTCTCTCGAGTCGCGAGGGGTCGATGACCTACCGCGAGCTCGACGAGGAATCGACGAAGCTGGCTCGAGCGTTGTGCCGGCGCGGTGTCGGACCCGAAGATTTTGTGGCGCTGGGTCTGCCGCGGTCCACGGCGGAGATCGTCGCCATCTGGGCGGTTACGAAAACCGGAGCAGCATTCTTGCCGGTCGACCCGAACTATCCAGACGATCGCATCAACCACATGCTCGACGATTCGCGGGCCGTACTCGGCATCACCGACGACGCTCACCGCAGTCAACTTCCCGACACGGTCGAGTGGATGGTCCTCGATGAAGCGCAGACCGTCGACGAGATCGACGGCCAGAGCGCCGCCGCGATCACCGACCTCGACCGCACGATCCCCTTGCATCACGGGCATCCCGCGTACCTGATCTACACCTCGGGTTCAACCGGGAAGCCGAAGGGCGTCATCGTCACCCACCTCGGTTTGTCCAACCTCAACGCGGAGGAACATCAGAGATTCAACGTCCAGCCCTATTCGCGTATCTCTCACTTGGCATCACCGAGCTTCGACGCCTCGGTCTTCGAACTCATGATGGCGTTCGGCAGCGGAGCCTGCCTGGTCGTCATCCCACCCACGGTCTTCGGCGGATCCGAACTGGCCGAAATCTTTGCCGACGAACACGTCTCACACGCGTTCATCACGCCGACCGCGCTCAGCTCCATCGAAAGCTCCGCGCTGCCAGAACTCCGCGTGCTCGCAGTCGGTGGCGAAGCCTGCCCACCCGAACTCGTGGACATCTGGGGCCGAGACCGCCGCATGTTCAACGGATACGGACCTACCGAATCCACCATCCAGGCCAGCGTCAGTGAACCCATGCGGCCGGGCAAGGACATCAACATCGGCCGACCGGCCATCGGCTTTGCCGGCCTGGTCCTCGACGGGCACCTCAAGCCCGTGCCAGTGGGAGTCATCGGGGAGCTGTACGTGACCGGCCCCGGACTCGCCCGCGGGTACCACAATCGTCCCGACCTCACCGCCGACCGATTTGTCGCCGATCCGTTCGGCGAACCAGGCCAGCGGATGTACCGCACAGGCGACCTGGTGCGCTGGCGCTCCGACAGCACCCTCGAATACCTCGGCCGCAGCGACTTCCAGATCAAGGTCCGCGGATTCCGCATCGAGCTGGGCGAAATCGACTCAGTCCTGATGGCACACCCATCCGTCTACTTCGCCGCAACACTTGGGCACGAAGCACCGTCGGGGGAGACGATGATCGCCTCCTACATCCAGCCTGTGGAAGGACAGACCGTCGACGACTGGGAGCTTCGCCGCCACCTGTCTTCTCGCCTGCCTGCGCACATGGTTCCCGGCGCGATTGTCGTCGTCGACCGAATTCCGGTGACACCGGTCGGCAAGCTGGACCGTAAAGCACTGCCGACGCCGAGCTTCGAGCGTCGTACAGTCCCGTACGCGCCGCCGACCAATGACACCGAACGAACGGTCGTCGACATCTTCGAGGCAGTGCTCGGTCACGAGCACATCGGTGTCGACGACGACTTCTTCGAACTGGGAGGAACGTCGATCGTCGCCACTCGAATAACCATCGAACTCGAGAAGCGCCTCGGGATGCGAGTGCCGTTGCAGTCGCTTTTCCTGGATCCGACACCGGCCGGTGTCGCCCGTGCGGCCGACGGAATGGACGCACACTCGCCGGACGATTCTTCGGATCTGCTCGCCCCGATGATCACGCTGCGCGCCGGATCCGATCGAGCACCACTGTTCTTCGTCCATCCGGGTATCGGATTGTCCTGGGGTTATGCAGAATTCGTCAAGCACCTCGAGCTGGATCAACCCGTATACGGTCTTCAGCTACCGTCCCTGAGCGGAGGACCCAGCTTCGACTCGCTGACCGAACTCGCCGACGACTACGCGAATCGCATTGCAGCCGTGGCATCGACCGGCCCGATCCATCTGGCCGGCTGGTCGCTCGGCGGCGTCATCGCACACGCCGTGGCGCACAGTCTCACTCGGAGCGGACGTGACGTGACGTTGTCGATCCTCGACAGCTATCCGTCGTCGGATTCCGATCAGCCCGCAGAACTCTCGGTCTCCGAGCTACTGGCCGGGCTCGCGATGCCGGCGGGATCCAAGCCCGTCGAAACCTTCGAAGAAGCGGCGGAATTGCTGGAGCAGACCCTGGGCGCCGGAATCGGAATCGAAGCGGAGCATCTAGCGCGGATCAGTCGCGGTTACTCCCACTCCGTCGAATTGACGAATCGGCACCAACCGCCTGTCCACCTTGGAGCCATCGACTTCTTCGTAGCCGGAAGATCTACGGAGAACGGACACGACGTGGCCGAATGGCGAAGGTTTGTGCAAGGCGACATTCGAGTCACCGAAGTCGATTGTGAACACAACCAGATGATCGAACCGGGTCCGGCGGCAACCATAGCTGTACGATTGCGGGAAGTTATCGCTCAGTGGGGTGTCTGAACCAGGTTCGACATGGGTATGAGTGAAACACACAGGGTGATGGACCCCGGGTGGGTCCGGACGAGGGGAAAACGTTGAAACTGCGAACCAGACGCGTGTTTACCGGATCGATGCTGACTGCTGCTGCACTGACTGCCGCACTTCTCTCCGGGTGGACTGCACAAGCAGATCCCGCATATCCGGCGCCGGACCCGGACCCGTTCTATTCGCAAGCAGCGGCCGAGGGGACCGCCGGCACGCCTATCTCTGTGCGCCGGGCCCCTGACCTGATGACCTTTCCCGGCGTCGCGATCTGGCAGGTCAGTTACAGGTCCACGAACTCCGAGAACAAGCCGATCGCCGCGGTCAGCACGATCCTGGTCCCGCCGAATCAAGCGCAAGACGGCCCGTTGCTCTCCTATCAGCACATCGTCAACGCACTCGGAACGGGATGTGCGCCATCTCGCGCGCTTTACGCATCGGATCCCAACATCGTCATCCGTGAAGCGCCCATCCTCAACGTCGCGCTTCAACGTGGATGGACCATTGCCCTTCCTGACCATCTCGGACCCAACAGCGCCTACGGCGCCGCGCGCCTGGGCGGACAGATCACGCTCGACGGTATCCGCGCCGTTCAGAAAATCCCCGAATTGCGTAGTGGCGCCAGCCCAGTCGGTATTGCCGGTTACTCCGGCGGCGGCATGGCCACCGCGTGGGCGGCCGCACTGGCCCCGAGCTACGCACCCGAGGTCAACCTCGTCGGTGTAGCCGAGGGCGGCGTTCCGATGAATCTGTCCAAGATGGCCAACGGCCTCGGACAGGATCCGCACCCGGCATTCGGCCTCGCCTTCGCCGCAGCAATGGGCCTCGAACGCGAGTACCCCGACCTCCTTCCGCTGAGCAACCAACTCAATGACCTCGGTCGGTCGATGCGGACCGAACTCACCAACGCGTGCACCAACGACATCCTGAGAGTTGGCGCAGGACGCAGCGCTTCCCAGGTGTCGACGTCGACTTCCCTGTTGTCCAGCCCCGAAGTGCGAAAGGTTATGGACGACAACAGCGTCGAGCTCTATCCGGGTGTGCCGACTGCCCCGGTATTCGAATGGCACACGCCCGACGACGTCCTTATCCCCATCGATTCGGTGGTCAACACGATTTCTCGGTACTGCGCCGCCGGAGCCACGGTTCAATCTCAGCTGTTCCCCAGCCCGGACCACCTCACCACTGCGGTCCTCGGTCTGCCCACCGCGTTCGAGTACCTGCAGGACCGGTTCGACGGAGTGCCGGCCCCGCGTTCGTGCTGAATGTCTCCGGAGTGATGTATCGAGCAGGCGCGGCACATGGCCAACTCGGTGTGCCCGTGGCATCGTTGATCGTATGAGCGACACGGATGACACCGGCGCGGCCGGCAATGGCGATTACAGTCTCGATCCCGACGACCAGCTTCAACCCGAAGACACCCTGATCGATCGAGGCGTGGACGACATTCTCGACGAGGGAATCTCACCACCGGAACGCCCATTGGGCCTGGACGCTCACGGGTTGACCGGCAGTGAAGAATCGGCGGGGGAGACCCTCGACGAGCGCCTGGCCGAGGAAGAACCTGATCCGTACGCGTCACTGGGAGATCCCCTGAAGGATCCGGCAGATGCCGACGAATTCGAACGGGAAGAAGAATTCCCGAACGGTGACGAAGTCGGAGATCGCCGCGTCGGGCGTCTCGTTGCCGAAGACGAGGGCCGATACGAGGACGAGGAAAGCGAACTCATTGCCGGAGACGTCGGAATCGACGGCGGCGCAGCGTCGGCGGAGGAAGCCGCGATGCATCTGATCGAAGAATCAGACGACTGACCGACCGCCTGACTGTTGTGGCTGTTGATCGGTGAGAACGATGGAGTGGACGTGATTTCCACCCATCCTCTTGCTTTCGTACATCGCCGAATCGGCTAGGCGATGTAGATCGTGAACGCCACTTTCTGCTGCTTGCACGTCTGGCCAGCCGCCGTTGTGTATGGCTATGCCGATGCTTGTCGTCGAGAGTGGTTCGCCCGTAGGGGAGTTCATGATGGGGGCGATCCGTGCGAGCAAGTCGCCGACGTACGGCAACGGCATGATCTGAACGACGACGAACTCGTCACCGCCGATACGAGCGATCGCTGCGTCCGATCTGGCCCAGTCGTGGAGTCGATACGCCGTGCGCAGGATGACGCGGTCGCCGACGTCGTGACCGTAGGTGTCGTTGAAGTGTTTGAAATTGTCGATGTCGATCACCACCACCAGCAAGGACTGGTCGAGGCTGGATTTCGCTTGCAGGAGTTCGGAAGTCCGCCGTGAGAGTCCGCGCCGATTCAGCAGGTCCGTCAACGGATCGAGTTCGGAGCTTTGAGCGTCGTTGCTCAGGAGCGCCAGAGCAATCTGCGTGACGACCGGTATGACGGTGATGACAGGGATGGCAAAGGCAATGCGTCCCAGGACGTCTGACAGGCCGGAAGGTACATCGGTGAACACGCCAATGCTGGCGATAACGATGACCGCCCCGGAAAACAGCAGGTGCCACAGCTGCGCTCGAAGATTGTGAAAGAACGCTATGTACGAGCCGACGAGTCCGAAGACGAGGCACCCCAACAGCCTTTGATCCGGATCGGCCTCCGCCAGCACGATCACCGCGACAGCGAGGTCGCCCGCGATGACGAAAAGGTACGACCGTTCCCGGGTCGTCGCAGTGAACGGCAGCGCTGTTCCGCCGATCATCACGAGCACTGCGATCATGACGTCCAACGGAAATCCGATGGTCTGCACCGAATGGGTGCCTAGTCGCTTCAGCAGAATCGTGACTCCCAGGAGGAAGACCAATATGCCGATGCCTATCCGAGTCGGCATCAGAATTCCGTTGTCGCGCAAGAATCGCGTGAATCGGTCGAACTGGTCTGGCACTGCAAGCCAGCGGTGCACGGCCTTGGGTGTGTCACTCATCGCGGCCACTGATCATTCGAAGCGGCCGGTCGAAATAGAACACATGCGGCGATAGTAGTCCGTGGCGATGACAATGGAACTGCACCCGCTCCCAGCCACCCCGCCCCCAATACGTCACAGTGACGAATTGGGGGCGGGGTGGCTGGGAGTGGGCGAGACTCATCCATCAACATCAACCCGCGTCAGGCGGCCTGCCGCGCGGCCTGGACACCTGAGCGGCAGGGTTGCTCGGTGGCCGGCCGGGGTCGGACGGCGATCGACGATTGATTGTCCGACGACGGGCACGCCAAGATGATCAGCTCACACAATGCGTCCAGCGGTCCAGGGCGGAAGCACGCGAATGGTCGACAGATACATCTACGGATCGACGACGCAGGAAACGGATCAGGAGCCGATATCGCCAGGTCGACAATTTGCCGATAATCTACATTATGTCAAGTAATGGTTATTCGAACGTCCCCCGTCAGCCTGTCCGCTAGCTTTACCCACATGGATTCCGTTGCACTCGTCCTCGGTTCACCACGTGGCCGTCGCTTCTGTGCGAACGTCGGGCACGCGTGCCGCGCCAGCGCAAGCAACTCCGGTGGACACTGGCCTCAATCGCCGGAACATGCGCTCGAAGTTCTCGGCGCTGTTGATATCCGGGCAATCGCCGAGATGTCCGAACTCGAGATTCTGCACTGTCTTGCGTATGCCGTAGATTGCGCACGCTATTGGGAGCCGCCGGACGAAGAAGACCTGATCTTCGTCCGGCCGGATGTCGCAGCGGCGCTGCGACCGATTGCCGGAGCACTACTCGACTCGCCACACACCGCATGGTGGACCGAGCCGATCGACCGCCTGAACCAGAATCTGGTTGAAAAGCGAAACCCCATTTACGGCTGGTCGGGCCTACCCCTGCGGATTTACCCCACGAAGGACGGCCTCGAACAGTGGCGCGATGAGGCACTCGATACCGAACGCCGGTTTCTGGAATACCAGATCGAAGATCCGGACCGTAACATCGGAGGCGAATGGTGGTCTACCCCTTTTGCCAACGGCACAACCGAAACAACCAGGGCCCGCGACGGTATCGGGGCCCTCGGGGTGTTTCTCGAAGAAGACAGCTCCTCGAACGAGGCGCGGGTGCAGCCGGTAAGGATCTACGGCGCGCCCCGCATCTACGAGATCACCGGTCCGCAGGACTGGGCGAATCTGGTCGATACCTATCCCCTGCCAGTGCCCGCTTCACGTCGCTTCGTTTGGTACGACACGACCGGTGAATACCGTGACTGGTTCATTCCGGACTGGGTTTCGGTCGCCGCAGATTACGACGCCATCCACTTGACCTTGATGGCCTATCTGACCACGCCAGGCATCGCGATCCCGTTGTCGGCCAACTCGGGGGCCACCGTGCTCGCCGGGTGGGATCCGGACGCCACATTCTGGCTACGAAGCAACAACATCACCGTCGAGGGCGAGCCACCAAGCTGACGCTCAGCGGCGCAGAATTCAGCAGGTGCGCCCGTACGGCCAGCCACCGTGCAGTGTCCTCGATCCCCTGTTCCAAGGTGAACGTCGGAACCCACCCGAGTAGTCGTAACGCACGATCGTTCGACGCATAGGCGCCGGCAGTGTCACCGGTGCGTCGGTCGGCAGCGACCACGTCGACGTCTTCGCCGAGCACGTTCTCGAATGTGTGTACCAATTCCCACACCGTCGTCCCCCGCCCGCTGCCCAAGTTGACCACAGTCATGCGTGATGAATCAGCGGTGACCCGGTCGAACCTTTCGAGTGCTCGAACATGAGCGTCTGCAAGGTCCCAGACGTGAACGTAGTCACGCACTCCCGATCCGTCGCGCGTCGGCCAATCCGTCCCCGTAACCCTGAAAGGCGTTCCTGTCGAATATGATTCGAACAGCTTTCCGAGTGCGTGGGTCGGGCGCGCCGACGCTGGTCCGCTTCGCAGCTCCGGGTCTGCCCCGACAGGGTTGAAGTAGCGTAGAGATATTGCCGATAATCCTGTGGCCGCCACGATGTCGTCAAGCATCGTTTCGAACTGAGCCTTGCTGTGCGCGTAGGGACTCTGCGGTGCGATCCGCCAATGTTCGTCGACACACCCACCGTCGCTCGGCGCGTACACCGCAGCAGAGGAACTGAACAAGAAGCGCTCACAGCCGTTCCGAAGGACACTCGATACCAGTGTCAGTGACTTGGATACGTTGTTCTCGTAGTACCGCGCCGGGCTACTCACGGAATCTCCGACCACGATCAAGGCCGCACAGTGAACTGTGCCAACGATATCGGGATGATCTGCGAATATCCTGTCGAGCAGTTTCTCGTCCGCGATGTCGCCGCAGTAGAACGGGCATCTGTGCGCAAATTCGGCACGGCCGGTCAGCAGGTTGTCGAGAATCACGACATCGATCCCGGCGTCGACGCACTTCGACGCCACGGTGCTTCCGATGAATCCCGCTCCGCCGGTGATCAGTACTTTCACGCTGCTCCCCCGGCATCTTCGACGGCAGCCCTCGCACGACGGACGAAGTGGGATACGCGTGAGCGTGCCAAGTCCCATCCACGTAGGTCGCGCCCGTCCCGGATGGAAAGCCGATCACGGTCGAGAAAGAGCGGCACCATGACCAGATCGCGGTAGAGCGAGTGCAGACGTGGGCGATCGGCCAACCACAGCGTGCATTGCCACCACCAACGCGCCGACGTAGTCGTCACCCCGGTATTCACTCCGAAGATCGATTCCACCGCAGCCCAGTGGACGTTCACCGCGCGACGGACATCGCGCGGCAATCGGCGTCGCGCGAGCATCGCCGGGAGTGACGGCTCGGAGTCGAACAGGTACCCCACGTCGAAGACGCTGTTCAACGCCAGATCAGCGCGAATCAAGGCGCGATCGGCAAGCCGCGCGTGAGCGATGACATGAAGCGTGACATCGGCAAGGGCAAGTCTGGATCCTTCGGTCTCTGCGCTGAGTCCTCGGACCGCGGACTCGCGGGTCAACGCGTGACGGGCAAACCGCGGAAGCAAGTGTGAGTGGATTTCGACGGAGCCGTGACGGTCGTCGCGAAGGAGCGCTGGTTCCTGATGATCGTCGTGATCGATGGAATCCCCTGCCACCTCGTCCGGGCGAACCATTCGATAGCCGAAGTCGATGATCGCGTCGTTGGCTGGAACGGCGTGTGCGGGATCTACGACCAAGAGGTCGATGTCCGTCATCCGTCGTGCCGCCGGGTTCGGCCAGATTCTTCGCTCGAGAAGAGCAGCACCTTTCAGCGCGACAGTCGGAAATCCGCTGCTGTGTAACAACTCTTGCAGTTCTACGCGCTGCGCATCGAGGTCCGCGATACGAAGCGCGTTTCGGTGATGGACAAGGCTCAGCGTCAATTCCGGACTCGACGCGCTAGCTGCGGATTCCGACAGCATTTCGGCGAAACTCGCCGGCAGGACCGATGCGAAGCCGGCATCGACTGCGCGGGCGGCCAGCAGCGGCAGCACCTTGTGCCTGGCAGCGGCGTCGATGACTCGCGGCCAATCCCGCTGCGAACACGAACGGATGACGTCGGCCCCGCGCTCGGGTTCCAACATGGAAATCAGGTACCGGGTGTCACGCATGACGCCACCAGTTCCTCCACGGTGTCGGCGCCGGTGTCGCCGTGGTGCCGGATCATTCTGTAGCACGGGGCATTCGAGAGCAGGGCAGCGATGTTTCTCAGGGTCAGTCCGTGATTGTCGGACCACAGAGCGGATTGCTCGGCCAGCGACTGTATCGCCTGGGGTGCGGGCATCGGCGCGACACGAGTAGGACCCCCGTCCCATTTATCGAGAATCAGCACCAGATCGATTCCGCGAACCGCCGAATCGACGTTGGGAGTAGCGGGCAATGTCGACGGGTCCAGTGCCCACACCGAAGGGGTATACGGGAGATACAGCGAATCGTGCGCCTTGATGTCCGGGAGAACGTCGAACGTACCGGCTTTCAGGTGGACCCGGCGCGGCAAGCCCACCGCTTCGGTACCGCGAATGAAGACCCCTTCGTCAGCTCGCAGTTGTGCACCCCGTAAGGCAAGGGCAAGCGCCAAGGTGGTTTTACCCGCCCCGGAGTGCCCGGCGATCGCCACTCTCACACCGTTGCAGTCGACCAGAGCGGCATGCAGGCGTGTCCACAGTTCGGTATCTGCGGCCGTCATGACATCCCGGTGCACAGTGCGGTAAACGTTCTCCGCGAGGTGGAGTCCGTCGAGACCGATCAGCGGTTCCTTTCTGCCTCCGATGGTCGAGTCGATGGTGGCGTCCCAGCGACCGAACGTCGATCGATTCCGCTGAATCCGAACTTCGATGTTGTGGTCCGCAGGCCAGGGGCTGGCAATTCGATGCTCGATGACACCGAGTTCGGGTATGGCAGGGCCGCGCACGATCGCATCAACCCATAGGTAGTGCGTTCGGAATTGTGGTACGTGGCTGCCTGTCACGGGATTCTCACACCAGCAGACGCGAGGCGCTCAGCTGTCCATAGGTCTCGCTGACCACCGACTCCGCGTCATGGTCAGGGATCTCGAGTACCTCCGACACCGCCTGGACGATGTCACTGACGGTCCGGCCGTCACACAGTTCCCACACCAAAGTCGCGACGGGGTTGAGGTGATGGGCAACGTCGCTGGAACTGTCGTACAGCACGACACCGTCGGTGAGATCATTGCTCTCCACCGTCTGTGAGCGCTGAGGCCTCGCGTCTTCGAGTAGTTCCGTCAAGATATCTCCTTGTTCCAACCAGTCCGATATTCGTGTTGAGCTATTTGCGTTTGGGGTGGTGTCAGAGCGAGAAGCGTCGTGAGTATTCGGATTCGATTGCGCCCGAACGAATCAGGCTGCGTGTGGAGGCGATGCCGGGTGCGAGCGTCAGACACGTGAGCGCTCCCCCGGCGTTCGCATCCACCAGGTAGTTGCCCAAAGTTTGGTAGTGGCCCGTCCATTTTTCGAATGCTTCGGGGTCTACCTCCGGATCCGCAATCGCGTCCAGAATTCGTTCGAAGGCGCGCGAATGAACGAGGACGGCGTGAACTCCACGGTTCTCCGGACTGGTGCGCAAGAGCGCCGAACCGTCGATCAGCGCTCCGTCGCCCGATTTCGCGTCGTGTCCGAGTTGGACGACATCCCAATCGCGGTGATCGAGGTCTTCGCGTGCGTGGTCCAGGATCGACGCAGCCGCATCCAGCAAACTCACGTCGTCAGCTGCAATGAGGACCGAATCCCAGCTCTTCTCGGTCGCCCGAGAAACCGCGCGACGCCACGAGACGGCAAAGGCCGCTTCCTGATTCATCACGTCCTCGAAAGCTGATTCTCTCTCCACCGCTGTTACGCGCGGTAAGCGAATGAATCGATGCCAGGACGCCTTCCATCTGTCGATATCGAGGTCAAGATTCACGACGACAACACCGAGGTCCGACTTCGAATCCTCGACAGCCGGGGTGGGTTCTCCCCCTACTCGGGCAGGCGACAGTGGGCGATCGAGCACAACGTCGACTGCGCCCCGCTCGAGCAGATAGGTCGCCAGTGAAAAGTCGGACCGCACGGGTCCGTCCATGCTCCGAGAGAGTTCGTCTCGCAAGGTTCGGTATGCCGCGGCGCGAACAATCAGTGCAGCCCCGACCAGGTCTTCGCCGTGTGCGTGGATGACGGCCGCATCGGCTTCGGCGGGGAGGTCGTCTGTTATGTTCCGCAGCTTGTACATAACCGCGGGTTCGATCACGCGAGCCTCGTCCAGGAAGACCACCGACTTCCAGCCCAGCAGAATCGCCTTGTCGAGTCCGGCGACGAACGCTGAGGCCGTCCTCCACCCATCCGGACCGTCGTCCTCCGCCGGAATGGCACGGTGAACGGTCAGTTCGATCGACTCGGCCTCCGCCAGGCATGAACGCCACGGAGCTACTCGGCCGTCGTCGCTGAGAACGATCACCCCGCCGAAGACCAACTCGGGTCGCTGGACGCTCAGTTCGGCACGGCGACGAATCTCGGGATACGAATCACCGAGGTACCTGGAGAACTGACGATGGAGTGAGTCGAGATCCCATCCGACCTCACTCCAACCGAGCAGGTAATTGTGAACGCGATCTTCCCAATTTATTCGATACGGGACACCCGCCGGGCGCTCGAATCGATGGTGCCAACCAAATGTCGGAAGGCAGACGACCTTTCCGCCGTTGATCCGGAACTTCTCGTGGATGTATCCCTCCTCACCGCCGAATCCGGTGAAGTGCGAGTTCAATCCCGGCCACGCCTCACGCCTGCAGGCAAATGAGCCGAGGCCCTGCATGATGATCTCGAAAGGCACGTCCGGGTGTTGCTTCGCTCGCGGATCAACCCCCCAGGAGCCGAACATTCCGTTGCGCCACTTGGGGTCCATGTGGGTGGCCGCGATGTGCGAGGAATCCTGGGAGAGCATCGGTCCCTGGATCAGATCGTCAGTTTCCGGATTTGCATCGAAATACGCCAGCAACGCCGACAACGATCCCGGTGCCAGGATCACGTGGGAGTCGAGGACCAGGACATACTTTCCGGTGGCCTTGCGGAACAGGACGTCCCGCACCGCAGTCGATCGAACGTCGGTGAACGGGATGTAGCGGAACCGATCGATGTAACCGGCAAACGATTCGAGCATCGGCGCCGGCAACCCCTCGGGGTTGTTGTCCAACAAGACGAATTCGACTCTGTCCAGAATCTCGCGATGATGGACCAAGATCGAGTGGATCGTGAAGTATGCGCCGTCGAAATCGTCGTAGGTCGCGATTGCAATGGTGAGGTCGGCAGATTCTCCGTGCGGCGGCGTTTCTTTCACCTGTACTGGCACCGCGCTCTGAAGAGGCTTCAGAGCGCGGTGCAGGGCGTCGTCGAACTCGGGCATCGGTGTGCTCCCTGGGAACCCGTGGCGTTGTATCGATTACGTCGGTTACACAGGTTCCGTGGGATCTGTCGGCTTGGTCGGGCTGGTTGGGAACGTCGGCTCGGTGCGAGTGGTCGGCACAGTTGGGACGGTCGGCTCTGTCGGCTCCGTCGGCCCGGTGGGCTTGGCGGTAGTCGTTCCACCCGAACCTGACGAGCTACCGGTTGATCCGGAACCTGTGGAACTTCCAGACGATCCCGAACTCCCGGAACTACCCGAACTTCCTGACGATCCCGAACTTCCCGACGATCCGGGGTTGCCCGGCTCGTTTCCGCCCGGCTGGTTCCCTCCCGGAGTATTACCACCGGGCTGATTCCCGCCTGGTTGCTCGCCGCCTGGTTGATTCGGATTCTGCTGGCCACGAGTAGGAGCTCCGGAGAGGTTCGGCGTGTCACCGGCTGCGAAGGCCGGTGCCGCACCACCGAGGCTGATCGACGTCACGACCGGAACAGTTACCGCCGAGGCCGCCAGAACTGTCTTGACGAACTTGCGTCGATCAACCGGAACATTCTGAAAAGCGTCGCCGCCCATAGTGTTTCTCCCATGCGTCCGAGACGAGGTCGTCCTCACTCGATGTCGGGCAAAACGCTAGCATCCTTCCGGCAACTTTACAGACTGAACGCGCCGATATTTGACGGGTATGCGAATTCGAGTCCGGACTGCGCCGACTGTTCGGACAGAAGTACGGCGATCTCCTCCTGTTCAGGGGACTCGTTTGTCCCGGTCGACAACCGTCAACCGACCGGCATCTCCCACGGCGCCACCGGAAGAGTATTTCCGGTCTCGAGGTAGGACTTCAGATTCGACAGCACCGCCGACCATCCGCCCGCTACCTCCATGCGAGCCGATTCGTCCGCCAAATCGGTGTGCTTGACGGTCAATCGCACGATCGCGCCGAAGGCTTCGATGTCGAAACTCACCCGCGAGATATCGACGCCCGATTCACCGTTCGGATCAGCCCAGGTGGTGACCAACCTGGACGGTGGGCTGCTTTCGACTACGGTGCCGACTACATCCGCGATGTTCGAACCGTCGATCCGGCGGTGCTCCCACGTCGATCCCGGCTGCCAGTCGGAGACGTTGCTGTGTCCCCAATACTCTGCAGTGGCCCCCGCGTCCGTGAGTGCTTTCCAGACGTTCTCGGCCGTACTGGCGATGTAGGTGACATATACAAAACTGGGCTTGTCGGTCATGGCTTCCTCCGCGAGTTTTTTGACGGCACTGAGCGCATGCAGGCGCGGTACCTCGAACTTGTTGATCCATCGCTCTCGAATCTCCTCGAGCGCAACGGGATTGAGATAGTGAAGTTTCGTTCTCCCCTGCCGCACCGTGCTGATCAGATTTGCATCCTCGAGCGCCGTGAGGTGTTGCGTGACAGCTTGGCGACTCATGTCGAGGCTCTCGCACAGCTCACCGAGCGACTGCCCGTTGGCTACGAACAGGCGGTCCAGCAGAAGTCTTCGCGTGGGATCGGCAAGTGCTTTGAAGGCTGCATTCATCCGGTCGTTCACAACTTCACGATATGCAAGCATTTGCTTGCATGTCAATGGTTGGGCGTGCCGGGTTTCGGAAGTAGGGATAAATAGGGTGTGATGTCTTCAGGCAGATGTGATCTGAATCCCGGATCACACCGTAAGAGAGGTTGAGCACATGGACTGGGCAGCAATTGGAGTGGGTGTCGGGTATGCCTCGGTGGCTCTGTCGATCCTGGTTTTCGTCGGCGGGTGCATCGCACTGTTCATTTTGTCGGTCCGCCAGTAGCTGACACCTCGACCAAGTGGTGAACACCCCCGGCGCGAGGATGACACGCGTCTCGGGGTGATCGCCGCCGGAGGCTGCTTGATCGATTCGGACACACCGGCGCGCGTCGGACTGCTCGCAGAGAAGCTCGGCCGCGGTGGGACTACCGTAGGACTGTCGCCTAGAACTCGAGGAGTACGGAATGAGCATCCAGTCGGTTGAACCGCACCGCCACCGCGTAGTGGTGATCGGTTCCGGCTTCGGAGGATTGTTCGGCACTCAGGCTCTCAAAAAAGCCGATGCCGACATCACGATGATCGCGCGTACAACCCACCATCTGTTTCAGCCGCTCCTCTATCAGGTTGCGACCGGCATCCTCTCGGTCGGTGACATCGCTCCCGCCACGAGACTGGTGCTGCGCAAGCAGAAGAACGCCCAGGTGCTGCTCGGTGAGGTCGAGACCATTGATCTCGAGAATCAGACCGTGACCTCGCGTCTGCTCGAACGCGTCACGGTTACGCCGTTCGACAGTCTGATCGTGGCGGCAGGTGCCGGTCAGTCGTACTTCGGCAACGATCAGTTCGCGGAGTTCGCCCCCGGAATGAAAACGATCGACGACGCCCTCGAACTGCGCGGACGAATCCTCGGGGCCTTCGAACAGGCCGAACTGTCGGACGATCCCGCCGAGCGCGCGCGCTTGCTCACCTTCGTCGTGGTCGGCGCCGGCCCCACCGGGGTGGAGTTGGCCGGGCAGATCGCCGAGCTTTCCCGTCGTACGCTGGACGGCGCCTTCCGCAAGATCGATCCTCGTGAAGCGCGCGTCGTGCTCCTCGACGGCGCCCCTGCCGTGTTGCCCGTGTACGGCGGGAAGCTCAGCCGCAAAGCTGCCGAGACGCTCGAGAAGCTCGGCGTCGAGATCCAGCTCGACGCAATGGTCACCGACGTCGACAACGACGGTCTGATCATCAAGGAAAAGGACGGCACGCTTCGCCGCATCGAGTCACAGTGCAAGGTCTGGTCCGCCGGCGTGCAGGCCAGCCCCCTCGGCAAGCAGCTTGCAGAGCAAAGCGGCGGAGAAACCGATCGCGCCGGCCGAGTGATGGTCAATCCTGACCTGTCGCTTCCCGGACACCCCAACGTCTTTGTCATCGGCGACATGATGTCGCTCGACAAGCTTCCAGGACTGGCTCAGGTCGCCATGCAGGGCGGCAAGTATGCGGCCAAACAGATCAAAGCGTCACTGGATGGAAAGTCCCCGTCGGAACGAGTTCCGTTCAAGTACTTCGACAAGGGCAGTATGGCGACGATCTCGCGCTTCAGCGCGGTAGCCAAGGTGGGCAAGCTCGAGATCAGCGGCTTCATCGGGTGGGTTGCCTGGTTGGCAATTCACCTCCTGTACCTCGTCGGATTCCGTTCACGCGCCTCGACGCTCTTGTCGTGGGCAGTGACGTTCTTCGGGCGTGGCCGTGCTCAGATGGCGTCCACCGAGCAGCAGGTCTTCGCGCGAAACGCGATGGGCGAGTTGGAGAAGAAGAACAAGGAAGCGACGGAGTCCGGCAGCACTTCGAATGGCGAAGCCAAGAAGGCTGCCGGCAAGCAGCAGAAGGCCGCCGGCTGATCGATCAGCACCTGGGCGAATAACGAAGGGCGGCTGTGGAGTTCAACTCCACAGCCGCCCTTCGTCATTTGATCGACTGCCGCGTGGTCAGTTTCCGATCTTCGCCACCTCGGTGATGTTCGCGAGGCGAACCTGCCCCTTGGAAACGAGTCGGCCGTTCTCGTCGGTGATGCGAACTTCCCAGAGTTGCTGGGTGCGTCCGCGATGAATCGGGGTGGCTTCAGCGGTGAGAGTGCCCTCCCGCGTTGCGCGCAGGAAGTCGGTGTTGTTGTTGACTCCGACTACGTGTCCTCGCTCGCCCAGCCACACGGTGCCACCGACGCTGGCGAGAGACTCCACCACCGAGCAGTACACACCCCCGTGCTGTATCCCGGCGGGCTGGTGCAGCGTGGGCTTGACCGTCCATTGCGCCCTCACACGGTCTGGGCTCAGTTCGGTGTATTCCAGGCCGATGGTGGCGTCGAAGCCCGTCCCGAGCCGTTTCATCATCTCTGCGGTCTCAGCAGTGTCGACCATGCCATCTCCATCTGTGATTCTCTGGCGCCGGTGTGGCTGCCACTCCCTACCTGATTACACGAGAGGTAACTCGAGCTTGGAATCAGGTCTGGAAAAAGAACCGGCGGGTTTCCCATCATTCGATGGGAAACCCGCCGTGGGAAGGACCGGGAGTCTCTGCAGCCCTCAGGACTCCGGCGCGGTCCGGCAGTTTCGTCACTCTCGCGTCGTGTAGCTCTCTGCGAGGTGTTCCACAATCATAGGCAAGGCTGACCTAATTTAGCAAGCCCTTCGTCGAACTGGTTCCAACGAGGGCGTAGCGAGACCTTGCGGCGCGCACGAACCGGCAGCCCGGCGGCCACAAAGGCGTCCAGCAGTCCCTGCCCTCGACGCTGAGCGGCCGATTCGCCCTCACCGGCCAAGATGGGGACGTAGGCCGCTGCACCCAGGATCGACTCCCCTACCAGGCCCCAGAATCTGAACTGGTCGACGGGCGCACACCTGGCGACGGCGTCATAAATGGCTCGGAGTGAAGTCAGGCAACGGTGCGCGGTCCAGACAAGGAGCGCTTCTTCACACGGCATGTCGACGACGCCGTCACTGCCGGACTCCCGTCCGTTGGGCGCAACGCGCAGCGTTTCGTCGACCACGCCGGCCCAGTCGATCCCGCCGTCGCTGTCCATGTGGATGAACAGGTTCTCGAGCCCCGGGTCCCATGCGGACCCCTCGGAGACGATCGACGCGGCCACCCTGCCGACCACGGCATGAATAAGTGACGTGGCAACCTGGATCGCCGCAGCTTCGGCGCTGTCGAGATCTTGAAGTGAACGGGCGAACATCTGATGCACCCGATCCCCGCACAGGCCCTCGCTCAGTTGCCACCAACGCCGTTTACCTTCGCCCGCCATGGCGGCAACCGCGTAGACGCGCGGATAGTCAGGGTTGAGTGCTCGTAGGCGAACGCTGGTGCGGCTCAATGCGTTCGACCGGAGTTCGAATTCACGAACATCCGCATGCTGGGTGGTCAAGGTGATGGTCACCGTGCACTCCAATCGGCCGAAGTTGTCTTGTGGTTCTTAATGTAGGTTAGCCTCACCATAATTCAAGAGTAAAGAACTGTGACGCTGGGCACCGCATATTCACAGGAACGTCCCCCGCAGGAAGCGCACCCGCATAGGGTTCCGTAACCTAAGATGCGAATTCCCTGCGCACCAAGACCAGGAGCTCGAACCGCCAGTGACGATGATCAAATCTCTCGGGAACGGACATCCCCGAGGACCCAGCGAGACGTACGGACGGCGCATCGTGCCGCGCGGCCCCGCTCCTGTCCGAATGCGTGTCCTGGCTGGACTTTTCGACGCGGCGGTGTTCCTACTTCCGTTGATCGTCGGCTGGTACATCGTCCAGTCGCTCCGTGACGAAAACGGTGGCGGCGAGGCCGATCGAGCAGTCTTCGGCGGGACAGCAATAGCCATCGCCGTCGGTCTCCTTGTGTGGAACCTCGGATTCCGTGAGGGGGCAACCGGTCGGACCTCGGGGAAGGGATGGGTTGGCCTGGTCACGCGTGACGCGACCACCAAACAGCCCATCGGTGTCCGCCGGGCTCTGCGCAGACCGTTCGACCGAAGCGGCATCGAGGTGGTCCGAGAAAGCACGGCCCGCGACGAGGGCTTCGAAGAACTCGCACGCGACAACAGTGTCGGTGCAACTCGCCGGCGCCGCCTGATCGGACTCGCGGTCCTCACCGTGCTGCTCGCGCTCGTGATGCTCGCGAGTATCGCGGTGGGTGCTCGTCCACTGACGTTCGCCGAGATCTTCCACGCGCTCTTCAATTCGGACGGAACTCAAACGGACATCATCGTGCGGACGTTGCGCGCCCCACGAACGATTTTGGGTCTTGTTGTCGGAATTGCACTCGGTATCGCCGGTGCCTTGATTCAGGGACACACGCGCAACCCGTTGGCGGATGCCGGTCTACTCGGCCTCAACGCAGGCGCGGCGTTCTTCGTGGTCATGGCGATCTACCTCTTCGGCTTTACGGCGCCGAGTCAGTACCTCTGGTTCGCGTTCGCAGGATCCTTCGTCGCCAGCATCGTCGTTTTCGGCTTGTCTTCCATCGGAAACGGCGGCGCAAGTCCTCTGAGTCTGGCTCTGGCGGGCGCAGCCGTCGCGTTCTTCCTGCAAGCCATGACCAACGCCGTGATAATCCTCGACCAGACGAGCCTGGACGCCTACCGTTTCTGGGTTGTCGGGTCGGTGTCCGGTCGCGGGTTCGACGTCCTCTGGCAGGTCCTGCCTTTCCTGATACTCGGATTGGTCATCGCCTTGGCAAGTACGCCGGGGCTCAACGTCCTCAGCTTGGGTGAAGACGTCGCAAAAGCCTTGGGAACGAACATCGCGTTCAGTCGCACACTCGGCATCGTCGCGATCACCCTGCTGACCGGCGCCGCCACCGCGGCGTGTGGTCCGATCGCGTTCATCGGTTTGGTGGTCCCTCACGTGGCCCGGGCCATCACCGGACCCGACTACCGCTGGCTGGTCCCGTACGCGGGCTTACTCGGCGCGGTCATGTTGATCACCGCGGACATCATCGGCCGCGTGGTCGTGCGCCCTGGTGAGTTGCAGGTCGGCATCATCTTGGCCCTGTTCGGCGCTCCGTTCTTCATCGCTCTCGTACGCCGCAGGAAGTTGGCAAGTCTGTGACGCTCAAGCAGGAACTCCGGGTACTCCCCCGGACCGTCCCCTCACGTAAGTCGATCCGCCTCGGTGGATTCTCGCTGGTCTACCGCCCACTCGCGGTGTCGGTGAGCATTGCCCTCGCAGTTGCGCTGTTCCTTCTGCTTTGCATCAACATCGGGCGGGGCGACTATCCGATCTCGATCCCCGATGTCATTTCGGTCCTGCTCGGCAATGGCAGCAAGACACAGAACCTGATCGTCTTCGACCTTCGACTTCCTCGGTCGCTCACCGCGCTCTTCATCGGTATGGCACTCGGCATTGCCGGTGCGGTCACCCAGACGATTGCGCGCAATGCCCTCGCCAGCCCCGACATCCTCGGAATCACGGCTGGATCGAGTGCCGCCGCAGTGGCACTCATCGTACTCGGCGGGGGTGGCTCGTTCGTGGGACTGCTTGCCACACTGGGGATTCCGTTGGCTGCGCTCTGCGGCGGCCTACTGACAGCAGTGGTGATCTACGCCTTGGCGTGGCGCAAGGGCGTCGAGGGGTTCCGCCTCATCCTGATCGGTATCGGCATCAACGCCATGCTGGTGGCAGCGACGGGATGGCTCCTCATCTCGGCGGACATCAACGACGCTTCTCGCGCACAGGTGTGGCTCAACGGTTCACTCAACGGTGCCACCTGGAATCAGATGTGGCCGGTCGCAATCGCCGTCGCAGTAGTCGGCGGCTACGCGGTGATCGCATCGTTCACCATGGGAGCACTTCGGTTGGGCGACGACAACGCAACCTCACTCGGTGTTCGCTTGCAATCATCACAGGCCAAGTTGTTGCTTTCCGCCGTGGCACTGGCCGCCATCGCGACCGCAGCAGCAGGTCCGGTCGGCTTTGTCGCCCTGGCTGCGCCACAGGTCGCCATGCGTCTGGTGCGCTCCGCCGGCCCGCCCATCGTGGCTTCCGCACTGACCGGTGCTGTACTGGTGGTAGGCAGCGACGTCATCGCTCGAACAATTCTGCCTGTGGAACTCCCCGTCGGAATCGTGACTTCCGCACTGGGCGGCCCGTTCCTGCTCTACCTGTTGGTTCGTAACAATCGGAAGGTCACAGCATGACCACCATCGCCCAGTCCACCGATGCTCCTTCGCGTCTCGTCGCGCAGAATCTGACGCTCGGGTACGGGGATCGCATCATCGTCGACGGACTCGATCTCGAGATCCCCACCGGCGTGATCACGACGGTCATCGGACCCAACGGTTGCGGCAAGTCGACGCTCTTGCGCGCGCTCGGTCGTCTGCTCAAGCCAAAGGGTGGATCGGTCATCCTCGACGGCAAGGCGATCAGTTCGATGAAGACCAAGGAAGTCGCGCGGGTGCTCGGAATGCTCCCCCAGACTCCGGTTGCGCCGGAAGGGCTCACCGTCGCCGATTTGGTCTCACGTGGGCGCCACCCGCACCAGTCGTGGATCAGGCAGTGGTCCGCGGACGACGAGGGCGAGGTAGCCGAAGCGCTCGAGCTGACCGGTGTCTCGGATCTCGCCGATCGGCCCGTCGATCAATTGTCCGGCGGTCAGCGTCAGCGAGCCTGGATCTCGATGGCTCTCGCCCAGGGAACCGACATCCTGCTTCTCGACGAACCGACTACCTATCTGGACCTCGCACACTCGATGGAAGTCCTCGACCTGGTGGATCAACTCCACGAGGAAATGGGGCGCACCGTGGTGATGGTTCTGCACGACCTCAATCTCGCGGTCAGATACAGCGATCATCTGATCGTGATGCGCGACGGCGCCGTCGTCGCTTCTGGTGTCCCCAAGGACATCATTTCCGCGGAACTTCTGCTCGAGGTGTTCGGTCTCGAAGCTGCGGTCATCGACGATCCCGTCTCGGATCGGCCGCTGATCGTTCCGATCGGAACCCGGCACGTGTTCGGTGCCGTCGGCGGGCCGGCAAAGCCTGAGTGACGATCGCGAATCAGCGACCCAGAATCGTCCGAACGAGTTTGAATCCCTGACCGATCGTCACGGTCGGCAGGTATGCCCGTCCGACCGCGTTGCCGATGCTCGGCAACGCGGCTGGATCGGCGAATGTCATGTGCATCGGCACGTACCGCGGCTGGAACTTCGATTTGAAGGCCAGCAGCGATCGAAATCCGTACACCGGTTCAAGGGTGCGACCGAGTAGGTCGAGCACGCTGTCCATCATCGCCGAGAAAGTCGTGGCCTCCGGTTCGTTCGCATTCCTCTCGGAGTCACCGGCGATTGTTGCCAGCGGTGCACCGGACAGACTGAGGAACTCGACGCCCTCCTCCTCCAATTTCAGTGCAGCGGAAGCGATGAGGAACTCCATCGCGGGACGGAACCCTTCGGAGCGTCGCCTCATGAAGTCGAGTGTCCACCCGACGACTTTGCCGTCGCGGTACACCGGTAGCCACGATGTGACACCGTGCACGGTGCGATCCTCGTCGACCGCGATCAGGCACCGCACTTGTTCGTCCTCGACCTCGTCGAGTCCGCCGAGGGTGAATCCCATCTCGGGCATCCCCTTGTCCGCTACCCACTCCTCCGAGATGGCGACTATCTGATCCTTGATCGCGAGAGGTGCATGAGGGAAGGAAATCCACTCGGCGGTGATACCGGACTTCTTCGCCCGGTTCAGTGCTGTGCGCACGTCCTGGAACCGCTTTCCTGTGAACGCGACTTGTCCCAGGTCGAGCACGGTTTCCTCGGCGACCTGTAGACCGCTCCAGCCCATCGAATCGGTGATGGTTCGGGCGTCGTCGGTCACGGAATAGAAGCAGGGAATCCAACCGTTCGACGACGCGAACTCGGCGAACCCCTCGATCGCCGCGCGCATGCGATCTGGAGGACCGACCGGATCACCGGTGGTGAGAGCAACGCCGGCGATGACGCGATACGCGACGTAACTCGAACCGTCCGCGCTGAACCAGTAGGTGTTCCCCTTCCACGTCGTCATCCACGACAACGGGCTGCCGGTACCGGCGATCAACATGGATCGCGCTCGTTCGGCGGCTGTGGGATCGGCGGTCTTGACCGGCTTGAGGAAACTCACGAATACCAACAGGGCGGCAACACCCCAGAACACGACGCCGGTCCACTCGAAGAGCAACGTCGACTCGATGTCCACGGGAAGCAGGCGCGGGTCGATCAACTGCAGGTACACCGGCGGTACAAGGCGCTGCGGGAAGTCCGCGAGCAGCATCGTGACCGTGGGCTCGCGGTCGAACCCGTGCCTGGCGAGCATTCCGCCGCCGACGTAGATCACGGCGAGGACCGCGAGCAAGGCCACGATCGCAGCACCGAGACGTCGGTACGTCTTGGCCGGGGCCGCGACGTCGAAGTATCGACGTGTGGCGATCAGCAGGATCAGCACGAAGAGCGGTGTCAGGAACGGCACCAGAGTTCGGTACACGTTCGGATCGCTGATTCCGTAGAACAAGCTGTCACTGTCGACTGCGTCGACGAACCTGATGACGAAGTTCCCGATCGAGAGGACGAGTAAGACGACCTGAGCACAGACAGTCGCAATCCAGGCGAATCTGCGGCCACGACGGAGCCCATCGCTCAACACCAGCACAAAAATCGACGGCATCAACGAGAGCAGAGTCGGCCCGATCCCCGAGAGTCTCAGCTCGAGGAGGCCGCGTCGGCAGTCCGGATCCGACGCGGATTCGGCGCACAGCTCACGTACTTCTGCGACGGTCCAGGGAACACCACGGAAGAGATCGCGGAGTACGGCGAGTGGGCCAACCGCCTGTGGGGACAGCGCGGCGATCATCGGGCCGATCGCACTTGCCGCGACGACGATGGCGACCAGGACACGGCCCTCTCGCTGTGTCCCGGCGATGCGTTCACCGCGAGCCGATCGTCCGACGATCCACTGTCCGATCACCAAACCCACCACAGCGGCAAAAAATCGGATGACATCTTGCAGCTGACCACTGAACAAGGCCAAGGTGATGGTCAAAGCCAGGGTTCCGACGCGGATGCGGCGACGCCACAATGTCCCCATGTTCGAGCTGGCGGCCATCGCGGCGCCGACGATCCACGCGCTCGCGCCGACAGCGGAGCCGACATGGAGGCGGAACCCCCAATTGGAGTCGAACACTTTCACGAAGGATGCCCAGCCGAGCCCGAGCAGAACTCCCAAGATTTGAGTGCTTGCGCCGGCGATCGCCAGCTTGATCGTTCCCATCCGCCGTTCGAGGGGTGCAGCGACCGCAATCAGGAGCACGCTCGCGCCGATGTACCCGAGCAGGTTTCCTGCCCACAGCGCGGAGCTCAGTGGAATCCAGACATGTCCGTGCTGGATCGAGCCCATTCCCGCACCGATCGTGTGCTCGAGATCGCGGGACGGTCCGTGAACGATGCTGCCGGTTACGGCGCCCAGTATCCACATGGTGAGAAGTAGGACGACCGTCAAGGGTGCGTCGCGAATGCCGAAACGGATGATGCCGGCAGCTTTCTGCGTGACTACCCGCGCCCGTGATGTCGATTCTTCGGTGCCCGGCGAACTGTCGATCGTCATCTACGTGCGGCTACTTTCTGCGGATCGACTGTTGGCTTGCAATTATCGGGCATCGTCATTGTCGGGACTTTGGTCGTCTCACACCACCGTAACCGTCACGCAGATCACTATGGCCAATACCACACCCCCACCGAGGCGGTTACTACTACCAGTAGTACGTATTTCGTCGTGGAAGTCCGTAGAATCGAAGAATGGCAGGTCTAGGTGAACTCGAACGCGCGGTGATGGATCATTTGTGGTCCACATCGGAACCGCAAACTGTGCGACAGGTGCATGAAGCACTCGCGACACATCGCGAATTGGCGTACACGACGGTAATGACCGTTCTGCAGCGCCTGGCGAAGAAGCATCTGGTGATTCAGCAGCGTGACGATCGCGCCCATCGCTATCTTCCCGTCAACAAGCGCGAAGAACTGGTCGCGAGCCTGATGGTCGACGCTCTGGCCCAGGCTCCGGAGTCCGGCGGTCGCGCT
Source organism: Rhodococcus sp. 66b (assembly GCF_002076325.1). Lineage (NCBI taxonomy): Bacteria > Bacillati > Actinomycetota > Actinomycetes > Mycobacteriales > Nocardiaceae > Rhodococcus > Rhodococcus sp. 66b. Next base: position 111,332 of record NZ_MUZB01000011.1, read on the forward strand.
GCGGCACTCGTCCACTTCGTGGGACAGGTCAATGCTGACGAAGCCGACGCTCTCCGCGAAGCGCTCGCTGCCCTCGAGGTGCGCGAGTCCGCGAAAAAGGCTGCGCAGCCCGGAATTTCTAGGCCGAACTGATTTCGTCGTGCATGATGTGTAGGACATGAACGCCACTACTGCACTGGTTTTCGGACTGCTTGCCTTGTTGCTGGCCGGTCCGGTTCCCGCACTCCTGAGCCGCTCCACGTGGCCTTACCGCGCTCCACGCGCGGCGTTGGTTCTGTGGCAAGCCGTCGCAATTGCTGCGGTGCTGTCGGCATTCAGCTCGGGCCTGGCCATTGCCAGCCAGCTGCTCGTTCCCGGCGCTGACGGTAGGCCGACGACGGCCCCGACCGCCGAAATCGATGCACTCGGGCTCCCGCTGTGGATTCTGTACGTGGTTGTTTTTGCCCTGACGCTCCTGATCGGCGCGAAGCTGATCTTCTCGATAATCCAGGTCGCTGTGAGAACCCGACGTCGCCGTGCACGTCACCGCGTGTTGGTGGACCTTCTCGACGACTGCGCCATGCCCGCGTCGGTGGAACGCACACCCGATCTGCGGGTGCTGGACGTGGACGAACCGATCGCATACTGCCTGCCAGGTCTGCGCCAACGCGTGGTTCTCAGCCAAGGCACTCTGCAGAACCTCGATCATGCCGAGGTCAAAGCAATCCTGACGCACGAGCGTTCACACCTGCGAGCTCGTCACGATCTGGTCCTCGAGGCTTTCACGGCCGTCAACCACGCCTTCCCCCGTTTCGTCCGTAGCAAGTCGGCTCTGGGATCGGTACAACTGCTGGTGGAGTTGCTCGCCGACGATTCAGCTGTGCGGGCTACCGGTCCCACTCCCCTCGCGCGGGCACTTGTCGCGTGTGCCGGATCGACGGCACCCCGCGGAGCGATGGCAGCGGGCGGCCCGTCGACGCTCATCCGAGTGCAGCGCCTCTCGGCCGACGATGCAGATCCCCGCATCGCAGTTTTTGCGTATCTCGGGGCGGTCGCGATTCTCGTGGTTCCCACGGTTGCGGTGGCTGTGCCCTGGCTCACCGAACTTCGACTGCTTTTCAACGCATACTGAGTCTTGACCTGCGCAACCCCGTGTAGTAGTGCAGGTCACAGGCGGGGCTACCTGACTTCGGTGTCCCCGGTGGCGTAGAGTGGACCACGGCCACCATCGTGGTCCGTCAACATATAACGGCACACAGCCCAATTCCCCGCAGTATGCGTTCGGATTGCCAGGTGACATGTGCCCTGGCTCGTCCCTTTGCGAACTGTGTCGTGTATTTCAGCATGGCTTCTTCCGCTCCGCGACGTGCCCGTAGTCCGGAGAGGTTTCCGCGTGACCAACGCTGTCCAAATGTCGTCTTCCGAGAACATCGAAGACCCCACCGTCAACACCCCCGCTGCCGAAGAAGCAGTCGCCACCGAGCCGGGTATCACCTTCGCCGAGATCGGCCTGCCCGAGCAGCTTGTTGCCGCATTGGCGCGCAACTCCATCACCGTCCCGTCCCCCATCCAGGCGCAGTCCATCCCGGACGCGCTCGCCGGAACCAACGTTCTCGGCCGCGCACAGACCGGATCGGGTAAGACCCTCGCCTTCGGCCTGCCGATGCTGACCCGCCTCTCACGCCACGAAGATCGCCCGGCCGCAAAGCGTCCCCGCGCACTCGTGCTCGTCCCCACCCGTGAGCTTGCTTTCCAGGTGGTCGACTCCCTCAACTCCTACGCCGGCGCACTCGGACTCACGGTTCGTCCCGCTGTCGGTGGAACGCCGTTCGCCAAGCAGGTCGATCAGCTTCGCCGCGGCGTAGACGTCCTCGTCGCAACGCCGGGTCGCCTGGGCGATCACCTGCGTCAGGGCACCTGCATCCTCGACTCGGTGGAAATCACCGCACTCGACGAAGCCGATCAGATGGCGGACATGGGCTTCCTGCCCGAGGTTCGCTCGATCCTCGGCGAGACCCCCGCAGACGGACAGCGTCTGCTGTTCTCGGCAACCCTCGACCGTGAGGTCCAGTCGCTGGTTCGTCAGTTCCTGGCCAACCACGTCACCCACTCCACCGAAGACGGCCGCGCAAGCGTCGACACGATGGAGCACTACGTCCTCCTCGTCGATCGTGGGCAGAAGGATTCCGTCCTCGCCGAGATCGGTGCCCGTGACGGACGCACCATCATGTTCGCCCGCACCAAGCTCGGTTGCGAGGGAATCACCGATCGCCTCCGCGCAGTCGGCATCGCTGCCGAGTCGCTTCACGGCGGCAAGGCACAGAACCAGCGCACCCGCGTCCTCGAGCGTTTCAAGAACGGCCGCACCCCGGTCCTCGTCGCAACGGACGTTGCAGCGCGCGGTATCCACGTCGACGGCATCGACCTCGTCGTTCACGTCGATCCCCCGGCCGACCACAAGGACTACCTGCACCGCGCTGGTCGTACCGCTCGCGCCGGCGAGAAGGGTACCGTTGTCGCCATCGTGCTGCCGAACCAGAAGCGTCAGTTCAAGCGTCTGACCGGAATGGCCGGCGTCAATGCCGCAGCCGTTGCCGTCACCCCGGGTTCTGCTGAACTTGCTCGCATCACCGGCGCCAAGAAGCCGACCGGAGAACCCTTGCGCGAGAGCTCTTCTCGTGGCGAGCGTTCCTTCGGTGATCGTGGCGGAAGTCGTGGCGGCTACCAGGGAAACCGCTCTTCCGGCGGCTACCAGGGCAACCGCTCTTCGGGTGGATACCAGGGCGACCGTGACGGTGAGAGCCGCGGCGGATACCAGGGTGATCGCTCCAGCGGTGGTTACCAGGGCAACCGCGACAGCCGCCCCTCGACCGGATACCAGGGAAACCGCTCTTCCGGTGGCTACCAGGGAAGCCGCGACGGCGAGAGCCGCGGCGGTTACCAGGGCAACCGCTCTTCCGGTGGCTACCAGGGTGATCGCTCCAGCGGTGGTTACCAGGGCAACCGTGACAGCCGTCCGTCCTACGGAGACCGCGACAGCCGCCCGTCGACGGGTTACCAGGGCAACCGCTCTTCGGGCGGATACCAGGGAAGCCGTGACGGCGAGAGCCGCGGCGGATACCAGGGCAACCGTTCGTCCGGTGGTGGATACCAGGGCAACCGCGACAACAACCGCTCGTACGGCGATCGCGACAGCCGCCCCTCGACCGGTTACCAGGGCAACCGCTCTTCCGGTGGCTACCAGGGCAACCGCGACGGCGGCGACAACCGTGCAGCCTCGACCAGCGGTGGCGGCTTCCGCAGCCGTACCGACCGTCGTAGCTATGACGGATTCGACGGCCCGAAGCGCGATCAGCGGTAATACCTGCGCTGAGCTGCGGCTCGACAACTGAACACTGAGAACCTTCCGGCTGTGCCGGAAGCTGTATCGAGACGGATGCAGGTCACTGCAATTAAAGTGATCTGCATCCGTGTTTTGTATGCACGGTCTGAATGTTCACGCGCGTCGCGGCCGCACCGTTTTCGGCTGCGCACAGCGCAGGATTTCACAGCCGCGGACCGAGAGGGAAAGCTGTAAGTATGTCAACCACTAGCACCGAATCACCCCGAGCTCAGATCGGCGTCACCGGCCTGGCCGTCATGGGTTCGAATATTGCCCGCAATTTCGCCCGCCACGGTCACACCGTTGCCCTGCACAACCGCAGCATCGCGAAGACCGATGCCCTGATCGCCGAGCATGGTTCCGAGGGCGATTTCGTGCGCACCGAGACCGTCGAGGAGTTTGTTGCCGCACTGCAGAAGCCGCGACGCGTCCTGATCATGGTCAAGGCCGGCGCCCCGACCGACGCCGTGATCGAAGAGCTCGCGAACGCCATGGAGCCCGGCGACATCATCATCGACGGTGGCAACTCGCTCTACACCGACACGATCCGTCGTGAAGCAGCGATCCGCGCCCGCGGTCTGCACTTCGTCGGCGCTGGTATCTCCGGTGGCGAAGAAGGCGCACTCAACGGTCCGTCGATCATGCCCGGCGGCCCGAAGGAGTCCTACGAGGCTCTCGGCCCGCTTCTCGAGTCCATCTCCGCTCACGTCGACGGCACCCCGTGCTGCACGCACATCGGCCCCGACGGCAGCGGTCACTTCGTCAAGATGGTGCACAACGGCATCGAGTACGCCGACATGCAGCTCATCGGCGAGGCGTACAACCTCTTCCGCGACGCACTCGGTTACGACGCCGGTCAGGTCGCAGACGTCTTCACCGAGTGGAACAAGGGCACGCTCGAGTCCTACTTGATCGAGATCACCGCCGAGGTGCTCCGCCAGGTCGACGCCGAGACGGGCAAGCCGTTGGTCGACGTCATCGTCGACGCTGCCGAGCAGAAGGGCACGGGCCGCTGGACGGTCAAGTCCGCTCTGGATCTGGGCGTGCCGGTCACCGGTATCGCCGAGGCCGTTTTCGCTCGCGCACTGTCCGGTAGCCGCAATCAGCGCGCCGCAGCTCAGGCGCAGGGTCTGGCTGCCGGCTCTCTCGGCGACAAGCCTGCTGACGCCGAGCAGTTCGCCGCCGACATCCAGGCCGCGCTGTACGCGTCGAAGATCGTGGCGTACGCGCAGGGCTTCGATCAGATCGCTGCCGGCAGCGCCGAGTACGACTGGAACCTCAAGCCTGCCGACCTGGCGACGATCTGGCGCGGTGGCTGCATCATCCGTGCGCAGTTCCTCAACCGCATCAAGGACGCGTTCGACGCGGATCCGAGCCTGCCGAGCTTGATTCTGGCGCCGTACTTCCGTGAGGCCATCGAGGCAGGCATCGACAGCTGGCGCCGTGTGGTCGCCACCGCGACGATGCTCGGCATTCCGGTACCGGCGTTCGCGTCTTCGCTCTCGTACTACGACGGTCTCCGCGCGGAGCGTCTGCCGGCCGCCCTGACTCAGGGTCAGCGCGACTTCTTCGGCGCGCACACCTACGAGCGCATCGACAAGCCGGGCAAGTTCCACACACTGTGGAGCGGTGACCGCAGCGAAATCGAGGCCTGATTCACAGCGGGTATCGGTAGATGCGGTCATCTGCGTCTACCGATACCCGGTAGCCTGGACAAATGCAGGAATCGACGATCGACTCGCCCACCTCGACCGAAGGGCGTTCGTTCGTCGACCTCGGAATCCCCGCCGTGATGGTGCACGCGTTGCGCCGTAGCGGCATCGATGCCCCCTTCCCCATTCAGTCGGCAACCATCCCCGATGTTCTTGCCGGCCGGGATGTCCTCGGGCGCGGCGCGACGGGTTCCGGAAAGACTCTGGCCTTCGGGCTTCCGATGCTGGTGCGCCTCAAGGGTGGGGCGAGCAAGCGGAATCGTCCGCGCGGTTTGGTGCTCGCTCCCACCCGTGAGCTGGCGATCCAGATCCACAAGGCACTCGACGACGCTGCTACCGAGATCGGTTTGCGTGTGGCAAATGCGGTCGGTGGCGTTCCGATCAAGCGTCAGGCCGACATCCTTGCCCGCGGCGTCGATCTCCTGATCGCGACCCCAGGGCGCCTACTCGACCTACTCGAGCAGAAGTCGGTGATTCTCGACGACGTCGTGATCACGACCATCGACGAAGCCGACCACATGGCAGACATGGGTTTCATCGACGAGGTTGCGAAGATTCTCGACACGACACCGAAAGACGGTCAGCGCCTTCTCTTCTCGGCAACACTCGACGGCAAGGTCGACGATCTGGTCGCGGGTTACCTGCGCAATCCGGCGTCGCACTCGACTGCTCCCCCGGTTGCCACCGTCTCGACCATGGAGCATCACCTGCTCTTCGTCGACCGCGACGACAAGAGATCCGTTGTCGCACATATCGCTTCACGGGCGGGACGGACCATCATGTTCGTCAAGACCAAGCACGGAGTGGATCGTCTTGCGCAGCAACTGCATTTGATCGGTGTCTCGGCCGGCGCCCTGCACGGCGGCAAGACGCAGAACAACCGGACCAAGACCCTCGCGTCGTTCTCCGACGGGACGACACCGGTCCTGGTCGCCACCGATGTCGCCGCGCGCGGAATCCATGTCGACGACGTGACGCTCGTCGTTCACGTCGATCCCCCGGCGGAGGCGAAGGACTACCTGCACCGGGCCGGCCGGACGGCACGCGCCGGGGAATCGGGCGTCGTCGTCACCATCGTCACCGACGAAGAACGTGATTCGGTCGAGAAGTTGACCAAGCAGGCAGGCATCAAGGTTCACGGCGTGCGGGTTCGTCCTGACGATCTGGAGCTCACGCGCATCACCGGTGCGATGGAGCCGACGGGCATACCGGTCGAAGCTCCCGATACGACGGTCGCCGTCAAGCACACCGCCAAGCGTGGCCGTCAGGAACACGACACTGCAGGCCGGACCGCTGCCGGAGGCCGGATGAAGAAGGACGGCGACAAGCGCGCCGCTTCCTCGCGGCGCGTCACCGATCCGAAGAGTGTGAAGAAGATCCGTGCGGACGGCACTCCGGTCCCGACCCGTTCGGAGCGTCTGGCGTCCAAGGGCTTGACCCCGCGTCGCGGCGCACCCGGCGCAGGAAAGCCGTCTGCCGGAAATCGGGCGGGCAAGCGCGCACACTGAGGGAATGGGTGATCTTCCACTGATCTCTGTTCTCTGCGCACTCGTCGCCGCGCTTCTCTTCGCGTGTGCCTCCGTCGCTCAGCAGCGCGCCGCGTCTGCGGTTCCGGAGGGCGAGGCGTTGGTGGCGTCGTTGATTCGCAGTCCTCGGTGGTGGGCCGGGCTGATCGGTGACGGCGGCGGTTACGTCATGCAGGCCGTTGCACTGTCGTTGGGTTCGGTGTTGGTGGTGCAGCCGCTGATCGTGACCTCGCTGCTGTTCGCGCTGCCACTTTCGGCCAGGTTCTCGGGAATTCGCATCACCCGTTCTGCGTGGTCGTTGGCGATCATGCTCGCGATTTCCTTGGCGATCTTCCTCGTAGTCGGCGATCCCACCGAGGGAGACAGCAACGCTCCCTGGTCGGATTGGGCTGTGCCCCTGACTATCACGGTCGCAGTGGCCGTGGTCGCAACTATCGGCGGCTTGTCCAAGCTCGACGGTGGCTGGCGCGCACTGCTTCTCGGCTCCGCGGCCGGAATCTTCTACGGCGTGGCCGTCGCTTTCACCAAGTACGTCACCGACCTACTCGGGCACGGTGTCGTCGGGGTGATTTCGGCATGGCAGACGTGGGCGCTGATCGCCTCGGGCGCAATCGGGGTCTACCTCCAACAGCGCGCGTTCCAGGTCGGGCCTCTGTCGGCGTCGCTACCTGCCCTGACGATCGGCGAGCCGATCGCGGCCATCTTCCTGGGGATGACGGTTCTCGACGAACGCCTCCGCGTCGACGGTCCCGGAATTGCTCTCATCGGGTGCGCCGTCGCCGTCATGATCATGACCACGATCGCCCTCTCCCGCTCACAAGCACGCGATACCGAGGGCGCTACGGCGGAATCGACGGTAGGCTCGTGAAACGTGCAGTTCCTCGAAGGGCAACGCCCCCCATACGACCTGACCTACGACGACGTCTTCCTCGTCCCTAACCGGACCGAGGTCACCTCTCGGTTCGACGTCGATCTCAATTCTTCCGACGGATCCGGAACGACCATTCCCGTCGTCGTCGCCAATATGACCGCAGTCGCCGGCCGCCGCATGGCCGAGACTGTCGCCCGCCGCGGCGGACTGGTCATCATTCCGCAGGACGTCCCCACTGACGCTGTCGCCGAGACCGTGGCGTTCGTCAAGAGCCGCCACCTCGTCGCTGATACGCCGGTCACGCTGAGTCCGGACGACGCCGTCTCCGATGCGCTGGCGCTGCTACCCAAGCGTGCACACGGCGCAGTCGTAGTGGTCGAGGACGGCAAGCCTCTCGGTGTCGTCACCGAGGCTGCCTGCGCGGATGTCGATCGGTTCACTCGCCTACGTACCGTCGCGATCACCGACTTCGTCACCGCCCCGGTCACCGCCACACCGCGTGAGGTCTTCGAACTGCTCGAAACCAAGCACGATCCGTTGGCCGTCATCGTCAACGAGGACGGAACCCTCGCCGGCGTCCTCACTCGCACCGGCGCGATTCGTGCCGGCATCTACGACCCCGCAGTCGACGATCGCGGCGCACTCCGGGTCGCTGCTGCGGTCGGTGTGAACGGTGACGTGGGCGCCAAGGCCAAGGCACTCGTCGACGCCGGTGCCGACGTGATCGTCGTGGACACGGCTCACGGTCACCAGCAGAGAATGATCGATGCGCTCACCACGCTCAAGGCGCTCGACCTCGGCGTCCCGTTGGTTGCAGGCAACGTGGTGTCCGCACAGGGAACCCGTGATCTGATCGCCGCAGGCGCGGACATCGTCAAGGTCGGCGTCGGGCCCGGAGCCATGTGCACGACTCGCATGATGACCGGCGTCGGACGCCCGCAGTTCTCGGCCGTCGCGGAATGTGCTGCAGCAGCACGTGAGCTCGGCAAGCACGTCTGGGCCGACGGCGGCGTTCGCCACCCTCGCGACGTTGCACTCGCCCTCGCGGCGGGCGCGTCGAACGTCATGATCGGCTCGTGGTTCGCCGGCACGTACGAGTCCCCCGGCGATCTCAAAGTCGATCAGGCGGGCAACGCGTACAAGGAGAGCTTCGGTATGGCCTCCAAGCGCGCTGTTGCCGCTCGCACAGCCACCGAAACGGCTTTCGATCGCGCCCGTAAGGGATTGTTCGAGGAAGGCATCTCCAGTTCGCGGATGCGTCTCGATCCCGAGCGCCCCGGAGTCGAGGACCTGATCGATCAGATCTGTTCCGGCGTACGCAGTACCTGCACGTACGCGGGTGCGCGCTCACTCGAGGAGCTGCACGAGAAGGCAGTTCTGGGAGTGCAGTCCGCCGCCGGATTCGCCGAAGGACGGCCGCTTCCGTCTGGTTGGTGAACCACGTTTTATGACAGTCGGCGGGTGCTCGGGTCCCTACTCCCGGGCACCCGCCGGTATCATTGGATCCGTAAACAGGAAACAAAACTCGGTCGGGTGCCCATCGGCGACCCGACCGAGCCCGCTACAGCCGAGAAATACTCGGCTCCGACGAGAGGAACCCGGTGCCCGAGGCACCCACACACTTACCCGGCGCTACACCCGTCGTTTTATCCGAGGAATCGTCTGATTCCGCTGGTTCGGAGGGCTCCTCTAGCGAGCCGGGAGACAAACCCGGCGGCCCCCGTGCACACCTCAGGTGGCGATGACACATGGACATCGTTTTCACCATTCTCAGCCTGGTCGGCTTCATCGCGCTGACTGCAGGCACCGCCCTCTTCGTGGCGGCCGAATTCTCACTGACCGCGCTCGAACGCAGCACCGTCGACGAAGCTGCTCGTGGCGGCGACCGACGCTCGCGGCAGGTTCAACACGCGCACAAGACTCTCTCGTTCCAGCTCTCCGGCGCTCAGCTGGGTATCACGATCACAACCCTGATCACCGGTTATCTGGCCGAGCCCGTTCTGGCACGGTTCATCACACCGGTCACGAAGGCCGTCGGGCTCAGCGAATCCGCTGCCTCGACAACGTCTTTGATCCTGGCGCTCGTGATTGCGACCTCGTTCTCCATGATCTTCGGTGAGCTCGTACCGAAGAACCTCGCAATCTCCAAGCCGATGCCCACCGCCCGCGCGACTGCGGGCCTGCAAGCGGGCTTCTCGCTGATCTTCCGGTGGGCCATCAACGGCCTCAACGGAACCGCCAACTGGATCGTGCGACGCCTGGGCATCGAACCCGCGGAAGAATTGCGCTCGGCGCGATCACCGCAGGAACTCGGGTCCCTCGTGCGGACGTCCGCGCAGCGCGGGTCCATCGACAAGGGCACGGCGATGCTCGTCGACCGTTCGCTGCAGTTCGGTGACCGCACCGCAGAAGAGCTGATGACTCCGCGAGTGAAGATCGAATCGCTGGAACTCTCGGACACCGTCGCAGACCTGATCGTGACGGCGTCGCGAACTGGCTACTCGCGCTTCCCCGTCGTTCGCGGCGATCTCGACGACACAGTCGGCGTCGTACACATCAAACACGCGTTCACCGTTCCGGCCGAGCGCAGGCGCACGACGCGCGTCGACAGTCTGGCTCAACGTGTTCCCGTCGTGCCGTCGAGCTTGGACGGAGACACCGTCATGGAGCGGATCCGCTCCGACGGCATGCAGGTCGCGCTTGTCGTCGACGAATACGGCGGAACAGCCGGCATCGTCACGATGGAAGACCTCATCGAGGAAATCGTCGGTGATGTGCGCGACGAACACGACGAACCCGAACTCGACGTACAGCGCGTCGGCGACGGCTGGTCGTGCTCCGGTCTCCTGCGCATCGACGAGGTCACGTCGGCAACCGGATACACCGCACCCGAAGGCGACTACGACACGCTCGGCGGTCTGGTGCTCACCGAACTGGGCCGAATCCCCGACGAGGGTGACGAAGTGGAATTGCCCGACGTCGACTCGTCCGGTGATTCCCGCGGCAAGTGGATCGCCCGAGTGACCAGTATGGACGGCCGTCGTATCGACCGAGTGACCATCACGCCGGTCCCGGCACATGTCGAACCCGAATCCGCAGACGACGACACGAAGGAGTCCGACGATGAATAACCTCTTCGGTGTACTCCTCACCGTCGTGCTGCTCGCCGGTAACGCATTCTTCGTCGGTGCGGAGTTCGCGCTGATCTCCGCACGACGCGACCGCCTCGAGGCACTTGTCGCGCAGGGTAAGAAGCGGGCACTCACGGTCATCAAGGCCGGTGAGAACCTCTCGCTGATGCTTGCGGCAGCTCAGCTGGGCATCACGATCTGCTCGATCCTGCTCGGTAAGGTCGCCGAGCCCGCCATCGCGCACCTCCTCGAGGTGCCGATGGAAGCCGTCGGCCTTCCCGACGGATTGCTACACCCGATTTCGTTTGCGATCGCGCTCTCGCTGGTCGTCGTGCTGCATATCCTCCTCGGCGAAATGGTGCCCAAGAACATCGCGTTGGCGGGCCCCGAGAAGACGGCCATGCTGCTCGTTCCCGTGCATCTGGCGTTCATCAAGATCGCTCGCCCGATCATCGCGTTCTACAACCTCTGCGCCAACGGAGTGCTCAAGCTCCTGCGCGTCGAGCCCAAGGACGAACTCGATGTCACTGTCTCGGCGGTGGAGTTGTCCGCGATGATCGGTGAATCGCGGTCCGAGGGTCTGATCGACGCCGAAGAACACCGGCGCTTGAAGCAGGCACTCGAATCGACAGATCGCACCGTCTCCGAGGTCCTGATCACCCTCGACAAGGTGCGGACCATTCCCCTCACGCCGTCGGGAACAACACTGGGTGAGATCGAGCGTGCGGTCATCGAGACCGGATACTCGCGTTACCCGGTCCGAGCGAGCGACGGATCGCTGGCCGGGTACGTGCACCTCAAGGATGTGCTCGACGAGGTGCTCGACGAAGCTGCCGGGCCGGACACCGTCGTTCCGACGTCGGATATCCGCCCGTTGCCCATCGTTCCGCTCAGCACGCCGCTGGCCGAAGCGTTGGCCGGCCTTCGTCGGGCCAGCTCGCACCTCGGCGCAGTCACGGACGCCGACGGAGTCGTGATCGGTATCGTCGCGCTCGAGGATCTGCTCGAGGAGTACGTCGGAACGGTTCGCGACGGCACGCACCGCGGCACGGATGCTGTTCCCGGACAAAGAAACAGCTGATCGATGACACGTACGGTGCATTCACTCGCACTCGCGCAGAGCGAGTGGACGGTTCGGCGGGCACTTCACCTCGAGGAGGTGGAGAAGCTCGTCGAGCCGCACCGAGCGCGTCGTAGCGCCGGTATCTCTCACCCGGTGCACGACTTCCTCTTCACGTACTACAACTTCAAGCCCGCGCAACTGCGCCGCTGGCACCCCGGGTACGGAGTCGCACTCGAGAACGCCGGCGAATACGCAGCCTTCTCCGGCTACCGCGTCGACGATTCGGGTACCGCGACGGTCGAGGCCTCCGTGCTGGAGCGTCGGCGTCACACAGTCGAATTCGTGTGGAATCTGTTGAATCAGACGTCTGCGCGGCCCGCTGTGCTGGGCTGTTTCGGCCTCCACGAATGGGCGATGGTCTATCGCGGCGGCGAGGACGCGATCCGTCACCAGTCAGTGCCGCTGCGGCTCGGGTTCGCCGGTACCGACGCGGTCGTCGAATCCCTGCCACTCAAATGCACGCACTACGACGCGTTCCGGTTCTTCACACCGGACGCCGCTCCCAAGAACTCGCTCCCGCTTGCACGCGAAACTCAGATCGATCACGAACAGCCGGGCTGCCTGCACGCCGGTATGGATCTGTACAAGTGGAGCTTCAAGTTGTTGCCACTCGTGGATTCCGATCTGGTGATGCGGTGCTTCGAACACGCGCTCCTGGCCCGTGAACTCGACATGCGCGCGAGCCCATACGACCTCGCCGAGTACGGGTACTCCCCCATTCGTATCGAAACTCCCGCGGGCCGCGCCGAATACGTGCGTCAGCAACAACAGTTGGCGGATCGTGCTGCGCCGCTCCGCGATACGCTGGCAGAGAAGTGCCGGGAGCTTCTCGGCCACTGAACTGCCGAAAGGCGCCACATGGATCACGGGTACGGGTTCTATCTCGACGAATACCAACGTGACGTCGGGGTGCACACCGACGACCGACGCGGCCACATCGAATGCCCGGACTCGGCGGGCTTCCTTGCGGCGCACTTGCCGGTGTTCGACCTCGCTGCAGGCTCAGTCGCGGCCTTCGCCTCGGCAATTCATCGGTCAACCGGCCCGGGCGACGGACACTGGACCCTCGATCCCGAGCGCATCGCCGCGTCCTTCTCGAGCGATCGACTGTTCCGGATCGGCGGCGAACCGATCAACGGATTCTCCGAATACTCGGGGTTCTTTGCCACCCGCGACGGTTGGGTCCGCACGCACGGCAACTATCCACACCATCGCGACCGCCTGCTCGCCATCCTCGAACTCGACCATGGATCACCTAAAGATGCAGTGGCGCAACGGATATCCGAACTCAGCGCCATCGAGATCGAGCAGCAGGCCGCCGGGATCGGCGCCATCGCGGTCCGTGTTCGTACCGAGACCGAGTGGCGCCTGAGTGAGCAGTGCGCAGCTGCGAGGTCTGAGCCTCTGGTATCCATCCGAGTACGCGACGAGGGAAAACCCCGCACGCATCCGACGCGCCCACGTGTTCTCGACCTGACCCGCGTCATCGCCGGCCCGGTCGCGACCCGTGCCCTCGCGCTGGTCGGCGCTGACGTTCTGCGGATGGACCCTCCGGCGATCCCCGAGATCGGATGGCAGCACCTCGACAGTGGCCAGGGCAAGCGGTCGGCGCTTCTCGACCTGAAGTCCTCGGCGGAAGCGGCAGCATTCCGCGAACTCCTCGACACCGCAGACGTACTGGTCACCGGCTACCGTCCGGGCGCACTCGAAGCACTCATCGGGCAGGATCTTCCCGCCCACCTGATTCACGGGCGCGTCAGCGCATGGGGATGGGAAGGTCCGTGGGCGAATCGCCGCGGCTTCGACAGCATCGTGCAGGCCGCATCCGGTATCTCGTTCCTCGAGGGCGGCGAGAAACCGGGCGCACTTCCAGCGCAGGCCCTCGACCACTCGACCGGATACTTCTTGGCAGCTGGGATCCTCGACGCGTTGACGCTGCGCTCGCACGACGGCCGTGGCCGCGATGTCGACGTGTCATTGGCCAGCACCGGCGCCCGTCTTCTCGACGCACCCGGCCGAACCGTCCATCCCGGTCTACCGACCGCTCCCGGCCTGAATGTTGTTGTCAACCATGCCGACGTGACCACCGCACGACCCGCGCTGGCAGAGTTCGAGGACTACCCCGAACCATCCCATCCGTGGGGATCGGATCGGGCGGAGTGGGCACACTGAGGGACCGGCACATTCAGGGCAAGATGGACCTGTGAAGTCACATACCTACACACTCGACCTTCAGTGGACGGGCGATCTGGGAACCGGAACGTCCAGCACGCAGGGATATTCGCGCAATCATGCAATATCCGCGGTCGGAAAGCCGGAACTTCTCGGCAGCTCCGATCCCTCGTTCCGCGGTGACGCGCAGCGATGGAACCCCGAGGAACTGCTCGTTGCCTCCCTCGCCCAATGCCACATGCTCTGGTACCTCGGTCTGGCAGCTGCCGCTGGGGTCGTCGTTCTCGACTACAGCGATCAGCCGGTCGGCAGCATGATCGAGGAATCCGATGGCGGCGGCCAGTTCATCGAAGTGACGTTGAATCCGACGGTATTGGTCGCGGAGGCGTCGATGGTCGAGAAGGCCGAGGAGCTTCACGGCCCCGCACACACGAAGTGCTTCATCGCTCGGTCGGTCAACTTCCCTGTCCTGCACTCACCGACGATCCTGGTGGCCACCGATGAGTGATACGCACAAGCTCATCGTCGACGTCGACACCGGCATCGACGACTCGTTGGCACTTCTCTATCTCCTTGCCAGCCCCGAAGCCGAGATTCTGGGGATAGCGAGCACCGCCGGCAACGTTCCGGTGGAACAGGTCGCGGCCAACAACTTGAACTGGCTTGCGCTCTGCGGCGCCCCGGACATCGAGGTTGCACTCGGCGCCCGCGAGCCACTGGTCATCCCGTTGCGCACCACCGAGGAGACTCACGGTCCGCAAGGGATCGGGCATGCCGTCCTCCCCGATTCGGGTCGCAAGCGCTCGGTCCGAACCGCCACCGACCTCTGGGTGGATCTCGTCCGGGAGTACCCCGGACAACTCACCGGATTGGTGACGGGGCCGCTCACCAACCTTGCGCTGGCGATCAGACGTGAACCCGATCTGCCGTCTCTGCTGAAGCGACTGGTCGTGATGGGTGGGTCGTTCAACTATCCGGGCAACACGACGCCGACCGCGGAGTGGAACGTCTCGGTGGATCCGCACGCCGCCAAGGAGGTGTTCGACGCGTTCTCCGTCGTACCCGCGCACCGGCGCCCGATCATCTGCGGCCTCAACGTCACCGAATCCATCGAGATGTTCCCCGAACATGTGCGTCGGCTCGCCGAAGCTGCCGGGAGCACTCCGGAAGAGATCATCTCGCCTGACGACGGTCCCGACGTCCGCAGTTCCGCGTCCAACAGCGTGATCAGGCATATGTCCGACGCGATCCGGTTCTACATGGAATTCCATCAAGAATACGACCAGGGATTTCTTGCTCACATGCATGATCCCTTTGCTGCTGCCGTCGCGCTCGATCCGAGCTTGGCGACGCTGAAGCCGGCAACGGTAGATGTCGAAACCGAGAGTCCACTGCTGATCGGAACGACGGTCGCGGACTGGGTCGGGCACTGGAAGCGTGAGCCCAACGCGGATATCGCGGTCAGCACCGATCCGGCGGAATTCTTCGATCGACTTGTCCACCGAGTGGGAAATTACGCCCGCGTCGTGGGTTGACCGAGCCGGGCACCGGCTATGCTCGCATGGACAGAACACCAACGAACGAGAACAAAGGACCTGACGTGCAGATTTCCAGCCACGATGCCTCCCCGGCATTTGCGCTCGGATTGATGGCGTTCTGGCCCACTCGTCGTAGCGCATGCTTCGATCAGGCGTGTTGCTGAGCGGCGATTCTCGCTGCCTGCACCCCTGACTTTGTCGCTTCTTCGCTCGGAGTCTGTCTTCTCATGTTCAACCTTCTTTTGTTCACCCTTGTCGGCGTCGGCGCCCAGCTCGTCGACGGCGCCCTCGGTATGGCCTTCGGTGTCACCGCAACCACACTGTTGATGATCGGTGGCCTCGGTCCGGCTCAGGCCAGCGCCGCTGTTCACCTGGCCGAGGTCGGCACCACCCTCGCTTCGGGTGTGTCGCATTGGAAGTTCAAGAACATCGACTGGAAGCTCGTCGCCAAGCTCGGTGTGCCCGGCGCAGTCGGTGCATTCATCGGCGCAACCGTGCTCTCGGGTCTGTCCACCGAAGCGGCAGTCCCCATCACGGCGACGATCCTGCTGGCCATCGGTATCTATGTGGCACTTCGCTTTTCGGTCCGCCCACCGGCCGTCGCGGATGCTCGTACCACTCCGCACACTGCACGTTTCCTGTCCCCACTCGGCCTGTTCGGTGGTTTCATCGATGCATCCGGCGGTGGTGGTTGGGGTCCGATCACCACCAGCACGCTGCTCTCGCGGGGCAAGACCGCGCCGCGCACCGTGATCGGCTCGGTCAGCGCCTCGGAGTTTCTGGTCGCGTCAGCCGCGTCGCTGGGATTTCTTGTCGGATTGGGTCGTGAGTCTGCTGGAAACCTCCTCGTTGTCGCCGGTCTCGCGCTCGGCGGTGTCATCGCTGCCCCGTTCGCGGCGTGGCTGGTCAGCCGCGTGCCTGCAACCTTGCTCGGAACGGCGGTGGGCGGCGTCATCGTGTTGACCAACGCACAGAAGCTGTTCAAATCCTTCGACATCACCGGGGCGGTCACAGTGGCCGGCTACCTGGCCATTCTCGGCGCATGGGCAGCGTTGCTGTTTTACGCGTGGAAGCGGTCCACGCTCACCCCAGCCGAGGCAGAAGGCGATTTCACGGGAGTCGAACTCGCTGTCGAGAACGAACTCACCGAGCCTGCGGTCAAACGCGAACGATAGCTCGTCACAGAAGAAATCCCGGGTATCCGCTGTCGGATACCCGGGATTTTGTTTTTTCGCCCTAGTTGCTTCCGTCGAACGCGTCGAGAATTCGCCCCGCCGCCAACGCTGCCGTCAGCGAACCGTCACGCACGCTCTGCTCGACGTCGGCCCGGATCGCACGCACCCGATCGTTGCTCGAGAGCCTGCGTAGCAGCTGATCGTTGACCATCGTCCAGGTCCAATCGACCTGTTGCTTGCGACGCTTCTCCTCGAACTGTCCCGCTTCGGTGAGCACCTCACGGTGTTTGGTGACAGTTCCCCAGAACTCGTCCAGCCCGACACCCTCGAGGCCGCTCATCGTGATGACGGGCGGCTTCCAAATGGCGTCGTGCGGGTAGATCAGGCGAAGCGCTCCGGCCAATTCGCGGGCAGCACCCTTTGCCTCGCGCTCATGCTTTCCATCGGCCTTGTTGACCGCCACCAGATCTGCGAGCTCGAGGACACCCTTCTTGATGCCCTGGAGCTGATCACCGGTACGAGCGAGGGTCAGGAACGTAAAGCAGTCCACCATGTTGGCAACAGTGACTTCGGACTGGCCGACACCCACTGTCTCCACCAGGATGACGTCGAAACCGGCAGCTTCGAGAAGCACGATGGTCTCTCGGGTTGCCTTGGCAACACCACCGAGCGTGCCGGACGTCGGTGACGGCCGGATGTACGCATTCGGTTCGACGGTGAGCCGAGCCATGCGTGTCTTGTCGCCGAGAATCGAGCCGCCGGTGCGGGTGGACGACGGATCGACCGCCAACACCGCAACCCGATGTCCCTTGCCCAGCAAGTACATTCCGAGCGCGTCGATGAACGTCGACTTGCCGACGCCGGGAACGCCGGTGATGCCGATCCGGTGCGCTCCCCCGGCCTCGGGCAGCAACTTCAGTAGAAGCTGCTGCGCAAGGGCCCGGTGGTCGTCGCGAGTGGACTCGACGAGGGTGATCGCCCGAGCGAGGCCGGCACGCTGATTTCCGCGTACCGCCTCGGCGAGGGAATCAATGTCGATGGGCTGACGTGCCATCTTCAGTGACCCCCTTCTCAGCTGTGGTCGTGACCCAGTTGGGCGGAGAGCTTCTCCAACAATCCGCTGGCAGCGTCGGCGATGACGGTTCCGGGCGGGAAGATGGCAGCAGCGCCGGCCTCGTAGAGTTCGTCGAAGTCACCGGGCGGAATGACGCCGCCGACGACGATCATGATGTCGGGACGACCGGCCGCAGCCAGAGCCTCCCGCAGCGCCGGCACCAAGGTGAGGTGACCGGCTGCCAACGACGACACACCGACTACGTGGACGTCGTTGTCGGCCGCCTGATTGGCGACCTCTTCGGGAGTCTGGAACAGCGGTCCGACGTCGACGTCGAATCCGATGTCCGCGAAGGCCGTGGAGATGACCTTCTGGCCACGGTCGTGACCGTCCTGGCCCATCTTCGCGACGAGAATACGGGGACGACGTCCCTCGTCCTCGGCGAACTTCTCGACCAGTTCCATCGCCTTGCTGATGTTGCTCACCGTTCCTGCCTCGTCGCGGTACACACCACTGATGGTGCGGATCTCGGCCTGGTGGCGTCCGTACACCTTTTCGAGGGCGTCGGAAATCTCGCCGACCGTAGCCATCGCACGGGCGGCGACAACAGCGAGGGCGAGGAGGTTGTTCTCCATGCCGCCTTCGGCGGATGCGGCAGCGCGGGTGAGGCTCGCGAGTGCGGCCTCGACGGCTTCCGGATCACGTTCTGCGCGAAGGCGAACCAGCTTCTCGAGCTGTTCCTTGCGGACCTTGGAGTTCTCGACCTTGAGAACTTCGATGGTGTCGACCTCGTCGGGAACGTACTTGTTTACGCCGACGAGCGGCTGCCGACCGGAGTCGATGCGTGCCTGGGTGCGGGCGGCAGCTTCCTCGATGCGCAGCTTCGGGATGCCTTCGTTGATGGCCTGAGCCATTCCGCCGGCTTCCTCGACCTCTTCGATGTGCTTACGAGCCCGGTTGGCGAGTTCGTTGGTGAGCCACTCGACGTAGTACGAGCCGCCCCACGGGTCGATGGGACGCACTGTGCCGGATTCCTGCTGCAGCAGCAACTGGGTGTTACGGGCGATGCGGGCGGAGAAGTCCGTCGGCAGTGCGATGGCCTCGTCGAGTGCGTTGGTGTGCAGCGACTGAGTGTGGCCCTGGGTGGCAGCCATGGCTTCGACGCAGGTACGCGGAACGTTGTTGAAGACGTCCTGCGCGGTCAGAGACCAGCCCGAGGTCTGCGAGTGGGTACGCAGCGAGAGCGACTTCGCGCTCTTGGGATCGAACTTGGCAACAAGCTCGGCCCACAGGAGGCGTCCGGCGCGGAGCTTGGCGACCTCCATGAAGAAGTTCATGCCGATGGCCCAGAAGAAGGACAGGCGCGGTGCGAACTTGTCGATGTCCATACCGGCGTCGAGGCCGGCGCGGATGTACTCGACGCCGTCCGCAAGGGTGTACGCCAGTTCCAGATCGGCCGTCGCTCCGGCTTCCTGGATGTGGTAGCCCGAGATGGAGATGGAGTTGTACTTCGGCATTTCCGCGCTGGAGTACGCGAAGATGTCCGAGATGATCCGCATCGAGGGCTTGGGCGGATAGATGTAGGTGTTACGAACCATGAACTCTTTGAGGATGTCGTTCTGGATCGTTCCGGCCAGCTTGTCCGGGGTGACGCCTTGCTCGCCTGCCGCAGCGACGTACAGCGCGAGAATCGGCAGCACGGCGCCGTTCATCGTCATCGAGACCGACACCTGCGAGAGGTCGATTCCGTCGAAGAGCTGACGCATGTCGAGGATGGAATCGATTGCGACACCGGCCATTCCGACGTCACCCGCAACGCGAGGGTGATCGGAGTCGTAGCCGCGGTGTGTGGCGAGGTCGAAGGCGACCGAGAGGCCCTTCTGACCGGCCGCGAGGTTACGACGGTAGAACGCATTCGACTCCGCGGCAGTGGAGAATCCGGCGTACTGGCGAATGGTCCACGGCTGGTTCACGTACATGGTCGGGTACGGACCACGCAGGAACGGCGCTGCGCCCGGGAAGCTGTCGAGCGGGTAACCGGACTCGGCGGCGGCCGTGCGGTCCGCACCGGTGTACACCGGCTTGACGTCGATGCCTTCCGGGGTGGACCAGACAACCTGCTCGGCGGCGTAGTTGTTGGCATTTGCGCCCTCTTCGATGAGCGCCTGTGCCTGCTCGACCGACGGCGGTGTGGGTGCCGGAGACTGCGGGTCCTCGAGTGGGACCTCGGCGAAACTGCCGATCACGTGCTTGACCTCTCGTGTCGTCACTTGGAGCTTCCCGTCTCGATGAAGTCGAGCAGTTCGGTCAGAGCCGACACTGCGTCGATGCGGGCTGTGAGGAATCCGTCCGGGCGAGAATCGCCGGTCGCGTCGGCGACTGCCTTTTCCGGTCCTGCGAGCAGCACCTTGGTGATGCCGGCAGCGCGAAGTTCGGCGACGGCCGCTGCGGCGCTCTCGCCGTAGCGCTTGTCCGTGCCGCACAGCACCGCGACGGTGGCACCGGAAGCCTTGACGGCTGCGGAGATGGCTTCTGCGCCTACCTCGAGGGGGCCGGGGTTGACTGCGTCGATACCACCCGAAGCGAGCAGGTTGGACGCAAACGTGGTGCGCACGTTGTGTTCTGCAACCGAGCCCAGCGGCGCGAGAAGCGCAGTGGGGCGGGCGCCGCCGGCGGCGAGGAACGCGTCCGAACGGTCACGAAGCGCTTCGAATGCAGCTGCGTAGCGGGCGACGGACTGGCCGGGCTCGACGGCTTCGACGGACAGCGGCGTTTCGCCGAGGTTCGGGAACTCGTTGACACCGGTGACCGTGGTCTTGCGGTGTGCGATGTCGGAGTCACGCTTGGCCTTCGTGGCAGCGATGCGGCCGGAGACGATTCCCGCTTCGAGTGCCGCCAGATATCCGCCGGCTGCTTCGATTTCCTGGAAGAACTCCCACGCGGTGGCGGCGATCTGCTGCGTCAGGTCCTCGACGTACCAGGAGCCCGCCGACGGATCGAGCACGCGGCCCAGGTGCGACTCCTCGAGGAGAAGCAACTGCGTGTTGCGCGCGATGCGCGAGGAGAAGGACTTGCTGACACCAAGGGTGCCGTCGGCCAGGGCGACGTCGAACGGAAGAACAGTCACTGCATCTGCTCCGCCGACGCCGGCGCCGAATGCAGCGAGGGTCGTGCGCAGCATGTTCACCCAGGGATCACGCTGAGCCATCATCGCGGCGGAGGTGACTGCGTGCTGCGGCGCTCCACCGAAGTCGGAAGCTCCACAGACCTGAGCGATGCGGGCCCACACGAGACGTGCGGCGCGGAACTTCGCGATGGTCTGGAACTGATCGTCGGTTGCCGAGTAGCGGAAAGCCAACTGCGACAACGCAGCACCGATGGTCAGACCGCTCTCTGCGGTGAGTGCGCGGAGGTATTCGAGTCCGGCGGCAATCGCGGCTCCGAGTTCCTCGGCGTCGCCGGCACCCGCGTTGTGGAAGGCCGTGCCGTCGACGGTGATCGCGTGCACGGTTTCCGCGCGAGCTGCAGCGAGGGCGGCCAACTCGACGGCGCCTGCAAATTCGACGTCGGCTGCGCCTGAGAACGAACTGGTCAGCGGCGCTGCACCGAGGTGAACTCGGATACTGCTGCGATCACTGACGCCGTCGCCGGCTTCGCCGCGAGCATCGAGGAGAGAGAAGAGTGCGCGGGCTGCATCGTTCACCTCGGCGCCTGCGTCGAGCGTGAGCGGTGCGAGGTCGAGAAGAACGCCCTCGAGCGCAGCGGCGAGGTCGGTGACCGGAACGCCGTCGGCGCCCACCTTCAACCAGAGTGCGCTGACTCCGTTTTCGAGGGCGTCCAGGATGGCGCGATTAGTCTCGGCCGCCGAAGCGGTTCCGAATGCAGCGGAAACCAACCAACCGGCATTGACATCACGGTGAGCGTCGACGCCACGCACGTACGGAAACGTGCCCGGCAAGCTCTGCTCGGGACGCTCGTCGCGTGGGCTGTAGAGCGGTGCGACAGTGACACCGTCGTAGGTGACGGTTTCGAGCAGTTTCTGTGGCTCGGGGCCCAGTTCTGCCGCATCGACTCTGCGGGACTTGGCGAGCACACCGGCTACGGAGCGCTGCCACTCCGCGTACGCCTGCTCGACAGCCTCGGCTTCTGAAGCTAATGACACTGTGTCCGCTCCCTCTCATTTTTTGCGTGAGCGCTTTACCGATAATCGGATTTGTTCGTTAGTTCTGTGATGCTAACCCGCGGTTGAGCCCAGATATCGTGAGGATCACGTCATGTTCTTCACAGGGCTGTTCGCGGCCACTTTCCGACCGGTCAGACGACGTGCAGATTCGGTCGTTCGTGCACGTATGACCGGCCCTTACCTAGCGATTGTTCAGCATGTTTACGGGTTACCCGCGAGTTCGTTTCACTGGCCGGGACTACAGGTGAAGGCCACTCCGAAAGCCTAGTGGTTTTCGTCACAGCGCCGTTTCATTGTCGCCTGGAGCACGTCGCTTTCCCGCCCCCGTGGCAATGTTCGACTCACGATTGCGGGTCGGCAGTCGGCCCGGTTCACCGTTCGCAGGTAGCCTTGTGACCTGTGATGGGACGCCTGCTGGACCGAAGATTGATCGCAATAGTCCTGGTAGTGCTCGCTTTGTTCCTCGCAGCCCTCCTCGCCCCACATCCCACGGTGTCCCAGGTGCGAGAGTGGGCGGACTCGGTTGGCCCGGCGTTTCCCCTCGTGTTCTTCCTGGTTCATTCGATAGTCACCGTCGCGCCGTTCCCGCGCACCGTCTTCACCCTCAGTGCGGGGGTTCTTTTCGGCTCGGTGACCGGCATCGCTCTTACCGTGGCGGCAACGACTGTGAGCGCCGTTCTGGCCCTCTACCTGGTCCGCGCCATCGGCCGTGACGTCGTGTGGCAACGGATTTCGAGTCCGACGATCCGGCGGGTGGACGAGCGGATCGAAAAGCGGGGGTGGCTGGCCGTCGGCTCTCTGCGCTTGATCGCGTTTGTCCCCTTCTCGGTGGTGAACTACTGCTGCGGCATTTCGTCGATCCGGATCGTGCCCTACATCCTTGCCACCGTCGTCGGCATCTTGCCCGGCACTGTTGGGATTGTCGTTCTGGGCGATGCGCTCTCCGGCGAAGCCGATCCTCGTCTCCTGATTCTGTCCGGGATCTGCATTGCGATCGGCATCGCCGGTCTGGTGTTCGACGCTCGCCGTCAGCCTTCACCGGGCGAAACCATCGTCGACAAAGGTCAACCTCAAGAGGTTGATTTGATTGAGTCAACCCAAAACGATTGACTATTGACAGTCAACTATCTAGCATTGACTAATGTTCGTACTGACAGTGGATCAGCGAGGTAGCCGACGCGATGTCGACCGCGTCGGGGACATCATCGACGACATGGCCGATCGCAGGCTCCTGCGGCCGTTCGAGCGCACGGCGGGCGACGAGATTCAAGCGGTGACCGACGATCCGGCGCTACTCGTCCTCGTCGCACTCGAGCTGATTCGGCGCGAGCACTGGAGTGTCGGGATCGGGATCGGTCCCGTCGAGCAGCCTCTCCCACGGCAGACCAGGGCCGGACGCGGACCGGCATTCGAAGCTGCTCGGATCGCCGTCGAGCGAGCCAAGCGAGCTCCGGCCAGAATTGCTGTCGAACAGGCGCCGGCCGACAGCTCACGCGACGAACTCGCCGCCGATGTCGATGCCGCGTTCACCTTGCTCGGAACGATTGTCACGAGACAGACGAAGGACGGACGCGAAGCCATCGCTCTGATGGACAGCGGACTTACTCAGGTCAGCGCGGCGGCCCACCTCGGAATCACCAAACAGGCCATGTCCAAGCGACTCCTGACAGCCGGGTGGCACGCAGAACTCGCGGGGCGCAGACTCGCAGAACGACTTTTGGTCAGACTCCAGCCCTAGACTGCTCACGCTCGCACCGGTACAAACTCGTCGACACAGCAGGGGGCTCGAATACATGGTCGTTCTGGCGTTGATCGCGCTCGCCGTCGCCGCCGCGGCACCAGCAGTTGCAGCGGCACTGGGACCGCTCAGTCGTGGTCGACTGGAAGTCCCCGAATGGGCGTCGTCCGTGGTGGCTCTTCCGGCGCTGGGTGTTGCCGCACTGGCATCGACCCGAACGACCCCGGTCACCGGTTTCGCTCTCGGGGCGACGCTTGTCCTGTGCGTACTTGCCGCCGCCACGGCCGGTGCACCGTTGGTACTTGCCACCTTCAAGATCGCTCGTCGCCAACCGGACGGGAGCCCGGCACCGGACGCCGGACCTCTTCGCGGCGGACGTGTGATCGGCATCCTCGAACGGCTCGCGGTGGCGGCGTCGATTCTCGCAACCTGGCCGGAGGGGATCGCGATCGTCTTGGCAGTCAAGGGGCTCGCACGGTACCCGGAACTTCGCGAACCTCACGCGTCCGAGCAGTTCATCATGGGAACTTTCGTCAGTGTCCTCTGGGCGATCGCTGTATGCGGAACGGGACGGGCACTCATCACGTAGGTGACGAGCGCCCGTCCCGATTACTACGAGAGGAGCCTACCGGCGCTGGCCGCCCTCCGGCGGCTGATCCTGGTAGGGGTACTTCTGCTGGAACTCTTCGCGTTCGGACGGCAGCGGCAGCTGACCGGGCCAAGGATTTTCACTCTGCTGCGGCAGCGCGGGATCTACGAATCCGGGCTGCTCGGGCGCACTTTCACGGAGGTGCCTGACCGCAGCCGCCGGATCTTCGACGGGAGTACGTGCAGCAACTTCAGCAGCACGGACTGCTTCTGCGATAGCCGGATCGGATTTCGTTTCAAACCACTCCGCGACCTCAGCTGAATCGTCCTCAGGGTTGGGAAGATTCTCTTCGGCGGCCGGCGGCTCGTAACGGAAGACACCGTCCTGCCCCTGCGCGCCAAGCGTTTTCGCAAATCCCTTCAGTGCGTCACCGAAGTCGCTGGGCACGAGCCACACCTTGTTCGCATCGCCTTGCGCCATCTGCGGCAACGTCTGAAGATACTGGTATGCAAGCAATTCCGGAGTCGGCTTACCGGACTTGATAGCAGCAAAAACCTTCTCGATGGCCTTGGCCTCGCCTTGGGCCTGCAAGTACTTGGCCGCGCGGTCACCTTGAGCCCGAAGAATCTGGGACTGACGCTCACCCTCGGCGTTGAGGATCGAGGCCTGCTTGTTGCCCTCGGCGGAAAGAATCTGGCTCTGCTTGGCACCCTCGGCTGTCTTGATAGCGGATTCGCGGTGGCCTTCAGCCGTCAGAATCATCGCGCGCTTCTCGCGGTCCGCCTTCATCTGCTTTTCCATCGACTCCTGGATGGAGGGTGGAGGATCGATGCTCTTGAGTTCGACGCGGGCCACTCGCAGGCCCCAGCGACCGGTCGCCTCGTCGAGGACACCACGAAGCTGACCATTGATGGAATCACGCGAGGTCAGCGTCTCTTCGAGGGTCATTCCGCCGACGACGTTTCGCAGCGTCGTGGTTGTCAACTGCTCGACGGCAGCGATGTAGTTGCTGATCTCGTACACCGCAGCTTGCGGATTGGTGACCTGGAAGTACACCACCGTGTCGATGGACAGTGTCAGGTTGTCCTGGGTGATCACCGGTTGCGGTGGGAAGGAGACCACCCGCTCACGAAGATCCACCTTGGCGCGCACACGATCGGCGAACGGGATCAAGAATGTGAGCTGGCCGGACACCGTCTTCGAATACCTACCGAGCCGCTCGATCACCGCGGCTTCTGCCTGCGGTACCAGTGCTACCGACTTCGCGACCACCAAGATCACGAATAGCACCAACACACCGAGCACTATGAGTGCTGCCATTAAGGTCCCCTCCAGACGACTGCTGTTGCGCCGTTGATTTCCATCACCGTCACCTTGGTGCCCGGCGGGTACACCTCGGTGGTGTCGTACGGCCTGGCAGTCCACACCTCGCCGTCCAACTTGACCTGCCCGGAATGCTCGCCCACTTCTTCCAGAACCAGAGCGTGTTTGCCTTCGAGTGCCTGAATTCCGGTCGGGGTCGGTGGCGGACTACCGAAGCGACGCAACATGATCGGTCGCACGCCCAGGACGAGGGCGGCGGAGAACACTCCGAACATGACGGCGTCGACCCACACCGGGAAGTCGGTGACAGCACTGACACCGGCAGTAGCGAGCGCCCCACCGGCGAGCATCAGCAGGAAGAAATCCCCCACCAGCGCTTCGGCCCCGGCGAGCACCAGTGCTCCGATCAGCCAAATAAGTGCAGCCACAACACCATCTAACCAGAATGTGTGACCCAGGCCGCCGCTACGTCAGTTCGGCTCGGTAACGAAATCGACAAGTTGTTCGACGGCACCGATCAAGGGAGCTTCCAGATCGCGGAAGCTCTCGACCGAGTTGTAGACCCGCCGCCAGCCCTCCTGAGGTGTCCCCCAGCCCAGTTCGCGGCAGATTCCCGTCTTCCAATCCTCGCCGCGTGGAATCTTCGGCCAGGAGGCGATTCCGACAGATTTGGGACGAACGGCCTCCCACACGTCGATGTACGGATGTCCGGTCACCAACACGTTCGGGCCGAGGCCCTGAGTCAGTTGGGTTTCCTTGGAACCGGTGACCAGGTGGTCGACGAGGACACCGACACGGCGGCCGGGGCCCGGCCCGAATTCGGCAAGCCGCTCCCCCAGATTGTCGAGCCCTTCGAGATGTTCGACGACAACACCTTCGACGCGAAGGTCATGGCCCCACACCCGCTCGACGAGGGCAGCATCGTGTACTCCCTCCACCCAGATCCGGCTGGGCAGTGCCGTGCGTGCACGTAAGCCTTCGACTCGGGTCGAACCCGAAGCCGATCGTGCGGGTTTGGTGGACGCGGGCTTGGGGGCCGGGCGAACGAGGGTGACCGGTGAGCCGTCGATGAGGAAGGCCGCCTCGCGCATCGCGAACAACCGCGTCCGGGAACGCCCGTCCTCGAGTCGCACGAAATCGCCGTCGTACGTGCGCTCGAAACCGACAACCGCACCGCAGAATCCTGTCGCCGCATCCTCGACGACAAGATCACGTTCGGCCGCCACTTCAGGCGTCACGCGCTTCTGTTTGCGGGTATGACCCGCAAAAATGTCACCGTATCCGTTGCCACCGCTCACGCCGGATCACGCTAGGTCACAACGCCGGGGCCGCGCATGTCGCCACGCCGAACTAAACTTCACGGTCATGAGTTCTCCCAGCGCAACCCTCACCGTGTGGGCAGCGTCATGGCTCGCGGGCGACGCAGCGCCGGACGATGTCATCGACGCCCTTGCCGCGTGGGCGCCGATGCACCTGATCGGCGCCGCCGATGCGGAAACCGCGGTCCGCCACGATCTCGAGTGGCCGGGAGTCACGGCTTCGGGTGTGTCCACCCTGTTGAGAATCGCCCGCTCGGAGGCTGCTGAAGTCCGCCTGGTCCTTCCTACGGCCGGCGATGTACGTGGCCTGCCCACTGGCACCGAGTTCGCACGCGCTGCGATCGCAACGGGTGAAGGCATACAGATCGGCGCCGTCGGCAAGCCGGGAGTCGGCCTCGTGCCGTCGAAGGAAGGTCCGGACGTCTTGCGGTGGACGGTTTTCTCCATTCCCACTGTGGCGGGCAGCGCCGAATCGATCGGACTCCGTGAAGCCGAATACGAACTGCGCCAGGCTGTTCGGGACGCAGCGGAGGTGCTCGGCGGGCTTCCGACCGTAGCCACCGGAATGCCTGGGGGCGACGCTCGTACGCTGGTCGCCGAAGCGCTGCAGGCCCAGGCCGGGTACCGCTGGCCGTCGACACTGTCACCTCGGCATCTACAGGTGATCGACACCGCCGACAACGTGGCAGCCATTCTTACCGTCGCTGCGTCGGTCTCGACCAATCAGGCCCCGAGCGTGTCCACTGCGCAGAGGCGTGACGACCTGCTGCGACGACTGTGGGACGTCGTTCGCACTGCCCGTGTCGCGTCGGCGAACAGCGTGTCGATCAGAGCTTGAGCACGAAGTTCCGGCGTTTCTCGGCAAACCCGTTGCGGTCACCGAACATGTCGATCTTCATCTCTTCGAGCTCACGCTCCTCGTAGGGCTCCACCGGATCACGTTCCAGTCGAAGACGTTTGCGCTCCAGCATCGATTCCATCCGATCTCCTTCGAGCAAGTCGGTGGCGACCTCGTGCAACCACGCCTCGAACAGATCCGGCCGCCTGGGGCCGATTGCGTCGACAAGTCCGATGTCCAAGGCTCGACGGATACCGATCGCACTGCACTCGGCCAGCAGGCTGCGGGCCTGCTCCTCGCCGACCCGAGCCGGAAATGTGTACGTGTGCAGTTCCGAGCCGAACAGGCCCATCGTGGCGTAATGAGGATTGAGAACCACACCGTCCCTGGCCACGACTACGTCGGCTCCAAGCGGGAGCATGACCCCGCCGGCACCGGCGTTGCCTGTGAATGCCGCCACCACAACCTGTTCCGTACAGGTGACGATCGCTTTCGCGATCTCGTTGATGGCTTTGATGTTGGCCCACGCTTCTCCGGCTTGATCCGACGCGGCCTCGATGACGTTGAGGTGGATACCGTTGCTGAATCTGTCGTAGTCACCCGTCAGGACAAGGATCTTGGTGTCCTGCGCGATCGCCCAGCGGAGCCTGGCGGCCAGTCGGGCGCATTGCTTCGTACTCATCGCACCGTTGTAGAAGCGGAACGAGAGATATCCGATTTCGCCGTCGCGGTGATAGTCGGTCTCGGGGTAACGACTCTCCCAGACCTGTGGAACGAACACGTCCGGACGTACGACCGCGGTCGACGGAAGTTTGACATTGCCGGCGCCGACGAGCCGCGCATGTCCGATCCATACGGAGCCCGCACCGGTGGCGACACGTATCGCCTGGTGGAAGTACTCGACGATGGTGCCGGGCGCTGCATCGACGTGGGTATCGGGGTGAGCGTCGTAGACGTAGACCCGGTCGAGCCCCAACTGAACGGCGACGCCGGGAAACCCGTCGGCGGCGTTGACGGCGCGGACGATGCTCGACGCGTCTTCCTCCCAGCTGAAAACGCGATCGGCCTGTTTCATGCTGGGCCTCGATCGGGCCGATGCCACGGGCCGCGCAACTCGGTCCGATGGGATCGCCTGGAAGTCAGGAGTACGGAAATGTTCGACGACCTCCGTAATGCACTCCATCGCCGCGTCGGTGACTGCCTCGTTGTATACCGAAGATTTGGTTGCACCGCTCTGGAGTTCGAATGTCCGCCACGCCCACAACGCTCCGGCATCGAGTTCCTCGGCGGCCTGCAACGCGGTCACTCCCCAGATCGGTTCGCCATCCGTTATCGCCCAGTCCAGCGACGACGGTCCGCGATCACCGGGCGGGCCGGGATGGATGATGATCGTTGTCCACCGCTGCCAAATAGATTCCGGTACATAGGCTTTCAGAAACGGGCAGATGATGAGATCAAAATCTCCCGCAGACGTCGCGGCCAGCGCTGCGTCCGCGTCGGCGACGACGGCGGTGCGGACTTGGTGCCCCGCCTCGCGAAGAACAAGACCAGCCCGCTGCGAGAGACCATTGTCGGAGGTGACGAGAAGAAGCACGCTCAACGGTGGCGCGGAAGCCGCGCGTGGGCGTGAGCGCCGGAACAGCGCCGCCGTCGCCGCTCGCAGACGGCCCCTGCCCGGTGCAGCTTCGCGTAGCTTCGTCGTTGCTCCAGCGCTGGAAATAGCCACAGAAGTCGTGAGTGCGGCCGATTTGGGCATCGGTCTAACTTCGGGGGTCGAAACCATGGATTCCTGCTCGCATGCTCGGGTATCTGCAGCGCAGACCAAACTCCCCCCAGAGCAGGGCCGACGCACCGATAGATTGATTGAGGTATTTAGGGACTTTATACCTACCGTCGGTTTGTTTCAATAGCTATTTTCAAGCAAACCGCTTGATCGGTCAACCCGCAGTCTTGTGATTGATCGCAATATGGCGGTCGATGCGAATATGTTCGTCCAACGTCGGGTAGCGCAAACCGGTGTCCTGGCTGTACCCCTGACGGCGCAACCAATCCAGGACATCGCCCCAGAACCAGATCCCCCCGGCGACCGAGTTGTACGGAATCGGGAAGGGAGTGGCCGCCTGCCGGACCCCTCGCACCCACTGTCCGACAGCCTGCCTCGTCACTCCCGCACGGTCGGCAATGTCCTGACGTGACACCAAATCGGGATGCGTCCGCTGGGGACGCACGCCTGCAGCCACCAACTGGTCGACCACGGTGATAGCCGTCGTCGCCGCTCGCATACCTTCCGAGGTGAGCGTCAGCAACTGCAGTCCACGCCGGTCCTCGACCTTTCCGCCCAAGCTCTCTTCGATCGCCTGCTCTTGCGAGACTGTCAGCATCTGAACGATGAATGTGAATTCGTAACGGTGATAGAGGTCTTCGGCCACGCAATGAACATAGCCGTAAGCTGCACTGTTTCCACATGGACACACCCGGATCCCGCCCTCGCACGCACAATGGGCAGATGATCGACGTGGACGACAGTCAGTTCGAGGACATGGTCAAGCGGGCGCTCGACAGTCTGCCCCCGAAGTTGGGAGCGGAGATGGCCAACGTCGCGGTGACCGTACAACTCGAAGGGGGACGACCGGGGTTGCTCGGGTTGTATCAGGGCATCCCACTGACCAAGAGAACCACCACGTACGCCGGCGTCCTCCCCGACCGCATCACGATCTACCGCGGGGCCATCTGTGCGATCTGCAGCACCGAAGACGAGGTGATCGAGCAAGTTCGCCGAACCGTGATCCACGAAATCGGCCACCACTTCGGGATCGGAGATCCCCGGTTGCGTGAACTCGGATGGTGACAACCGACTCATCTACAAGTCGGAAATCAGCTAGAGGTTGATAATCGGCGAATTGTCATGTCAGCTGTACCAAACCCGCAACAATTGAACACTTACAGGAGTTCGCATGGTCAATTTGATCCAGATCGCCCCGAAGAATGCCCCGACGTTTGCGATGAGCCGACAGAAGGCCGCCGAACTGCTGGGCATCTCGGTCGACAGCGTCGCGTTTCTCCTCAAGTCTCGCTATCTCCCGGATCTGGACGCCGGCCGGTTGATCTCGATGGCCAACCAACCCTGGTTGTACTCGGACGGCGACTTTCCCGTGCTGCAGCAAGGTGCATCCGAACTAGCACCGAAGAAGATGCTCCCCGCCCGTAAGTACATCGGCGAGAGCGCAATTCACTCCGACGCCGAATGCGTGGAAGCCAACCAGGGGCAGTGGGCGGGATTCAACGTCGACCATGTGCTCGGCGCCCGCTTCCTGCCTGTGACGCTGCGCAAGTTTCCGGTGTCGGTGCTGCAGATCCACGACGTCAACGACGATGACGAAGAACGAGTGTCATTTGTAGCGACGCTCGCCGGGCGAGTCCGCGAACTGGGGGCGCCCAAGCTCAACTACATCGACCCGTCACTGAGCCCCGAGGATCGACAGATCGTCGAGACGCTCCTCACCTCACGCAGCACGTCCACCGTTCCGGGACCCTGCGGAAAGCTGAAGCAGCCGAACTCCTGAGCGTCGGAAAGCTTTCGTCAGCGGGGGCGCTGAACGGCCGCGCAGCAGTTCACCGCACACGAGAGACCGTTGGTGGTCGAGCCGAGCAGCGGCTCGACCCCCAATCGCAGTGGCTGCTCGGCGTCGGCCAGCTCCCGAACGAGCGTGGGCACCAGCTGCGCAAAACGCTGATCGCGGCCGGGTGTCGCTGCGCGCACGAAATCCATACCGAGTTCGGCCGCCTTGTCCTTGGCCTCGGTGTCCAGGTCCCACACCACTTCGAGGTGATCGGAGACGAAACCGACAGGACACACGATCACGGCGCGAACGTCCTTGGCGGACAGCGTATCCAGGTGATCACAGATGTCGGGGTCGAGCCACGGAACCTGCGGCGGGCCTGATCGCGACTGCCACACCAGATCAAAATCTTCGACGCCGACGGCCTCGGCAACCAACTTCGCAGCCTCGGCAACCTGTCGGCTGTAGAGGTTTCCGCCCTCTGCCGGCGGCCCTGCATTGCGGTCTGCGGCACTCGGGACCGAATGCGCCGTGAACACCAGGCGCGCGGTATCGCGAGTCGCTTCGGGCAACTCTGCGCGGGCCGCGCGCACACCGTCGGCGAACGCGCCGACGACGAGCGGATGGTCGTAGTACTGGCGAAGTTTTGTCAGCGTCGGTGCGCCGTCACCGACGGCTTCACGGGCACGGACGATGTCCTCGTGGTACTGCCGACACCCCGAGTAACCGCCCCACGCCGACGTGGCGAACACGGCGGCATTGCGGACACCGTCCTCGCGCATCTTGGCGACGGTGTCTTCGACCATCGGGTGCCAGTTGCGGTTGCCGAAGTACACGGGCAGGTCCACGCCGGCTGCTGCCAACTCACCTTCGACCCGTTCGATCAGGTCTCGGTTGAGCGCGTTGATGGGCGAAACTCCACCGAAATGCATGTAGTGCTCGACAACGGCGTCGAGCCGCTCCGGTGGCACTCCCCTACCGCGCGTGACGTTTTCGAGGAACGGCCGTACGTCTTCGGGTTTTTCGGGACCGCCGAACGACAAAACGAGAAGAGCATCGAACTGCATGTCCATACTTGCGGTCATGAGTTCAATCTTGCGTGATGCCGTTCGGCGGGGGTCACCCGGGTACTCACCTGTGTAGTAGAAGGGGTGCTACTAGCCGACCATCGCGTGGAAGCCGCCGTCGACGTAGATGATCGACGCGGTCGTGCCGGGCAACCAATCCGAGAGAACGGTGCAGACCGTTTTGGCGACCGGCTCGCGATCGTCGACGTCCCAGCCGATGGGCGCAGCACCGTCCCATGCGGTGTTCAGCTTGTCCAACTCCGCGCCCGGACCGGTGCTGTCGCCGGCAATGGCCTTGGCGGCCAGGGTCTTGATCGGGCCGGAGGACACCAGGTTCGAGCGGATGCCGCGGACGCCCACCTCTTTGGCCACGTAACGGTTGACGGCCTCGAGGGTTGCCTTGGAGACACCCATCCAGTTGTAGAAGGGCATTGCGCGTGCCGGATCGAAGTCCATTCCGACGATGGACGCGTTGTCGTTGAGCACCGGCAGCAAGGCCTTGGCCAGTGCGCTGTACGAGTATGCGGACACCTCGAGTGCGACCGCCACGTCTTCCCACGGCGCGTCCATGAACGGGCTTCCCAGGCAGGAGCGGGGAGCGAAGCCGATCGAGTGGACCACGCCGTCGATACCCTCGGGAGCCAGCTCGCGCACACGCTCGGCGAGAGATGCGAGATCCTCCGAGCTCTGGACGTTGAGCGAGATTGCCGGCGGCACGGGCTGCGGCAGTCGCTGGGCGATGCGATCGATGAGGCGCAGACGATCGAATCCGGTGATCAGCACCTTCGCACCCTGCTCCTGCGCGACCTTGGCCACGTGGAACGCGATCGACGAATCGGTGATGATGCCGGTGACAAGAATGGTCTTACCCTCGAGCAAACCGCCCATGAGATGTCCTCCTGATTTCAGACGTACGAGAAAGGTGTGTGTGCGAAAAGCGGGTCAGTGCCCCATGCCGAGTCCGCCGTCGACGGGGATGACTGCACCCGAGACGTATGCCGAATCGTCGGAGGCGAGGAAACTGACAACTGCTGCAACATCTTCCGGCTTTCCGGTCCGCTGCAACGGGATGAACTCGGTGGCCTTGTCCTTCACGTCGTCGCCCAGTGCTGCCGTCATGTCGGTCTCGATGAAACCCGGTGCGACGACGTTGGCGGTGATCGAACGCGAGCCGAGTTCCCTTGTCAGGGAACGAGCGATACCGACGATGCCTGCCTTGGACGCGGCGTAGTTGACCTGGCCGGCTTGTCCCGCCAGACCCACCACCGAACCGAGGAAGATGAAGCGTCCGAAACGCGCGCGCAGCATCGACCGGGTCGCACGCTTCGAGAGGCGGAACGTACCGGTGAGGTTCGCGTCGACGACGCTCGTGAACTGCTCTTCGCTCATTCGCATGATCAGTGTGTCGTCGGTGACGCCGGCATTGGCGACGATGACCTCGACCGGCCCCTGGTGTGCTTCGACCTCTTTGAATGCACGGTCGATCGACTCGGTGTCGGTGACGTCGCAAACGACGCCGAACAACCCTTCGGGGACACCGGAACCGCGGTGCGTGACGGCTACCTTGTGGCCGTCTGCGGCGAGCCGCTGAGCGACGGCCAAGCCGATTCCGCGGTTACCGCCGGTGACGAGCACCGAGCGCGGTGTGGTGACGGTCCGTTCGGAAACCACTGTCGTGGGAGGGGTAGACATGGCGATCAACCTATCAATTCTCTGCGGGCCGCGTACCAGCGGTATTTGGACAATTCGGAACTGCTCTCGATCAGGGCAGACGCTGCCTGCGTACCAGGGCAATCGTCAGACCAGCGGTCGCGAACACGACGCCGAGGACCAACCACGGTCGACTTGCATCGCCTCGTGTCGTCTCGAAACCGATCTGCTCTTCGAGCGTGTCGTACACCTGGCGCAGTTCTTCGAGGCTCGATGCCGTGAAGAAACTTCCGCCGGACAGGTTGGCGATCTCCTTCAGTGACGCATCGTCGACCGGGACGGGGATTCGGTCTCCTTCGATCTCGACTCGCCCGTATGTCGTTCCGAAGGAAATGGTCGAGATCGGAACGCCCTTGTCCTTGGCCTGACGGGCAGCGGTGAATCCGCCCCGCGGATCGTCCGAGTTCTCGGGAACGGTCTGCTTACCGTCGGACAGCAACACGATGCGCGCCGGTGGCGCCTGATCGCTGCCGCCGAGAACAGCCGACAGCGTGTCGATCGACTGCAACGAGGTGAAGATCGCCTCGCCTGTCGCCGTTCGCTCACTGAGCTTGAGGTTGTCGATGGCGACCTTCGTCGCGTCACGATTCGTGGTGGGCGACACCAGAACCGAAGCGGTTCCGGCAAATGCGACCAACCCGAGGTTGATGCCGG
Organism: Rhodococcus sp. 66b; assembly: GCF_002076325.1. Lineage (NCBI taxonomy): Bacteria > Bacillati > Actinomycetota > Actinomycetes > Mycobacteriales > Nocardiaceae > Rhodococcus > Rhodococcus sp. 66b. The sequence continues at coordinate 145,976 of NZ_MUZB01000011.1, forward strand.
GAGTCAGACCGTCGGCGAACGACTTGGCAGCTTCCTGCGCTGCTGCCAATCGCGTCGGCTCGACGTCGGTGGCCTGCATCGACAGCGACACGTCGATCACGAGGATCACCGTGGCACGGTTTCGCGGGACCTTCTTGTCTGCCGTCGGACCGGCAAGGGCGACGGTGAAGAACACCAATGCGATGACCATCAGAATCGCCGGAATATGACGCCACCGCCCGGGCCGCGAAGGCGCGACCTTCTCCAACAGTGCGAAGTTCGTGAACCGAAGTGTGTGCTTGGCTCGCTGCTTCTGCACGAGTACGTAACCGACCACCAACGCGGCGATGACAGCGAGGAACAGCAGCCACCACGGTGCGGTGAATTGAGAAAGACTCACGAACGAACGCCCCCAGTTCCGGCGCCGGCACCATAACTGTGTCGGCGTGCCGAGATGAATCTCACGACGTCGGCGATCCAGTCCCGATCGGTGTGCAGGGACATGAGCGGTGCGCCGCAACGACGTAGAGCTTGCCTGACCTCGACGCGGTGCTCGGCGGCGACTCTGGCGAAGTCGGCGCGCAGTTGCGGCGTCGTGGTGAATTCTCTGGTCCGGCCGGACTCGGGATCGTGGAGCACAACGTCGCCGACGTCCGGAAGTTCGAGGTCGCGCGGATCTACCACCTCGACGCCGAGCACGTCGTGACGTCCCGAAATGGCGCGCAGCGAGCGTTCCCAGTCGATCGGCCCGAGGAAGTCGCTGATGACGACCGCGAGTCCGCGCCGACGCTGTGGGCGTCTGAGCGCTTCGATCGCGCCGACCAGATCACCGCGTACCCCGTCCGGAGCGTGCGGAGTCGTCGCGATCTTGCGGAGCATCGCCTGTGCGTGAATGCGCCCACCGCGGGCCGGAATTCGGGTTGTCTGGGCGCCCGTCGAGATGATGGCGCCGACGCGGTTACCGCCCGAACTGGTCAGGTGAGTGATCGCCGCGGCTGCGGCGACAACCAGGTCACGCTTCTCGCATCCGGCGGTCCCGAAGTCGAGACTTGCAGACAGGTCGATGACAAGCCACGTCTCGAGCTCACGATCCGCGACCGACTGGCGCACGTGTGGGTGCGTCGTCCGCGCGGTCACGGACCAATCCATCTGCCGCACGTCGTCGCCCGGCTGATACTCGCGGGCGTCACCCGGTTCGGAACCCGGGCCGGGAATCAGGCCGAGGTGATCGCCGTGCAGCACACCGTCGAGGCGACGACGAACCGTCAGCTCGAGGGTGCGCAGCGCAGCGGTGAGTTTGGGATCGCTGAGCTCGCCGGATCGGAACGACGGCGGAGAACCGGTGGATCCGGCGGGTGTCGCCTGGCCACCGTCGCGGCCTTCGGTCACTGCGGGCGACTCATCGTCTCAGCGGTCGCGATCGGCGCGCCGTTTCCCTGTGGATTGACTGTGCCCTGTGGATTCGCGGTGCCCTGTGCGTTGAACTGAGGTGCCTGCGGTGCGCCCTGCTGAGGCGGACCGGGAACGGTGGGAACCGGCCGCGCGGCGATCTGCGGCAGTCCGACGGTCTGCAGCACCCGGGCGATGACCGCGTCGGGAGTCACCTCGTCGGCCATGGCGTCGTAGGAGAGAACGAGGCGGTGGCGCAACACGTCCGGGATCACCTCGATGACGTCTTGCGGCACGACGTAGTCGCGGCCGCGGACGAGAGCGAGAGCCCGCGACGCGGCGATGATGCCGAGCGTCGCGCGGGGTGAGGCGCCGTACGCGATCCAGCCCGCGACGTCCTCGAGTCCGACCTCACGCGGCGTACGCGTAGCGGCGATGACCCTGACCACGTAGTCGACGAGCGCGTGGTGGACGAAGACGTTGCTGGCGACGCGTTGGAGCCTGACCAACTCCTCCGGACCGAGGATCTGGTGCGGCTCCGGGGCTGCCACACCCATCCGGTAGACGATTTCGCGTTCTTCCTCGACAGTCGGGTAGTCGACGAGGATCTTGAACAGGAAGCGGTCGCGCTGCGCCTCGGGGAGCGGATAGACACCCTCGTTCTCGATGGGGTTCTGCGTCGCCATCACCAGGAACGGATCGGGCATGTGGTACCGCTTGCCACCGATCGAGACGTGGCGTTCTGCCATCACCTCGAGGAGCGCGGACTGCACCTTGGCCGGGGCACGGTTGATCTCGTCGGCCAACACGAAGTTGGCGACGACGGGTCCGAGTTCGGTGTCGAACTCCTCGCGGCCCTGACGGTAGATGCGCGTGCCGATGAGGTCGGTTGGCACCAGGTCGGGGGTGAACTGGACGCGGGAGAACGAACCGCCGACGACCTTCGCGAAAGTCTCGACGGCCAGCGTCTTGGCGACACCGGGTACGCCTTCGAGGAGGACGTGCCCCTTGGCGAGAAGTCCGACGAGAATGCGCTCGACAAGCCGGTCCTGCCCGACGATGACTCGCTTGACCTCGTAGATCGCTCGTTCCAAGGTCTGAACGTCGGCTGCCAGGGAAGGTGCTGCTCCGTCCGCACTTCCGCTCGCCTTGCTTACGTCGACCGTTCCGACCGAATCTTCACGTGAGGTCACCAAGAATCCATCGCTTTCACCTAGAAAAGTACCGACAGTAACGTGTTCCCCGTCAACTATTCCAGGTAGTTGCGCTCGATGCCGTAACACCACGTCGGGAACTTGATAGTTCCCTGACAATGCGGGTGTCAGCGGCATTTCCTCTGACGGTCAGGACACCAGTCGGACGGCGTACGGCGTCATTCCGCCCCAGCGAACCGGGGAGACCATGACACTCGAACCGGATTGTGGTGCCTCGAGCATCTGCCCGTTACCGAGGTAGAGCGCCACGTGCTGGCTGGCGTTGGGGCCGTAGAAGATCATGTCGCCGCGTTTCATCTCCGAAGACGGGACCTGCGTGCCCGCGGTGTACTGATAGCCGGTGTAGTGCGGCAGCGAGATTCCGATGCCGGCGAAGGCGTAGATCATCAAGCCCGAGCAGTCGAACCCGACTTTGTTGAAGTCGCCGTAACTGTCGGCGACGCCGCCGTCACGGATGCCTCGCGTCGGACCGTTTTCGTCGCCGCCGCCCCAGGCGTACTGCACGCCGAGCTGAGACATTCCGCGGTCGATGACGGATTCGATTGCAGCGCTTCCGGTAACGGAAGGCTTCGGCGTGCTGGGCTTCGGCGTCGTCGGCTTGGGGGTGGTGGGCTTGGGCGTCGTGACCGTTTCCTCTTCGGTACCGGTCTCTTCGTCCGTGCCTGTTTCCTCGTCGGTCCCGGTTTCCTCGTCAGTCCAGGTGTCGTCGTCGTCCGGGATGACGGTCGGAGTCGGGTCTTCCACAGCGGTGTGCGGACGCTGAGCCGCTGCCAGTGCTGCAGCTCGATCCTTGGCGGCCTGGTCGGCAGCTGCGCGGGCAGCAGCCTGTGCGGCAGCTTCCTTGGCGGCAGCTTCGAGAGCCTTCTGATGAGCTTCCTCGGCGCGACGCTGCTCGTCCCACGTCGCATACGCCTGGCGTTGGCCCTGCAAACCTGCGACTGCATTGCGGGCGGCGTCGAGCTGAGCCTGAGCGGAGTTCCGCTCGGCTTCGATCGCGGCCTTCTTGGCAACCTGCTGATCGAGAGCGTTGCGCGCGATCTGAATCGCCTGCTCGGCCAGATCCTTCAGTTGTGCCGCGACCTCGGCGGCGGCGTCGGCCTGCTGCTTTGCCTGGCGGGTCGCGGAGTCCTTGTTCGCCTGCTCGGTACGTGCTCGTTGGAGACCGTCAAGCACTGCGCTCTGCGTATTGGCGAGCAGTTTGAGGACCTGCGCGCGGTCGAGGACATCGCCCGGGCCCTTGGCGTCGAGGAACGACGAGATGGACGCGGTGTTGGTGCCCTTGACGTAGCTCGAGCGTGCGTACTTGTCGAAGTCCGTCTGAGCGACCTCGATCTGCGCCGACGCGTCCTTAAGAGCTTGTTTGGTGACTCCGACGGCCTGCGCTGCGGTGTCTGCGGCGCCGCGAGCGTTCTGCAGATCCACGAGCGTCTTGTTGACGTCTTCACGCTTGATCGCAACTTCGTTGTCGAGTGCCGACAACTGTTCGTTGGCCGATGCGACTTGATTGATGAGCGCGCTGACGGTGCCGACGCTCGACGAGACCTGCGAATCGGCCGCAGCGATGTCCGAGTCACTCGGATTCGGCGGCGGCGGTGGTACGGCCGAGGACATGGCGGGCGTACCGACGATCAGGGACCCGACAACGCCGAATCCGATGACCAGTTGCGCCAGGCGCATCGACTTACGGGAAGGACCACGACGGGACTCGCCGTCACGTGTTACTTGCCTCACAAATAACTCTCCCTCGCGTGTAACGCCACGGCCCGCTGGGTCGCCGATCCGTGCGGGGAGGGAATGCGCAGACCAAGCACCGGTCGCCCACAGCCCGAGAGCTGCTCGTCGACCTGGACGTGCCGTACGAACGCCACCGTCGACACCTCGAGAACAAGGCAACCGACAAGTACGCGTCGAACAACATCAGCCTGTCTGCGACACTTCTTCCCCAAAAAGTGCCAGTTGTACCGTACGACACTCAAGCGTTCTTTGGAAACTTTAGCCACAAATAACACAAACGGTATTTGAGCTGGTCGAATGGCATGCAGGTACCAAAAAGGGCAGGTACTCACCGCAAACAGCGGTGAGTACCTGTTTTCGACGAGTTACTGAAAATCTCGCAAAAGGACCAAGGTCAGACGGAATCGGCCCGGTGGTCGGAAGATGTCGCCGTTTCTGAAGTCGAGGCGACATGTCTGGTTTGCGCGTTTTCCGGCTCTCGCCGCCACTTGACGGCAAAGGTAATTCCGGCAATAACCGCAACCAGTGCGATCACAAGGACCGTGTAAAGCGTCCACGGCGGACCCGGCGCCACGATCTCGTGCGAGAAGCGGTCCGCGGTCACGCTCGCGCTTTCTCCGAAAGATCGGTCCTGCGCGGTTTCGAGCTGCACACGACTGATCGAGTCGCTGTAGCTACCCATCCAGTCTGGGCTCAGAACGAGAACCGTGCCGCCTTCGGTTTTGCCGACCGTCGTGGCCAGGTCGCGAAGATCGGACGGCCGGCCCGGATTTGCGTCGACCACCACGACGCTCAAGTCGACACCACGTTCACGGGCGTCGGTCACCACCGCAGTCAGCCCCACAACATCGGACTCCGGGGCGGAGACGCCGTCCGTCGAAAGGTCCGCGAGCACGTCGTCGAGATCGACATCCGACGGAACAGCGACGTGCAACGGGGACTTCACGTGCACAGGCGCAAAAGCGTGATTGGTAGGAGCAGACATCTCTCATCCGGGTGCTGTTCGGATTCCGTCCACCGCTGAGATGCGGGGAGTTCTTCCGAGGTCGTTTTTCGGCGGCCGACCCGCGACGGGCCTGCATGCAGCCTACTTCAGGTCGACTGCCACCAGGCGTCACACGCAACCGCCGCGCGTGCCGCCCGAGCGGTAACTGTGGGTGTGGTCACCCAGCCAAGCCTGCGTTGCGCAGGCCCGCAGTCTGCATGAAGATTGTTTCGGTCAACTTGCCCTGAATTCTCACAGGACAAGCGTACTGTTAGACTTGGACCAAGAGGTACCACCGGTCAGGACAGGTTCTACTGCAGCTCCGATGTTCGGACAGTTCTCACGCGAACTGTGCGATTGGCGTGAGCTACGGAGGATCTTCCCGGCCGAAGTACCTCGCTTCAGCTGCCGACACAGCCCCGTCGGTAGCGACCCTCATAGACGAGTGGAGCAGACGTGAGCACCAGTATCGATTCATTCGGAGCCAAGGGAACCCTCGAGGTCGGTGAGAACTCTTACGAGATCTTCCGCCTCTCGGCCGTCCCCGGCACCGAGAAATTGCCCTATTCCTTGAAGGTTCTCGCCGAGAACCTTCTCCGCACCGAAGACGGTGCCAACATCACCGCGGATCACATCCGCGCAATCGCGAGCTGGGATCCCTCAGCCGAGCCGAGCATCGAAATCCAGTTCACGCCTGCCCGCGTGATCATGCAGGACTTCACCGGCGTTCCTTGCATCGTCGACCTCGCCACCATGCGTGAGGCCGTCACCACCCTCGGCGGTGACCCGAACAAGGTCAACCCGCTCTCCCCCGCCGACATGGTCATCGACCACTCGGTCATCCTCGACGTCTTCGGCCAGGCCGACGCACTCGAGCGCAACGTCGACCTCGAATACGAGCGCAACGGCGAGCGTTACCAGTTCCTCCGTTGGGGCCAGGGCGCATTCGACGACTTCAAGGTCGTCCCCCCGGGAATGGGCATCGTTCACCAGGTCAACATCGAATACCTGGCGCCCACCGTCATGTCCCGTAACGGACAGGCATACCCCGACACCTGTGTCGGCACCGACTCGCACACCACGATGGTCAACGGCCTCGGCGTGCTCGGCTGGGGCGTCGGCGGCATCGAGGCCGAGGCAGCAATGCTCGGCCAGCCCGTCTCCATGCTGATCCCCCGCGTTGTCGGCTTCAAGCTCTCCGGTGAGATCAAGCCCGGCGTCACCGCAACCGACGTCGTGCTCACCGCCACCGAGATGCTCCGTAAGCACGGCGTCGTCGGCAAGTTCGTCGAGTTCTACGGCAACGGTGTTGCCGAGGTTCCGCTCGCGAACCGCGCAACGCTGGGCAACATGAGCCCCGAATTCGGTTCCACCGCAGCGATCTTCCCGATCGACGCCGAGACCATCGAGTACCTGCGCCTCACCGGCCGCAGCGACGAGCAGCTCGCTCTCGTCGAGGCGTACGCCAAGGAACAGGGCCTGTGGCACAACCCTGACAAGGAACCCGTCTTCTCGGAGTACATCGAGCTGGATCTGGGAACCGTTGTTCCCTCGATCGCCGGCCCGAAGCGCCCGCAGGACCGAATCCTGTTGTCGGAGTCCAAGACTGCGTTCCGCAAGGACATCCACAACTACGTGGAAGAGAACTACCCGACCGAGCACACCCAGCTCGACGAGGCCGTCGAAGAGTCCTTCCCGGCTTCCGATCCCGCGGTTCTGTCGTTTGCCGACGACGGAGCGGTCGACGTTCTCTCTGCTGCCAACGGCGCAGAAGGCCGTCCGAGCAAGCCGGTCGTCGTCAAGTCCGACGCCGGTGAGTTCGTTCTCGACCACGGCGCCGTTGTTGTTGCAGGTATCACCTCCTGCACCAACACGTCCAACCCGTCGGTCATGCTCGGTGCTGCACTGCTCGCACGCAACGCCGTCGAAAAGGGCCTCGCCACCAAGCCGTGGGTCAAGACCAACATGGCTCCCGGTTCGCAGGTCGTCACCGATTACTACGAGAAGGCCGGCCTGTGGCCGTACCTCGAGAAGCTCGGTTACTACCTCGGCGGTTACGGCTGCACCACGTGCATCGGTAACACCGGACCCCTGCCCGAGGCAGTCTCGAAGGCCATCAACGACAACGACCTCTCGGTCACCGCGGTGCTCTCGGGTAACCGTAACTTCGAGGGACGTATCTCCCCCGACGTCAAGATGAACTACCTGGCTTCCCCGCCGCTCGTGATTGCATACGGCCTCGCCGGAACCATGGACTTCGACTTCGAGACCGATTCGCTCGGTAACGACACCGACGGAAACCCCGTCTACCTCAAGGACATCTGGCCGTCCACGCAGGAAATCGAAGAGACGATCAAGTCCTCGATCGACCAGGACATGTTCCGCAAGTCGTACGCAACCATCTTTGCGGGCGACAGCCGCTGGCAGAACCTCGAAACCCCGAAGGGTGACACCTTCGAGTGGGACGTGAACTCCACCTACGTGCGGAAGCCACCTTACTTCGACGGCATGACGATGGATCCGGCTCCGGTCAAGGACATCAAGGGCGCTCGCGTCCTCGCACTGCTCGGCGACTCGGTCACCACCGACCACATCAGCCCGGCAGGTCCGATCAAGGTCGGTACCCCCGCTGCGCAGTACCTCGACTCCCACGGCGTCGAGCGTGCGGATTACAACTCGCTCGGCTCGCGTCGCGGTAACCACGAGGTCATGATTCGCGGAACGTTCGCGAACATCCGTCTGCGCAACCAGCTCCTCGACGACGTCTCCGGTGGTTACACCCGCGACTTCACGCAGGAAGGCGCACCGCAGGCATTCATCTACGACGCGTCGCAGAACTACCAGGCAGCCGGCATCCCGCTGGTCGTCCTGGGCGGCAAGGAGTACGGCTCCGGATCCTCGCGTGACTGGGCAGCCAAGGGCACCAGCCTGCTCGGCGTCAAGGCCGTCATCACCGAGTCGTTCGAGCGCATCCACCGCTCCAACCTCATCGGCATGGGCGTTGTCCCGCTGCAGTTCCCGGTCGGCGAGTCCGCAGGTTCGCTCAAGCTCGACGGCACCGAGACCTTCGACATCGAAGGCGTCGAGAAGCTCAACGAGGGCGTCACCCCGAAGACCATGAAGGTCACGGCGACGCGCGAGAACGGCGAGAAGGTCGTATTCGACGCAGTCGTACGCATCGATACCCCCGGCGAAGCGGATTACTACCGCAACGGTGGCATCCTGCAGTACGTGCTTCGCAACATGATCCGGGGCTAGTCAACCGAGCCCTGCTCTAACCCACGTGGCGGACTCAGCGAGGTGCTGAGTCCGCCACGTGCGTTCAGAGCACAAAGAAAGCGCGAGACGAGGACAACAACGTGCCCAAGGTCAGTGAAGACCATCTCGCGGCACGGCGCAGTCAGATCCTTGACGGCGCCCGCCGCTGCTTTGCGGAATACGGCTACGACGGCGCCACAGTTCGCCGTCTCGAAGAAGTCACCGGTTTGTCCCGAGGAGCGATCTTTCATCACTTCAAGGACAAGGACGGCCTGTTCCTCGCTCTCGCAAGCGAGGATGCGAGCCGGATGGCAGATGTCGTCGCCGAAGAGGGACTCGTCCAGGTCATGCGGGACATGCTCGCGCAGCCCGATCAATTCGATTGGCTGGGAACGCGACTGGAGATAGCGCGTCGACTGCGCAACGACGCCGACTTCCGCGAGAAGTGGTCACAGCGCTCCGTAGAACTGACGGAAGCGACCAGTGCGCGCCTCGCCAGACAGAAATCGGCCGGTCGGCTCCGTGACGACGTTCCCACCGAAATTCTGATCGGATACCTGGATCTGGTGATGGACGGCCTGGTCGCGAGAATCGCCTCCGGCCACGGCGTCGACAACCTGTCAGCTGTTCTCGATCTGGTCGAGGAATCGGTGCGGCGGCGAGATTGAGGGGCTTCGCCCCTGTGAGTGGTTGAGGAGTGCGGGGACTCCCTAACCACTCACAGGGGGTTAGGCGAGCTGGATCAGCTCGAGGTATTCCTGCGACCAGTGGTCCTCGTTGCCGTCGGGCAGGAGGATGACCCGCTCGGGGTTGAGTGCCTCGGCAGCGCCCGGATCGTGGGTGACCAGGACGACGGCACCGGTGTAGCTGCGGAGCGCGTCGAGCACCTGCTCGCGTGAGATCGGGTCCAGGTTGTTGGTGGGCTCGTCGAGAAGCAGAACGTTGGCAGCGGACGACACCAGACCGGCCAGAGCCAGACGCGTCTTTTCACCACCCGAGAGCGTTCCGGCCGGCTGTTCGAGCTGTGGGCCGGTGAACATGAAGGCACCGAGCAGAGAACGCAGCTCCTGCTCCCCTGTATCCGGCGCAGCGTGGCGGATGTTCTCCCACACGGACGCGTCGTCGTCGAGGGTGTCGTGCTCCTGAGCGAAGTAGCCGACCTTGAGTCCGTGACCGGCGATCAGCTCACCCGCGTCCGCCTTCTCCGCGCCCGCGAGGATGCGGAGCAGTGTGGTCTTACCTGCACCGTTGAGTCCGAGGATAACCACACGAGACCCACGATCGATCGCGAGATCGACACCGGTGAAGATCTCGAGCGAGCCGTACACCTTGGTGAGGTTCTTGCCCATCAGCGGAGTCTTGCCACAAGCGGCGGGTTCGGGGAAACGAATCCGCGCAACCTTGTCCGAGACACGTTCGGCATCGAGGTTCGCCATCAACTTGTCGGCTCGCTTGGCCATGTTCTGAGCCGCGACGGCCTTGGTTGCCTTTGCACCCATCTTCGCTGCCTGAATCCGCAGCGCACCGGCCTTCTTCTCGGCGTTCGCGCGCTCGCGGCGACGACGCTGCTCGTCAGTGGCACGAGCGTCGAGGTACTTCTTCCAGTTCATGTTGTAAACGTCGGCCTCACCGCGGACGGCATCGAGGAACCACACACGGTTGACGACGTCGTTGAGCAGGTCGACGTCGTGACTGATGACCACCAGTCCGCCCTCGTGGTTCTGGAGGAATCCACGCAGCCAGGTGATGGAGTCGGCGTCGAGGTGGTTGGTGGGCTCGTCGAGCAGCAGAGTGGTGTCCGAGCGGGCACCGCTGCCGTCGGAGGCGGCAAAGAGGATTCGCGCCAATTCGACACGACGACGCTGACCGCCGGACAGCGTGCTGAGCGGCTGCCCGAGAATACGGTCTTCGAGGCCGAGGCTGCTGGTGATACGTGCGGCTTCGCTCTCGGCTTCGTATCCGCCGAGGGCCGAGAATCGATCCTCGAGCTGGCCGTACTTCTTGACCGCGCGGTCCTGAGATTCCTGATCGAGCACCTCGCCCATCAGGATCTGCTGCTTCTCCATCTCGCGGAGCATCGTGTCGAGGCCGCGGGCAGAGAGAACCCGGTCCTTGGCGAGGATGCTCAGGTCGCCCTCTTTGGGGTCCTGCGGGAGGTATCCGAGTTCACCGGTGCGTACGACGCTTCCCGCATATGCCTCACCTTCACCGGCGAGGATGCGCAGAGTGGTCGTCTTTCCGGCGCCGTTACGTCCGACGAGTCCGATCCGGTCGCCCGGCTGGATGCGCAGCGAAGGCCCGGGAGCTGTGAGAAGGGTGCGGACACCGGCACGAACTTCGAGGTCAGTGGCGGTAATCAAGCAAACTCCTCAGGAAAAACGACGAATACGGGTAAACAATGCCTGACTACAGACACAAGAACTATCGATTTTACCGTGACCTGACGGTCGTTCCGACCAGGAGCGTGTGAGTCCGCTAACGTTCGGGACATGACTAGCGAAAACAGCACTCGTCCTCGCGACCTCGAAGGCCGCGCCGCCATCGTCACCGGCGCAAGTCGCGGAATCGGCAAAGCTGTCGCCGCCGAGCTCCTCGCTCGCGGCGCCGACGTCTTGATCACAGCCCGCAAGCCGGAGCCCCTCGAGGCCGCTGCATCCGAACTGTCCGATTTGGGGCACGGCGGCAAGGTCGTCGCATTCGCGGGCAACGCATCCGATGCCGAGGCCCGCTCCGGTGCCGTCGACCGCGCCGTCGCCGAGTTCGGTTCGCTCGACATTCTGGTCAACAACACCGGAATCAATCCCGTCTTCGGATCGCTCATGGAGGCGGACCTCGACGCCGTGCGCAAGATCTTCGACGTGAACGTGGTTGCCGCCCTCGGTTACGTCCAACAAGCACATCGGGCGTGGATGGGCGAACACGGTGGAGCCGTCGTGAACCTGGCAAGTGTGGCCGGGATCCGGTCGACGGGCGTCATCGCGGCGTACGGCGCGTCGAAGGCTGCGCTCATCCGGTTGACGGAAGAACTGGCCTGGCAACTGGGACCGAAGATTCGTGTGAATGCCGTAGCACCCGGGATCGTCAAGACGCAGTTCGCGGCAGCACTGGTCGCTGCCGGCGAGGACAAGGCGTCGGCGGGCTACCCGATGAAGCGGCTCGGCACCCCCGAGGACGTTGCCGGCTTGGTCGGCTTCCTCGTCTCCGACGCGGCGGCATGGATCACCGGCGAAACGGTCCGGGTCGACGGCGGTCTGCTCGCAACGGGATCGATGTAGTGCGCCGATCATGAGCACACTCGACTCCTCCGCCGACGTGGTGATCGTGGGCGGAGGGCCGGCGGGGCGGGCACTCGCGACGCGCTGTATCGCCCGGCAACTCACCGTTGTCGTTGTCGATCCGCATCCTCATCGGGTGTGGACGCCGACGTACTCGGCGTGGGCAGACGAGCTGCCGTCGTGGCTGCCGGACGAGGTGATCGCGAGCCGAATCGAACGCCCGAGCGTGTGGATCAGCGGGCAGAAAACGCTTGATCGCAATTATTACGTATTGAATACATCTTTACTGCAATCATTTCTCTCCGACACATCCATAGAGTTCAGAGGCTTACGCGCTCAAACACTGTCCACCACCACCGTCGTGTGCGTGGACGGATCGCAGCTGACGGGATCCGTCGTCGTCGACGCCCGAGGCACCGATCTGGCAGTGACAACCGCGCAGCAGACGGCCTTCGGAATGATCGTGGACCGAGCTCTGGCCGACCCGATTCTGGGCGGCAGCGAGGCCTGGTTCATGGACTGGCGAACAGACAACGGCACCTCCGACGCCGACACTCCGTCGTTTCTCTACGCGGTCCCGCTCGACAACGAGCGAGTCCTCCTCGAGGAGACCTGCCTCGTCGGCCGGCCGGCGTTGGGGTTGCGCGAACTCGAAACACGTCTGCGCACCCGACTTCACAATCGGGGCTGCGAAGTCCCCGACGACGCGCCGATCGAGCGAGTCCGTTTTGCAGTCGAAGGCCCGAAGGACTCGTCCCCGGACGCTGTCCTCCGGTTCGGCGGGCGAGGCGGTCTGATGCATCCGGGAACCGGATACAGCGTTGCCTCCTCACTCGCCGAGGCCGACACTGTCGCGAAAGCAATCGCCGACGGTGAGGATCCGAACGCGGCACTCTGGCCTCGCTCGGCCAAGGCGGTATCCGCTCTCCGCCGCGTTGGTCTGAACGCACTTCTCACCCTCGACTCGGGCGAAGTCACCACATTCTTCGACAAGTTCTTCGATCTACCGGTCGAGGCTCAGCGGTCATACCTTTCCGATCGGCGGGACGCGGCCGCGACGGCGAAGGTGATGGCAACACTGTTCCGATCGTCACCGTGGCACGTGAGAAAGACGTTGATGCGCGCGCCGTTTTTCCGGTGACTAGATCCGCACCGACTACTGCGCTGCCATCGAGCCGGCGATCATCGGCCAGGAGTTGTGGAGGTCGTCCTGCCAGTAACCCCACGAGTGGGTTCCGCTCGGCTTGAAGTCGAAGGTCGCGGGGATGCCCAGTGCGTTCAGTCGGTCCGCCAATCCGTGTGTGCACCCGTTGACCGCGGATTCGATGATGCCGCCGACGATGATCTGATTCAGGAGTGCTCCGGGGTTTCCGTTCACATCGGGCGCCTGAAGGTTGTCGTGCGGACCTGGCAGCCCGGATCCGGTGGAGACGTACAGTTCGGTCCCCCGCAACTTCTCCGCGTTCACGACGGGATCGTTCTCGCGCCATCCCGGACCGTCGAACGGTCCCCACATGTTTGTCGGATCAGCGCCACCCCGCGCACCGACCACCAGTCGCACGTAGTCCTGACCCGGCTGGGTGGAAGTCTCCGCGCACCCGCTGTAGGCCCCGACACTCCGATACAGCCCTGGGGCTGAGATCGCGAGATTGAGTACCGAGGTCGCGGTCATCGAGATCGCCGCGATGGAGTTGACCCCGTTGGTACCGAACTGCGCATCGATGACTGGCGGCAGTTCACGCGTGAGGAACGTCTGCCACTTGTTGCGTCCGAGTACGGGATCGTCCTTCTGCCAGTCGGTGTAGTAGCTGAACGCTCCTTCCAGCGGCGTCACGACGTTGACGTTCTTGTCGGCAAAGAAGTCCAGGACATCGGTCCGTCCTTCCCACGTTGCACTGTCCTCGCCACCACCGGCGCCGTTGAGCAGATACAACGTGGGCCGTGGGGCGCTCGTGTCGGCGGGGAGGATCACCTCGAGTGGAATGTCGCGGCCCATCGCATCGGAGTGGACGCTGATGGTTACGGTGCGTGCCGGATCTGCGTTCGCGGGCCAAGGCGCAAACAGCAGTGGAACCAGTGAAATTGCCAGCGCTGCTGCTACGCGTCGACGGTAGGTTCGGATACTCATCGGAGTATGCCCCCAGGTGTGCGAGTCGGATTCTCGGAGCGGATACCCGCTCGCCGCGCCTCGAACCGGCCCACCCGGACGCAACGGTTCGGGATCAACCGTGAGCGTTTGCCTCGCGCAATCGGCTGGGGGCGACCATCATGGGAGGCATGCGCTCGATTTGGAAAGGCTCGATAGCCTTCGGTCTGGTCAACGTTCCGGTCAAGGTGTACTCGGCGACCGAGGACCACGACATCCGATTTCACCAGGTCCATGCAAAAGACGGTGGCCGCATCAAGTACAACCGTGTGTGTTCCGAGTGCGGAAACACGGTTCAGTTCGCGGACATCGACAAGGCGTACGACTCGGAAGACGGATCGCGCGTCATCTTGAGCGACGAGGACTTCAACAAACTCCCGGCCGCGGAGAAGCACGAGATTCCGGTGCTGGAATTCGTGCCGAACGATCAGATCGATCCGATCTTGTTCGAGAAGAGTTACTTCCTCGAACCCGATTCGGCGTCGCCGAAGGCGTACGTCCTGCTTTCGACTGTGCTCACCGAGAGTGATCGAACGGCACTGGTGCATTTCACTCTGCGACAGAAGACGCGCCTGGCCGCGATGCGCGCTCGCGACGGCGTCCTCGTGATCCAGACGTTGCTGTGGCCCGACGAAGTTCGCGCAGCAGAGTTCCCTTCACTCGACGACGTGGAGAAGCCGAAGGCCAAGGAACTGAAGATGGCGCAGACGCTCGTCGAGAGCATGGCGGGCGATTTCGATCCGACCGAGTTCACCGACGACTACCAGCTCCAACTGCGGCAGTTGCTCGACGAGATGATCGAGAACGGCGGCAAGAAGGTCATCCCCGCCGCCGAGGTCGACCAGGAGGGCACCGATGCAGAGGTGGTCGACCTCGTTGCCGCACTGCAGCGCAGTGTGGACGAAGCGAAGTCGAACGCCTCCAAGGCCGGCTCGTCGAAGTCGACGACGCCGAGGAAGAAACGAGCCTGAGGTCAGCCGCGCACGTCTTGGATCTCGATCAGAGCGTCCAACTCGGCGTCGACGTCCGGGGCCGCGTGACGACCCGTTCCGACCGCCAGGTTGATCACGGGCCCGATCGCCTCCAGACCTGCCTCGGTGAACATTTCGGCGTGTGACGTGGGCACCGGACGGTCGATGATCACCCCGGACACGAACGGTCGCCACGCCGACGCCGTTCGCAGCGGGTCGAAGGTGTCGCTCTGTGCCGAGAAGAACAGCAGATCGCCCACGAACTTGCCCGGGCGGTACCGGTGGGCAAGCTCCGCGCCTGCGGAGTATTCCTCGAACAGTCGCTCGATCCGATCGCTCGAGACCAAAGGGTGATCGCCGATGGCTTCATGCAAGAGCGCTTCGGCGTCCTCGGGTGTCAGATCACGCTCGTCGGCGTCCGGGACCGAGATCCCCAACCCGCCGATCAGTTCGGCGAGAGAAGGCTGCGCGCCCGCCATCGTCGGGTCTTCGAGAACGAAGCTGTCGAGCAGAATCAGGTCCGCGACGCTCTCACCCGCTGCTTGCAACTGCACCGCCGCCGCGTGAGCGATCAATCCCCCGATCGACCACCCCAGCAGGTGATACGGACCGTGCGGCTGAACTCCGCGAATTTCCTCGACGTACCGCGCCGCGAAATCCTCGATCAGCTCCGCCCGGAATTCGGGGTCCGTCAGAATCGGCGACTGCAGGCCGTAGAGCGGCCGGCTGGAATCGACGTACCGATCGAGCGCCCCGTAGCACCAGGCCAAACCGATGGCCGGATGGATGCAGAACAGTGGCTCGGCGCGGCCTTCCGGGCGTAGTGGCAGGACTACTGCAAGTGCGGAGGTATCCGCGTCACTTGTCACAACTGTTGCCTCGAGTTCGAAGAGTCTGCGCGCCAATGCCTCCGGCGTCGGGTCGGAGAATATCCACGCGACGGGGACGGTCATGCTGGTTCGTTCCTTGATGGCAGCGACCAAACGCGTTGCCATGAGCGAGTTTCCGCCGAGTTCGAAGAAGCTCGAATCGGCGTACGTGTCTGCGTCGGCGAGATCGAGGACCTCCGCGAAAGCAGCGCAGATCGCAATCTCGTCGCTGCCTTCCGGACTGCGTCCACTCGGCGCCTCCCAGAGGGGCGCAGGCAGAGCTGCGCGATCCAGCTTGCCCGCCGGTGTGGTCGGGACTGCATCGATCGTGACAAAAGCGGACGGGATCATGTGCGCAGGTAGGGATGTGCCTGCGTGGCGCCGTAGTGCGGTGACGTCGACGTCCCCGTGTGCCGGGACGACGTACGCGACTATCCGAGCGTCGACGCCGTTGCCGACGACCACGCTCACAGCCGAATGCACGGACGCCTCCGACGCCAGCACCGCGTCGATTTCACCGAGTTCGATCCGGAACCCTCGGACCTTGACCTGGTGGTCCGCGCGTCCGAGATAGACAAGCGACCGTGCGCGATCTTCACGCACAAGATCTCCGGTGCGGTACATCCGAGAGCCTTCGGGTCCGTGCGGGTCGGCGACGAACCGCGCTGCCGTGAGCGCGGGGTTGCCGAGGTACCCGCGGGCGAGACCGTCGCCGCTGACGTAGAGCTCGCCGACGACCTGCCCGGGGACCGAGTGCAGTCGGGAATCGAGAACCATCGCATCCACGCCTCGGATCGGACCGCCGATCGTCACGGTCTGCCCCGCGACGAGTGAATCGCTGATGGTGACTGCGACGGTGGCCTCGGTCGGGCCGTACGCGTTGAACATTCGGCGCCTCGGCGCCCACCGAGATACGAGGTCGGCGGTGCAGGCGTCGCCACCGACAACGACGGCCTCGAGATGGTCGAGACCGGCGGGATCGACAGTCGTCAGGGCAGCCGGAGTCACGAATGCATGGGTGATCGTCTGCTCGTCGAGCAGTTCGTGCAATTCGACACCGCCGAGAACCGTCGGAGGCGCAATCACCATCGTTGCGCCGGCGCCGAATGCCAGAAGGAGCTCGAGAACCGACGCGTCGAAGCTCGTCGAGGCGAAGCTCAGAGCGCGAGAGTGCGCGGTGACGCCGAAACGTTCCCGCTGTTCGTCGGCAAACGCGGCCAATCCCGCGTGAGTGACCAATACGCCCTTGGGTTTTCCGGTCGAGCCCGAGGTGTAGATCAGGTAGGCCGGGTTGTCGAACTCGAGTGGCGCGTCCGGCAGTGTCTCGGAATGGACTGCCTCGATTTCGGTGGTGAATTCGACCGCGTCGAGCTCGATCCACGACGTGGCGCCCGGAAGGCCGGCCACATACTCACCCCTGGTGATACCGAGTACCGCCCCACTGTCGGTGAGCATGTGCTCGATCCGCTCGGCGGGGTACGCCGGGTCCACGGGAAGAAACACTCCGCCGGCTTTCGCTACCGCCCAGAGCGCGATCACATAGTCGGCCGACCTCGGAAGCGCGAGTGCCACAATCATTTCCGGCGCAATCCCGCGAGCGATCAACGCAAACGCCATTGCGTCGGAGCGTCGGTCGAGTTCGCCGTACGTGAGCGTGGCGGAAGCCGCGACGTCGACGATTGCCGGAGCATGCGGATCGGCCGCGCTGCGAAGCAGCAACTCCGGCAAGGTCAAAGCATCGCCGGCCGGACGTCCGGGCAACGCACGCAGGCCACGTCCCGCAAGATCCACGTCACCGACGACGGCGGAGGGCTGGGCAGTCAGTGTCTCGATGACCGTTTCCAGCATCACCGCAAACGACTCCGCCGTATCGGTGTCGAAGAGGTCCTTCGCGTAGGTGAGGGAGGCCTCGTAGCCGCCGCCTTCCTCCGCGGTCTGTTCGACAACGGTGAACTGCAGGTCGTACTTGGCGATGTCCGGTGTGATCTCGTGGGCACGAACGGCAAGTCCAGGCAGGTCCCACGTCGTCGGGTGGGCGCCGTGGAACGAGATCATCGTCTGGAACACCGGATGACGGTCGGTGGTCCGGGTCGGCGCCACAACGTCCACGACCTGCTCGAACGGAATGTCCGCGTGGGCGAAGGCGTCGAGATCGACGGAGCGGACAGTACGCAGAACGTCGACGAACGTCGACCCGGGATCGACCGTCGTGCGCAGTCCGACCGTGCCCACGAACATTCCCACGAGGTCGTCGAGAACTCGGTGTCCTCGCCCGGCGACCGGAGATCCGATCACGATGTCCGTGCTTCGACTCAGCCTGGACAGCAGCACGGCATAGGCAGCGTGCAACACCATGAACGGCGTCGCCGCATTCGAGCCGGCGACCGCCTCGACCGCGATCCGGGTGTGCGCCGGAAGCGAGACCGCGGTGTGGCCGCCGCTCAACGACTGGGTGAGCGGGCGCGCTCGATCGCTCGGAAGGTCGATCAGCTCAGGTGCTCCCCGCAACGTCTCCCGCCAGTACGACGCCTGTGCCCCGAGCACGCTCTCGGATTCGTTCACAGAGCCCAGCGCTTCCCGCTGCCAGATGGCGAAGTCCGCGAAATGCACCTCGAGCGGGGTGAACTCGGGAGCGCGTCCCGAACTTCTCGCGACGTAGGCGGTGAGCACGTCCTTCATCAACGGCGCGATCGACCATCCGTCCGCCGCGATGTGGTGGATCACGATGACAAGTGTGTGGTGCTGCGGCGTCGACTCGAGCAGGAGCGCGCGAACGGGAGATTGGGTCGTGATGTCGAATCCGCGCGACGCTAATTCTCGGGCGAGCTCTGCCGGTTCACGGGTGTCCGCATTTGCGTACTCCAGCGAGGTGAATGCATCCTGGATCACCTGGTGTGGGCCGGTGTCGGAGTCGGGGAACACCGTGCGCAGAATTTCGTGCCTTTCGATCACGTCGAGGACCGCAGCTTCGAGGGCTGGGACGTCGAGTGCACCGTCGAGGGAGATCGCAGCAGGGACGTTGTACGCGGGTGAGCCAGGATCCATCTGGTTGAGGAACCAGATGCGGGCCTGCGCGTAGGACAGCGGAACTTGCTCGGGGCGGTCGACGGCGGTGATCGGTGGTAGCGCCTTCGCCCCGGCGGATGTGTCGAGCACGGTGGCAAGTTCCCGAATTTCGGGGTGCTCGAACAGCATTCGGACAGGTACCTGCCTGCCCAACGATTCGCCGAGTCGCTGGGCCAGTCTGGTGGCGAGCAGTGAGTTGCCGCCGAGTTCGAAGAAACTGTCCGACGCACTGATCTGTTCGATACCCAGCAGTTCCGCCACGACGCCGGCAACCTGGAGTTCGGTCGCGGTGGTCAGCGGCTCGACACTCCGCTCGGACGAACGCAGTGTCGGCGCCGGCAGCGCCGCTCGGTCGAGTTTCCCGACGGGGGTCAGCGGAACGTGCTCGATCGGGGTGATCGCCGACGGCACCATGAAGCCGGGCAGTGAGCGGCGCGCATGGTTCAGCAGTTCGTCCATCTCGACCGCATCGGCGCCGAGCACTACGTACGACGCCAACATCGTCTCACCGGAAGCTGCGTCGATGCCCACGGTGACCGCGAACTCGACGCCGGGGTAATCGCTGAGCACGGAGTCGATCTCGCCCAGTTCGATGCGGAATCCGCGTACTTTCACCTGGTGATCAGAGCGTCCGACGTATTCGATCGTCTCGAGCGGCGTCCACCGAACCAGGTCACCGGTCCGGTACATGCGGGCGCCGGCCGGGCCGAACGGCGCTGCCACGAATCGCGTCGCCGTCAACGCGGGTTGGTCGAGGTAGCCGCGGGCAAGTCCGAGGCCGGCGATGTAGAGCTCACCGGTGACCCCGACGGGTACCGGCTGAGCCGAGCCGTCGAGAATTACCGCGGACACGCCCCGGACGGGTCCACCGATGGTCACGGTCTCCCCCACCGTCAGGGCATCGCTGATGCACACCATGACCGTGGTTTCCGTCGGCCCGTAACCGTTGAACAACCGGCGACCCGGTGCCCACTTGCGGACCAGTTCGGGTGAACAGGCCTCGCCGCCGACAACGATCGACTGCAAGACGTCCAGCCCGGTGGGATCGACCGAGGCCAGCGCTGCCGGCGTGATGAACGCGTGGCTCACCTGCTGATCGGTGATCAGTTTTGCGAGGTCCTCGCCGCCGTACACATCGGGAGATGCGATCACCATCGTCGCGCCCTCACCGACAGCGAGCAGCAGTTCGAGGATGGATGCGTCGAAGCTCGGTGAGGAGAAGTGCAGCGTCCTCGACTGCGCCGAGATGCCGTAGCGCGCCGTCTGCTCGGCGGCCAATGCGCTCAGGCCACGGTGAGTGACGCTGACACCCTTGGGCTTTCCCGTCGATCCGGAGGTGTAGATGATGTAGGCGAGGTTGTCGATTCGGATCGGCGCGGCAGGAACCGGCTGCCAGACACCGTCGCCGTGGATGTCGTCCATCGTCATCCACGGAACCGGACGGGGCAGTGATTCGATCACCGCTTCCGTTGTCACTCCGCGAGTGGCTCCGGAGTCGGTGAGCATGTGCAGAATGCGATCGGCTGGGTACCGCGGATCGACCGGAACGAACGCGGCGCCGGTCAAGGAAACGCCCCACAACGCGACGATCGAGTCGATCGAACGCGGAATCGCTATCGCCACAATGTCTTCGGCGCCGATACCTTCCGTGGTCAAACGGTGGGCAAGCGCCGATGCACGGGCGAAGAGATCTCGGTAGAGCACGGTGGTGTCACCAGATCGAAGGGCCACCGAATCGCCTGAACGGGTGGCGGTCCGCGTCAATATTTCGGCCAAGGTGCGCGAACTGGTCCACGCCGGACCTCGTACCGGCATCAGCGACGCCCGCTCGAGGGTGCTGAGAAATTCCATGTCGTCGATTGCGGTGTCCGGGTCTGCGGCGACGGCACGGGCCACCGACTGCACACGTGCGGCGATCGTTTCCGCGGTGGAAATGTCGAAGAGCGCCTCGGCAAACCTGAGCGACCCGGTGATCTCCGCCTTCTCGGAATCGCCTGCCAGCAGGGTGAACTCGAGGTCGAACTTCGCGACGGACGGTTCGAGCGCTTGCGCCTCGAGATGCGCGTCGTGGACGGTTACCTGCGGCGAGACCACATTCTGGTGGTACGACAGCATGACCTGAAACAGCGGGTGTCGCGTAGTGGACCGGTCGAGATCGAGGGCGTCGACCAGCACCTCGAATGGCAACTCGGGGTGCGCGAAGGCGGCAAGGTCGCGTTCACGGACGACCTCGAGCAGGGAGGTGAACGACGCTCGGTGATCGACCGATGTGCGAAGCGGTACCGAATTGACGAACATCCCGATCAGGGAATCCAGTTCGGGTCGGCCGCGGCCTGCCACCGGAGTGCCGACCACCACGTCGTCGGTAGCACCGAGACGCGCCAGAACAACCGTCAAGATCGCGTGTACGACCATGAATTGCGTCGTGCCACTGCGCCTTGCCAAGGCGGCGAGCCGCTCCCCGGTCGCCGCGTCGATGACGATCGGCACCGATCCGACGGCGGTCGTGGTGACAGATCCGCGTGGGCGATCCACCGGTAGCAGTACCTCGTCCGGGGCACCGGCCATGGCAGCGGTCCAGAAGGTCAGCTCGCGGGCAACCAGAGACTCTTGGTCGTCGATCTGCCCGAGCGAGTCTTGCTGCCACACCGCGTAGTCGGCATACTGCACGTCGAGCGGTGTGAAAACCGGGGCGTCTCCGACGACGCGTGCGGAGTACGCCGCGACGAAATCTGTCGCGAAGGGAGTCAGGGACCAGCCGTCGAAGGCGATGTGATGGATGACGACGACCAGTACGTGAGCGAAAGTGTCCTCGCGCACCAGCATGGCCCGAATCGGCAGATCCGAACCGAGATCGAACCCACGCGCCGCGAACTCCGTCGTCGCGGATTCGATACCTTCGGATCCGCGGTAGCGCTCGACGGAGAACTGCACGTCGGAAATTGCTCGGATGACCTGACTCGGGCCGTCGGCGCTGTCGACGTAGATCGTTCGAAGCACCTCATGGCGTGCAATGACGTCCGCAAGCGCCTCCTCGAGTGCATCGCCGTGGATGTCTCCGGTGATCCGGATCGCGAACGGAATGTTGTAGACCGCGGACTGCGGGTCGAAGCGATTGACGAACCACAGCCGCTGTTGCGCAGCGGAGAGCGGTAGTCGGTCCGGGCGAGCACCGGCGCTCAGGGCAGGTCGATCGTCTGATTCTTCGGCGCTCGCCGCCAGACGTGCAGCGAGCGCTTCGACGGTCGGTGCTTCGAAGATCGAGCGCACGTCCACGGCGAGTCCCGTCGCTGCGCTCAACCGCGCGGACACCTGCGTCGCGACGAGTGAGTTGCCCCCGAGATCGAAGAAACTGTCTCCGGCCCGGACCTCGGGTACGTCGAGCAGTGAAGCGAACACGTCGGCGACGGTGCGTTCGAGCCCGGTCTCGGGTTCACGACCCGTACCGAGGACTTCGCGCGGTATCGGCGTCGGCAATGCTCTCCGATCGAGTTTGCCGACCGGAGTCAACGGAATCGCGTCGATCGGGGTGATCGACGACGGAATCATGTACCGCGGCAGCGTGTCGGCGAGTGCCGCAAAGAGCGACTCGATATCAGCGTCGCCGCTGAGCAACACGTACGACGCCAGATTGGTGCCTGCGGCGGATTCGACGGGAATCGTCGTGGCGAAGTGAACGAGAGGGGAATCCATCAGAGCAGCGTCGATCTCGCCGAGTTCGATGCGGAACCCGCGGATCTTGAGC
The DNA here is from genome assembly GCF_002076325.1 of Rhodococcus sp. 66b. Classification (NCBI taxonomy): domain Bacteria; kingdom Bacillati; phylum Actinomycetota; class Actinomycetes; order Mycobacteriales; family Nocardiaceae; genus Rhodococcus; species Rhodococcus sp. 66b. Next base: position 168,607 of record NZ_MUZB01000011.1, read on the forward strand.
TGATGATCGCTGCGGCCCACGTAGCGAAGGGTCAGGTCCTTGGTCCAACGGACCAGGTCACCGGTTCGGTACATCCGGGCACCGGGCGTCGAGTACGGATGCGCGACAAAACGATCCGACGTCAGCGCGGGACGAAGGTGGTAACCACGTGAAAGCCCCGGCCCACCGATGTACAGCTCGCCGACGCCGCCGATCGGGACCGGTTGCAGCCGAGCGTCGAGCACCACGGCGTCGATTCCGCGGATGGGACCGCCGATGGTGATCGGATCGCCCGGTGAGAGTGGGTCACTGATGGCAACCATGACAGTGGTTTCGGTCGGACCGTAACCGTCGTGCAGTCTGCGCCCGTTGCCCCAGCTCGAGACCAATTCCGGGGTGCACACGTCGCCGCCGACGACTACGCATTCCAGCGCCGTCACGCCCGCCGGATCGACGGTCGCCAGAGCAGCCGGAGTGATGAAGGCATGAGTGACCTCGCGGCTTCGGAGGAACTCGCTCAACGCCTCCCCTCCGTAGATGTCGGGAGGGGCGATCACCATCGTCGCGCCGGTCGAACCGGCGAGCAGTAGCTCGAGTACGGCGCCGTCGAAACTCGGTGACGCAAAATGCAGAGTCCGCGACCCGGCGGTGATCCGGTACCGATCCTGTTGTTCGCGAGCAAGATTGGCCAAACCTGCGTGAGTGACGACGGTGCCCTTCGGCACTCCGGTCGAGCCGGAGGTGTAGATGACGTACGCAGCCGACGCCGCAGTGATCGACGCTGTTCTGTCAGCGTCGTCGATGGCAGCGTCGGAGTAGGCGGCACATTCTGCAACCGTGTCCGCGTCGCCGAGGTCGATCCAGACTGCGACGTTCCCGCCGGTTGCCGGACCGGCCGCAACCTCGGCGGACCGAATTCCGATCCGCACACCCGAATCCTCGAGCATGTGCGCAACTCGATCTGCGGGATAACGGGGATCGACCGGGACGAAAACGCCACCGGCTTTGGTGACCGACCAGACTGCGAGCACGGAGTCGACCGATCGGGCGACGGCCAGTGCGACCGGTGTCTCGGGGCCGACGCCCAGGTCCATGAGGTATCGAGCGATCCGATTCGATCGACGCTCCAGCTCCCCGTACGAGAGTGAGCGCTCGGAGTCTTCGAGGGCGATCGCGTCGGGATACGTCCTCGCGGTATCCCCGAGGATCTGCGCCAGCGTCGATTCGCCCACCGAAGCCACGCCGCGCCGCGGCAATATCGCGGCACTCTCCCGGGATCCGAGTACACGAAGATCACCAACCGGTGCAGTCGGTTCCGACACTGCCGATTCCACGAGGGTCACGAAGTTTCGCGCCAAGGCTTCGACGGTCGCGTTGTCGAACAGGTCGGTGGAATAGGTGAACGTGGCATCGATTCCTGCTGCGGCCCCGGACTCGTGACGTTCGGTGACGGTGAGCTCGAGGTCGAACTTGGTCAACCCCGTCTCGACTGCCCGCGCCGTCATCGACACCCCGGCCAGTTCGGCTGTGTGAGCGGTGGTTATCCGAGAGGTGATGGCAGCTTGAAAGACCGGATGGTGCGCAGGCGAGCGGTCCAGTTCGAGCGCGTCCACGACGACGTCGAAAGGCACGTCCGCATTGTCGAAGGCATCCACGTCGACGGCCCTGACCTGCGACAGGTGTGCGGCGAACGTCGCGTCCCGATCGACGACGGTCCGCAAGGCCAGAGTGTTGACGAACATGCCGACGAGCAGATCGAGAGATCTGTCCCCTCGTCCTGCCACCGGTGTTCCGATGACGATGTCGTCCGTGCCGCTGTACCTGGCCAAAAGCAGGGCGAAGCACGCATGCAGGGCGATGAACGGCGTGGCGTCGTGATCGCCGGCAAGTACAACGAGCTTCTGATGAGTGGAAGCGCCAATTCTGATGTCGACTCCGGCCCCGCGCATGGTCGGGTCGAGTGGGCGCGGACGGTCCGTCGGCAGGTGGAGTTGCTCGGGCGCTCCCGCCAGCTGCTGCTTCCAGAACGCGATCTGTGAGTGGGCAAGCGAATCGGTGGATGCCGCGTCGCCGAGGTGTTCTCGGTGCCAGAGCGTGTAATCGGCGTACTGCACCGGAAGGGGCGCCCACTGCGGGCTGTTGCCGCCGACGCGGGCGGCGTAAGCGCCGGTGAGATCAGCAGCCAACGGCGCGAGCGACCAGCCGTCGGCCACCATGTGGTGCAGAACTACGACGAGGACTGCTTGCTCGTCATCGCCGTCCTTGCCATCGCCTTCCTCATCGTCGGCGACAGTGATCAGCAGGTAGCGGACCGGGCGTTCGCGGACCAGATCGAAACCCGCCGAGGAGAATTCGAAGATCACACTTTCGAGATTCTCGCGTTCCACTTCGATCGACTCGAGCCCCGCGATACCCTCGCCCAGGCCCAGAACCTTCTGCGTTGCGTTGTCCCCGATTTGAGGAAACACGGTGCGTAGTGACTCGTGACGTGTCACGACGTCCACGATCGCGGCACTCAGTGCGTCGGGATCGACGGCGCCGCGCAACGACACCGCCAACGGAATGTTGTATGCACCTGATTCCGGTGCGACGCGGTTCAGGAACCACAGTCGCTGCTGCGCGGGAGCGAGAGGTAGTACCGCCGGCCGGGCCACGACCTGGATACCGTCGGCGTCCGGGGTCTGGGCGGCACGCTCGATCGTCGCCGCGATCCCGGACACCGTGGGATGGTCGAAGAGCGCACGCAGTGGCATACGAACTCCGGTGGCTTCGGTCAAGCGCGCCACAGCCGTCGTCGCTACCAGCGAGTTTCCGCCCAAATGAAAGAAATTATCGTCGAGCCCGAGCGGTCCACTACCCAGGATGTCAGCCAGAACCGCGGCTACCTTGCCCTCGGTCGGAGTCGTCGGGGGCCGGAAGACCTTGGTGGAGGCGAGGATCGGCGACGGCAGCGCACGCCGGTCGAGTTTTCCGTTGGTGGTCAACGGAATCGAATCGATGACCATGAAGGCATCGGGAACCATGTAGGTGGGGAGGGCTTCGGCGGCGTGCGCGCGAAGGGCTTCGGCGTCCACGGCGTCCGAAGCGGTCACATAGGTCACGAGAGCGCCGCCGGCCGGCGTCGGAGCCACGACGGTCACGGCGTCGTCGATTCCCGGCGCGCCGAGGATGACGGAGTCGATTTCGCCGAGTTCGATCCGGAATCCGCGGATCTTGACCTGCGCGTCGCCGCGTCCGAGGTACTCGAGTTGTCCAGGCGCAATCCATCGTGCGCGGTCACCGGACCGGTACAACCGCCGGCCGCCCGCGTTGAATGGATCGGCGACGAACCGGCCCGCGGTGAGGTCTGGTCGGCCCAGATAGCCACGGGCGAGTTGACCGCCGGCGACATAGATCTCCCCCGCAATCCCCACCGGGACCGGGGAGAGATGCTCGTCGAGCAGGTACACACGAAGTCCGTCGATCGCGTCACCGATCCGGCTGCCGGTAACCGCACTCGCGCTCGCCCGGTCGATTTCGAGATGGGTGACATGCACCGTCGTCTCGGTGATGCCGTACATGTTGACGAGTGCGGGCCCGGATTCCGTGTGATCGTCGTAGCCCGCGTGATTGTCATACCAGCGCCCGAGGCGACGAAGATCCAAGGCTTCGCCACCGAAGATCACGTACCGGAGCCGGGTCGCCGAATCGGCCCGAAGGTCGGCTTCGATGTACTGGTAGAAGGCCGAGGGCGTCTGATTGAGCACGGTGACGCCTTCTGCGGCGACGAGCGCGCGGAAGGCATCGGGGTCGCGTGAGACTTCGTGATCGACCAGAACCAGCGTTCCACCGTGGAGCAGCGCGCCCCACATTTCCCACACCGAGAAGTCGAAGGCGAACGAGTGGAACATCGTCCACACGTCGTTGCCGTCGAATCCGAATTCGACCTGCGTGTTCTCGAACAATCGCACCACGGTGGCGTGAGTAACCGAGACGCCCTTGGGTCGGCCCGTCGACCCCGAGGTGTAGATCACGTATGCCAGATTGTCGACTCCGTGCCCGCGCGGGCACTCATCGGTTTCCAGACCCTCACCGGAGTACTCGTCGGAGTCGACCCCGACGACCACCACGTCAGAATTCGGGAAGGCGGAGTTCGGGAAAGTGGAATCGGAGATGACGCACACCGGTTGCGCATCCTCGACCACGTATGCCAAACGCTCGGCGGGGTGCGCACGATCGAGTGGGAGGTATCCGCCGCCGGCCTTCACTACCGCGACAGCGGCAACGATCATGTCCACGGATTTCGGCAGCATGATTCCGACCAACGACTCGGATTGCACGCCATGCTCGACGAGCTTGCGCGCCAACTGATTCGATCGTCGATCGAGTTCGCGGTACGACACGCGCTCGCTACCTGCGACAACGGCGATCGCTTCCGGGGTCGCCCGAATGCGATCGGAAAGGATGTCGGAGAGCGTTCGGACCGGGGTAATCGGGAGAACGGGCGGCACCAGCGCCTGGCGCGCGTCCGGGCGGAGCAGATCCACTGAGCCGAGCGCCGAGTGCGGAGCACCGACCATCGCGGTCAAGATTCGTAGATAACGGTCGGCGAGGTCCTCGGCTTGCTCCTTCGTGCCGAGCCAATCCAGAACACCGGAGATCGGCTGATCGAAATCGGCATGCTCACCAGTCGGAATCGCCAGGGAGACAAACAGTTCCGGCACGGTGGCCAGATCCGATCCGATAGGCGCACCGACCATGAGCCCCGGAAATCTCGGGTGAGCATCCAGCGGCTCCTCGAAGCAGACCATCGCCCGGAACAACGGGCCCGTCTCCACCCAGCGGCCGTCACCGAGTGCGGCGGTCACCGAAGACAGAAGAATGTCTGCGTGTTCGAAAGCTTCGATTGCGACGGTGTCCACCGCACCGACCAGGTCGTTGAGCGTCATGGTGTTCGACACCGTCGAGCGAAGCACCAACTGGTTGGCGAACATCGAGACGAAATCGTCCGGGTTCGAGGCGCCGTACCCGCGGACCGAGACGCCGATCGACACCTCGTCAGCCGAACCGACGCGGCGCAGCAGTCCGGCCATCGCAGACTGGAACAGCACGAACAGACTCGTGTTCATCGTCGTCGCCATCGTCTCGAGGCGGCGGCAGAGGTCTGCCTCGATCTCGAGGGGCGTGGACGTCCGACCGGATCCGGCGACGACCGGCAAACCCAGATCCTCGGCGGGGTTCGACAATGTCGAAGACCAGTACTCGACGTTGCGGGCGTGTTGAACTTCGGCGATCCACTTCCCCGCGGCGTCCGGGTCGATGTCCATCAATCGAGTTCCCGATTCCGCAGCGCAGAACAATTCGAGGAATTCGAGGAAACGTCGGTGGTGACGCGTGATGTCCTCGTTGGTGTAGAGGTCTGGGTTCGCGGCGAAGTCGATCTGGATCTCTTCGGCTGCGGAAGTCTGATAGACGTTGACCGAGAGGTCTTCGATCGGCCCGGTCGAGATCACGTTCAGTTCGCCGTGCGCGTCCCCGAGAGTGATTCCCGAGTGGAACAGCATGAGGTTGATCAACGGCCCGTGGAAGCCGCGTCCGTCGGCGATGCTGTGATCACCGGCGTTGAGGTCGCGTCGTAGGTCCTCGTGGCGGTACTTCTGATGACGCAGTGCGCCGGTGAGTTCGATCTTCACCTCGTGCAGCAAGTCTCCCACCGCGAAGTGCGGATCGACACTCGCACGTATCGGGACGACGTTCGACATCATTCCGCCGGACCTGCGAGCAGCTTTCGTCGTCCGCCCCGAGACCGGCAGGCTGAGGACCACGTCGCGGGTCCCGGTGGCCCGGGCGAGGTAAGCCGCCAGTGCACCGATCACCACTGACGACGTAGTCACGTCGTGAGCGACGGCAAGCCGTTCGAGGGAGCTTCGCAGTTCCGTAGGTACCGTCGCCGACCGTAGGCGTGACCACGCCTGCGACGGAGCAGTCGAGGACGCGAGCGAGGTTCCGCCCGGCTTGTCGGCCATCTTGGTGTTCCAGTAGTCGCGATCGCGTTCCCACCGGGAAGAGCCCAGATAGTCGGCCTCTGCCTTCACCAACGATTGGAGGGGGGCAGTTACCGCTGGGGGAACTGGCAGATCCCGCACCGCGGCGGTGTAGATCTCGGCTGTGCGGTTCATCATCGACATCGCGCCGAAACCGTCGAGCGCCACATGATGAATACGGCTGTACCAGTAGTAATGGTCGTCGCGAAGCACCAGGACTGCCAGCCTGACCAGGCGATCGGTGAACGGATCGATGGCAGCAGTGTGCTCTTTGCGCATCCATTCTCGCGCCGCCGATTCCGGATCGGATTCGGCGCGCAGGTCGACCACGTCGAGGGAGTCGTCCATGTCGAGATCGAGCCACTGACGCGCAACCCCGTCCACCTCGACCAGGCGCAGGTATCCGGAGCCGATCTCACGGCCGGTCTGTTTACTGGCAGCGGTCAGCAGCTCGATGTCGAGCGGGCCGTCCACGTCGACGTACTGAGCGATGCTGACGGGAATCTCGGGTCGAAGCTGTTGTGCGACAAGCAGGGAAAGTTGCGCGGCAGAAAGAGGGAAGGTGAGTTCGTCGTCCGGACGAGCTGCGGAAACGATTTCTCGGTCGGGACTGCCATCCACACGAATCTCCCTCTTACAACTTGATCATGATGCAAACAGGTATATGCGTCCGCTGGACGCTTCGAACTGATCGGGGCACTTCGAAATGAGACGAATACATTGGAAAGCTCGGGTGGAAACTGGCAAATCGCCCGCCGGAGATCACATCGTGACAATCAGCTGCGATGTTACCGATCAGTCAGCTTCCAGCAAATATTCATCAAACAACCATTTGGGACTATTGTCCTGAATATCATGGCTAAAACGGCCCTATATAACAAACCGAAGCGCCGGTACCCGACGAACGGGCACCGACGCTCCGGTGAAATGTATTCAGTTGATCGTGCAGCGAGGCTGCTTGTCAGACCGTGAAGCCGAGTGCGCGCAGTTGCTCGCGTCCGTCTTCGGTGATCTTGTCCGGTCCCCACGGCGGCAACCACACCCAGTTGATCTTCATGTCGGTACACAGATCGCTACGCACAAGTGCGCCGCGCGCCTGGTCCTCGATCACGTCGGTCAACGGGCACGCCGCCGACGTCAAAGTCATGTCGATCGTGACGACACCGTCGTCTTCGAAGAGTCCGTAGACCAAGCCGAGATCGACGACGTTGATTCCCAGTTCGGGGTCGACGACGTCGCGCATCGCTTCTTCGAGTTCGTCGAGTCGCTCAGGCGACGGGACAGTGCCACTGCCCTGTGCGCCACCGAATTCCGCAGTGGAATCGGGATTCGGATTCACCGGAGCGCCGACCTCGGCGTCCTGCACTGGTTGTGTCTCGGTCATGATCCCTGTCCTTCAGTCGTGTCGACCAATTCACTGCTGCTGTCCGCCGTCGTCACAGCACTGCCGTCGACAATCTGGACTACAGCATCCTTGAATGCCATCCATCCGAGCAAGGCGCACTTCACGCGTGCCGGATACTTCGAGACACCGACGAACGCGATGCCGTCGCCGAGAACGTCCTCGTCCCCTTCGACGGTGCCCCGACTGCTCACCATCTCGTTGAACGCCGTCACCGTCTTCAGTGCGTCGGTGACCTGCATCCCGATGACGAGGTCGTTCAGCACCGACGTCGACGCCTGGCTGATCGAACAACCCTGCCCGTCGTACGAGACGTCGGAGACCGTTCCGTCCTCGGATATCTGGACGCGCAACGTCACCTCGTCGCCACACGTCGGGTTGACGTGGTGCACCTCGGCGCCGAACGGCTCACGGAGTCCGCGGCCGTGCGGATGTTTGTAGTGATCGAGGATCACTTCCTGATACATCTGCTCCATGCGCATGATTCAGTTCAACTCCCCTGCGACACCGAAAAATTCCTGCGCACGCTTGATCGCTGCAACGAGAACATCGATTTCCGCGGTGGTGTTGTAGAGCGCAAACGACGCACGGGCCGTCGCAGCGACACCGAACTTACGATGCAGCGGCCACGCGCAATGGTGTCCGACGCGGATCGCGACGCCCTCGTCGTCGAGGATCTGTCCGAGGTCGTGGGCGTGAATACCGTCCACGACAAAGGAAATCGCTCCGCCGCGGTTCTCGGACGTCTGCGGTCCGATGATGCGCAGACCTTCGATCGCCGACAACTTTTCGAGAGCAGCCTCCACCAACACGTGCTCGTGCGCGGCGACGGCGTCCATCCCGAAGGTGTTCAGGTAATCCACGGCAGCGCCCAGTCCGACCACCTGTGAGGTCATCGGTACGCCGGCTTCGAAACGCTGAGGCGGCGGCGCGTAGGTGCTGACCTCCATGGTGACCGTCTCGATCATCGATCCGCCGGTGATGAACGGAGGCATCGCTGCCAGCAGTTCACGACGGCCGTAGAGAACTCCGACCCCCGAAGGGCCGAGCATCTTGTGGCCCGAGAACGCCGCGTAGTCCACTCCCAGTTCGTGGAAGTCGACGGCCATGTGAGGCACCGACTGGCACGCGTCGAGCACGACGAGTGCACCGACGGCGCGTGCTCGTCGCACCAATTCCTCGACGGGCGCGATCGCGCCGGTCACGTTGGACTGGTGGGTGAACGAAACGACCTTCACCGCGTCCGTCAGCTCCAGCGAATCGAGATCGATCCGGCCGTCGTCGGTGACGCCGTACCACTTGAGCGTCGCACCGGTTCGGCGCGCAAGTTCCTGCCAGGGAACGAGGTTGGCGTGGTGTTCGAGTTCGGTGATGACGATTTCGTCGCCAGGACCGACATGGCGGTCGAAGCGATCGTCACCGAGAACGTAGGTCACCAGATTGAGAGCCTCGGTGGCGTTCTTGGTGAACACCAACTCGTCCGAATCCGCGCCCACGAAAGAAGCGATGGTGGCGCGAGCATTCTCGTACGCGTCCGTCGCCTCTTCTGCGAGCTGATGAGCACCCCGGTGTACTGCCGCGTTACACGTGGTCAGGAAGTCCCGTTCGGCATCGAGAACCTGGACCGGACGCTGCGAGGTAGCGCCGGAATCCAAGTACACCAAAGGTTTTCCGTCGCGCACGGTTCGCGCCAGGATCGGGAAGTCGGCCCGAACCGCTGTGACGTCGAGCTCGCGCACCGAGGTGGTCATCGTGATTACGCTCCCTGGGTAGCTGCGGTGTCCGCGGTGAAACGAACGTAGCCGTTGGTCTCGAGCTCGTCGGCCAGCTCCGGTCCACCGGACTCGACGATGCGGCCACCGACGAACACGTGAACGAAGTCGGGGTTGATGTAGCGCAGAATGCGCGTGTAGTGCGTGATCAGCAGAACACCGCCGTTCTCGCGCTCCTTGTAGCGGTTGACGCCTTCGGAGACGGTGCGCAGAGCGTCGACGTCGAGGCCGGAGTCGGTCTCGTCGAGGATCGCGATCTTCGGCTTGAGCATGCCCAACTGCAGGATCTCGTGGCGCTTCTTCTCACCACCGGAGAAGCCTTCGTTGACCGAGCGCTCGATGAACGAGGGATCGATCTCGAGCTCGCTGAGGGCTTCCTTGACTTCCTTGACCCAGTGGCGCAGCTTGGGAGCCTCGCCTCGCACGGCCGTGGCGGCGGTGCGCAGGAAGTTGGACATGGAAACGCCGGGAACCTCGACGGGGTACTGCATCGCCAGGAAGAGCCCGGCACGTGCACGCTCGTCGACGCTCATTGCGAGGACGTCTTCACCGTTGAGGGTGATGGAGCCGGACGTGACCTGGTACTTGGGGTGACCGGCGATGGCGTACGACAGAGTCGACTTGCCGGAGCCGTTGGGGCCCATGATCGCGTGGGTCTCCCCCGAGCGGACCGTCAGGTCGACGCCCTTGAGGATCTGGATGGGCTCGGCGTTGGCATCGGAGTTGGCGACCTCGACGTGCAGGTCACGAACCTCGAGGACCGAGGTGGTGGTGTTGTCACTGGTAGACATGAAATTCCTTCAAGATGAGGCGGGCGAGCGTAGCGACGGGGTGGTGTCGCAGGCGGGGCGGTCAGGAGCCGACGGCTGCGAGTTCGGCTTCGACTGCGGCTTCGAGGCGATCGCGCACCTCGGGAACAGCGATCTTGTTGATGATTTCGTGGAAGAACCCACGTACGACCAGACGACGAGCCTGATCCTCCGGGATACCACGAGCACGCAGGTAGAACAGCTGCTCGTCGTCGAAACGTCCCGTTGCACTTGCGTGGCCGGCACCGACGATCTCACCGGTCTCGATTTCGAGGTTCGGAACCGAGTCGGCGCGGGCGCCGTCGGTCAGCACCAGGTTGCGGTTGAGCTCGAACGTGTCGGTGCCCTCCGCTGCGGCGCGGATGAGAACGTCGCCGATCCACACGGTGTGCGCGTCGGGCTTGCCGGATCCGGGATCGCCCTGAAGCGCACCCTTGTAGACCACGTTGGACTTGCAGTTGGGCTGCGAATGATCCACCAGCAGACGCTGTTCCAGATGCTGGCCGGCGTCGGCGAAGTACAGGCCGAGCAGTTCGGCGTCGCCGCCCGGTCCGTCGTACTTGACGGTGGCGGACAGGCGAACCAGGTCGCCGCCCAGGCTGATCGAGGTGTATCGAAGCACTGCGTCGCGGTTCAGGCGAGCGTGGTGTGACGTCACGTGAACTGCGTCGTCCGCCCAGTCCTGGATGGCCACCACGGTCAGCTGCGAACTGTCACCGAGAACGAATTCGATGTTCTCCGCGAAGGTTCCGCTGCCGCGCTGGTCGATCACGAACGTCGCCTTGGCGAACTGTGCCAGGTGAATCTGGGTGTGTCCGTAGGCGACGTTGTCGACTCCGGGGCCGGTCATGGTGACCACGACGGGCTTCTCGACCTCGACCTCGGCGCCCACCGAGATGACCGTTGCAGTCTCGAAGCTCGAATACGCCTGCGCTGCAATGCGATCAGCGGGAACGCCGGCTTTGCCCAGACGCACGTCGTCACGGCCGACGGTCTCGACGGTGATGTCGCTTCCCCCGTCGACCTCGACGGTGACCTGTCCGTTGGCGACGGCGCTGCCGTCATGCAGTCCCCGGAGACGACGCAGCGGGGTGAACCGCCAGATCTCGTCACGTCCGCCGGGAACCTCGAATGCATTGACGTCGAACGAGGAGAACTGCTCGCCCTTGTTCGTGATAGGTGAGCCTGTGGCTGCACCCTTTACAGGAGCGGTCGGGTTCTCCCCGGCAACAGCTCCGATGACTCCGGTCTCTGGCGTGGTCACTAACCCACAGCCCCTTCCATCTGAAGTTCGATAAGGCGGTTGAGCTCGAGCGCGTACTCCATCGGGAGTTCCTTCGCGATGGGCTCGACGAATCCACGCACGATGGTGGCCATCGCCTCGTCCTCGGTCAGTCCGCGGCTCATCAGGTAGAAGAGCTGATCGTCACTGACCTTGGAGACGGTGGCCTCGTGACCCATGGTGACGTCGTCCTCGCGGATGTCGACGTACGGGTAGGTGTCGCTTCGGCTGATCTGGTCGACCAGCAGAGCGTCACACTTGACGGTCGACTTGGAGCCGTGGGCACCCTTGTTGACCTGCACCAGACCGCGGTACGACGCACGTCCACCACCACGGGCGACAGACTTGCTGATGATGGTCGAGGACGTGTGCGGCGCGAGGTGGAGCATCTTGGCGCCGGTGTCCTGGTGCTGGCCCTCGCCGGAGAACGCAACGGAGAGAACCTCACCGCGGGCGTACTCGCCCATCAGCCACACGGCCGGGTACTTCATGGTGACCTTGGAGCCGATGTTGCCGTCGACCCACTCCATGGATCCGCCTGCCTCGACCTTCGTGCGCTTGGTCACCAGGTTGTAGACGTTGTTGGACCAGTTCTGGATGGTCGTGTAGCGGCAGTGGCCGCCCTTCTTCACGATGATCTCGACGACGGCCGAGTGCAGTGAATCGGACTTGTAGATCGGCGCGGTGCAACCCTCGACGTAGTGCACGGAGGCATCTTCGTCGACGATGATCAGGGTGCGCTCGAACTGACCCATGTTCTCGGTGTTGATGCGGAAGTACGCCTGCAACGGGATGTCCACGTGGACTCCCGGCGGAACGTAGATGAACGAGCCACCGGACCACACGGCGGTGTTCAGCGCGGAGAACTTGTTGTCGCCGGCCGGGATGACCGATCCGAAGTACTCCTTGAACAGCTCCGGGTGCTGCTTGAGACCGGTGTCCGTGTCGAGGAAGATGACGCCCTGCTCCTCGAGGTCCTCACGGATCGAGTGGTAGACGACCTCGGACTCGTACTGAGCTGCGACGCCGGCAACGAGGCGCTGCTTCTCCGCCTCGGGGATGCCGAGCTTGTCGTACGTGTTCTTGATGTCCTCGGGCAGATCTTCCCACGACTCGGCCTGCTTCTCGCTGGACCGGACGAAGTACTTGATGTTGTCGAAGTGAATACCTTCGAGGTCGCTGCCCCAGTTCGGCATCGGCTTCTTGTCGAAGGTGCGCAGCGCCTTGAGACGGATGTCGAGCATCCACTCGGGCTCGCTCTTCTTGGCGGAGATGTCCCGCACGACAGCCTCGGACAACCCGCGCTGCGCGCTGGCTCCGGCTTCGTCGGAATCGGACCAGCCGTAGCCGTAATGACCGAGGGACGCGATGGTCTCTTCCTGCGTGAGCGGCTCGGTGCCTGCTGCCGCAGTGGTAGTCGCCTGGTCTGATGTGACGGTCATGCGAGCTCCTTCCGGAGTCTTGTTTCTTGACGGCTGCTCGGGTTCAGCGAGGGCTGGTCGCTGTGGTCGAGCAGTTCTGACTTTGAAGAACTAGCTGAAAAATCTCTATTCGAACGCTGCACGGTGGCAACGCTCGGTAGAACACTGTGGTCCGGTCATCTACTCCCGGTGGACACGAGGGGCACGTGCGTCGTGCAGGCGCAGTCACCGTTGGCGATGGTCGCCAGACGCTGGACATGAGTCCCGAGCAATTGCCGGAATGCTTGCTGCTCTGCCTCGCACAGTTCCGGAAACTCTTCTGCCACATGGGAAACCGGGCAATGGTGTTGGCAGATCTGCACGCCGTTGCCGACCGGCCGGGTCGACGCTGCGAACCCCACCGCGTTGAAGGCTTCGGCGATTGCGTCCGCTGTCGCCTCGACGTTGTCGACATCTGTCGGATCAGCCGGTTCGACGTCTCCGACGATCGCCTGGACCCGACGCTTGGCGAACTCCTCGATTGCCGCGTCTCCGCCGATTTCACGGAGTTGCCGCATCGCGGCTCCCGCCAGATCGTCGTAGGTGTGGCCGAGGCGGCCGCGACCGGTCGCGGTGATCTGGAACTGCTTGGCGGGACGACCTCGTCCGCGCTGACGCAGCGACGACGCCGAAGCTGTACGGGCTTCGCCCGACTCGATCAACGCATCCAAGTGACGTCGGACACCTGCGGCACTCAAACCGAGGCGTGTGCCGATTTCGGAGGCGGTAATGGGGCCTTCTTCGAGTAGCAGCTTGACCACTGCCGCCCGCGTCTGACCTTCGACGCTCACCGTAACCGGATTTGCGGCAGCACTCGGCGAGGCCGCTACAGTGGGCTGACCTGCAACTTCCTTGCTTCGTGGGTCTGACGCATTTCTTTTCACAACACAAGTGTGACGGAATTCTTTTCGCAGGTCTACTAAGGGCAACCTGCATTACATTCGGGAATATCCGGACAACGTACGTTGTTTGTGCTTGTCTGTCCGGCTGGATGGAGCCGCTACGCTGCCTGGTGTGCCGCAGACCCCCGAGAAGACGACGACCGCGCGATCGGCGCGCGCGATCCTGCTGGAAAAACCCAAGGCACTCGCGCTTTCCACAATCGGCGTTCGACCTTTCGGATCCGCTCCCCGGCAGAGTATGGCCGCGGTGCTGCACGGCGACGAGGACGAGCGCCCGGGCCTGAACGCGAAGGAAACCGCACAACTGCGAGGGATCCGCCGATTCGGCGCGACCGGCGCGGTCTTGATGGCAGTCGGAGCGCTCGGCGCCGGCGCACAACCCGTCCTGCAGAATCCGACCGCAGGACTTCGAGTCCTCAGCCTTCCCGGACGTATGCCGACGGTCTCACTCACCATGACGATGACCGGAACCGTGCTCGTCGTTCTCGCCTGGCTGATGATGGGCCGATTTGCAGTCGGGGACATACGCAGCCGTTCCGGCGCACCGCGGCGCATGACCCGTTCCCAGTTGGACCGCACACTCCTGCTGTGGATCCTGCCGCTCTCGGTCGCACCGCCGATGTTCAGCCGCGACGTCTACTCGTATCTGGCACAAAGCGAAATCGCGGCCCGTGGACTCGATCCGTACGCCATCGGCCCCAAGGCGGCACTGGGCGTCGACCACGTTCTCACCCGCACGGTTCCGACGATCTGGCGCGACACCCCGGCTCCGTACGGTCCGTTCTTCCTGTGGCTGGGACGCGGGATCAGCTCACTGACCGGCGACAACATCGTGGCCGGAATCTTCTTGCACCGCTTGCTCGCATTGGCCGGCGTCGCGCTCATCGTGTGGGCGATACCTCGACTGGCCAAGCGATGCGGTGTCTCTGCCGTCAGTTCGCTCTGGCTCGGTGCCGCGAACCCGCTGTTGCTCTTCCACTTGGTGGCCGGCATCCACAACGAAGCGCTCATGCTCGGGTTGATGCTCGCCGGAATCGAGATCGCCCTCCGCGCAGTCGAAGGGTCCGGGCCGATCCGTGGGCGAGCGCTGTTCTATCTCATTGCGGGATCTGGATTGATCGCGTTGTCGTCGACGGTCAAAATTCCGTCCTTGCTTGCGCTGGGATTTGTCGGCATGGCCTTGGCTCGGCGTTGGGGTGGAACCTGGAAAGCCCTGGCGGGAGCCGCGATTCTCCTGGGCGTCGTTGCCGCTGTCGTCACGTTTGTCATCAGCGTGGCCAGTGGGCTCGGTATGGGTTGGATCAACACCCTCGACACCGCCACCGCAGTCCGGAGTTGGATGTCCATCCCGACGCTCCTGGGCGTCGGCACGGGATTGGCCGGTGTACTACTCGGACTCGGCGATCACACGACGGCGATCCTCACGATCACGCGGCCCATCGCAACTCTCGTCGCCATGCTCGTCACCGCACGGATGATGATCTCGGTGTACATGGGCCGCATACACCCGGTCGGTGGACTCGGCATCGCACTCGGAGCGATCGTTCTCCTGTTCCCCGTCGTTCAGCCGTGGTACCTGCTGTGGGCGATCCTTCCGTTGGCGGCGTGGGCCACCGCACCGATTTTCCGCATCCCTGCCGTCGTCTTCACCTCGATCGTCAGCGTCATGTTGATGTCCAACGGCGCCGAATACCTTCCGTTCATGATCGTGCAGGCCGTCATCGCGACCATCCTCACCGCCGGAACGCTCATCGTCTTCACCCGCAATTCACTCCCCTGGCGTAGCGACAAGCCAGTAGCGGAGATCACGAAAGGCGGACCGGTAGACGAAGACAACTCGGCGGGGGCTTACGCTGATTCCCCGTGACCTCGAGAGCCTCCAGATCGTCGACGCCGGCGGTACAGATCCAGGGTGTCGTCAAGTCCTTCGACGGTGTTCGAGCCGTCGACGGTATCGATCTCACTGTCGAGACGGCCCAGGTCGTTGCCCTGCTCGGCCCCAACGGAGCCGGTAAGACAACCACCGTCGAGATGTGCGAAGGGTTTGTCACCCCCGATGCCGGCACGGTTCGAGTGCTCGGTCTCGATCCCATCGCCGACTCCGGTGAAGTCCGCTCACGAATCGGCGTCATGCTGCAGGGCGGCGGCGCGTACCCCGGGTCCAAGGCCGGAGAAATGCTCGACCTCGTGGCCGCATACTCGGCCGACCCGCTCGATCCCGCCTGGCTCCTTTCCAAACTCGGCCTCACCGATGCGCGCAAGACCCCGTACCGCCGTCTCTCCGGAGGCCAGCAGCAACGACTGTCCCTGGCGTGCGCGCTGGTCGGCCGCCCCGAATTGGTATTTCTGGACGAACCCACCGCTGGGCTCGACGCTCAGGCGCGCCTGCTGGTGTGGGAACTCATCGACGCTCTGCGACGCGACGGCGTGAGCGTCCTGCTCACCACACACCTCATGGACGAGGCCGAAGCACTCGCCGACGAACTGGTCATCATCGACCACGGCAAGATCGTCGCGTCGGGAACGCCGGCCGAGGTCACCAGCAAGGGCGCCGAAGGACAACTCCGTCTGACGACGGTCCCCGGTTTGAGCCTCGATTCGCTGGCCGGTTCACTCGCCGGGTTCCGCATCGAGGAATCCAACCCAGGCACCTACGTCGTCGAAGGTGCAATCGATCCGGCAACCGTGGCAACAGTTGCGACGTGGTGTGCCGATCAGGACGTGCTGATCAACGACATTCGCGTCGATCAACGGAGTCTGGAAGACGTCTTCCTCGAATTGACGGGCCGGGAACTGAGGGGATGACGGAGATCAAGGTCATGAACGAAACAGCGTCGAACGGCCAGAACAGTCCCATCAGCGTTGCCAGAGACCGACGGCTCGCCGAGAACCGCTTCGAGCCAGGCACCTTCTCGCCGGATCCCCGCCCCAATTCGGCGGCCAAGATGCTGGCGGCGCAGACCAAACTGGAGCTGACTCTTCTGCTCCGCAACGGTGAGCAATTGCTGCTCACCATGTTCATCCCGATCACCCTGCTCATCGGACTGTGTCTGCTTCCGATCGGCGATTTGGGCGATTCTCGGGTGGATACCGTGCTCCCTGGTGTCATGATGGTTGCCGTGATGTCGACGGCGTTCACCGGACAGGCCATCGCCGTCGGATTCGATCGCCGATACGGCGCGCTCAAACGACTCGGTGCAACGCCTCTACCGCGGTGGGGAATCATCGCAGGCAAGAGCGCTGCCGTCATCATCGTCGTGGCGCTGCAGTCGCTGTTGCTCGGCGCTATCGGTTTGGCGTTGGGGTGGCGTCCGTCGTTCGTCGAACTTGTACTCGGCGCAGTGGTCATTGCCATCGGTACTGTCACATTTGCAGCGCTTGGCCTCCTGCTCGGCGGTACATTGCGAGCAGAAATCGTTCTCGCGCTCGCCAACATCCTGTGGTTCATCATGGTGGGCATCGGCAGTGTGGTCTTCGCCAGCGGTGAACTCCCGACCGCTGTTCACACGCTGGTGCGCATTGTTCCGTCCGGCGCTCTGGCACACGCACTCGAAGCGGCCCTCGACACCTCGATGGACTGGTTCTCGATTCTCGTACTTCTCATCTGGGCCGCAGTGGCCGGAGTCTGCGCAGCAAGGTGGTTCAAGTTCACGTGAGTACACGACGGACAGCTCAGATCGTCGGCTGTGTGGCCGCAACAGTGATGTTGTGTGCCGGACCCGCAACGGCGACCCCTTCGGTGTCCGGTCCACTCGCACCTGCAAATCCGCACCTCGGTCCCGTCGGTACTTCCACCATGCACGGTGACGCGGGCTCGTCCGACGTCACGCCGCTGCCTGGTCCAGGAACCGGCCCACACGAGGTGACAGCTTTCCCGATGATGGCCGCCTGCCCGACGGTCCTCCAGGGTTCCGACGGCATGATCGTCTCGCTCTGCACGACGATGATCGGCCAGATCCCGACCATCCATTTGATCGATCCGAAGGCCGACGCCACGCCGTTGGGCCGGTCGGTCGCGCAACTGCCGCTCGCGAAGGGCAGCCTCCTCGGCGGCGTCTACGCCTACCTCGACAACGAGAACCGTCTCGTAGCCGTCGACGGAAACCGTCAACTGGTCCGCATTTCCCATGCGCAGAATCCGGACGGCAGTTGGCGGCTGGAACTCGCGGATGTCATCGATCTCAGTGGTGCGGTTGCCGCCGACGACAACGTCACCGGCCTCGCCCCGGATTGGGACGGCAATGTCTGGTTCGCCACCGGGCACGGCACCGTCGGGTACGTCGGCACGGATCGAATCGCGCACAGCATTGCGCTCCCCGAGGGTGAGCAGGTGCAGAACAGCATCTCCACCTCCCCGACGGGCACTGCCGTCGCAACGACCCACGCGCTCTACCAACTGAAGCGAAGTGGCGACGAAGTCGTCATCGACTGGCGTCAGCCGTACGACCGAGGGCCGGCCCGCAATCCGGGTCAGCTCAGCTGGGGAACCGGATCGACTCCGACATACTTCGGCCCGTCGACGGGCAGCGATTTCTTGACCATCGTCGACAACGCCCACCCGACAGTGAGCTTGCACGTCTATCGCGCTGACACGGGCGCCGAGGTGTGCACGCAGCCGGTGTTGTCCGCGGCCAGCAAGGACGGCTCACCGAGTGGCAGCGAGAACTCCCCCGTCGGCATCGGTCATTCGGTCTACGTGGCCGGTACTTACGGATACCCGTACCCCACGACTCCTGAAGGTGCCGGTCCAGCGGTCCCCGCCACGGCACCCTTCAACGGCGGAATGACCCGGGTCGACATCGATCCGGTCGGCTGCCATGTCGTGTGGGACAACACGATTCGTAGCTCCGCGGTACCGCACCTCTCGACGGCGGACGGCTCGATCTACACCGTCACGCGGGACGGTAATCCGAGCACCTCTCCGCTCGACGGGTACTCGTTCGCGGTGATCGACTCGAAGGACGGGTCACAGATCGGTTCGACTCCCCTGCCGTCGACGATCCTCAACGACACCCTGCAGATGTCGGCACTCATCACCGAGTCGGGCGAGTACTTCCAGGGAACGATCTCGGGAATCGTGCGCGTTCGCGCGAACTGACGCGAGCTGGTCCCGACGACGCGGGGCAGCTCGCTTCGCGCCTGCTTCAACGCCTGCCCCCAACGACGCGGGGCAGGCGCGGAGCGAGCTGGCCCCAACGACACTGTGTAGTTGATGGGGAACTACGATCGTTGGCGTGGTGAATCGTGTGTATGCCGGATTTTTACGCTTGGTGGATCGACTACCTCTCCCCTCGCTGAAAACGCAGAAAATCATCGCGTTCATCGTGATCCTGACGCAGGGCGGCATCGCTGTCACCGGCGCGGTGGTTCGCGTGACGGACTCGGGACTCGGTTGCCCGACGTGGCCGCAGTGCTTCCCCGGTAGCTTCGTCCCGGTCGGCCACGGACAGGTCGCGGTGATTCACCAAGCCGTCGAGTTCGGCAACCGCCTACTCACGTTCCTGGTCGTCATCGTCGCTGCCGCAATCGTGCTCGCGGTGACTCGCGCTCGCCGCCGCAAAGAGGTGCTTGTCTACGCCTGGATGATGCCGCTCGGCACTGTCGTTCAGGCAGTGATCGGCGGTATCACCGTCCTCACAGGTCTCCTGTGGTGGACGGTCGCCATTCACTTGGTTGCGTCGATGCTGATGGTCTGGGTTGCCACGGTGATGTACGCGAAGATCGCGGAACCCGACGAGGCAACAACTCTGGTCGTGATGCCGAAGCCGCTGCGCTGGCTTACCGCGCTGTCAGGTGTCGCGCTCGCCGGCGTATTGGTCGCCGGAACTCTCGTGACGGGTGCAGGTCCCCACGCGGGCGACAAGGGCCTGGAGCGCACGGTTCCGCGCCTGGAGGTCGAGATCGTGACGCTTGTTCATCTGCACTCACAGCTGCTGGTCGGATATCTCGCGCTGGTCGTGGGTCTGACATTCGGTCTATATGCGGTCGGGACATCTGCGGCCGTGAAGATCCGTCTGAAGGTCCTGCTCGGACTGATCCTCGCCCAAGCGCTCATCGGGGTCGTGCAGTACTTCACCGATGTGCCGGAAGTTCTGGTGATCATGCACGTCGCCGGTGCGGGACTGTGCACGGCTGCGACCGCAGCAGTTTGGGCTGCGGGTAAGACCCGCCAGTACACGCCGACCGATTCGCCGATACCGGCCCTCTGACGCTTCAAGACACGTGTGGGGCGTAGGAACACCAAGAAGTGTTCCTACGCCCCACACGTCATTTCAGGCTTCGTTGCGTGCTTTCGGGAACCGAGTCTGGTTGGCGACCCAACCGGCCATCTTCTTGAAGTGGCCTTCCTGGGGGGTGACGATGCTCGTCAGCTCACGCTCCCACTCGGCAACGGTGACGGTGTCGAAGGACGCAACGACGGCATTGGCCGTGGCGAGGTCCTCGACGACCTGATCACCGAGGATGCCGTCGGCACCCACGAGAGTGATGCGAACGCCGGCCAGGCCGACCGGCTGAATGACGGCGCTGGCGGAGCCGCCGTGCTCGGCGACGAACTTGGTGATGGCGTTCACCGTGGACTTCGGCAGTTCCGGCGCGGACGGGGTGGCGTCCGACTTCTCGGTATCGGTGCTCATCACTCGACAATACTGGTCGGTAGCCCGGAAGCGACACCAGGCATGGACTGAGCGTCGGCCGTCCCGGGTGTAGAACAGAAACCATGCGAGCCATCTACGTGACCGAGACCGGCGGACCAGAGGTTCTGACTCTGACCGAACAACCCGAACCGACACCCGGCCCAGGCGATCTACTCGTCAGGACCGAAGCGATCGGCATCAATTTCATCGACACGTATTTCCGAATGGGCCAGTACAAATGCCCGCTCCCCTATGTTCCCGGCGACGAGGGCAGCGGCGTCGTCGAAGCTGTCGGTTCCGACGTCACCGAATTCGCCGTTGGTGACCGTGTCGCGTGGGCGGCCGCCACGGGCAGCTACGCCGAGAAGGTGGCTGTTCCCGCCGCAGTCGCCGTGAAAGTGCCTGACGGTGTCCCGGCATCGGCCGCAGCGTCGGCGCTCCTGCAGGGGATGACGGCGCACTACCTCGCGAAGTCGACGTATCCGATCCAGAGCGGCGACACCGTGCTCGTGCACGCAGGCGCGGGCGGCGTCGGGTTGATCCTGACGCAGATGGCCGTCAGCCTCGGGGCGAAGGTCATCACGACTGTGTCGTCGGATGCGAAGGAAGAACTCTCGCGCGGCGCCGGTGCCTCGGAGATCCTGCGGTACGACGAGGACATAGCAGCGCGAGTCCGGGAGTTGACCGGCGGCGAAGGAGTAGCGGCGGCATACGACGGCGTCGGCGCGACAACTTTTGATTCGAGCCTGGCTTCCGTCCGTATTCGCGGCACTGTCGCGTTGTTCGGTGCGGCCAGTGGCCCGGTTCCGCCCGTCGATCCGCAGCGGCTCAATTCATCGGGTTCGTTGTTCCTGACGCGTCCGACGCTCGCGCATCACATTCGCACTCGTGAGGAACTGACCTGGCGTGCCGGCGATGTCTTCGACGCCATTGCGGCCGGGAAGCTCGATATTCGCGTCGGCGCCGAGTATCCCCTCGCCGACGCGGCAACAGCCCATCGGGATCTGGAAGGTAGAGCAACGACCGGGTCGATCGTTCTGATCCCCTAGCGAAGTGCTGTGCGCCTTTATTAACCGCCCGCGGTTAATAAAGGCGCACAGCAGAATCAGCTGAGCATGTCGCTGATCGTCTGGAGTCCGAGAACCGAGTCGACAGCGAGGCCGACGAAAACGATCGCAAGATAGTTGTTCGACTGCAGGAACAGGCGCAGCGGCTTGACCTGAGCACCGCCGCGAACGCTGCGGTACAGCTGATGAGCCATGAGCAGGAACCACGCACCGGCGACGATGGCGATGGCGGCGTAGATGACGCCCGACGCGGGGACGAGGACAAGCGTCGTGACGACCATCGCCCAGCTGTAGAACAGGATCTGCTTGGTCACGTGCTCCTCGGTGGCGATCACCGGAAGCATGGGAACGCCTGCCGCCTTGTAGTCCTCTTTGTATCGCATCGCGAGCGCCCAGGTGTGCGGCGGCGTCCAGAAGAAGATGATCAGGAACAGCACGACGGGCTGCCAGCTCAGCGACCCGGTGACAGCGGCCCAGCCTACGAGGACGGGCATACATCCGGCTGCGCCACCCCAGATGACGTTCTGCCAGGTGCGACGCTTGAGAACCATCGTGTAGATGAGGACGTAGAACGCGATCGTGATCACGACGAGGATGCCGGCCAGGAGGTTGGCTCGCCACCACAGCCACAGGAACGACGCGAGTCCGAGAAGAAGCCCGAAGACGAGTGCGTTACGGGTCGGCACCGCCTCGCGGGCCAACGGACGCTTCGCGGTGCGCTTCATGACCTTGTCGATGTCGGCGTCGACGACGCAGTTGAGCGAGTTCGCACTCGCCGCGCCCATCCAGCCACCGAAGAGGGTGCTGAGGATCAGAACGATGTCGACCGTTCCGCGATCTGCCAGCAGCATTGCCGGAATGGTTGCCACCAACAGCAATTCGATAACTCGCGGCTTCGTGAGCGCGATATAAGCCAGAACCTTGCCCGTTGCGCGACCCCACACCGTATCGGTATTGGTCGCCCGCGGGGCGGCACCTGGGCTGCCGAAGCCATGTCCGCTCGGCTGTTGCCCTGTCCGCACGTTCTCTCCTTGCACCACGCGTTACCGCACTAACTGTTCACGACACACTGCTGACACTGTCCTCTACTACGAACGATGGTAGACCGCAGCCATTGAGGAACCGAATCGACCCGGACAGCCAGGACCATTAGGCTGGGTTACGCAGTGGAGGGACACCCCACCCTCGCAATCCACGTACACCATGTCAGGAGACATCTGCCAGTGTCGATCACAGACGAGATCCACGTCCTCACGCAACCCGTCCACCCCTCGGACTGGACCGACCTGGACACCAAGGCTGTCGATACCGCCCGCGTGCTCGCCGCCGACGCGGTTCAGAAGGTCGGCAACGGCCATCCCGGAACTGCAATGAGCTTGGCGCCGTTGGCATACACCCTCTTTCAGCGCATCATGCGCCACGATCCTTCGGATGCAGAATGGGTCGGCCGTGACCGCTTCGTTCTTTCCTGTGGCCATTCGTCCTTGACGCTGTACACCCAGCTCTACCTGTCGGGCTACGGTCTCGAGCTTGCTGACCTCGAAGCTCTCCGCACGTGGGGCGCACTGACCCCCGGTCACCCCGAGGTCGGCCACACCGTCGGTGTCGAGATGACCACCGGTCCGCTCGGCCAGGGCCTTGCGTCCGCAGTCGGCATGGCCATGGCTGCGCGTCGTGAGCGCGGGCTGTTCGATCCGGAGACCCCGGTCGGCTCCTCCCCCTTCGACCATCACATCTACGTGATCGCGTCCGACGGTGACATCGAGGAAGGCGTCACCTCCGAGGCGTCGTCACTCGCGGGTGTCCAGGAACTGGGCAACCTGATCGTCTTCTACGACGACAACAAGATCTCCATCGAGCACGACACCGCCATCGCTCTCGGCGAAGATGTCGGAAAGCGTTACGAGGCATACGGCTGGCACGTTCAGCACGTCGAGGGTGGCGAGAACGTCTCCGGCATCCTCGACGCGGTTGCCGCTGCCAAGGCCGTCGTCGATCGTCCGTCCATCATCTTGCTCCGCACCATCATCGGTTTCCCGGCGCCGAAGAAGATGAACACCGGCGACGTTCACGGCTCCGCACTCGGTGCCGACGAGGTCGCCGCGGTCAAGGAAGCCCTCGGGTTCGATCCGAGCAAGTCCTTCGACGTCGACGCCGACGCTCTGGCTCACGCCCGTGAGGTCGTCTCGCGCGGAGCCGACGCACACAAGGCATGGCAGGTCGAGTTCGACGCGTGGGCCGCACGTGAGTCCGAGCGCAAGGAACTCTTCGACCGCCTGTTCGCCGGTGAGTTCCCTGCCGGCTGGGCCGACGCTCTCCCGACCTACGAGGCCGACGCCAAGGGCGTTGCGACTCGCAAGGCCTCCGGTTCGGCTCTCAACGCGCTCGGACCGATCCTGCCCGAGCTGTGGGGCGGTTCCGCCGACCTCGCCGGCAGCAACAACACCACCATCAAGGGCGCAGATTCGTTCGGCCCCTTCTCCATCTCCACGAGCGACTGGACTGCGCAGCCTTACGGCCGCACGCTTCACTTCGGTATCCGTGAGCACGCGATGGGCTCGATCCTCAATGGCATCGCGTTGCACGGCCCGACCCGCCCGTACGGCGGAACCTTCATGGTCTTCTCCGACTACATGCGTCCGGCGGTTCGCCTGGCTGCACTGATGAAGACTGCCGTCACCTACGTCTGGACCCACGACTCGATCGGTCTCGGCGAAGACGGCCCGACTCACCAGCCGGTCGAGCACCTCGCTGCTCTTCGTGCGATCCCGAACCTCGCCGTCGTCCGCCCGGGTGACGCCAACGAGACCTCGTTCGCATGGCAGGCAGCACTCGAGAACAAGACGGGCCCGACGGCTCTGGCGCTCACCCGCCAGGACATCCCGGTTCTCGAAGGCACCAAGGAGAAGGCTGCCGAAGGCGTCAAGCGCGGCGCTTACGTCCTCGTCGACGCTGCCAACGGTTCGCCCGAGGTCATCTTGCTTGCGACCGGTTCCGAACTGCATCTGGCCACCGAGGCTCGCGAGACCCTCGAAGCTCAGGGCGTCGCAACCCGCGTCGTTTCCGTGCCGTGCCTCGACTGGTTCCTCGAGCAGGATCAGGCGTACCGCGACGAGGTCATTCCGCCCGCCGTCCGCGCACGCGTGTCCGTCGAAGCCGGTATCGCAATGCCGTGGTGGCGCATCCTCGGCGACGCCGGTCAGGCCGTCTCGCTCGAGCATTACGGCGCTTCTGCCGATTACAAGACCTTGTACCGGGAGTTCGGCATCACCGCCGACGCGACTGTCGCAGCCGCGCAGCGCTCCCTCGCAGCTGTGAAGGGATGATCTCGATGACACAGAACGTGAATACCGAAAAGCTCTCCGCTGCAGGCGTTTCCATCTGGCTCGACGACCTCTCGCGAGATCGCATCCAGTCCGGCAACCTGCAAAACCTCATCGACACGAAGTCGATCGTGGGTGTCACGACCAACCCGTCGATCTTCCAGGCGGCACTGTCCAAGGGCTCCGACTACGACGCTCAGGTTCGCGAGTTGGCCGAGCGCGGCGCCGATGTCGACGCCACCATCACGGCCGTCACCACCGACGACGTGCGCGCTGCGTGCGACATCCTAACCCCGCAGTTCGCGGCATCGAACGGCGTCGACGGCCGCGTGTCCATCGAGGTCGATCCTCGTCTGGCGCACGACACCGACGCGACTGTCGCGCAGGCGATCGAGCTGCACAAGATCGTCGACCGCCCGAATGTCCTCATCAAAATCCCCGCAACGCTGGCCGGTATCCCCGCCATCGCCAAGGTGATCGGTGAAGGCATCAGCGTCAACGTCACTTTGATCTTCTCGGTCGAGCGCTACGAAGCTGTCATGGGCGCCTACCTCGACGGTCTGGACACCGCCAAGGCTGCCGGCCGCGACATCTCGTCCATCGAGTCGGTCGCCTCGTTCTTCGTCTCCCGTGTGGATTCCGAGATCGACAACCGCCTCACGGCGATCGGCACGCCGGAAGCTCTCCAGCTTCGCGGCAAGGCTGCACTCGCAAACGCTCGTCTGGCGTACAACGCGTACCAGCAGATCTTCGAGGTGCAGCCGCGCTTCCAGGCTCTCCTGGCCGATGGCGCCAAGGCTCAGCGCCCGCTGTGGGCGTCGACCGGCGTGAAGAACCCGGATTACCCGGACACGCTCTACGTCACCGAGCTGGTTGCGCCCAACACGGTCAACACCATGCCGGAGAAGACGCTCGACGCTCTCGCCGACCATGGTGAGATCACGGGCGACACGATTTCGGGCACCGCTCAGGACTCGCAGGTCGTCTTCGATCAGCTCGCAGCTGTCGGCATCGATCTTGCGGACGTGTTCAAGGTCCTCGAGACCGAGGGCGTCGACAAGTTCGAGGTGTCCTGGAACGAGTTGCTCGACGCAACTGCCGAGCAGCTTCGCGCAGCAACCCAGAAGAGCTGAGCCTGTGAGCGATTCCGCGGCGGCATCAGATTGGGTGAATCCCCTTCGGGACAGCACCGACAAACGGCTTCCGCACATTGCGGGGCCCTGCGCCCTGGTGATCTTCGGTGTTACCGGCGACCTCGCCAGGCGCAAGCTCATGCCAGCCATCTACGACCTCGCCAACCGTGGACTGTTGCCGCCCGGATTCGCTCTGGTCGGGTTCGCCCGGCGTGAATGGACGGACGAGGACTTCGCGAACGTCGTCCTCGAAGCAGTCAAGGACGGTGCTCGCACCAAGTTCCGTCAGGACGTCTGGGAGAGGCTCGCCGAAGGTATCCGGTTCGTGGAGGGCAGTTTCGACGAGGCCGAGGCCTTCCAGAACCTGTCCGAGACGTTGGCCACGCTCGACAACGAACGTGGTATCGGCGGCAATCACGGGTTCTACCTTGCGATTCCGCCCAACGCGTTTCCTCAGGTGCTCGAGCAACTGTCGGCGTCGGGCCTCGCGCAGGCCGAGGACGGTCAGTGGCGACGAGTTGTCATCGAGAAGCCGTTCGGTCACGACCTCGAGAGCGCTCGCGAACTGAACGCCGTCGTCAACAAGGTGTTCCCCGAGGACACGGTCTTCCGTATCGACCACTACCTCGGCAAGGAAACGGTCCAGAACATCCTGGCTCTGCGCTTCGCGAACCAGTTGTTCGATCCGATCTGGAACGCGCACTACGTCGACCACGTCCAGATCACGATGGCCGAGGACATCGGCCTCGGTGGGCGTGCCGGGTACTACGACGGCATCGGTGCGGCCCGTGACGTGATCCAGAACCACCTGCTCCAATTGCTCGCGTTCACGGCGATGGAAGAACCCATCAGCTTCGAACCGCTCAATCTGCAGGCGGAGAAGATCAAGGTTCTTTCGGCAACGCGTCTGGCCGAACCACTCGACGAGACCACTGCCCGCGGACAATACGAAGGTGGTTGGCAGGGCGGGTTGCCGGTGGTCGGGCTCCTCGAAGAAGAGGGCTTCGCAGCGGACTCCACAACGGAGACCTTTGCCGCCATCACCCTCGAGGTCGACACCCGTCGCTGGGCGGGCGTGCCGTTCTACCTGCGCACGGGCAAGCGTCTCGGCCGCCGCGTCACCGAGATCGCAGTGGTCTTCAAGCGCGCACCACACCTGCCGTTCGACAAGACCATGACCGAAGATCTCGGCCAGAACGCACTCGTGATCCGCGTGCAGCCTGACGAGGGCGTCACCATGCGGTTCGGCTCGAAGGTTCCCGGATCGAGCATGGAAGTCCGTGACGTCAACATGGACTTCTCGTACGGTCAGGCTTTCACCGAGTCGTCACCGGAGGCGTACGAGCGACTCATCCTCGACGTGTTGCTCGGCGAGCCGTCTCTCTTCCCCGTCAATGCCGAAGTCGAATTGTCTTGGGAAATCCTCGATCCCGTCCTCGAACACTGGGCAGCCGGCGGCAAGCCGGAACCCTACGAGGCTGGAACGTGGGGACCACCGTCTGCGGACGAAATGATGCAACGCACCGGACGCGAATGGAGGCGACCCTAGTGATTCTCGATTTGCCCTCCACCACCACGGTCCAGGTCAGCAAGAAACTGGTCGAGGTACGTAAGACCGGCGGCGCTGTCACCTTGGGACGTGTGCTCACGCTTGTCGTCTGCACCAGGGACACCGGGAACGCCGAGGCCGCAATCGAGGCCGCCAACGAAGCAAGCCGCGAGCACCCCTGCCGCGTCATCGTGCTTCTGCGTGGCGACGAGCAGAGCGAGCCTCGGCTCGATGCTCAGATCCGCGTCGGTGGGGATGCCGGCGCCTCTGAGGTCGTGGTGCTGCGCCTCTACGGTCCCCTGGCGGACCACGAGAGCAGCGTCGTCATCCCGTTCCTGCTCCCCGACACACCGGTAGTCGCGTGGTGGCCCCTCGAGGCACCCGAGATTCCGGCGAAGGACCCCGTCGGAAAGCTTGCGATCCGTCGTATCACCGACGCCACCGGTGCCCCGGATCCGACTGCCACCATCAAGGGACGACTCGCGTCGTACACCGCCGGTGACACCGATCTCGCCTGGAGTCGCGTCACCTACTGGCGCGCACTGCTCGCGTCGGCTCTCGATCAGCCGCCGCACGAGAAGATCACCTCAGCGGTGGTCTCCGGTCTCAAAACCGAACCGGCACTGGATATTCTCGCCGGTTGGTTGGCTGCCAAGATCGACGGTCCGGTCATCCGACGTACGGGTGAGCTCACCGTCGAGCTGAAGCTGGAGACTCGCAGCATCTCCATCAGCCGCCCACAGGAGGGTACGACCGCAACCCTGATCCGCACCGGTCAGCCCGACTCGCTGGTCTCGCTCGGTCGTCGAGAGACGCGCGATTGCCTCGCCGAGGAATTGCGTCGGCTCGATCCGGACGAGATCTACGAAGAAGCTCTGGCTGGGTTGGACAAGGTGACCTATGAGTGATGTTGTCGTAGAGAAGTTTCCCGACGCCGGCCAACTGGTCGATGCCGCTGCCGCACGCCTGGTCACGACGATCGTTGATGCCCAGAAGGCTCGCGGGTTCGCATCCATCGTGCTGACGGGTGGCGGAACCGGGATCGCACTTCTCGAGAAGTTGCGTGACGCTCCCGGCGACATCGACTGGTCGCAGATCGATCTGTACTGGGGCGACGAACGGTTCCTGCCGTCCGGCGATCCCGAGCGGAATGAAGTCCAGGCTCGTGAGGCGCTTCTCGATCACGTGCCGGTCGATCCCGACAGGGTGCATGCGATGGCCGCCTCCGACGGTATCTACGACGGTGATCCGCACGGGGCGGCGACGGCGTACGAACAACTGCTGGGCGCTCAGGCACACGGCAATCAGGTTCCGACGTTCGACGTGCACCTGCTCGGTATGGGTGGAGAAGGACACGTCAACTCGTTGTTCCCGCATACCGACGCCGTCCGCGAAGAAGCTCGTTTCGTTGTCGCGGTGACGGACTCCCCCAAGCCGCCACCGGTACGGATCACCCTGACGCTGCCTGCTGTTCGGCGTGCCAAAGAGGTCTGGCTGCTCGTCTCGGGTGCTGCAAAGGCCGAGGCCGTTGCCGAAGCCGTCGGAGGTGCTTCGTCCGAGGACTGGCCGTCCGCCGGCGCCACCGGTTTGGTGGCGACGCGTTGGTTCCTCGATACCGACGCTGCCTCGCAGCTCTGATCTGATTTCACGGATCTGATTTCACACCGGGCCGGGAATCGTCTTCAGGCGATTCCCGGCCCGGTGGTACATCGAGGACATTTTCACAGTGGCGAGTCATGACTACCCGCCGAGTCCGGATCCGATGCGAATTTCCTTTTGACGGAACGGAACTCAATCCCGAGATCCCTTGTCTCCAACGGGCACTCTGCCCTGCACAACGATTCATCTCTCCCCCTGTCTCGTTCTTTCGAGCGATTACTACCTTGGACGCCGCGAAGTAGGGTTCGGTTCCGTAGATCGCTTTCACTCTTGAACGAATCAATCCAGGCGAGAACAATCGAACAATGTCGTGGACACCGAATCCGGATGCACTTCGCGGGCGAGTGGCTGTTGTTGCCGGGGCGACGAGGGGCGCCGGACGCGGAATCGCCGCAGCCCTGGGTGAGGCCGGTGCAACCGTCATCTGCACTGGCCGGAGCACATCTGCCGGAATACTTCAGTCGGACTATCCGCGCGGCGAAACCATCGAGGAGACGGCAGAGCTTGTCACCGAACTGGGGGGCGTCGGCGTGCCGATTGCCGTCGATCATCTCAAGAGCAAACAAGTGGCTGATCTCGCCGAACGCTTGCGCGCCGACTATCAACATGTCGACATCTTGGTCAATGACATCTGGGGCGCGGAACTACTCAAGGGTGGGCCGGCGGAGTGGAACACGCCGGTATGGGAACACGATCTGGACAAGGGCTTTCACATTCTGCGCCTGGCGATCGACACCCACATCACCACGTCGCACCACCTCCTGCCGCTGATGATCGATCGGCCAGGCGGACTGGTCGCCGAAATAACTGACGGCACTACCGAATACAACGCATCGAACTATCGCATCTCGGTGTTCTACGACCTGGCGAAGGTGTCCGTGAACAGGCTTGCATTTTCGCAAGGCCACGAACTTGCCCCGTTCGGCTGTACTGCCGTCGCCATCACTCCGGGGTTCCTGCGATCGGAGATGATGCTCGACAATTTTGGTGTCGGCGAATCGAATTGGCGTGACGCTTTGTCGCCGGAGCGGGATGGGCCGACTGCACCTCCGGATTTTGCCCGCTCCGAGTCACCAAGATTCACAGGACGTGCGATCGCCGCCCTCGCCGCCGATTCGAATCGGAAGCGATGGAATCAGCGATCGGTCAGTTCAGGCGAACTCGGAACGGAATACGGGTTCACCGACACCGACGGCAGCCGCCCCGATTTTTGGCGAGCCAACTGAATCCGACAGTGATTAAGATCCGTTTCATGGCCGAATTCGCGACGATCGACGAATACATCGCGTCGTTTCCCACCGACGTGCAGCGATCCCTCGGTAGCATCCGCGAGACGATCCACAGCACTGTGCCCGGCCTCGATGAAACCATCAGCTATCAGATGCCGACCATGACGGCGAATGGGAAGAACCTGGTTCACTTCGCAGGCTGGAAACACCACATCTCGATGTACCCACTCCCGGCAGGTGACGCAGAGTTCGAGAAGTCCGTCGACCCGTACCGGGCTGCGAAATCAACCGTGAAGTTCCCGCTGAACAAACCGATCCCCCTCGATCTCGTGGCTCGAATCGTCGAATTGCTCGCGCAGCGCCACTAACCTCAGTTCCCGTCGGAGCCTTGTGAGAGCGTATGGCCGTGCAGAGACAACCCATCCGACGCATCAAGGCCGGGACATCGTCGGGCGCTGACGTAGGCAGCTGGCCGATGACGGTGCCCGCGGTTGCGCAGATCGTTCGGGACGGTCTCGAACTTCCACCGGGTGTCACCATTCTGGTCGGCGAAAACGGAGCGGGGAAGTCGACCGTCATCGAAATTCTTGCCGCCGTTCTCGGTCTCAATGCCGAAGGCGGGTCGACCAATACGCGGCATCAGACCAGATCGAGTGAACCGAGCGCCCTCGACCTTGTGGTCGAGCGGAGCCCCGGCGCGTCGAAGTGGGCGTACTACCTCCGAGACGAAACCTTGCACGGGTTGTACACGTATTTGGAGGACAACCCCAATCCCACGCGACCTGAACCGCTTTACCATCACCTCTCCCACGGTGAGGCGCTGCTCGAGATCTTGTCGTCGAGGACCTCCGACGGCGGCTTCTATCTCATCGACGAACCCGATGCCGCACTCTCCTTCCAAGGGACCTTGACGCTGGTCGCGCTGCTCGGTGAGCTGGTGGAATCCGGCGCGCAGGCGGTGATCGCGACGCACTCGCCGATCATCGCGGCACTGCCGAACGCCAATCTGCTCGAGATCGGCGAATGGGGAATCCGAGCCGCGAGCTGGGAGGACCTCGATCTGGTCTCGAACTGGCAGCGGTTCCTTCACGACCCGCAGACGTACCTGCGCCACCTGATCTAACCTGGAACTCCACCCCAGGAGGCCTCCATGGCATACGACAAGGCGCTGGCTGAGCGTATCCGCGATGCGCTCTCGGGCGAGAGCGACGTCGAAGAAGTAAAGATGTTCGGTGGGCTGAGCTTCATGGTGAACGGGAAGCTGGCCGCCAGTGCGAACTCACACGGCAACATCATGGTTCGGTGTGACCCCGATCGAGTTGACGAACTCCTGACGCACAAGGGTGCAAGTTGGCCCGAGATGCGGGGTAAGCCGATGAGCAAGGGATGGATCGTCGTCGACCGAACCGGGACGAGTTCGAACGTCGAGTTCAATGCGTGGATCAAGGAAGCTCTGGACTTCGTGCACTGACTGGTACTGCCGGTTCGATCAATTTCGCTCGATTCGGCAAAAAGTGAAGTGGGCGGCCCTAGACTCCGAAAAAGCATTGGATTGGGCGCCACGACGGCGCGGAGGAAAGGTGGTCCGTCGCGTGACGTTCACACCCAATCAGCCGGATCACCAACGCGCCTTCGGGTTTCAGCCGCCGTCGACCCGCACGATTCCCTCCCTCATGCCCGACCGTTTCGGACCTAGCCTCATCGGCTCGCTGTGGGCGTGCGCCGGGATCGTCGCCGGAAGCCTCGGCCCGTGGACGTCGTCCTCCGCCCTCGACCACAGTGGTATCGACGAATGCGGAGTGATCACACTCGTCCTCGCTCTGGGCTCGGTAACCGCGCTTATCACCCTCATGGTTCGAGACGTCACGCCCGAGATGAAGAATCACTGCACGGGACCGCTGGTGGGAATCGCCGTCTTGATCGTTGCCGTCGGAAACGCCGCGTCCATTGTGCGACGTAGTACCGAGGTCGCAGGGCACACCGCCGGACCGTCCATCGGGTGGGGACTGTGGGTGGTCATCGCGTCCGCAGTGATCCTGTGCATCACGTCGTCGACCGTCGCGCACATGATCAGGTTTCAGGCAGCAATGATCACAAGGTCTTGATCAGACCGCCGTCGATCACGAAATCCGCGCCCGTCACGTTCCCCGCGCGATCGCTGGCGAGGAACAACACCAGGTCCGCTACCTCTTCGGGAAAGGTGAAGCGGCCCGTCTCGGCGCCGGTGGCCGCACTTTCGACGATATCGTCGGCGGCTGAACCATTCGCCTTCGCCAGCGTCGAGGCCACTCCGTGCTTGCCGAGCCACAACTCCGTCTGCACCGGACCAGGGCTGACGGTATTGATGCGGATCCCCTTCCCTCCCAGTTCTTTCGACAACGACTTCGAGAAGTTGGTCAACGCCGCTTTGGCGGCGCTGTAGTCGATCACCGTGGGGTCAGGCAAGAATGCGTTGACCGAACTGATCGTCACGATGCTTCCGCCACCTCTGCGGATCAACTCCGGCAGCGCAGCGCGAACAGTGCGTACAGCCGACAAGAACGTCAGATTGAACGACGACGCCCACTCTTCGTCCGTGATAGCCGCGAAGCCGCTCGTTCGCGGGGTGACGGCGCCGACGTTGTTGACCAAGATGTCGACGCCGCCCCTCGCTGCTGCAACCTCGAGCAGTCGGGTAGATCCTTCGACACTCGCGAGGTCGACGCCGACAAAGCTGACGGCGCCGCCGGCCTGCAGCGATTCGAGTTCCGGCGAGAGCGTCCGCGGGCCCGCGACGACGTGGACTCCCTCGGCCGCCAAGGCCCGAGTGATCGCCAACCCGATACCTTTTCCCGCGCCGGTAACCACGGCAGTTCGTCCGTCCAATTGCAGATCCACTGCGGTCCCCGTTCGGTCCGGTGCGCAGCGTTGGGTGTGCGTGCGACAGCTCTAGAGTCGCCGCACGCACACCCTGGTAAACCTGCAGAACCAGCCGCTGTTACCTAGCCACTGTTACGAAGCGCAGTGGCCAGGCCGTTCATCGTCAGCTGGATACCCCGACGCACCTGATCGCTCTCGTCGCCGGAACGGTACCGACGGATCAGCTCGACCTGTAGATGGTTGAGTGGTTCGAGGTACGGGAACCGGTTGTGAACCGAACGCTCGAGGCCCGAGTTGTCGGCAAAGAGGTTCTCGTTGCCTGTGATTGCCTTGTACATGCGAATTGTGCGTTCGTGCTCGTCGGTGATCATTCCGAAGACTCGATCGCGCAGTTCGGCGTCGGGCACGAGGTCCGCGTAGCGGGCCGCCAAACCGAGATCAGACTTCGACATCACCATGGCCATGTTCGAGAGCACGGTTCGGAAGAACGGCCACTTCTCGTACAGGGCCGTCAACGTGGCAAGCCGAGTGTCGTCTCCGTCTATCCATCTTTCGAACGCGGCGCCGGTTCCGTACCAACCCGGAAGCATCACGCGAGACTGACTCCACGAGAGCACCCAAGGAATGGCACGCAGATCGGAAATCGCCTTGGTCTGCTTGCGAGAGGCCGGACGAGAGCCGATATTGAGTGCTCCGATCTCGGCGACCGGTGTCGACGCTTCGAAGTACTGCACGAATCCTGGTGTGTCGTGCACCAATTCGCTGTACGCGGTACGGGCGAGTGCCGCCAACTCGTCCAACACCGCGTAGGCCGCATCTGCGTCGCTGCCAAGACCTTCGACGTCGAGCAACGTCGACTCGATAGTCGCGGCGATGAGTGTTTCGAGGTTGCGGTGCGCCAGACGCGGTTCGGCGTACTTGGCCGCAATCACCTCACCCTGCTCGGTGATTCGCAGAGAACCAGCGACTGCGCCGGGGGGCTGCGCGAGAATCGCTTCGTAGCTCGGTCCGCCGCCACGTCCGACGGTTCCGCCGCGGCCGTGGAAGAGCCTCAACCTGATTCCGCTCTTACGCGCGGCATCGACGAGGTCGAGTTCGGCACGGTACAGCGCCCAGTTGGCGGCCAGGTACCCGCCGTCCTTGTTCGAGTCGGAGTACCCGAGCATCACTTCCTGACTGTCACCGCGAGAACGGACGATCGCACGATAGATCGGGATGTCGAGCGTCGCCAGCAATGTGTCGGCGCCGCCCTGCAGATCCTCGATCGTCTCGAACAACGGGACGATTCCGATCGGGCAGGAGGGCTCGCTACCGACGCCCGGATCGAGCACCCCGACCTCTTTGAGCAGCACCGCAGCTTCGAGCATGTCGCTGACCGAGGTACACATGCTGATGATGTAGTTGGGTACCGCGCCCGCTCCGAGAACCCGCACCGCCTTGGCGCCGGCCGCCATGATGGCCAGTTCCTTGGTGGTCAATTCGCTGAACTCGGCGTCCGGCGAAGTCAGCGGTCGCCGCGTCGTCAACTCGGCCGACAGCAATTCGACTCGATCGGCTTCCGGCAAGGACGTGTAGTCCGAGTGAACTCCGGCCCACGCCAGAAGTTCTGCGACGACGCTTTCGTGTACCTCGGAGTTCTGCCGCATATCCAGACCGGACAGGTGAAAGCCGAACACCTCCACCGCTTCTCGGAGCCGATCGAGTCGATCGTCGGCGATGGTCTCGTCGCCGAAACGACGCAACGAGGTGTCGATGATTCCGAGATCCCGCTGCAGTTGTGCCGGGTCGGTGTACGCCTCGAGTCCGTCGTCGGAGCCGTGGGCGGGCAACTCCCCCAGTACCGTCAGTGCGGTTGCGCTCAATCGCCCGCGGATACCGCGAATCGCACGACGGTACGGCTCGTCGGCCCGGAATGCAGAATCGTCGCCAGAGGTAGACGCCAGCAGATCGAGTTCGGGCGTGACGGACACCAGCCGCGCCGACATCGACAGTTCACGCTCTAGATGTTCGAGTTCCTCGAGATGATGCTCGAGAGCAGTCGCCGCAGCGCGCGACGTGGCGCGCTGGACGATTTCGCCGGTCACGTACGGATTGCCGTCCCGGTCACCGCCAATCCACGAACCCGGCCTCAGGATCGGTTCCGGCAGGAGCCCGGCGTCCGGCCAACGCGTGCGCAGAGCTTTGCGGACCTCGGCATTGATCTTCGGAATCACCTCGAACAACGCCGCGTCGTAGTAGCGCAGGCCTACCTCGATTTCATCCTGGATACGGAGGCGGCTGAGCCGGATCAGAGCCGTCTGCCACAGGGTCAGAATCTGACGGCGCAATTGCAGATCGACATCAGCGGTTTCTGCGACGCTCAGCGCCGTGCGCTCGCGGTATCGCATCAACTCGGTGATCCGACTCTGCGTCTCGAACACCGTGCGGCGTCGAGTCTCCGTCGGGTGAGCGGTGATGACGGGTGAGACCAGGGCGCCCCGCAGCGCTTCTTCGACGGTAGCCGAATCGATATCGGCTGCATCGAGTTTGGTGTACGTGGCGGCGAGAGTGCTGTCGCGGGGCGGTTCACCCGCGTTGACGTGGATGGCCCGTCGACGCTCGCGGTGGATGTCCTCGGCCAGGTTGGCGAGCAGCGCGAAGTGACTGAACGCACGAATGACGGGAATGGCGTCGTCCGTACTGATTTCGGCGAACAGCGACACCAGTTCGGCGCGGTCGATCTCCGACCGACGGACTCGGAACGACTCGACACGAGCTCGCTCGACCAGATCGAAAACATTGTCGCCGGCTTGCTCTCGCACTATTTGTCCGAGTATTCCACCGAGAAGCCGGATGTCTTCGCGCAGCGGCTCGGTGGCCTCTCGCGGTGTTTCTCGATGCGACGCGGTTTCAGTCATCACTCAATTATCGACCGAAACAAAGGACCCCGCTCGATAGGCGGGGTTCCGTGTCTGAAATTCGTGTGTGAAAAACTACCGGCTGCAAGTCATGAGCCGAGAATCAGGCGAACTTGATCTCCAGGCCGATGCCGACGATCGAGATGAGCCAGATCAACGCGGTGAAGACCGTCAACCGGTCGAGGTTCTTCTCGACAACAGTCGATCCGGACAGGCTGGACTGGACACCGCCACCGAACAGACTCGACAAACCGCCGCCCTTACCGCGGTGCAGGAGCACCAAGGCGATGAGGAGCAAGCTGGTGATGACCAGCAGGATATCCAGGAACAGTTTCATGTCTGTCTACGTCCACCAATCCAATAGGGACAACTACAACCGATAACACCATACAGGCGCGCACAGATAGCCTGACCACATACCCGCCTCGCACATGACTTTGCACCCGGCCAGGCACGACTCTTGGTCAGTGGCATCGATCACACTGTCGAGATACCGATTCAGTAGTTTTCAGTTGACGCGACTCTACCTCCGAAAGGCCGGCTCCATGCTTTCCGACACTGCCCTGCCCGACACTGCCCTGCCCGACACTGCCCTGCCCGACATACCCCTGCCTGACACACCACGTCTGGCTTCGATTCACAACTTCCGCGACGTGGCCGGCCCCGGGTACGTCACGACCAGCGGACAGGCGATGAGCCGCGGAGTTTTCTACCGCGCAAACGTGCTTACGCCCTCGCCTGAGGATCTTGCAATCGTGGAATCGCTGGGGCTGACCGCCGTCTACGACGTGCGCTCCGAAACCGAGGCGAACGAAACTCCCGACACCGTGCCTGCGCCAGCGATGTACGCCCACATTCCCATCCTGTCCGGCAACATCCACGCCGAAGCGATGGCTCTCCGAACAGCGGACGCTGCAACAGCTTTCATGCAGAACATCAATCGCAGCTTTGTCGCAGACCCCGTCACTCGCAGCGGATTCTCGCAGTTGTTCGCCGCCCTGGCCACTACCGCCGGGCCGCAACTCTTCCACTGCACGGCAGGCAAGGACCGAACAGGCTGGGCAGCAGCACTACTGCAAACACTCGCCGGGGTACCGCGCGAAACGATCATGGCGGACTACCTGCTCACGAATACGTACTCGGCCGAGTTCATCGATGCGACGGTCGCAACGATCGCCGCCGCCACAGATGCAGACAAGGGCGAGGTGATCCGGTTGCTGCTGTCCGTCGACGCAAGTTACCTGGGCGCTGCCTTCGAGCAGGTGGAGCACCACTACGGGACCGTCGAGAACTATCTGACCACCGGGTTGGACCTTGCTCCCGAACTCGTCGGCGCTTTGGAAACCAAACTCGTGCGCTGAATCCGGCGAATCAAAAAAACTGCGGGCGTGTGACCTACTCGGTCACACGCCCGCAGTTCAGTGTCATGCAGTTCAGTGTCATGCAGTGACAGTGTCCTGCAGTTTCCAGCCCACTACCCGATCACATCACGGGAGTGGACCGCCTGCAGCGATCGCAGACAGTGTCGCGAACTCGTCAGCCTTGAGCGACGCGCCGCCGACCAGAGCGCCGTCGACGTCGGTCTGGCCGACGATCTCTCCGACGTTCTTGGAGCTGACGCTGCCGCCGTACAGAACGCGAACGCCGGCTGCGACCTCGGCGTCGGCAAGTTCGGCAACTGTTGCTCGTACCGCAGCGCACACTTCCTGTGCATCAGCGGCAGAAGCGACACGGCCGGTGCCGATGGCCCAGACAGGTTCGTACGCGATGACGATCTTGGAGATCTCCTCCGCGCTCAGGCCCGCCAACGAACCCTTGAGCTGGTCGACGTTGTAGGCAACGTGATCGCCCGCTTCGCGGATCTCGAGGCCTTCACCGATGCACACGATCGGCGTGAGGCCGTTCTTGAGAGCGGCTTTGGTCTTGGCGAGGACGGTCTCGTTGGTCTCACCGTGAAGGGTGCGACGCTCCGAGTGGCCGACCACGACGAAGGTGCATCCGAGCTTGGCCAGCATGGAGCCGCTGATCTCACCCGTGAACGCACCCGAGTCCTGAGCCGAGACATCCTGCGCGCCGTACGTGAGGAGGAGCTTGTCGCCCTCGATCAGCGTCTGGACGCTACGGATGTCGGTGAACGGCGGGATGACCGTGACGTCCACTTTGTCGAAGTACTTCGCAGGCAAGGAGAAAGCGATCTTCTGCACCAGGGCGATAGCCTCGAGGTGGTTCAGATTCATCTTCCAGTTGCCGGCGATCAACGGCTTACGTGCCATGTCGGATCAGCCTTCCAGTACTGCGATGCCAGGCAGCTCTTTGCCCTCGAGGTACTCGAGGGAAGCGCCACCACCGGTGGAAATGTGCGAGAAGCCCTCGTCCGGGATACCGAGCTGACGAACGGCTGCTGCAGAGTCGCCGCCGCCGACGACGCTGAAGGCGCCCTTCTCGGTTGCCTCCACGATTGCTTCGGCGACACCGCGGGTGCCTGCCTCGAACTTCGGGAACTCGAACACGCCCATCGGGCCGTTCCAGAACACCGTCTTGGCGCCGGTCAGGATCGCGGCAAAGCGCTTGACCGACTCCGGTCCGATGTCCAGTCCCATCCAGCCGTCGGGAATCTTGTCGAACGGAACGATCTTCGACTCGGCATCGGCCGAGAAGGAGTCCGCGACGACAACATCCTGAGGGATGTGGATGACGTCGGCGTACCGGTCGAGGAGACCCTTGCAGGTCTCGATCATGGACTCTTCGCACAGCGAATTGCCCACGGAGACACCCTGAGCCGCGAGGAACGTGTAGAACATTCCGCCGCCGATCACCAGAGTGTCGACCTTCGGTGCCAGTGCCTCGATGACGGCGAGCTTGTCCGAGACCTTGGAGCCACCGAGCACCACCGCGTACGGACGCGCAGCGTCCTGCGTGAGCTTGGCGAGCACCTCGACCTCGGCGCCGACCAGGTAACCGGCGTAATGCGGGAGCAGCTTCGCGACGTCGAAGACCGACGCCTGCTTACGGTGAACAACACCGAATCCGTCGGAGACGAATGCGCCGTCGTCACCGACCAGCTCGACGAGAGCCTTGGCGAGCTTGACCCGCTCGGCTTCGTCCTTGCTGGTCTCGCGAGGGTCGAAACGGATGTTCTCGAGCATCAGGACGTCACCATCGGTGAGTCCTTCGGAACGAGCCAGCGCGTCCTGTCCCACGACGTCACCGGCGAGTTGCACGTTGCGACCGAGGATTTCGGCCAACTTCGCAGCAACCGGTGCGAGGGAGAACTTGGGATCGGGCTGACCGTCGGGGCGCCCGAGGTGCGCGGTCACGATGACCTTCGCTCCACCCTCGGCAAGTGCCCGCAGGGTGGGAGCGGACGCGACGATGCGGCCCGGGTCCGTGATTTCTCCGCCATCCAACGGGACGTTGAGGTCGGAACGCACCAGTACGGTGCGCCCCTCGACCCCAGCGTCCAGCAGATCCTTCAGCGTCTGAACTGCCACTGTTATCGAAACTCCGCTCAGAGAGACTTGGCGACGAGGCCGATGAGGTCGGCGAGGCGGTTGGAGTAGCCCCACTCGTTGTCGTACCAGGAAACGATCTTGACCTGGTCGTCGATGACCTTCGTCAGACCCGAGTCGAAGATCGACGAGTGCGGGTCGGTGACGATGTCCGAGGAGACGATCGGTGCGTCGGTGTACTTCAGGATGCCCTTGAGGGGTCCTTCGGCAGCAGCCTTCATCGCGGCGTTGATCTCGTCGGCGGTAGCCGACTTCTTCAGGTTCGCGGTCAGGTCGGTGACCGAGCCCGTGGGGATCGGCACGCGCAGTGCGTAGCCGTCGAGCTTGCCGAGCAGCTGCGGGAGAACCAGGCCGATTGCCTTGGCTGCACCGGTGCCGGTGGGAACGATGTTGAGGGCAGCTGCGCGGGCGCGACGGAGGTCTGCGTGCGGAGCGTCCTGCAGGTTCTGATCCTGGGTGTACGCGTGGATCGTGGTCATCAGACCCTTGACGATGCCGAACTCGTCGTCGAGAACCTTGGCGATGGGGCCGAGGCAGTTGGTGGTGCACGACGCGTTGGAGATGATGTTCTGGCTGCCGTCGTACTTGTCGTCGTTGACGCCCATCACGATGGTGATGTCTTCACCCTTGGCCGGAGCCGAGATGATGATCTTCTTGGCGCCGGCTTCGAGGTGTCCCTTGGCCTTTGCGGCGTCGGTGAAGATGCCGGTGGACTCGACGACGACGTCGACGCCCAGCTCGCCCCAGGGAAGCTCGTTCAACGGGCCGCGGTGTGCGAGGGCCTTGATGCGCTGATCGCCGACGACGATCGTGTCGTCACCGTCGAGCGACACGTCGTACGGCAAACGGCCGAGGATGGAGTCGTACTTCAGCAGGTGAGCGAGCGTCGCGTTGTCAGTCAGGTCGTTGACTGCCACGATCTCGATATCGGTGGTTCCGAGCGCCTTCTGCGCATCCACCGCCCTGAAGAAGTTACGTCCGATACGGCCGAAACCGTTTACGCCAACCCGGACAGTCACAATTCGCTCCTTTGACCATGATTCTGGTGTGCAACTTGACCCACGCATACTCCGAATCCGTGTGTGCACGACGCGGACGTGGGGTTCATCGGTCGATGTGACTCATACCCTAATGCGCGTGGCCCGAACGTGCGCAGCCCACCCTGACGGAGGGCAGGTCACCCCTCTTCGAGTAGCTCCACATTCACTGCGGATTCGGTGTCGGGTATGCCCGTTTCCTTCGCCTTGCGATCAGCCATGGACAGCAGGCGACGGATACGTCCGGCAACGGCGTCCTTGGTCATCGGCGGGTCGGCCAACTGGCCGAGTTCTTCGAGGGACGCCTGCCGATGCTCGACGCGCAGTGCGCCCGCCGCCGCGAGGTGATCGGGCACGTCCTCGCCGAGGATCTCCAACGCACGCTCGACGCGCGCAGCAGCCGCAACGGCAGCGCGAGCAGAGCGTCGCAGGTTTGCGTCGTCGAAATTGGCGAGACGATTGGCGGTGGCGCGGACCTCGCGTCGCATCCGTCGCTCCTCCCACACCAGGCGTGTGTCCTGGGCTCCCATTCGGGTCAGGAGATCGCCGATGGCCTCACCGTCGCGGATCACCACACGATCCGTTCCGCGAACCTCACGTGCCTTCGCCGAGATCCCCAGACGCCGCGCAGCTCCGACCAGAGCAAGTGCAGCTTCCGGGCCGGGGCAGCTCACTTCGAGCGCCGACGAACGGCCGGGTTCGGTCAGG
The DNA here is from genome assembly GCF_002076325.1 of Rhodococcus sp. 66b. Taxonomy (NCBI): domain Bacteria; kingdom Bacillati; phylum Actinomycetota; class Actinomycetes; order Mycobacteriales; family Nocardiaceae; genus Rhodococcus; species Rhodococcus sp. 66b. The sequence continues at coordinate 209,841 of NZ_MUZB01000011.1, forward strand.
GAACCGTGCGCGAGGAACGCACCGCGCCAAGCTGCTTCGGCGTCGCCGACACTTCCGCCGACGACCTGCGCAGGCAAGCCGCGAACCGGGCGCCCGCGAAGATCGAGCAGTCCCGTCTGGCGCGCGAGGGCCTCACCCTCCTTCGCCACACGCACGATGTAGCGAGCGGATTTTCGAAGCCCGCCCGCACTGAGTACGTGAACATCGGCACTGTAGGTGAACAGGTCGAATATCTCCCGGCGCAGACGTCGCGCCGTGGAGCCCAGATCCACCTCTGCTTCGACGACCACCCGGCCGCCGACGATGTGGAGCCCACCGGCAAAGCGCAGCAACGCGGAGACCTCTGCCTTGCGGCAGCTGACCTGAGTCACCACTAACCGGCTCAGTTCGTCCTTGACCTCCGCTGTCATTGCCACGAAGTGTTCTCCCTCTGTTCTTCGGATTGCTGTTCTTGCAGGGAAGACTGTGTCGAATCCCCTACTGCCGCACTGCTCGACAGTTCAGCCAGTGCATCGGCCAGTTTTGCCGGATCGTGTACATGCGCTGCGCCCGGTGAGGTGTCCGCGACATCCGCGTACCTGACTTCGGCTGAAAATTGATCCGCCGCACGCTGCAGATGTTCACGTTCACGCCCGGCCGGTACCGACGCCGAGTCGACCACCACGTAGTCGACCCGAAAATCGGGCACGTGTTGGGAGAGTACGTGCAGGTGACGCTCTGCGGAGAATCCGGCGGTCTCCCCCGGCTCAGGTGCGAGATTGAGCACCAGCACCTTTCGAGCATTCGTCGACGACAGTGATTCGACAAGTTCGGGTACCAGTACGTGCGGGATCACGCTCGAGAACCACGATCCCGGGCCGAGAACCACGAGATCGGCACGATCGATCGCAGTCACAGCCTCGGGACACGCGGGCGGATTGGACGGGAGCAGTCTCACACGCCGAACCTTGCCCGGCGTGGTCGCGACGGCGACCTGTCCACGAATGCAGCGGCTGACGCGTGGGTCCTCTTCGAGTCCTTGAACGTCGGCTTCGATCTCGAGCGCGATCGGCGACATCGGCAGCACGCGGCCACGGATTCGCAGCAGTCGCGCCATCTCGTCGAGCGCGACGACCGGATCGCCGAGCACCTCGGTGAGTCCGGCCAGGATGAGATTGCCCACCGAGTGCCCGGCAAGTGCGCCGACACCGCCGAAGCGATGCTGAATGGTCCGAGTCCAGTCGACTATCTCGGGTTCGTCCGACGCGAGAGCCGCGAGCGCCATCCGGAGGTCACCGGGCGGGATGACGCCGAGTTCGGCGCGCAGCCGGCCCGACGAACCACCGTCGTCGGCGACCGTGACCACTGCGGTGACGTCGACCGTCAGGCGTCTGACGGCCTGGAGCGTGGCGAACAATCCGTGCCCGCCGCCGAGCGCGACGATGGCCGGCCCATCTGGCTTCTCCCGCGAGCTATGTGTCGGTTCACTCATTCGCGCCCCAGATCCCGGTGCACGATGCTGACCGAGATGTCGTCCTCGGAACCCAAACGCCTCGCGAGAGCTTCGGACATGGCCACGCTTCGGTGCTTACCGCCGGTACACCCGACCGCAATTGTCATGTAGCGCTTTCCTTCTCGCCGATATCCGGCGATCGTCAAATCGACCAGATGTCGGTAGGTGTCTAGGTAGTCCTCCGCACCCTCGCGGGACAACACGTAGTCGCGGACGTCGGCATCCTGACCGGTGTGCGGGCGAAGTTCAGGGATCCAGTGGGGATTGGGCAGGAATCGAACGTCACAGACGAGATCGGCGTCCATCGGCAGGCCGTACTTGAATCCGAACGACTGGACCGTCACCTTCATCGTGCGGTTGGCATCGTTCCCGAACGCCGTTTCGATCTTCTGACGCAACTGATGTGCCTTCAGCGCCGACGTGTCGATGACCAGATCGGCGGCCGCCTTCACCACGGCCAACTGCCGACGCTCGGCTGCGATCCCTTCGGACAACGTGCCGTCGATGCCGTCGTTCTGCAACGGATGACTGCGGCGAACCTGTTCGAACCGTCGGATCAACACGTCGTCGGACGCTTCGAGGTACAGCACCCGAGTGTGGATCGGCTCCGCCTCGAGTTCGGTGAGCACCCACCCGAGGTCGCCGGTGAAGAGTCGACTCCGCACGTCGATCACGACGGCGAGACGATCGACCGGCGGATCGGAGGTCAAGCTCAGACCGACCATCCGGGAAATGAGCTCAGGTGGCAAATTGTCCGCGACATACCAGCCGAGGTCTTCGAGCACCTTGGCAGCGGTACTCAAACCGGCTCCGGACAATCCCGTCACCAGCAGGAAATCCATCGTTCGACTGTCTTTGGCGCTGTCGGTAGTCACTGTGCACTCGGCCCCGTCGTCGGCATGGACAATTCTCGCGACTCGGAGCCCTCGTCACCGCTACCGGATTCGGCGCTTGGCGCGTCAGCAGAGGTAACAGACGATTCGGATTCCTTGTCCAGCTCATCATCCCCTACCGCGGCTGGCAGCGCTCGAGCTTCAGCACCCGCATCGGCTGCAGCCGAATCCGTGCCGAGTGCGGCCAGAACTGCTGTGGCTGTGGTCTCACCGATACCGGGGACCTGCATGATCTCCTCGACCGTTGCCGTTTTCAGCTTCGCCACGGAACCGAAGTGAGCCACCAGAGCAGTACGGCGAGTTTCACCGAGCCCCTTGACCGAGTCCAGAGCCGAAGCCGTCATCCGCCTCGAGCGCTTGCTGCGATGGAACGTGATCGCGAAGCGGTGGGCTTCGTCTCGGATGCGTTGCAGGAGGTACAACGACTCGCTCGTTCGGGGAAGGATGACCGGATCTTCTTCCCCCGGTACCCATACCTCTTCGAGTCGCTTGGCCAAGCCGACTACCGCGACGTCGGTGACCCCCAGCTCGTCGAGGACCGCCGCTGCGGCCGTGACCTGAGGGGCGCCGCCGTCCACGACGAACAGATTGGGTGGATAGGCGAACCGCCGAGGCCGGCCCGTCGCCGGGTCGATCGCCGCTTCGGGAGCCAGATCCCCACCGTCCGCGTCCATGGTCGACGCCGACGCAGCGAGAATGCCCAGGTCGCGGTTGTGTCGCAGGAACCGCCTGCGAGTGATCTCGGCGATACTCGCCACGTCGTCGGAATGACCGTCGCCGGCAGCTTCCTTGATCGCGTAATGGCGGTAGTCCGACTTACGCGGGAGCCCGTCTTCGAACACGACCAGTGACGCCACGACGTCGGTTCCCTGGACGTGACTGATGTCGATGCATTCGATTCGTAGCGGAGCCGAGTCCAGGTCCAGTGCTTCCTGGATGCCCTGAAGCGCCGCAGAACGCGAGGTGAAATCGCCGGCGCGCTTGAGCTTGTGCTGCGCCAGAGCCTCTTTCGCGTTTCGCTGGACCGTTTCGGCGAGGTCTTTCTTGTCGCCGCGTTGCGGAACCCGCAGTTGCACTTGCGATCCCCGAAGCTTGCTCAGCCACACCTGGATCTCGGTCGCGTTGGCAGGCAGGACCGGCACGAGAACTTCCTTGGGAACGGCGCTGATCCCGGCCTCGGAGCCCGCTCCCGGCTCGAGTGCCGCCTGCTCACCGTAGAACTGGGTGAGGAACTGCTCGACCAGGATCGGCAGGTCGGACTCGGCGTCGAGTGCGGCCCAGTCGATGGCATCGCCTGCCTTCTCCACGACCCATCCACGCTGACCCCGCACGCGTCCGCCGCGCACGTGGAACACCTGAACGGCGGCTTCGAGATCATCGGTGGCAAAGGCTACGAGATCGGCGTCGGTGCCGTCACCGAGTACGACGGCCTGCTTCTCGAGCGCCTTGCGCAAAGCCCCGATATCGTCACGCAGACGGGCTGCAGTCTCGAAATCGAGGTCCTCGGAAGCCTGCTGCATGCGCTTTTCGAGATCTTTGACCAGCTTGTCCGTGCGGCCGGCGAGGAAGTCGCAGAAATCTTCGACGATCTGACGATGCTCCTCGGCGCTGACTCGTCCGACGCAGGGCGCCGAGCACTTGTCGATGTAACCGAGCAGACACGGCCGGCCGATCTGGTTGTGTCGTTTGAAGACTCCGGACGAGCACGTTCGTGCGGGAAACACTCGCAGCAGCAGATCGAGTGTTTCGCGAATCGCCCAGGCATGCGAGTAGGGACCGAAGTAGCGGACGCCCTTGCGCCGCGGACCGCGGTAGACGAACAGCCGCGGGAACTCTTCGTTGAGCGTCACGGCGAGAACCGGATACGTCTTGTCGTCGCGGTACCGCACGTTGAACCGCGGATCGAATTCCTTGATCCAGTTGTACTCGAGCTGAAGCGCTTCGACTTCGGTACTGACGACGGTCCACTCGACGCTGCCGGCGGTGGTCACCATCTGCCGAGTACGGGGATGAAGTGTCGTGACGTCCGCGAAGTACGAGTTCAAACGTGAACGGAGGCTTTTCGCCTTTCCGACGTAAATGACCCGACCATGCGGATCGCGAAATTTGTAGACGCCCGGCGCAGCCGGAATGGTTCCGGTAGCGGGGCGGTAAGTCGAGGGATCCGGCACGGTTTCAGGTTAGTCGCCGCCACCGACCGACTCGGAAACGCGCAGGATGCGGGCACCGAACCGGTCGGAAGACGTCAGTTGCTCTTGTGCGCGACCGGTGCGTAGCGGTCGGCCAGTTCGCGGAACTTGCCGACCGTGTCGACGGCGTACTCACGGTCGTTGGACTGGATCGCCATCACTGCCATGTACTCGTCGTCGGGCAATTCGATGCGTGCCCAGGCGGCGCCGTCGGGGAACGAGAGTCCCTCGAACAGATCCCAGTCGACGATCTTCTCGCCCAAGATGTTTCGTACGGCGATTCCCTGCTTGCCCACCTTGACCCGGGGCCGCGTCAACATCAGTACACCGAGAGCCAGAATGGTGCCGATGCCTGCCATCGCAAGTTGGTCCGCGGCGCGGAAGTACACGCCGGTGGACCCCTGGCGGAGCAGGAGTGCAAGTGTGACGTGAACGATCACCAGGAGGACAGCAACTCCGATCGCGTATCGCGTCGACTTACGCGGTGACGCTATCAGTTCCCAGTTCTCGTTGTCGCCGGGTGTACTCATCGAAACGAATCCTCGGTCCATGGTGCTCGGAGATGGCGCAGGGTCACTGCGGTGTCCAGTGCGGCGGCGCAGGCCTGTGCGCCCTTGTCCTCGACGCTACCCGGCAGCCCCGAACGGTCAAGAGCCTGCTGCTCGGTGTCGGTGGTCAGGACACCGTTCCCCACGGGAGTGCTTTCGTCGAGCGAGACGCGTGTAAGGCCCGCGGTGACCGCGTCGCACACGTACTCGAAGTGCGGCGTGCCGCCGCGGATGACAACACCGAGTGCGACGACGGCGTCGTGCGTGCGAGCCAATGCCTGCGCAACGACCGGCAGTTCGATCGCACCGGCGACACGGACCAGTGTCACGTCCTTGATCTGTGCCTCCTGCGCGACGCGCTGCGCGCCGGCGATCAGAGCCTCGGAGATCGTCGCGTGCCACTGCCCGGCAACGATCGCCAGCTTCAGATCCTTGGCCTCGGCGATCGCGAGCTGCGGCTGACCTTCGCCGCTCACAGTGCGGTTCCCGGCTGTGCGGTGTTCTGGTTCGCCTCGTACTCGTCCAGTCCGATCAGATCGTGACCCATCCGATCGCGCTTGGTGCGCAGGTAGGTGAGGTTCTCCGCATTCGCGCGCAGCGGCATCGGAACGCGATCGGTGATCTGCAGGCCGTAGCCGTCCAGACCCACACGCTTGGCCGGGTTGTTGGTCAGCAGACGCATCGACGAGATCCCCAGATCGACGAGGATCTGCGCACCGATGCCGTAGTCGCGGGCGTCCGCCGGTAGCCCGAGTTCGAGATTGGCGTCGACTGTGTCGGAACCGGCGTCCTGGAGCTGGTAGGCCTGCAGCTTGTGCATGAGCCCGATGCCACGACCCTCGTGTCCGCGCATGTACAGGACAACGCCGCGGCCTTCCTGGGCGACCATGTCCAGTGCGGCGTCGAGCTGTGGGCCGCAATCGCACCGCAGCGAACCGAAGACGTCGCCGGTGAGGCACTCGGAGTGAACGCGGACGAGTACGTCGCTACCGTCTCCGTCGGGGCCTGCGATGTCGCCGCGCACCAGCGCAACGTGCTCGACCTCGTCGTAGATGCTCGTGTACCCGACAGCGGTGAACTCACCGTGGCGGGTGGGGATACGGGCCTCGGCGATGCGCAGTACGTGCTTCTCGTGCTTGCGACGCCACGCGATGAGGTCCGCGATCGAGATCAGAGCAAGGTTGTGTTCGTCGGCGAAGACTCGCAACTCGTCGGTCTGAGCCATCGCGCCTTCGTCCTTCTGGCTGACGATTTCGCAGATGACGCCGGCGGGACGCAGGTCCGCCATGCGGGCGAGGTCGACTGCAGCTTCCGTGTGGCCCGGACGACGCAGCACTCCGCCTTCCTTCGCGCGGAGCGGAACGACGTGGCCGGGACGAGTGAAATCGTTGGCACCGGATTCGGGGTTGGCGAGCAGACGCATCGTCGCAGCGCGGTCCGACGCCGAGATGCCGGTACCGATTCCCTCACGGGCGTCGACGGTCACGGTGTAGGCGGTGCCGTGCTTGTCCTGGTTGGTGGCGTACATCGGGGGCAGGCCCAGCCGATCGCAATCGTCACCGTCGAGCGGCACGCACAGGTAGCCGGAGGTGTACCTGACCATGAACGCCACCAGTTCCGGGGTGGCTTTCTCGGCGGCGAAGATGAGGTCGCCCTCGTTCTCGCGATCCTCGTCGTCCACGACGACAACAGCTTTACCTGCAGCGATATCTGCTACTGCGCGCTCGATACTGTCGAACCTGGTCACGTGCTCGCACTCCAAAGTCTTGACTTTTAACATCATCGAATACAACAAGTGCATCCGACGGATGCACTGACAACCCTACGACCAATCGGACGGGTCCGATCAGCCTGGTCCTACCGACCGGCAGAGTGAAGCCGCTCGACGTACTTGGCGATCACGTCCACCTCGAGGTTGACCGGCGTACCGACCACAGCGGTTCCGAGCGTCGTCAACTCGAGCGTTGTCGGGATCAGCGAGATCTCGAAGTACTCGAACCCGCGGTCGCCGCCCAGCGCGGAGACCGTCAGCGAGACTCCGTCGACAGTGATCGAACCCTTCTCCACCACGTATCGGGAAATGGAGTCCGGCAGTGCGATCCGCACTACCTCCCAGTTCTCGGAAGGCGAGCGGGAAATGACGTGGCCAGTTCCGTCGACGTGCCCTTGGACCAGGTGGCCGCCGAGTCGACTGTTCAGCGCCGCGGCACGCTCGAGGTTGACGCGAGAGCCGACATCCAACTTCGCCAGGCTCGAGCGGTTCAGCGTTTCCTGCATGACGTCTGCGGTGAACGAACCGTCGGCAAGCACATCGACGACCGTCAGGCACACGCCGTTGACCGCGATCGAATCGCCGTGACCGGCGTCGGAGGTGACCAGTGGCCCGCGCACCGTGAAGCGTGCAGCATCGACCAGTTCTTCCTTGGCGACAATTTCGCCGAGTTCTTCCACAATTCCTGTGAACACGCGCCCTACTCCTCGTTCCCCGGAGCAGAACTCTCCGGAACCAGACTCAACAAAATATCGGGGCCGATCGTTACCGCGGACTCCAAACGGAATCGGTGGGCGTCGGTGATGGTGTGCACTCCGGCATCGACGAGCGCGGAAGCGCCCGCGCCGAGCAGTATCGGAGCGATGTACGCCTCGATGACGTCGACATATCCGGCGGCGAGGAATGCTCCGGCCAGACGGGGCCCACCCTCGAGAAGTACGTCTGTGTACTCCCCCAACGCCTCGACTACTTCGTCGATGTTGTCGGTGTTGAGCACCAAAGTCGGTGCGGTGTCATCGAGAACGCTTGCCGTCGAAGGTATTTCACGCTTTCCGACGACGACGCGTACGGGCTGATGCGCCGCGAGTTCACCGGTGGGCTGACGCGCCGTCAGCCACGGATCATCGGCGAACACGGTGCCGGTGCCGACCACGATCGCATCGATCTGCGCCCGCTGAGCATGCACGCGCGCCCTCGCCTGCGGACCGGTGATCCACTGACTCGTTCCGTCCTCGGCAGCGCTGCGTCCGTCCAGACTGGCCGCGTACTTCCACGTGATGTGCGGGCGACCGGTGCGCTGTTTGTGCAGCCAGGCTCGCAGTGGACCAGCTTCCACCTCGGGTGCTCTCAGTCCGGCCGTGACGCTGATTCCAGCGCGCATGAGCGTCGCTGCGCCGCCGGAAGCCTCGGGATTGGGATCACCGACTGCGTAGACGACCGCCGAGACCCCGGCGTCGATCAATGCCTGCGAGCAAGGGCCGGTTCGCCCCTGGTGATTGCACGGTTCCAGTGTCACCACGGCCGTTCCACCACGTGCCGCATCGCCTGCCTCGTCGAGAGCCACGACCTCCGCGTGCGGTCCACCGGGCGGTTGTGTCATACCGACGCCCGCGATGGTGCCGTCGGCGGCGAGGATGACAGCGCCGACCGGCGGGTTGGGGCTGGTGAATCCGCGCGCAGAATCGGCTGCGGCCAGCGCAATCTGCATCGCGGCGTCAAGATCAGCCGTCGACGCCTGTCCACCCTTTGCCATCGAGCGGCTCAGACCGACAGCGTCAGGTGCGGCGACGCCGAGGCGGCCTGCGCGCGCAGCTTGCGCACCGCCTCACCGGGATCACTCGCTCCGTACACCGCCGAACCGGCGACGAAGCAGTCGATCCCTGCTTCAGCGGCCTGCTCGATCGTGGAAGCGTTGATGCCGCCGTCGATTTCGACGAGGAGCGTCAGCTCACCCGAGTCGACGAGCTTGCGAACTGCGCGTGCCTTGTCGAGCACCTGAGGCATGAAGGACTGACCACCGAATCCGGGTTCGACGCTCATGATCAAGAGGGTGTCGAAGTCCTTGAGGATTTCCAGGTAGTCGTCGATCGGGGTTCCAGGCTTGATGCTCAGCCCCGCCTTGGCACCAGCTGCACGAATATCGCGGGCAACCGAACGCGGGTCGTCGGTGGCCTCGGCGTGGAACGTGACGTTGTACGCACCGGCCTCGGCGTACGGCGGCGCCCAGCGCTCCGGATTCTCGATCATGAGATGGCAGTCGAGAGGAATGTCCGTCGCCTTCAGCAGACTCTCGACCACCGGCAGACCCAGCGTGAGATTGGGAACAAAATGCGCGTCCATCACGTCGACGTGAAGCCAGTCGGAGCCGGACACGGCAGTCGCTTCATCGGCGAGTCGAGCAAAATCTGCGGACAAAATGGACGGTGCAATCATCGGGGAAGCCACGCCGCCGAGTTTAGCTGTGACTCATCGCCGACCGTGCATGCACATCGGAGCCGCTGAAATCCGATCAGTTCTTGACGACGGTGCGGAGCTTTCGCACCTTGGCGGGCGCCTTGATCCGCCACGCATCTTCGAGCATCTCGCCCAACTGCACCTCGTCGATCAGTTCGAGGTGCACGAGGATCGATCCGTGCCCGTGATAGTGATCTGTGGTGAAGAAAGCCGCCTCGCCACTGGCGAGTAGCGCCTCCTTCTCGTCCAGACCGCACATCACGACCAAAGCGCCCTCCGCTTCGGTGCGGAGCCGCGCAAAAGTTTTACCTGCCACCTTGAGTGCCGGGGTGTTGTACGAGGTCGACTCTTCCACGGAGGGGAGAGCCGAACCCAGCACTACAACCTGTTCCCACGTAACCATGTAGGCACCATACGACTACCGATGCCCAGAAGTCATCCGATCAGGCCAGCGGCTTGCGCAAAGCGGCCATGAACATAGCGTCCGTGCCGTGTCGATGCGGCCACAACTGAACCGACGATCCGTCGCCGACGTCCGGGACACCTGGCACCAATTCCTTGGTGTCGAGTTCCACGACGCCATGACGCCGCACCGCATCGGCGACCACTGCCAGCGTTTCCGACAAGTGCGGCGAGCACGTGGAGTACAGCACCACTCCGCCGGGGCGAACCAGTTCGATTGCGGCAGCAAGCAATTCACGCTGCAACTTCACGAGCGGAGCCACATCGGACGGCTGGCGACGCCAACGTGCCTCCGGGCGCCGACGCAGCGCACCCAACCCGGTGCAGGGAGCGTCGACGAGGATGCGGTCGTATCCGGGTTCGAGCCCGGATACGCGGCCGTCCGCCACGTGTACGTCCACGGGAAGCTCGCGAGTGGTCTTGCGAATCAACTCGGCACGGTGTTCGACCGGCTCGACGGCGTCGAGTCGACCACCTTCGATGCCGGCAAGAGCACCGAGAAGCGCCGCTTTTCCTCCTGGACCTGCACAGAGGTCGAGCCAGCGTCCGGAGTCTTCACCTTCGAGAGGAGCAATGCTGAGGGCGCGGGCAACCAGCTGACTGCCCTCGTCCTGCACTCCTGCCAGGCCTTGGCGGACCGCCTCGAGTTGTCCGGGGTCACCGCCGTCGAGATGCACGGCGTACGGCGAGTACGGCCCGATCTCGCCGCCGGTCACCAGTGCGAGCTCCTCGGCGGAGATCTCACCGGGGCGGGCGACGAGGTGCACGGCGGGGCGGGCGTCGTCGGCGATCAGGACGTCTTCGAGCTCTCCGGCTGCGGCGCCGAGCGAGTCGGCAAATACCTGCGCGATCCACAGGGGATGCGCGTGCTCGAAGGCGAGTCGGCCGACCGGGTCCTTCGGCGCTAGCAGCTCGACCCACTCGTCCTGGGTGCGTTCGGAAACACGGCGCAGGACCGCGTTGACGAATCCTGCTCGGCCCTGGCCGTTTTCGGCGCGAACGAGGTCGACCGAGGTGGCAACAGCAGCGTGCGGTGCGACACGAGTACGCAGTAGTTGGTACGAGCCGAGTCGGAGTACATCGAGCAGGGTTCCGTCGATCTCTTCGATCGGCCGACCCGCCGCATGCGCGATCACCGCATCCAGGAGGCCCTGAGCACGTGCCGCGCCGTACGCGAGTTCGGTTGCCAGCGCCGCATCGCGTGCGTCGAGTTTGCGGTCGCGCAGGAGCCCGGGCAGAACCAGGTTCGCGTATGCGTCACGTTCACGGACCGCGCGCAGGACGTCGCGCGCAGCCAGGCGCGGCTGATCGAGCCCGGCGGTTGCCGGATCCGGCCGCTTGGCCTGCTTCGGCTTGGTGTTCTTGCCACCGGTTGCATTCTTGGCTCCGGGACCCTGTGTCCGCCGTGCCGGTCGTCGTGATTCGGTCACTGTGCTCGTACCTCCGCGTCGAGTCGGGCACCGCGTGCCCAGTCCCCTGCCGACATCAATTTCTTGCCCGGGGGCTGAATCTGCCCGAGTCGTACCGCGGTGGTCGCGGTACCGATGTACAGACCATCCTTGCGTACCGAGATCTCACCGACTGCCAGGGTCTCGTCCGTAACGGTGACCGGGCCGACCTTGACTCGAAGATCACCGATCATCGTCCAGGCCCCGGGTGCGGGTGTGACGGCTCGGATGTGCCGGTCCACCGTGCGAGCGGGCAATTCCCACCGCACGCGGGCCGCGTCCACCGTCACCTTGGGGGCGTACGAGACGCCGTCGTCAGACTGCGGAACCGCGTTGATCTCTCCGGCCTCCAGGCCGTCGAGTACCGATTCGAGCAGGGCGGCGCCGTTTTCCGCCAGACGCCCGAGCAGGTCGCCTGCCGTATCGGTGTCGCGAATCCGCTCGGTCATCACTCCGTACACGGGGCCGGTATCCATGCCGGCTTCCAAACGGAACGCACTGGCGCCCGTCACCTCGTCACCGGCACTGATCGCAGCCTGCACCGGCGCGGCGCCGCGCCACGCCGGAAGCAGCGAGAAATGCAGATTGACCCAACCGTATTTCGGAATGTCGAGGACGTTCTGCGGCAACAGGTTTCCGTAGGCGACGACGGGTGCGCAGTCCGGTTCCAGGCGGGCGAGTTCGGCTGCGAAGTCGGGATCGGACGCCTTGACCGGTGTCAGGACCGGGATGCCGTGCTCGTCGGCAAGCAGACCGATCGGCGAGCGGGTGACTTTGCGACCGCGGCCCGCCACAGCGTCCGGACGCGTGACGACGGCAACCACTTCGTGGTTGGCGGACTCGATGAGACGCCGCAGCGAAGGAACCGCGGGTTCGGGCGTTCCGGCGAACACGACGCGCATGTCAGCTCTCCCGTTTCGTTGGGCTCTTCGGACTCTGATCAGCCGATCGGCCTGTCGAACGCGGTGGACTGCAACTCACGAAAATGCTCCCGGATGTGTCGGTGGGTGGAACTGTCAGTCTAAGGACTGCGGGAGCTACGACCTACCTCGCGCCACACCGAACCACTTTCTCAGCAATTTCTTTGATCAGAACCCTGCAGATTCACCGGTCCTCGGTATTGACTGTCTCTGTCGTCGCCACTCGGCGGAGGCTGATACGGGATACACCGATCACACGGAGGAACTTAGATGGCAGGCATCGACAGTAAGTTCGACAAGGCCTACGCAGGAAAGTCCGTCGAAGAATTGGCGGACGCCCCGGTCGCGGCACTCAACGGCGTAAGCGATTCGGACGCAGAACATTTGAAGGCAGCGTTCAACATCAAGACCGTCCGCGACCTCGGAACGAACAAGTTCTTCCTGTGGGCGCAGGCCACTGCCAAGCTCGCCGAGTAAACATCCCGACCCACGTGATCTCGGTGCTCACGAGTTGGCAGCTCACGAGTTGGCAGCTCACGAATTTGCATCGATGACCACTTGCGGAATATCCGTGCCGAGCGGCACTGCGCTGCACGAAGCGTGCCGCTCGGCATCGGGGTCGAGGACCGTCCGGATGACGTCGATCACGTAGGGGTCGTACGGCATGCGGAAGTGGCCGGTCAGGTTCGACGGGCACAGATCCTGGAGGACGATGTTTTCGGCACCGGCGTCGCGGAGCGCGATGTTCGAGGACGGCTGGATCATCTCGTCGACAGTGGACCCGATAGTCGTGTAGCGCACTCCGGGTACGGTGTCGCCGCCGTCGTTGAGGGAGTTCAACGTATCCGACCCCTGCATCTGCTCGCGGACAGCTCGCGAAAAGACATCTTCGACAAAGTCTTCTCCGCCGGGGATTGCACGGACGATGGGAACCAACCCGAACATCACCCCTCCGTAGGTCGGCGAAGCCAAGCCGACCCAATGATCGACGTAGGCGTCGCCGCCCATTTTGTTGACGTAGTACCGCGTCACCGTCGCGCCTTGGGAGTAGCCGATCACGTCGACCTTGTCCGCTCCGGTCGCGGTCAGCACCTGATCGACGAAAGAACCGAACGCGGTGGCACTACCGACTATGTCACCGACGCCGTAAGTCTCGTGTGCGACGTCCCCGTCTTCTTCTTTGATCGCACCGCCGTAATTGAGGGCGAAGACGCAATAGCCGTCAGCTGCCAGTGCCGGCGACAGGGCCGCCCAATCCGCGTACGCCTCGGTGTCGGTTCCGTGGGCGAGTACAACTGGTCGGGGATGCGTGGCGGAAGGCTCACAGGCGAAATCGTTCGACCCGGCAGGTGCGGATCCTGGATGAGCATGCGCATATGCCGTGGCAACGGAACGAGTCGCCTGACCCGGACCGATGTCGAGAGGAACGTCCATCGCGTCGGCACTCGCAGACGGGAGCGTCGGTGCGGCAGCCGATATCGCCGGCGGTGCTCCGATCAGCAGCGCCACTGCTACCGAAAATGTCAGTCCCACAGACCGTTTGACGCCAGCCATTGTTCCTGCTCCTGCTCTGATCCTACGAGGGAGCTGACCGTAACACCAGAAACTTCGGGGCGCATACCCTACCGAACAGTAGGTATCCGACGTCTCAATTGCCGCCTTCATCGGCGTCATCACCGGCAAGCACTCGGTAGAGCGACTTGCGCGCCTCGACAAGCACGTCGGCTGCGGCCTTGACCTGCGCTGGTGTGCCTACAGCAGCCACTTGGCCGGCCGCGCCCATCAGCTGGCCGATCAGTTCACGAAGGTCCTGCTCCGGATCCCCTACGCTGAGACGAACGTCATCCCACGGTGCCCCGAGATCGGCGCGATGCTCCTCGACGTATGCGACGCCTTCCTCGGTCAGCTTGGCGGTCTTTCGGCCGGCGACCTTTTCGATGATGACCAGTCCCTCGTCCTCGAGTTGGGACAGCGCGGGATAAATGGAACCCGGACTCGGCTTCCAGACGCCGCCGCTGCGCTCGACGATCTGCTGAATCAATTCGTAGCCGTGCATCGGCTCTTCCGCGATCAACAACAGAATCGCAGCGCGCACATCTCCACGACGACCTCGTCCGCCACGTCCTCGCCCGCGACCGAACTGAGCGCCCGGACCGAAGCCGGGGCCGGGTCCGCCGTCTGGACCGAAACGCCCCCGCCGATGGCCTCTGCGTGGCATGTCACCGAAGCCCGGCCGCTCGTGCGGTCGACCGCGTCGTCCACCGTCTCGATCGCCGGGACCATCGCCCGGCGCGCCGTCGTCCGTCGGCACCCACATCACAAATGGTGGCCGTTGCTCACGGCCGAAACCGCCGAAGAAACCGCGTCGGCCGAACATCCCCTCGTTCGGGAAACTTGCATCCATCGTCGAACCTCCATCACTATCGTTGATAGTTCGACGATATATCGCCATATCGGGTTGCGCAAGATTTTTGCTGCACACAACCAGGCCTTGGAGAACTCGAAAATCAGCCGATGCGGCGTGGGTCGATCTGAATGCGGACCGGACCCGATGACTTCCGCGCACTGCGCGCGGCCCTCGCATGTGCCAGAGCGTCCGCAAGGCCGCGACCGTCCTTGCGTGGAACGCGGACCAGCATTCGCTCCGGCGCGACACCGCTCTCGTCCTCACCGGAATACGGAAGCCTCTCCCCCGCAGGCAATTCCACTGGCCCGAGTAGTACAGCACTTGCCGGCAGATCAGCTGAGTCCACCAACTCCGCAATTGCTGCGGATCCACCGTCGATCGCAGCCATGTGAACGGCCGGAGGAAAGCCGACCTCGTCCCGTTCCTCGAATTGAGACTGTGCGTGCCCCACCGGATCCCATCGGACCAACGCCTGCACCGTCGGGATACCCGAGTCTGCGACAACCACAACTTCACCACCTTCGGACAGCGGAATCACCATGGCAGCAGCCGACATCCAGCGTCTGAGTGTTTCCTCGGCGGCGCGAAGATCTGGCCGGCCGAGCAGTGCCCAACCGTCGAGCAAGAGCGCGGCGCCGTAGCCGCCGGTCATCACCGGCTCCGCACCCACTGTCGAGACCACCAACGCGGGCCCGTGTGGCAGTTCCTTGACCACATCACCGCCCCCGGACAGAACAACTTTCACACCGGGAAACGCCCGCCCGAGTTCTTCGGCGGTCCGGCCGGCACCGACCACCACCGCGCGCAACGCTTTCGCCCCGCACGCGTGACATCGGTAGGCGGCATCGGCAACCCCGCACCAGCGGCACGCCGGTGTCCCGGCGCCGTCGGGACCTGCCGCAGCGGGAAGAGCCAGTGGGCCGTTGCACCGACGGCACCGTGCCGGGGCACGGCACTTTCCGCAGGCCAGGGTCGGTACGTACCCGCGCCGAGGCACCTGCACCAGGACTCCGTTGCCCTCACCCAGAGCGCGCCGAGCGGCCGCGAATGCAATAGCGGGCAAACGAGCCGCTCTGGCTCCCGGATCGCGGGCCAAGGCTTGATCGCTGTCGGCGAGCGCGGTGATCTTGGGTGCGTGAGCACGAACGACGTCCCGCGTAGCGACCAGATCGTGCGCCCATCCCGAGTCGACGAGTACCTGCGCTTCTGCCGTACGGGAGAACCCACCGATCACGACGGCGCACTCGGCGACGTAGCCACGCAGGACGGCAACTTCGCGGGCATGTGGATACGGCGACCGCGGCTCGGACAAGTTGTCGTCGCCGTCGTCCCAGACGACGACAAGACCGGTCTCGGGCGTCGGCGCAAAAACTGCACTGCGCGTGCCGACGACGATCCGGGCGGTCCCGTGCAGTGCAGCGAGCCACCTTCGGTATCGCATGGCAGGCCCCAGGCCTGCGGACAGACCCACCACTGCATCCGCTCCGGAGAGTTCGGTACATGCGGCGACGACGCGGTCCAGGTCGCGTTGATCGGGCACAACCAGGATCGCGGATTTACCACTTGCCGCTACAGCCCCGGCCAGTTCGGCCAGGCGCAGTGGCCAGTTTTCACCAGGCAACGCCTGCCAGACCGCACGCGGGCTTTTCGACTCGCGAATCGCGGACAGAAAGGCGTCACCGAATCTGTAGAGATGCCAACCATTTTCGATCGGTTCAGGAGCGGACGGCGGCTCGGCGGGCTCCCACGGTTCCGCCTCGACCTTCGCGTGGCGCGGCGGTACCGCCAAACGGAGAACATCGGCGCGGGTTCCGGCATAACGCTCCGCCACGCGATCGACGACTTGCGCGATTTCGGCCGTCAGGACCCGCTCGGACGAGATGACGCGTTCGAGCCAGCCGAACTTCCCCTGATGGTCACTGGTGGCCTCGCGCGAGACGATGAAACCGTCCACCAGACGACCAGCGAAGCGGATGCGCACCCGGACTCCGGGCTGCGCATCCGCTTCGAGTTCACGAGGAACGAGGTAGTCGAATTCACGGTCGAGGTGAGCGAGCGGGAGCATCGGCAGCACCCGGGCGACCGGATCGACTTCTGCCGCTACTCTTTCCGCGCCCACCCGCGCCCCGTCTGTACGTCAGTGATCAGAGACCAGCTGCGCTACGCAGCTTGTCGGCACGATCGGTGCTCTCCCACGGGAGGTCGATGTCGGTGCGACCGAAGTGACCGTATGCCGCCGTCTGCGCGTAGATCGGACGCAGCAGGTCGAGGTCGCGGATGATCGCTCCCGGACGCAGGTCGAAGATCTCGGTGATCGCCTTCTGGATCCGTGCCGGATCGGTCTTCTCGGTGCCGAAGGTTTCGACGAAGAGTCCGACCGGAGCTGCCTTGCCGATGGCGTAGGCGACCTGAACCTCGATGCGGTCGGCCAGACCTGCGGCAACAGCGTTCTTGGCCACCCAACGCATGGCGTAGGCAGCGCTTCGGTCGACCTTTGACGGGTCCTTGCCGGAGAACGCGCCGCCGCCGTGGCGAGCCATTCCGCCGTAGGTGTCGACGATGATCTTGCGGCCGGTCAAACCGGCGTCACCCATCGGGCCACCGAGGACGAACTTGCCCGTCGGGTTCACCAGCAGACGAACATCGGAGGTGTCGAGATCGGTGAGGTTCACGTCGGTCAGCACCGAGTGAAGCACCTTCTCGCGAAGATCGGGCGTCAACAGGTTGTCGAGGTCGATGTCAGCGGCATGCTGGGTGGAGATGACCACGGTGTCGAGACGGACAGCCTTGTCACCGTCGTACTCGATGGTGACCTGGGTCTTGCCGTCCGGGCGCAGGTACGGCAGCACGCCGGACTTACGGACCTCGGTCAACCGGCGAGAGAGACGATGAGCCAACGCGATGGGCAGCGGCATCAGTTCCGGCGTGTCGGTGGTGGCGTAGCCGAACATCAGGCCCTGGTCGCCCGCACCCTGACGGTCGATCTCGTCGTCGCTGATTCCGTCGACGCGAGCCTCGTGCGAGTGATCGACACCCTGCGCGATCTCGGGCGACTGCGCGCCGATCGCGACGTTGACGCCACAGGAGTTACCGTCGAAGCCCTTTGCCGAGCTGTCGTAGCCGATCTCGAGGACCGTGTCGCGCACGATCTTCGGAATGTCTGCGTACGCAGTGGTCGTGACCTCGCCGGCTACGTGAACCTGGCCGGTGGTGACCAGAGTTTCGACGGCCACGCGGGCGCGCGGGTCCTGGGTGAGCAGCGCGTCGAGGATCGAGTCGCTGATCGCGTCACAGATCTTGTCCGGGTGCCCCTCGGTGACGGACTCGCTGGTGAATAGCCGACTGCCGGACTTGCTCACAGATCTCCCTCTCGACGACTGAGTTCTTGACTACAGCTTATTGAAGTATCCGAATCACCGTTCGGTGACCGTTTTGTCATGCTTTGTTAGCTGGGGGCTGAGCCGACGATAACGGTTGGACCGCCTGCGCAACACCCTTGTGCTCACCCGATTATCGTGGGGTAACTCTCACCACCGGGCGCGTGTCGCTACTCGGGGAAGAGCTTGACCAGGGCGTCGAGTACTCGACTGGCCATCAAAGCCTTGGATCCGTGCTCGAGCGCGGACTCCGAGCCGTCGGAACCGAGCAGCCAACCGTCGTTGTGATCGACCTCGAACGCCTTGCCCTCGCCGACCGCATTGACCACGAGGAGGTCGCAACCTTTGCGGGCAAGCTTGGAGCGGGCGTAACTGAGAACGTCACCATGGGCGTCACCGGTCTCTGCGGCGAATCCGACGATCACCGTTCGAGCGTCCAGATCGCCGTCACGACGCGCTTCGACGAGACCGGCGAGGATGTCGGCATTTCTGGTGAGGCTGATCGAGTCGGGTTCGTTTGCGCCCTTCTTGATCTTGCTGCCTTCGACGGTGGTGGGGCGGAAGTCCGCGACAGCTGCAGCCATGACGACTCCGTCGTGTCCCGGTGCGTGCTTCTCCACTGCCAACCGGAGATCTTCGGCCGTCTTGATGTGCACGACGTCGACAGCGGCGGGGTCGGCAAGATCGGCCGTGTAACCGGCGATCAGCGTGACGTGAGCGCCGCGTTGTGCGGCCAGACGGGCGAGCGCGTAGCCCTGTTTGCCGGAGCTGCGATTACCGAGAAAGCGCACCGGATCGAGCGGCTCGCGAGTACCGCCGGCGGTGACCAGAATGCGGCGACCTTCCAGGTCGCGCGGCAACGCGTCCGAGCGCTCGAGGAGCAACGATGCCAACCCGACGATCTCGTCGGGTTCGGGAAGTCGACCGGCTCCGGTGTCTTTTCCGGTCAAACGCCCGGAGGCAGGTTCGATCACGTGGACGCCGCGCGAGCGCAGTGTCGCCACGTTGGACACCGTTGCGGGGTGCTCCCACATCTCGGTGTGCATTGCGGGGGCGAAGACGACCGGACAGCGTGCGGTCAACAAGGTGGCTGTCAACAGGTCGTCTGCGCGACCCATGACAGCTCGCGCCATCAGATCAGCGGTTGCCGGCGCGATGACAACGAGATCGGCTTCCTGTCCGAGGCGGACATGCGGAACCTGCGGGACGTCGTTGAAGACGCCGGTGTGAACCGGGTTGCCGGAGAGTGCTTCGAACGTGGCGCGGCCGACGAACTCCAGAGCGGATTCGGTCGGAATCACGCGGACGTGATGACCGCTCTCGGTGAAGCTGCGGATGATCGAGCACGCTTTGTACGCGGCGATACCCCCACCGACACCGACGACAATGCGCTTACGTATCGATGTGGGCGCGTCGGACACTCCCCCGACACCCGAACGAGGTTCGGGTGCGGCAGACGTGGTGCTCACTCGCCTTCGGTGTGCTCGAGGAGATCAGCGTGGATTTCACGCAACGCGATGGACAGCGGCTTTTCCTGCAGACCGGGCTCGACCAGAGGTCCGACGTACTCGAGGATGCCGTCACCGAGCTGGTTGTAGTAGTCGTTGATCTGGCGCGCACGCTTGGCCGAGTAGATGACCAGGGCGTACTTGGAAGAGGTGCGTTCGAGCAACTCGTCGATCGGCGGGTTGGTGATGCCGAGCGGGGTGTCGTAGGCAGGCAGAGCGCCCTGACCTGCTGCGGACGCGGCTGAAGTGCTGCTCACTCTTGTGTCTCCTGAATTAGATCTTCATTGAAGAACTAGTTTTATCGATCCGGATATCTGAGAAACGGGGCGGAAATCGGTTCCCGAAGGGTGCGGAATCAGTTCCCAACCAACAAGGATACCAACTCATCGCAAGCACGGCTTACATCCTCGTTCACGATGACCGTGTCGAACTCGTCCTGTGCGGCCAATTCCACTCGGGCCGTCTCGAGTCGGCGTGCCACGACGTCTTCCGTTTCGGTTCCCCGTCCGGTCAGCCGTTGCACCAGAACGTCCCAGCTCGGTGGAGCCATGAACACCAACAGAGCTTCGGGCATCGCCTGGCGGACAGCTCGTGCTCCGGCGAGATCGACCTCGACGAGTACGGGCTTTCCAGCTTCGAGCGCTTCTTCGATCGGAGCTGCGGGGGTGCCGGAGCGCTGTAGACCGCCGTGGATTTCCGCCCATTCGAGAAGTTCACCGGAGTCGATCATCCGTTGAAATTCTTCACGGGAGGTGAATCGGTAGTCCTTGCCGTCCACTTCACCGGGACGGGGATCGCGAGTGGTCGCCGAAACGCTGAAAACGAGTTCAGGCAACCGAGTTCTCAGCTCGCGAACGACGCTGGACTTACCGACAGCCGAAGGGCCGGCCAGTACAACCAGCCGACCCCTCCGCACTGCGGTCTTGCTCTCTGACACTGTTGCGTCAGCAATCATCAGACACTGCCGCGTCAGCAATCATCACTTGTCGGCTCAGGCCTCGAAGTCAAACTTGGTGAGCAGAGCCTTGCGCTGCCGATCACCGAGGCCACGAAGGCGACGGGTCGGTGCAATCTCCAGCTCGGTCATGATCTCCTGAGCCTTGACCTTGCCCACCTTGGGCAGCGCCTCGAGCAGTGCCGAAACCTTCATCTTGCCCAAGATTTCGTTGTCTTCGGCGTCCTTGAGGACCTGCTTGAGGTCGGTGCCGCCACGCTTCAGGCGCTCCTTGAGCTCAGCCCTGGCCTTGCGGGCAGCAGCTGCCTTCTCCAAAGCAGCAGCGCGCTGCTCATCAGTCAACTGGGGAAGGGCCACGGTTCCTCCGTCTCGTCGTGTGCAAATTTTGTCTATTCCGCTGATAACCAGCAGCGATAGCGACCGTACTCACGCCTGGCGCGAATTGCTAACCCACCCCCCGCGGTCCGATGCAGATCGCGGTGGGTTATGCGCGTCGAATCGATGTCACACATCGTCGCCGTTTTCGGCTGGATCGAGACGGATTCGACGCAACACGAACGTGCGTACAGTACCGAAATAGACTGTAACACAAAGCATTTCGATACATCGGGTGCGACGTCCCCATGCGTGTGTGCGAAATCGTTACCTGCGGGAATGAACGTGGTCGCCGACACATCCAAAAATTTCGAGCATTTTCGAAGCCCATGCGCGTGTCGCGGCCTGTTTTCAGGTCGGCATCGACGATTTCGGATCGTCGGCATCGACCGTGTCCGGTTCGGTGCGGCTCACGCCGGGGGCGGCCAGAGCGAGTACTACCGCGAGGCTCGCCCAGAGCAATGAATTCTCCAGGACGAAGCCGACGACCGGGATATCCATGTCCGCGCCGACCCGAGGAAGCCGAAACAGCACGACCGCAGCGGTGAGGCCGATCGCGATCCAGGACCACGCGGGTACCGATCGGGTGTCTTCCCCCACGCCCGACTTGATCGGAACGAGGAGCACACCCACCGCCGGCACCAACCACACGAAGTGGTGGGTCCAGGCAATGGGAGTCACGATTGCCGCCAGCAGAGCCACCACCGTGAAACCGGCAAGATCACCTCGCAGGCGCTGAGCGCGCCGCGTCGCGACAATTCCGAGGACACCCAACACTGCACAGGCGACGAGCCATGCCGGACCCACCAGGCCCTCGGGGAGTAGCCGTAAGGCCATTCCACGCACGGACTGGTTACCGAACACAGACGGGTCACCGACCGCGACGCGCCCCGAGAGTGAGGCGATGTCACCGAAGTAGTCGATCGTCTGGCGCGGGAGAACGGCAAAGCCGAGTGCCGTGGCGCCGAGGAAGCCGGCGAGGGCGCCCGCAACCGCTTTCCAACGCCCGGTGATCACGTAGTAACCGATGTAGACGAGAGGCACCAGTTTGACGGCCCCGGCGATCCCCACCAGCACACCCTCGGGAATCCACCGTGGTCGAGCCAGCACGTCGATCAGGCACAGGAGTGTCAGGAACAACCCGACCTGCCCGTACCCGAGGTGATCGGAGATCGGCGATGCCGCCGTCCACAGGACCAGGAAACCCACGTAGACGACGACGGGCCGCCTACGTGTGAACGGGACCTCGCGATAGCTGAGCACGATGATCGCGGCCAGCATCAGGAGGCTGACGAAACTCCATCCCCACTGGACCGCACCCCAGGAACCCAAGGCGACCGGAACGGCGACGAGCGCAGCGAAGGGCGGATAAGTGAACGGCAGTCTCGCGTTGAACGACTCGTCGTACAGGTTCGAGCCGTCGAGGACGGCTTGACCTGCCGTCCGGTACACGGCGAGATCGTCGCCGTGTACGCCGGTGACGGATTGGAACCCGGTGGCGAGCAGCGCGCACGCCGCGACGAGAAGTCCGATCTGCCACCAACGATTCACCGACGGACGGTACCACCGGGTTCCACCGCTCGAACGAGCCTCGAGGTCACTCACGGATCAGTGCGCCAATGCGGCTTCGATCTCGTCTCGGTCACGCATTGCTGCCTCCCGAAGTGCCGATACCGAAGGACCATGCTTGAGCACCCCACGGGAAGTGTTCGGGAGCAGGAGCTCGGTCGATCCCGCGAAGATGTCTGCGAGATCCGCTGCCGTCGCACCCTGCGCGCCGAGCCCCGGAGCGAGAATCGGGCCGTTGAACTGCGACAGGTCCAGACCGTGGTCCCGAGTTGCACCGACCACCAGTCCGACGGTGTCGCGTCCGTCGGCGTTCGCGTCGACCGCAGCGTTGACGATCGACTGAGCCACGCTCACACCGTCAGCCGACGACTGTTGAAGTACGCCGCCTTCCGGATTGGAGGTTCGTGCCAGCACGAAGATCCCGCGTGCGTTCTGCCTTGCCAGTTCGAGTGTCGGAGCCAACGCCCCGAATCCCAGGTACGGCGAAACGGTGACCGAGTCGGAGGCCAACGGCGAATCACCCAACCAGGCTTGCGCGTACGCGTCCATCGTCGAACCGATGTCACCGCGCTTGGCGTCCGCGACGACAAGCGTTCCAGCATCGCGAAGAACCGAGATGGTCCGCTCCAACACGGCGAAGCCGGCGCTGCCGTACGCCTCGAAGAACGCAACCTGAGGTTTGACGAGTCCAACCTCACCGGTGAAGGCCTCGACGCAGATCTCGGCGAAAGTCTCCAGACCTTCGGCGGTACGTGGCAGTCCCCACGCGTCGAGAAGCGCGGGATGCGGGTCGATACCGACGCACAGCCGCCCCCGGTCCGCGATCGCGGACCGGAGACGATGCCCCCAACTGTGACTCACGACTGCTGTGCCGGCTGACGAAGACCTGCGTGCAGTTCCTGCAGGGAGTGAACTCCGATGTCGCCGCGGATCGCCGCTTCGATGCCCTGCACGGCGGCCGAGGCGCCCTGGACCGTCGTGATGCACGGGATGTTCGACGCGACTGCTGCGCTTCGGATCTCGTAGCCGTCGACACGCGGACCGTTGTTGCCGTACGGGGTGTTGATGACCATGGCGACCTCGCCGCTGCGGATCTGGTCGACGATGGTCTCGGCACCGGCCGGAACATCCTCACCCGACTGCTTGTACACCTGCTTGCACTCGATACCGTTGCGCCGCAACACATCTGCGGTTCCTTCGGTGGCAAGGATGGTGAATCCGAGATCTGCCAGGCGCTTGACCGGGAAGATCAGCGAACGCTTGTCCTTGTTGGCGACCGAGACGAACACCGCGCCTGTGGTGGGCAACGACCCGTAGGCGGCCGTCTGCGACTTGGCGAAAGCCGTACCGAAGTCGAAGTCGATACCCATGACTTCACCGGTGGACTTCATTTCCGGGCTGAGCAAGGTATCCACGCCGGTACCGTCGGCGCGACGGAAGCGGTTGAACGGCAACACAGCTTCCTTGACCGCGATCGGTGCACCGGCCGGGGTGTTTCCACCGTCGCCGGTCGCCGGCAGGATGCCGCTTGCGCGCAGGTCGGCGATGGATTCGCCGAGCATGACGCGGGCGCATGCCTTGGCCAGCTGGACGGCCGTCGCCTTGGAGACGAACGGAACCGTACGGCTGGCGCGGGGATTTGCTTCCAGCACGTAGAGGATGTCGTCCTTGAGGGCGTACTGGACGTTGAGCAGGCCCTTGACGCCGATGCCCTTTGCGAGAGCCTCGGTGGAGCGGCGGACGTTCTCGAGATCCGCACGGCCCAGAGTGATGGGCGGGAGCGCACACGCCGAGTCACCGGAGTGAATGCCGGCTTCCTCGATGTGCTCCATGACGCCGCCGAGGTACACCTCGGTGCCGTCGCACAGAGCGTCGACGTCGATCTCGACCGCGTCTTCGAGGAAGCGGTCGACCAGGACCGGACGATCGTCGGAGATCTCCGTGGCACGCGAGATGTAGTCGGCGAGTGAAGCCTCGTCGTAGACGATCTCCATGCCGCGTCCACCGAGCACGTACGACGGACGCACCAGCACCGGGTAGCCGATGCCTGCTGCGATCTCGCGGGCGCCGTCGAACGTGGTGGCGGTACCGAACTTCGGTGCAGGCAGACCGGCTTCGGTGAGCACGCGACCGAATTCGCCGCGGTCCTCCGCCAGGTCGATGGCTGCGGGGCTGGTTCCCACGATGGGAACGCCGGCAGCTTCGAGGCGCTTCGCCAATCCGAGCGGGGTCTGGCCGCCGAGCTGGACGATGACGCCGGCAACGGTGCCCGACTGCGCCTCCGCGCGGTAGACCTCGAAGACGTCCTCGAATGTCAGCGGCTCGAAGTACAGGCGATCAGCGGTGTCGTAGTCCGTGGAGACGGTCTCGGGGTTGCAGTTGACCATGACGGTCTCGTACCCGGCCTCGGACAGCGTCTGGGCAGCGTGGACACACGAGTAGTCGAACTCGATGCCCTGGCCGATGCGGTTGGGGCCGGATCCGAGGATCAGAACCTTGGGTCGCTCGGTCTGCGGAGCCACTTCGGACTCGGCCTCGGGATCAAGCTCGTAGGTCGAGTAGTGGTACGGCGTCTTGGCCTCGAACTCTGCGGCGCAGGTGTCGACGGTCTTGTAGACGGGGCGCACGCCAAGCTGATCACGCAGAGCGCGAACGGCGTCCTCACCTGCGTGCGTGTCACCACCGAGTTCGGGGCGCAGAGCCGCGATCTGGCGGTCCGAGATGCCGTGGTACTTGGCCTGACGCAGGGCAGCCTCGTCGAAAGACTCTGCAGCGCGAAGCTTTTCACCGAGCTCGTGAATCTGCTGGAACTGGTCGAGGAACCACGGATCGATCTTGGTGGCGTCGAAGAGCTGCTCGACAGTTGCGCCGAGGGCGAATGCCTTCTCGATGCCGTACATGCGGCCGTCCTGCGGAACGCTCAGATCGGCGAGCAGGGCGTCCAGGCTCTCCGTCTCGATGTCGGCGCCGGTCCAGTAACCCGCACGCTTGGTCTCGAGTGAACGCATGACCTTGCCGAAAGCCTCGGTGAAGTTGCGGCCGATGCTCATGGCCTCGCCTACCGACTTCATCGTGGTGGTCAGGGTTCCGTCGGCACCGGGGAACTTCTCGAAAGCGAACCGCGGAGCCTTGACGACGACGTAGTCGAGTGTCGGCTCGAAGCAAGCCGGGGTTTCCTTGGTGATGTCGTTGACGATCTCGTCGAGCGTGTAGCCGATGGCAAGCTTTGCGGCCATCTTGGCGATCGGGTAACCGGTCGCCTTCGACGCCAGCGCCGACGAGCGGGAAACGCGCGGGTTCATCTCGATGACAACCAGGCGGCCGTCCTTCGGGTCCATCGCGAACTGGATGTTGCAGCCGCCGGTGTCGACGCCCACCTCACGCAGAATGTCGATGGAGAGGTCGCGCATCGCCTGGTACTCGCGGTCGGTCAGCGTCATCGCCGGAGCAACGGTGACCGAGTCTCCGGTGTGGACACCGACCGGGTCGACGTTCTCGATGGAGCAGACGATCACGACGTTGTCGCGACTGTCGCGCATCAGCTCGAGTTCGTATTCCTTCCAGCCGAGAATGGATTCCTCGATCAGGACGTTCGCCGTCGGCGACGCGGCCAGACCGCCACCGGCGATGCGGTTGAGATCGTCGACGTCGTACGCCATGCCGGAACCGAGGCCGCCCATGGTGAAGGACGGACGCACGACAACCGGGTAACCGAGTTCGGCGACCGTGGCGTGTACTTCGTCCATCGTGTAGCAAACTGCGGACTTCGCGGATTCGCCACCGACCTTGGCGACGATGTCCTTGAACTTCTGGCGATCCTCGCCGCGCTGGATGGCGTCGAAGTCGGCGCCGATCAGCTCGACGTCGTACTTCTCGAGGATGCCCTGCTCGTGCAGCGCCACTGCGGCGTTGAGAGCGGTCTGACCGCCGAGCGTCGCGAGGACGGCGTCGATCTTGTTGCCCTGCAACGCTTCCTTGGCGATGACCTTCTCGAGGAACTCGGCCGTGATCGGCTCGACGTACGTGGCGTCGGCGAACTCGGGGTCCGTCATGATGGTGGCCGGGTTGGAGTTGACCAGGCTGACGCGTAGGCCCTCCTCCTGGAGGACGCGGCAAGCCTGGGTGCCCGAGTAGTCGAACTCGCAGGCCTGACCGATGACGATCGGACCGGAGCCGATTACCAGGATGTGCTTGAGATCTGTACGGCGTGGCATTAGTTCTTGACTCCGGTTTCTTTCCGTGCGGAGAGCAGGCTGGTGAAGCGGTCGAAGAGGTACGCAGCGTCGTGCGGGCCGGCTGCCGCCTCCGGGTGGTACTGCACCGAGAAGGCCGAATCGTCGAGCAGGCGAACACCTTCGACGGCTCCGTCGTTGGCGCAGGTGTGGCTGACCACCGCGCGACCGAACGGGGTGTCGAATTCCTGGCCGGCTTCGCCTTCGAGCGCGAAGCCGTGGTTCTGCGCGGTGATCGCGATGCGACCGGTCTGATGCTCGATCACCGGGATGTTGATGCCGCGGTGGCCGAACTTCATCTTGTACGTGCTCAGGCCCAGGGCGCGGCCCAGGATCTGGTTGCCGAAGCAGATACCGAACAGCGGCAAGCCCTGTCCGATGACCTCTTTCGTCAGGTGCACTGCGCCGTCGGCGGTGGCCGGGTCACCGGGACCGTTGGAGAGGAACACTCCGTCGGCCTTGAGGTCGAGGATCTGTTCGAGACTCGCATTGGACGGCAACACGTGGACGCGGATACCGCGCTCGGCGAACATGCGCGGGGTGTTTGTCTTGATACCGAGATCGATCGCGGCAACCGTGTACAGCGCCTCCCCGCCCTTCGGCTCGACGACGTAGCCGCTGGTGGTGCTGACTTCACCGGCAAGATCGGCGCCGAGCATGGTCGGCTGATCCTGAACCCGTCGGACCAGTTCGTCATCGGCGGCGATGGCTTCACCGGAGAAGACGCCTGCCTTCATCGAACCGCGAGTACGCAGGTGGCGAACCAGGGCACGAGTGTCGATCCCGGCGATTCCGACGATGCCCTGCTCTTCGAGCTTGGCCTGCAGCGAACCGGTTGCACGCCAGCTCGAGGTGACGCGCGAGGGGTCACGAACGACGTACCCGGCAACCCAGATCTTGGCACCGGCACTCTCGCCGGTCGGTCCGACCGACTCGTCGTCTTCGTCGTTCCAGCCGGTGTTGCCGATCTGCGGCGCGGTGGAGACCACGATCTGGCGGTGGTAGCTGGGATCGGTGAGCGTTTCCTGGTAGCCGGTCATGCCGGTGCTGAACACCGCTTCGCCCAGGGTCTGTCCAACCGCACCGAAGGTGGTTCCGCGGAACACCCGTCCGTCTTCGAGGACCAGTACTGCGGGGCTGTTGCCAAAGCCGCTCATGCGTTCTTTCCGTTCTGCTCGATGTCGCCAGAGCTTGCGTCTTCGTTGTCATTCGTCTTGTTCGAGGCAGTCTTGTTCGAAGCAGTCTTGTTCGAAGCAGTCTTGTTCGAAGCAGTCTTGTTCGAAGCAGTCTTGTTCGAAGCAGTTACCGGCTTGACCCAGTCCGGATAAACCGTCTTGTCGTCACCGCGCACGCCCGTGTCGATCTCGGTTCCGCTCGGCAATTCCCAGCGAATCACCAGGACGCCGTCCTTGCTCATGACCTTGCCGGCAAGACCGTTCTCCGTGCGGATCGCGCGGATCGACTTCTCCGGAATCCAGATGGCCGACGCACCGTCACGCTCGACCAGAATTCCGCCGCTGTAGCGGCTGATCTCGCAGGTGGCGCGGAAACCGAGGTCGCCGACGGCGATGCGGTCCTGCCAACTGGGTGCGATGGTGCTACCGACGTACAGGCCGGTGGTCGGCAGGACGAGCAGTTCACCCAGGGTTGCCGGTACCGTCGGCAGTTCGCCGATCTTGTCTTTCTGGCGTCGAGCGCGTCCACGCCAACCGACGTACATCAGGCCGATCATCGCGACCCAGAAGATCGCCAGACCGATGATCCACAGTGCTCTGTCCATGACGCGCTACTCCTCGCTACTCCGCAGCCGCACATTCCCGTCGTGTGCGGTGATGCGGCCACGTAACAGTGTGGTCGTGACCCGTGCGGGCAATGTCATCGACTCGTACGGAGTGTTATGCGCGACACTCGCCAGGTCGGGTCCGTGGACCGTCCACTCGGCCGACGGATCGACCAATGTCAGGTTGGCGGGCTCCCCCACCTCGATGGGACGGCCTTGATCGTCGAGTCCGACGATCGCCGCCGGGCGCTCGCTCATGACCCGCGCAACACCGCGCCAGTCCAACAGGCCGGGCTGGACCATCGTCTGCACGATGATCGAGAGCGCGGTCTCGAGGCCGAGCATTCCGGGGCGGGCGGCCGCGAATTCGCAGCACTTGTCCTGCTCGGCGTGCGGTGCATGGTCAGTCGCGACGCAGTCGATGATGCCCTCGGCCAGACCCTTGCGCAGGGCAGCAACATCGCTGGCCTCACGCAACGGCGGGTTGACCTTGTTGATCGCGTCGTACGTCTCGAGACGTGAATCATCGAGGAGCAGGTGATGCGGGGTGACCTCGGCGGTGATCGAAATCCCTTGGCTGCGAGCCCACTTCACGAGTTCGACGGTTCCGGCGGTGGATGCGTGGCAGATGTGAACGCGGGCGCCGGCGTCACGCGCGAGCAGTGCGTCACGGGCCACGATCGATTCTTCGGCTGCTCGCGGCCATCCGGCCAGGCCGAGACGCGCGGCCGTGGGGCCCTCGTGGGCGACCGCACCGACCGTCAAACGCGGTTCTTCCGCGTGCTGCGCGATCAGGACGCCCAGTGAGCTGGAGTATTCGAGCGCGCGACGCATGATCAGTGGGTCGTAGACGCAGTGACCGTCGTCGGAGAACATCTTGACCTTGCCGACGCCTGCGGCCATGGTCGCCATCTCGGCGAGCTGCTTGCCTTCCAGGCCTGCGGTGACTGCGCCGACGGGGTGGACGTCGACGAGGCCGACTTCCTGTCCGCGTCGCCAGACGTGATCGGTGATGACCACCGAATCGGCGACGGGGCTCGTGTTCGCCATCGCGAAGACCGCGGTGTATCCACCCAGAGCGGCCGCGGAGCTTCCGGTTTCGATGGTCTCGGTGTCTTCGCGACCAGGCTCACGTAGATGGGTGTGCAGGTCCACGAAGCCGGGAAGCAGGATCTGCCCGCCGGCATCGATCACCTCGGATGCCGTGGCCGGATCGAGGTCCACGCCGATCTCGAGGATCGTGCCGTCGCCGACGAGTACGTCGGTGGGCTCACCTTCTCCGTAGATCAGGACTCCGCGGAGCAGGACACTCACGGGTGATTCTCCGTTCTCGTTTCTGGTCACAGCGCACCGTCCTCCGACCCGACCAGCAGTCGGAACAAGACAGCCATGCGCATGTGTACGCCGTTGGTAACCTGTTGCAGTACAGCAGTTTTCGAGGAATCGGCGACGGCGGATGCGATCTCCATGCCGCGCAGCATCGGACCGGGGTGCAAGACCACCGCGTGGTCGGCCAGCATCGCCAGTCGCTTCTCGGACAGGCCGTAGTTGATCGAGTACTCGCGCTGCGAAGGGAAGAAGCCGCCGTTCATGCGTTCGGCCTGAACCCGCAGCATCAGCACCGCGTCGAGTCCGGGCAGTTCGGCGTCGAGCGAATGCGAGACCGTGACCGGCCACGTGTGCGCGCCGACCGGCAGCAGTGTCGGAGGCGCCACCAAGACGACCTCCGCGCCGAGCATCGAGAGCAGCAGCGCGTTGGACCGGGCCACACGGCTGTGCAGAATGTCGCCGACGATCGCGATCCGCTTGCCCTCGATGTCGCCGAGGCGCTGGCGAAGGGTCAAAGCGTCGAGAAGCGCCTGAGTTGGATGCTCATGCGTGCCGTCACCTGCGTTGATGACTGCCGGGCCACCGTCGTCGGCCGCTCCGGTCCACTTGGCGATCTGATGGGCGGCACCCGAAGCCGGATGCCGCACGATGAGGGCGTCAGCACCGGCCGCGCGCAGGGTCATCGCGGTATCGCGCAGGGATTCGCCCTTGGACACCGAGGAACTCGATGCGCTGACGTTGATGACGTCCGCGCTCATCCACTTACCGGCCACCTCGAAGGACACCCGGGTGCGCGTCGAGTTCTCGAAGAACACCGTCATGACCGTGCGTCCGCGCAGCGTCGGGAGTTTGCGTACTTCGCGGCCCAGCAGCGCCTGCTCGAAGCGTTCTGCCTCGTCGAGAAGTTCTACCGCGGACTCACGATCGAGGTCCGCGACGGAAAGAAGGTGCTTCACGCGCTCTTACCTCCGGAGATGACTACCGCTTCCCTGCCGTCGTGTTCCTGGAGGAGAACCTTGACGTCTTCTGACCTCGCGGTCGGGACGTTCTTGCCGACGTAGTCGGCGCGCAGCGGCAGTTCGCGATGACCGCGATCGACCAGCACTGCGAGTTGGACGGCCCGGGGGCGACCGAGATCGCGCAACGCATCGAGGGCGGAGCGCACGGTGCGACCGGAGAAGAGGACATCGTCCACCAGGACGACCAGAGCATTGTCGACGCCACCTTCGGGGACGGACGTGCGCTCGAGCGGGCGATGCGGCTTGGTGCGGAGATCATCACGGTAGAGCGTGATGTCGAGAGATCCGATGGGAAGACGCACACCGGAGAATTCTTCGATCTTGGCGCGCAGTCGCGTGGCGAGTGTGGTTCCGCGCGTCGGGATGCCGATCAGGACCACACGAGGGGCTGTTCCCTCGGGTCCGTCGAGCGCGGTTTTCTCGATGATCTCGTGAGCGATCCGCGCGATGGTCCGGCCCACATCCTGGGCGGACAACAATTCACGGGTCTCACTACTTGCCTCGGCACCAGCGGATGCCTTGGCGCTGCCTGGACCTGCAAGATCGGATGGGCGAGACCCTTCGGGCACGCTCATACAGCGACCTCCTTCTCCGCCTCACTGGACGGATCGTTAAAGGATGTCTGACGGTCCCCACCCTATCAGCCGACAGACCTGATCCCGCCGTGCGAGCAGCGACTCCGACCGGTTGTGTGCAGACACACAACGCGCACGGTGACACTCGCACGGCGGTGGTGGAACAGAACTTGCTACTCGGTACCCGAATCCGATTCCTGCGCGCGCTGCGAGGTCGCAGCTGCAGCCGATCGAACCTGCGGCGCAACGAGAACGACCTGACCGAGGATTCCGTTGACGAATCCCGGAGAGTCGTCCGTCGAGAGCTGCTTCGCGAGTTCGACGGCCTCGTCCACGGCGACAACCGGCGGAACGTCCGTCGCATGGAAGAGCTCCCACACGGCGATACGCAGAATCGCACGGTCGACGGCGGGCAGACGCTCGAGCGTCCAATCCTGCAGATGCGAGGAGATGACCTGATCGATCCGGTCCAGATTCTCCGCAACGCCGGACACCAACGTGACGGTGTAGGCCGCGACAGGTGCTACCGCGTCGTCCTTGACGGACAGATCGGAACGCTCCGATGCGAGCGCGACCGGATCGAGGTCACGTGCCTCGGCTTCGAAGAGGAAGTCGACGGCACGCTTGCGCGCCTTGTGGCGTGCACCGAGTTTCTTATGTGTGCCGGACACTCAGGAATTCACACGCCCGAGGTAGTTGCCGTCACGGGAATCGACCTTGAGCTTGTCACCGGTGTTGATGAAGAGCGGCACGTTGATCTCGGCACCGGTCTCGAGGGTGGCAGGCTTGGTGCCGCCGGTGGAGCGGTCGCCCTGCAGGCCCGGATCGGTGTGTTTGACGACGAGCTCGACCGTGACCGGAAGCTCGACGAAGAGGGGAACGTCTTCGTGGGTCGCGACCTGGACGGCCATGTTCTCGAGCAGGAAACGCGACTGGTCGCCGACGGTGGATTCACTGATCGACACCTGGTCGTAGGTGTCGCCGTCCATGAAGATGTAGTCACTGCCGTCGTGGTACAGGTAGGTCATGTCACGACGGTCGACCGTGGCGGTCTCGACCTTCACACCGGCGTTGAACGTCTTGTCCACTACCTTGCCCGAGAGCACGTTCTTGAGCTTGGTGCGCACGAAGGCAGGGCCCTTGCCGGGCTTGACATGCTGGAACTCGATGATCGTCCACAGCTGGCCTTCGATCTGCAGAACCAGACCATTCTTGAAATCACTGGTGGAAGCCACTTGCTTCGCGTCTCCTAGGGGTCGGGAAACCGTCTCAGACGACGGTAAGGTCTTTTGCGGTCAGTGTGAGCAGCTCTGGCCCCTGCTCACGAACAACGAGCGTGTCCTCGATCCGTACACCTCCGCGCCCGGAGAAGTACACGCCCGGCTCGACGGTCACCGCCGCGCCGGAAAGAAGTGTACCGGTGCCGAGCTTGCCGATTCCCGGTGCTTCGTGGATTTCGAGGCCGACACCGTGGCCGAGGCCGTGCAGGAACAACTCGCCGTAGCCTGCATCGTCAATCACCGAACGGGCGGCGGCGTCCACGGCCGCACATTCGACACCCGGAGCGAGGGCATCGCAACCGGCAGCTTGTGACCGCGCGACGAGTTCGTAAATCTCCCGTTGCCAATCGGAAACGGACTCGAGCACGTACGTCCGGGTCATGTCCGAGTGGTACCCACCGACCTGTGCGCCGAAGTCGAGTTTCACGAAGTCACCCGACGCCAGGATCGCGTCGGTCGGTCGGTGATGCGGAATCGCCGAGTTGACGCCTGCCGCCACGATCGTCTCGAAGGAAATACCGTCTGCGCCGTTGTCGAGCATCAGGTTTTCCAGTTCACGACCGACCTCTCGTTCGGTTCGGCCAGGTCGCAGACCGCCGCGAGCGATCAACTGCGCCAACGCGACATCGGCTGAAGTGCATGCGGCGCGCAACAACTCCACCTCGTGCTCGTCCTTGACCATGCGCAACTGTTCGACGAGTCCACTCACCGGTTCGAACCGGATCTTCGGTGCTGCCTCGGTCCATGCGCGATGTTCGGCGAACGTCGCGACGTGTGACTCGAACGCGAGAACGGGCATCGTCGACTTCTCGATCAAGTGCGCAGCACTCGAACGGGCGATTTCAGCGCGCAGGTCCGGAACCTGCTCCGCCACCTGCGTCACGTAACGACCGTCGGTGCAGATCACCGTCGCGCGTTCGTCGGACGCCGAATCGGACGCACTGACGACGAGCGCAGCATTGGAACCGGTGAAACCGGTGAGGTACCTGATGTTGAGGAGATCTGTGACGAGAATCGCGTCGAGTTCGCGCTCCGCGAGGAGGCGTCTGAGGGATTCACGGCGTGCTCTGAAGTCGACCGGCATCCCTCGAACCTACCGCCCTGGCAGACCTGCCGATCAACTCGAAACTCA
Organism: Rhodococcus sp. 66b; assembly: GCF_002076325.1. Classification (NCBI taxonomy): domain Bacteria; kingdom Bacillati; phylum Actinomycetota; class Actinomycetes; order Mycobacteriales; family Nocardiaceae; genus Rhodococcus; species Rhodococcus sp. 66b. The sequence goes on from NZ_MUZB01000011.1 coordinate 243,556, forward strand.
CGGTTACAGCAATAAGTGTGGGTTAGGCCACAAGGTGTAATGGGTTCTAGTTAGGCTGTACCCATGAATGCGTGGTTGGTACGTGGCCTCGGCATGGCCCTGATACATGTTGTGTTTCGTGCGTTGCTCGGTGCAGCAATCGCACAGTGGCCACTTCAGGGGTCCACCCTGCGCTGGCTGTCCCTGTTGATCGTCATCGTCTTCGCCGCGATCTGGGGTGGTATCGACGGCATTCGCGACCGCCGAAACTTCCCCGAACCCGAGGACGGCGCCGATCTGACCATGCTGTGGCTCAAAGCTGCTTTGGTCGGCGGATTCGTCGCCGGCGCTGCCAGCTGGGCACTCAGCCTGGTCCCCTCCCTCGAACTCACTCAGCAGGGCTTGTTCTTCGAGGTGACCTCCGGTGCGGCGTTCACGATCCTTCTCATCTTCGTCCCTGCCATGATCGCCATCACCGTCGGACGTTTCTTCGTCAGTCGTGAGCAGCGCAAGAACGGAACCGCTCCGCAGACCCCGTCTCACGAGCGTCACCACGAACCGGTGCCCGTCAGCGAGGGCTACGACTCCCCCACCGAGCAGCACGCATACAGCGGAGCCGCCATGTCCGTCGAGGAATCCGACGCCGATACCGCGGTCTTCCCAGCGATCGATCTGGGCAAGCGCGAGCAGTAACGCCCGCCGTCCACACAACCGAATGCGGCCCCGAGGAAATTTTCCTCGGGGCCGCATTCGTGTGGTCGGCTTTTCGACTTCCCTCGTTCAGCCTCGCTCGGCGAGGAACCTGATCGCCAGCGGATACGCGGCGACGCCGAGTCCGACGATCACGCCGGTCGCAATCGGACTCAGGTAGGAATGGTGCCGAAACTCTTCTCGCGCATGAACGTTCGAGATGTGCACCTCGACGAGACCTGCGGTCAGTTCGGCGCATGCATCTCGCAGGACCACCGACGTGTGCGTCAAGCCACCGGCATTGAGGATCACCGGTTCCCCCGCGTCCGCCGCGTCGTGGATCCAACCGAGCAGATCGCCTTCGTGATCGCTCTGACGGACGATCACCTCGACGCCGAGGTCCTTACCTGCCGCGACGCACAATTCGATCAGATCGTCGTGTGTGGTCGCGCCGTAGACCTCGGGCTGACGCTTACCCAGACGCCCCAGATTGGGTCCGTTGACGACGTTGATCCTCACAGCAGGACCGTTCCGCCGGCCGGCCTGGGATCACGGGCGATCGCGGAGTACGCCGCGACCAGCAGGCTCGGATCCGGCCCTTCGAGGCGGCCCGGCTTGGCGAGGCCGTCGAGGACCACGAAACGGAGCAGCCCGGCACGGTTCTTCTTGTCGGTCTGCATTCCCTTCATCAGATCGCCGAACGCATCACCGTCGTACGACGTCGGCAGCCCGACGAGATCGAGGATCGACTTGTGACGATCGGCGGTGGCGTCGTCGAGTCGGCCCGCGAGCCGTCCGAGTTCGGCAGCGAAGACCAGGCCGACGGAGACAGCGGCACCGTGGCGCCACTTGTAGCGCTCACGACGTTCGATCGCGTGGCCGAGGGTGTGGCCGTAGTTGAGGATTTCGCGCAGATCCGACTCGCGCAGATCCGCGGCCACGACCTTGGCCTTGACCTCGACGGAGCGCCGAATCAGCTCGGGCAGAACAGTTCCCGACGGATCGAGAGCAGCCTTGGGATCCGCTTCGATGAGGTCCAGGATCACCGGGTCGGCGATGAATCCGGTCTTGATGACCTCGGCCATGCCTGCAACGATCTCGTTGTGCGGCACAGTCTCGAGCGTCGCGAGATCGATGAACACCGCTCCCGGTTCGTGGAACGAACCGACGAGGTTCTTGCCCGCTTCGGTGTTGATACCGGTCTTGCCGCCCACTGCTGCGTCGACCATCGCGAGCAAAGTGGTGGGGACGTGAACAACCTTGACACCACGCATCCACGTAGCAGCGACGAAGCCGGTGAGGTCGGTCGCCGCTCCCCCGCCCAAGCTCATGATCGCGTCGCTGCGAGTCAGGCCGATCCGGCCGAGCACGTCCCAGCAGAAGCCCGCGACGGCAAGATCCTTACCGTCCTCGGCGTCGGGGATTTCGATGCGGTGAGCGTCGATCCCCTTCTCCGCCAACGCAGCCCGTACAGCCTCCGCGGTCTCTGCCAGCGGCGGCTGATGGAAGATCGCGACAGTGCGCGCGCCGTCGAACTCGGCAACAAGGTCACCGAGCAGGCCGCGGCCGATCACGACCGGGTAGGGACTTGCGGTCTTCACCTCTACACGTACGGGTTCGGTCACTGCTCCACTACTCCGCTCCGGTTGTTCATTTGTCTTGAAGTTTCGACACCAATTGCCCGACGACACGCGCCGGGCTTCGGCCGTCGGTCCGAATCCGAATCGTGGCCGAACGCCGGTACAGCGGACGACGACGCCTCATCAGCTCCTGGTACTTGACCTTGGGATCTCCGCCGGCCAGCAGCGGACGATGATTGTTCGCCCCCGTGCGGCGAAGCCCTTCGGCGACACTGATCTCCAGGTAGATGACCGTGTGGCCCTGGAGCAGTTCGCGCGTGCGATCCGACAGGATCGCACCACCGCCGAGCGAGACGATTCCGTCGGTGGCCTGCAACGCGTCGCGAACCACCGATTCCTCGATCTCACGAAACCGAGGCTCTCCGTCGTGGGTGAAGATCTCCGGGATCGTTCTACCCGTGGTCCGTTCGATCTCGGCGTCGGTATCGACCAATTCGAGTTCGAGTGCCTGCGCGAGACGTCGACCGATGGTCGATTTGCCGGCACCGGGCGGACCGATGAGTACAGCCTTCGGCTTCATCGATACGTGAGTCCTATCGAGGCGGTCGGGCTGCGATGCCCTCGGCGTAACGACGGTAGTTGGCAGTGGTTTCAGCAATGGAATCACCACCGAACTTTTCGAGTGCGGCCTGAGCCACGACAAGCGCAACCATCGATTCGGCGACGACGCCGGCGGCCGGAACCGCGCACACATCGCTGCGCTGGTGGATGGCAACCGCTTCCTCGCCGCTCTCCATGTCGACCGTCGCCAGAGCGCGCGGAACCGTCGAGATCGGCTTCATCGCGGCGCGAACTCGAAGGGCCTCGCCATTGGTCATGCCACCTTCGATACCGCCTGCGCGGTTCGTGGAACGCACGATGCCGTCCGGGCCCGGGCGGATTTCGTCGTGAGCTTCGCTGCCACGACGACGCGCGGTCTCGAAGCCGTCACCGACCTCGACACCCTTGATGGCCTGAATTCCCATGAGAGCTGCGGCAAGTCGTGAATCGAGACGCTCGGCGCCACTGACGAAAGTGCCGAGTCCGACCGGCAGGCCGTGGATGACGACCTCGACGACGCCACCGAGGGTGTCGCCGTCCTTCTTGGCCGATTCGATCTCGGCGATCATCGACTCTTCTGCAGCCTTGTCGAATGCGCGGACCGGGCTCGCGTCGATCGCGTCCAGGTCCTTGCCATCCGGCACGGGCCCGACGTAAGGCTCGGAAGCGCCGATGGAGATGACGTGTGAAACGACCTCGGCACCGAATACCTGACGCAGGAACGACCGTGCGACTGTTCCGGCGGCTACACGGGCTGCGGTCTCGCGAGCGCTGGCGCGCTCGAGGACGGGACGCGCGTCGTTGAAGCCGTACTTGAGCATGCCGCTGTAATCGGCGTGACCGGGACGCGGGCGCGTCAGCGGGGCATTGCGAGCCTGATCGGCGAGCAGGTCCGGGTCGACCGGGTCGGCGGACATGATGGTTTCCCACTTGGGCCACTCGGTGTTGCCGATTTCGATGGCCACGGGGCCACCGAGCGTAAATCCGTGGCGGACACCACCGATGATGGTGACCTTGTCGGCCTCGAACTTCATCCGCGCGCCACGGCCGTAACCGAGTCGACGACGGGCAAGTTCGGACGAGATGGCCTCAGAGGTCACTTCGACCCCCGCGACCATGCCCTCGAGCATCGCGACGAGGGCGGGACCATGGGATTCTCCGGCAGTTATCCAACGCAGCACGCCGACCATCTTTCCACGTCGCAGACCTCAGTTGTCACAGTGGCCCTCCGGGTGAACGCAGATGGCCCACACGCACGATGCGTGTGGGCCATCTCAGAGGTTCCTGCGGGTCTAGAACAGGCGGAATCCTCCACCGTTGGCATTGATGTCAGCCAAACCGATGTTGATGTCCGCCGAGTTGTCGGGAGCATGGAACGGCGGCGGGAGCGGCTCGAAGCAGTACGGTTCGAAGCCGTTGCTGATCAAGCCCACCAGGCGATCGCCGACGACGAGTGGTCCACCGGAGTCTCCGGGAATCGAGCACGTGTGCTCGACAATTTCACCGTAGACGGAGTCGTAGCCCCAGGTGATACCGCACGTGTTGCCGGTCGAACGGCCTTCCTTGCACACGATCGTGCCCGGTGCCGGCGGAGCGCCGATTCCGTTGATCGTCGTGCCGCCGACGGTACGTAGCGGGGCTACCTTCGCGTCGTCGAGATCGATCACCGCGATATCCGAGACCGGACTCGAGTAGGAGAACCGACCGATGGGGCCGGCTTCGGGCAGGTATTCGGCGAACACCCGGTCCCCGACAACTCCGCAGTGTCCGGCGGTGAGTGCCACGAGTGAGCCGGCGTTGTCGTATCCGACCGCGGTCAACGTGCACGCCGCAACTTGCTCCGGATCGGAATGATCCACGTCCGGCAGCAGGATTCCTGAGCCCCCGCCCAGTGCCACCGACGAAGGTGCAGGCGCGGCGCCGGCGACGCCCGCCCCTGCAGCCACAGCCGCCAAACAGGCTGCCGCAGCGACGAAAAGCCTTGTGCGCATAGGTTCCCCCGATAATCGAGTGCGAAACGAGATTCGTTTTGTCCCATTTCCGAAGCCTCAGTCAACGTCAGGGAGTGGACATTCGGCAAGTCCGACTCGCCGCATACTGGGACTGCGCGCCTGCGATACCCGCCTTTATGAAACCGACGGTTACGTCTTTCTTGCAGATCACGGTCCGTCGTTGAATAGTCAATAACGCAAGGTTTTCCGCGGATGTTGCACTCGTCACGTCAACCAGGCAAACGCCATCGAACCGCAGGCTGCCAGGCACATCGAGGGACCGTGCGCGATGGGCGAATTGTGGGCTACCGGCCCCGACTGTCGCCGGCCCAGTTTTCGCAGTTCGATCACGACACCCAGGGTTGCGGTGAGCACCGACGCAGACACCAACGACCACAGCCAGGCGTCAGCGCCCACCAATCCGGTCAGAGCGCCCAGCGGAAGAGAGAGCTTCACATCGCCGAGACCCATCGAACCAGGCGACATCACGTGCGCCAGGAGGTGGATTCCGGCGAGCAGTGCCGATCCCACCGCAGCAACCCACACCGTTCCCGACGCCGCCGCATAGACCATCACGACTGCGTAGCCGGGCAGCGTGAAACTGTTGGGCAGCCGTCGCACGGCCAGGTCGACAGTCGAGATTGCGACGCACCACCACACCACGGCCAGACCTGAGATCAGTTGCACCACCGAGGTATTCAGTGCGCCGACGGCAACCCAACCTGTGGCGACACCGCACTGGGGCATACAACAGAGAGCCACGACTGGTCGATAACCGTGTCGTCGCAACCAACTGTCGACGATCGCCCGAGCACCGACACCACCGACTACCCCAGCGCCTGCCAAGACCACCAACGTCCACATGGTTTCGAGCTTGGTGTCTGGCGTTCACCAGCGGCACTCTACGAATCGTCTTGTGGACTACCTCGACACTGTGAACAGAGCTAAGCGATAGCGGCTGCCATCGCCTCTCGCGGAGCGGGCTTGCCCGTGAACTGCTCTACCTGCCCGAAGGCCTGATTGAGCAACATCTCGAGGCCACCGATCACCGTGCCACCAGCCGCCTCGACAACCGAAGCGAGTGGCGTCGGCCAGGGGTTGTAGATCGCGTCGAGGACAAATCGTGCCCTCCCCAGTTGCTGGGCGAAAGGCGCGGCCGCTTCTGCGGGAACGGTGCTGACCAAGACCGAGGATTCGGCACAGATCCCACCGAGTCGTGCGTCGTCGAAAGAGACCAGATCAATGCCCAACCCGACAGCACTGCCGCATTCGATGGCACCGGATGCTCGCCCCGGATCACGCGCGACCACGGTGACTGTCCGAACTCCCATGTCGGCCAACGCGACCAATGCCGGCCGCGCGGTGCCGCCCGCGCCGACGACTACCGCCGAAGTGCCGCTGAGATCGCCGACGCCGCCGGCGATCAACGCACCGCTGACTCCGTCGACGTCCGTGCAGTCGGCACGCCAACCGCCGTCGATGCGGACCAAGGTGTTGGCCGAGCCTATGGTCACCGCTCGCGGTGTGCGTTCGGTGGCATAGTCGAGTGCTGCGATCTTGCCCGGCATCGTCACGGAGAGGCCGACCCATTCGGGGCCGAGTGAGTCAACGAGGGCAGGCAACTGCTCGCCGGTGCATTCGATCCGCTCGTAGGTCCAATCGCTCAGACCCAAAGCCTCGTACGCAGCAAGGTGCAGCAACGGCGACTTCGAGTGAGCGATCGGGCTTCCGAGAACTGCCGCCTTACGCGGCGTCGCGAGCGAAGTCGCGTTACTACCGTCCACTGTCGAGAATCCCACTTTGCTGTGCCAGTTCGATGTTGGCCAGATGCTCCTCGTAACTCTTGGTGAAGAGCGTCTGGCCTTCCTTGTTGATCGTGACGAAGTACAACCAGTCACCGGCCGCCGGAGATTCCACGGCCTTCAGCGCGTCGATGCTCGGTGAAGCAATAGGCGTCGCAGGCAGACCGGGCATTGCGTACGTGTTCCAGGGCGTGACGCGCTCACGGTCCGCATCGGTCGTGGCGACCTCGGTGGTGTCGAGTGAGTAGTTGACCGTGGAGTCGAACTGCAAAGGCTGATCGACTGCGAGTCGGTTGACGATCACCCGCGCGACCTTGGCCATGTCGCCAGGCAATGCCTCACGCTCGACCAGCGACGCTGCCACCAACAACTGGTACGGCGACATTCCGACCCCGCTGCCGGCTGTCAGAATCCCGGTGGCCTCGTACTTGGCGGCGCTACCCTCGACCAACGACCGCAGGATCTCGGTGGGCGTCGCAGTGGGATCGAAATCCCAACTGCTGGCGGCGATCAGGCCTTCGAGCTGACGGTCCTTGTCCGGCACGCTCTTGACCGACGACATCGCCCAGTCCGGCACACCGAGCGAAGCCAGATCGGAAGATGCTCCCGCAGTGTTCAATTCGTCTGTCGAGACACATTTCTGAGCAGAAACCGGGCCGACACAACTCGCCTCGGAAATCAGGTTGTATATGCCCTTCTTGAGCGAGCCGGTCTGCGCGTCCGAACTGTCGTGCAGCTGACGCCCTTCGGCGATGACAACACTGCCGACTCGGGAGTCCGGGGCAACCAAACTGTCGAGTGCGCTCGCGGCACTACTCTGCACCGGCACCTGGTAGAAGCCGGGTTGTACCTTCTGGATCTCCGACGGATTGGCGATCGCAGCGTTGTAGAAAGCAGCGGAACTCGCGACGACGTTCTTCGCCTCCAGCGTCGCACCGATCTCCGATGCGGTTTCTCCACTGTTGATCTGGATGACCACGGGTGCGCCGCCCGGGCCGGCGAAGTCCTCCGCGGCCTTGTTGCGATCCATGTACCAGAGGGCACCGTATGCACCGACACCGAGAACCGCGATCACCAACACCAGGAGAGCGAGAACACCAACCTTCTTACCTCGCTTGGCGCGCTTGTTGCGCGCTTCGCGTTGCTTGCGTGCCTCCGCTCGCGACATATACGGCGGATCGATGCTCTGCGGCAACGCACGCATGACCATGGTCTCGTCGTTGTCGAAGTCGAACGAACTGGTGGGCCGGCTTCCGCCGCCCTCATCCCACCGCGCGTTCACAGATCGCCCTCCAGTGCAGCGTCCTTCGACGACTCCCCTGGTTTCACAGCTCTACTCCGCTCGTCCAGCCAGCCTTGCAGGATTTCCACCGCCGCAGCCTGATCGATCATCGGCCGCTGGCCGCGTGCCTTGACTCCACTTTCGCGGAGGTTGCGCGCAGCCGTGACGGTCGTCAGTCGTTCGTCGGACAATCTCACCGGGATCGGTTCGACGGCCCGCTGCAGTCGTTTGGCGAATGCAGTCGCGATACCGGCGGCTTTACCTTGCTCACCGCGCAGCGTCTGTGGCAGTCCGACGATAACCTCAACGGCCTCGTATTCGGACACGATGGCGATAATGCGCCGGATATCCGGCGCGTCGGGCCCACGCTCCTTCGAGCGTGGAACCGTTTCCACCGGTGTCGCGAGGATGCCGTCGGGGTCGCTTGACGCGACGCCGATGCGAACACTGCCGACGTCGATGGCGATGCGCCGCCCGCGACCAGGGTCGTCGATGCCGGGGCGATCGGGACCCTGCTGCGTAGCCACCACCGTCAGCTGCCGCCCGCCAGCTCTCCGACTCTGTCCCGGATCGCATCGAGCGCCGCCGGGATTCCGGCAGAGTCCGAACCCGAACCCTGGGCCATGTCGGGCTTTCCGCCGCCGCGGCCACCGATCTTGGGACCGAAGGACGCGACAAGCTCGCCGGCCTTCACACCGAGACCCTGGGCCGCCTTGCTGGATGCGACCACGAACGGGACCTTGCCGTCGACGTCACCGAGGAGAGCTACGACGGCGGGTTCGGAGCCGAGTCGGCCCTTGATGTCCGTGACGAGGCTGCGCAGATCGTTGCCGCCGACTCCCGCGGGAGCAGGCTCGGCGATGACGAGGACGCTGCCGATGCGCTTGGCCTTGGCGACGTACTCGCCTGCCGACGCCAGCACAGCCTTGGCCTTGGTCTGCTCGAGTTCCTTCTCGGCCACCTTGAGTCGCTCGACAAGCGCCTCGACGCGGGCGGGTACCTCTTCCGAAGGAACCTTCAGTGAGGAGGAGAGTCCGGCGAGGAGAGCGCGTTCCTTGGCGAGGTAGCGGTAGGAGTCCAAACCGACGTACGCCTCGACGCGTCGGATTCCGGAGCCGACCGACTGCTCACCGAGCAGCGTGACCTGACCGATCTGGGCGGAGCTTCCGACGTGAGTACCGCCGCACAGTTCCATCGAGAACGGACCGCCGATTTCGACGACACGAACCTCGTCGCCGTAGTTCTCACCGAAGAGTGCCATCGCACCCATCGCCTTGGCCTTGTCGAGATCCGTGACAAATGTGTTGACCGCGTAGTTGGACGCCACGGCTTCGTTGGTGAGTGCCTCGATGTCCTGCTTCTGGGAGTCGGACAGCGCACCCTGCCAGGAGAAGTCGAAGCGGAGGTAACCCGGCTTGTTGAGCGAACCCGCCTGAACGGCGTTGGGGCCGAGCACTTGACGCAGCGCCGCGTGCACCATGTGGGTACCGGAGTGCCCCTGGGTTGCACCCTTGCGCCACTCGGCGTCGACGTGCGCGAGCACGACGTCGCCCTCGGTGATCTCGCCCTTCTGCACCGTCACCTTGTGCGTCCAGACCTTCTTGGCGATCTTCTGCACGTCGTTGACCTTGGCTTCGAGACCCGGCGCGGTGAGCGAACCGATGTCGGCGATCTGTCCACCGGACTCTGCGTAGAGCGGGCTGCGGTCGAGGATGACCTCGACGTCCTGACCTGCCTTCGCGACCGGCACGCGGACACCGTCGACGATCAGTGCGAGGACGTGAGCCTCGGAGACGAGCTCGTCGAAACCGGTGAACTCGGTGGCACCTCGATCGAGCAGTTCCTTGTAGACCGTGAGGTCCGCATGCGCGTGCTTGCGCGCTTGAGCGTCGTCCTTGGCGCGCTTGCGCTGCTCGGCCATGAGCGTGCGGAAGCCGTCTTCGTCGACGGTGAGACCGGCCTCTGATGCCATTTCGAGCGTGAGGTCGATCGGGAAGCCGTAGGTGTCGTGCAGTGCAAACGCCTGATCGCCGGCGATGACCGACTTTCCGGACGACTTGACCGTCTCGGCAGCATTCTCGAACAGGGCCGAACCCGACGCCAGCGTCTTGAGGAACGCGGTCTCCTCACCGACGGCAACGTTCTCGATGCGCGTGAAGTCGGTTTCCAGAACCGGGTACGACGGCGCCATCGTGTCGCGGACGACGATCATGAACTCGCGCATGGTGGGCTGCTCGCTGCCGAGCAGTTTGGCCGAGCGCACGATGCGACGCAGCAACCGGCGCAGGACGTATCCGCGGCCGTAGTTGCCGGGGTTCACACCGTCGGCGATCAACATCGCGGCGGTGCGTGCGTGGTCGGCGATGACGCGGAAACGGACGTCAGAAGTGTGATCGGTCCCGTACACGCTGCCGGTCAGTTCGGCAGCCTTGTCGATGACGGGGCGGAGAAGGTCTGTCTCGTAGACGTTTTCGACGCCCTGCAGGAGGAACGCAACGCGCTCGACGCCCATGCCGGTGTCGATGTTCTTCTTCGGCAGCGGTCCGAGGATCGGGTAGTCGCCCTTGTTGGTGCCCTCGCCGCGCTCGTTCTGCATGAACACGAGGTTCCAGATCTCGATGTAGCGATCCTCGTCGGCTTCCGGGCCGCCCTCGACGCCGTACTCGGCGCCGCGGTCGTAGAAGATCTCCGAGCAGGGGCCGCACGGTCCGGGAATGCCCATCGACCAGTAGTTGTCCTTCATGCCGCGGCGCTGGATGCGCTCTTCGGGCACACCGACCTCGTCGCGCCAGATCGAGAACGCTTCGTCGTCGTCGAGATAGACGGTTGCCCACAAGCGCGTGGGATCGATGCCGTATCCGCCGTCCTCGACCGAACCTGTCAGCAACTGCCAGGCGTGGGAGATGGCTTCCTTCTTGAAGTAGTCACCGAAGGAGAAGTTGCCCGCCATCTGGAAGAAGGTGTTGTGGCGGGTGGTGATGCCGACCTCTTCGATGTCCAGGGTGCGGACACACTTCTGCACAGACGTCGCGCGCGAGTAGGACGGCGTCTGCTGCCCGAGGAAGAACGGCACGAACGGAACCATGCCCGCGTTGACGAACAGAAGGTTCGGGTCGTCGAGAATCAGCGAGGCGCTGGGCACCTCGGTGTGGCCGGCCTTGACGAAGTGGTCGAGGAATCGCCTGCGGATCTCGTGGGTTTGCACTAACCGGTCCTTACCTTCAAGAGCGTCGAGCTATGGGTGTCCAGACTAACGCGTCGACCGGTGGAACCTGGCAGGCGTCAGCCACGAACGATTCGGCGGAGTTTGCTCACCCGATCGGCGATCTCTCGCTCGTTGCCGTGTGCGGTGGGCTGGTAATAGTCGACACCCACCAGATCGTCCGGTGGATACTGTTGCCGCAGAACACCATCACGTGTGTCGTGCGGGTACTTGTATCCGACTGCGTTGCCCAATTGCTCGGCACCCTTGTAGTGCCCGTCACGCAGATGCGGCGGTACCAGTCCGGATTTTCCGGCGGCCACGTCGGCCATGGCTGCACCGAGAGCGGCGATGACCGCACCCGATTTGGGAGCCGTCGCCAGATGAATGGTGGCCTGTGCCAGCGCCAGACGAGCCTCCGGCATACCGATCAGCTGCACTGCCTGGGCAGCGGCGGTGGCAGTCTGCAGCGCCATCGGGTCCGCCATGCCGATGTCCTCGCTGGCATGAACCACCAGACGCCTCGCGATGAAACGAGGGTCTTCGCCCGCGGTCAGCATCCGAGCAAGGTAGTGCAGGGCGGCATCGACGTCGGAGCCGCGAATGCTCTTGATGAAGGCGCTGATGACGTCGTAGTGCTGATCTCCGGCACGGTCGTACCGAACCGCGGCCTTGTCGACACTGGCCTCGACGGTCGCCAGGTCGAGCACCACCGGGCCCGAAGAGTCGCCGGCCGTGTCCAGTGCAGCTCCGGCAGCGGCCTCGAGTGCCGTCAGGGCTCGGCGTGCGTCACCGGCGGCCAGACGAACGAGGTGTTCCATCGCGTCGTCGTCGATCGCGATCGCTCCCCCGAACCCGCGCTCGTCGGCCACCGCGCGCTCGAGCAGTTCCTGGACATCCGCAGCGGTGAGCGATTGCAGTTGCAGGACCAACGAACGCGACAACAGCGCGGAGACGACCGAGAACGACGGGTTCTCGGTGGTCGCGCCGACCAGGAGCACGATCCGGTTCTCGACCGCGGCGAGCAAGGCGTCCTGCTGGGTTTTGGAGAAACGATGGACCTCGTCGATGAACAAGACGGTCTGTTCGCCGTTCAGCAGACGGCGGCGGGCAAGTTCGATGACACCGCGAACTTCCTTGACACCCGCAGACAAAGCAGACAGTGCCTCGAACCGACGGCCGGTAGCGCCCGAGATCAACGAGGCGAGCGTGGTCTTGCCGGTGCCGGGAGGTCCGTACAGGAGAACCGATGCGGCGCCGGACCCCTCGACCATTCTGCGCAGCGGAGCACCAGGGCCGAGCAGGTGCTGTTGACCGACAACTTCACCGAGGGTGAGGGGACGCATGCGGACGGCCAGAGGAGCTCCAGGCGGCACCGAGGACAATGCGCGCTCGGCGACAGACACGACATCGGGTTCGTCGACGATCGCGGATTCCTCCGGAGTTGCCTCGAACAGGCCGTCTTCCGCCACCACGCCGTCTTCCGCCACCACGCCGTCTTTCGCCCCCACACTGTCTTCCGCTTGCCAATCGCTCACGAATCGACGCTACTAGAGACCACCGACGCTTGACACAACCCGCGGTTCCGCCAGCCCTCACGTCCTCGGCAAAGGCGCTGTAATAGCGTTGTCGCCATGAGCACCTCCGAGATCGCCACCGTCCTCGCGTGGCACGATGCACTCAACTCCCAAGACATCGACACACTTCTGCAGTTGTCGAGTGACGACATCGAGGTAGGCGGCCCCAAGGGCGCGAGCCAGGGACTCGCTGCCCTGCGCGAGTGGGCCACCAACGCCGGCATCACGCTCGTCCCCGGGAAGATGTACGTCCACCACGGCGTGGTCGTCGTCGAACAGACCGCAACGTGGGCGGCCGAACCGGACAAGTCCGCGACCCTGGCCTCGGCTTTCCGAGTCGTGGCCGACCAGGTGACGTCGACGTTCCGCCATCCTGATCTGGCGACGGCCCTCGCGGCGACGGACCTGTCCGAGAACGATCTGGTCTCCGACAACTGAGCGGACTCGACCGAAAAAGGGCGCTCGTGCTGCATGCACGGGCGCCCTTCTGCGTGTGATCAGTCAGAGACTCAACTGAACTCGGTGCGCAGCGCCGCCACGACGTCGCGGGCGTGTGCCTCGACGGCGTCGTTGCCGGCGAGCTTCGCCGAACGCGCGAGCCTTGCCCAGCGTCCCACCAGTGCGTCGGCGCGTGGAATCGAGAGATAGTGCTCGCGGACAGCGGCGATACGTGAATGATCCTCGGGCAGGTACAGATAGGTGCTGAGCCAGACCCAGATGAGTTGGGCCTCGACGATCCTGCGCCCCAATTCGGCCTCGTCGGCCAGGGCAGGCCACATCCCGACGACCTCGGCCCGCCAGGCATCGACCATCGCCGACGCCCGCTCTTCGGTCAGGTCGATGTTGCACAGGCAACCGGGGAACGACACCAACGCGTAGGTGATGTCGAGGAGGGCGTCCCGGTAGCCACCCCACTCGTAGTCGAGGAACTGCACGCCGTCGTCGTTGACGATGATGTTGTCTGGGCACAGGTCCGACGGACTGAAGGCGCGGAATCGACCGCCACTGAACAGTGTCTGCGCGTGCTGAACCTGCTCGAGAATGTCCGAGCTCACATCGATGCCGAGACTTTCCACCAACATCGCGGGAACACCGGCCACTGCGCGTCCCACTTGATCCGCCACTTCATCGGAGCAATGGGCGACCTCGGCTCGACGCAGCAGTGCGGTGAAGTCGTCCTCACGGCCGACGGTCGCGGCGTGCATGCGCCCCATGGCCTGCGCCATGGCCATCAGCGTGTGAGTGACGGTGTCCGGGTCGGAGTCTTCGAGTCGGACGCTGATGGCGGTGGCGTCGCCGAGATCACTCAGGATCAAGAGGCGAGCATCGAGGTCGGACGCCAACAGTTCGGCGCCGGGGCGTGCGTCCTTGGCAAGCGCGTTGGCGAACTGATACGACACCGCTTCACGAAGGAAAGCGGTCTCGACGTCGAAGTCACCTTCAGACGCGGCGGGGAGCGCAATCGCGGTTTTGGTAGCTCCCTGGAAGTTGTCGCGGACCTGCTTGATCACCAGCGTTCGAGGCAGGGAGAACGGGTTCTCGGCGACACGTACGCGCAGCACGACGGTGCGGCCACTCCCCCCGAGATCGACTGGGTCCACCAGGGTTACGGGTGCCCCTGTGCGGCGTGTCAGCAACTGCTCAGCAGCTGCGACGACTTCGGAAACGGGGTCTGCCAGTAATGCGGTCATCACCGACCAACTTACCCGTTAGTGACTCCGATCATGCCCAGCTCATCCACTCACAGCGGCGAATTCAAGCTCTCACAGCGACAGAAATTGCCGTCTACCTGCGGTGATGACAAAAGTCCCTAATCGCCACACCGGCACACAGTTCTCGCGAGAATTCTGCTGTCGGTGAGCAGAACTCCGAACCGGCGATGTCATGGAGTTTTGTCCTCGTCGACAAATCGAGAAATGCCTTTCAACGCTGCTTCGAATTCCTCGTCGGCCCGGGTCCTGACCCAGAGAACGAGCACGCAGGCAGTGACGATCCCGACCAGGTTGACAGCCAGTTGCAGCGACGACAACCCGGCGATCCGCCATTCTCCGTTTGCTGCCGCAACCACCGCGAAACCGGCGGCAGGAACCGTGGTGACGGAGATGAACACTCCGACCAAGGCAGCGGACTTCGACGAGACGAGTGCCAGCATTCCAGCCGCACCGGCAAGAAGCGCGACCACAAACGAGATGGGCCCGACCTTGTAGACGAAATCGACCTCGTGGAGCGATTCGAGACTCACGACGTCCATCCACCCGAAGAACTTCACCAAGAACGTTGCGGCGAGAGTCACGCCCATCGCGATGGGGAATCCGACGGCGAGCGCGAGAATCGAACGTCGACGCAACCGTCGATCCCGCCGTACGAGTGCCACAGCCAGCGCGGCCAGCGGCCCGAACTCCGGGCCGACGACCATGGCGCCCACGATCGTGATCTGAGAGTCGGTGACAACGCCGATTGCCGCGAGCAGACATGCGATCGTCAGGAACGCGACGAACAATCCGTTGAGAGTTGATTCTTCCCGAGTGCGGGACAGCAATTCCTCCCACACGACGGAATCCGCGGGATCACCCGGCACGTCGCGCTCAGCTTTGCGCGCCGCCGCCGACAACACCGTCTCGACTGGTACGAGCGTCATTCCGCCGTCCTCGGCGACGCCGAGAGCCGTCAGAGCATCGACGACGTCGTTGGCCGCCTCACGGGCGACGTCGGCCTCCACCATGTCGCCGGCGGGATGAACCGCGACATCACGTAATACGACGATGTGTGTCGCGCCCCGCTGCGACGCGAGCGCACCGAGAACTTGCTCGGTGCGCTCGGTCGGGCAGATCACCCGCAAATGCAGCATGGCGATCCGGTGTCGGCTCTACTTGGCTTCGGCGGTGTCGCCTTCGGACTTCTTGTCCTCTGACTTCTTCTCGGGCTTCGCGTCAATACCCGATTCCTTGCGCTGCTGCGCAGAAATCGGTGCCGGAGCATCCGTCAGCGGGTCGACGCCGCCACCGGACTTCGGGAACGCGATGACCTCACGGATGGAATCCATGCCGGCGAGGAGCGCGGTGATGCGGTCCCAGCCGAAGGCAATTCCGCCGTGCGGAGGCGCGCCGAAGGCGAAGGCGTCGAGAAGGAAGCCGAACTGCTCCTGCGCCTCTTCCTCGGAGATGCCCATCACCTTGAACACTCGTTCCTGAATGTCCTTGCGGTGGATACGAATACTGCCGCCGCCGATCTCGTTGCCGTTGCAGACGATGTCGTAGGCGTAGGCCAGAGCGGAATCCGGATCGGTGTCGAACGTGTCGAAGAACTCCGGCTTCGGCGACGTGAACGCATGGTGCACGGCGGTCCAGGCAGAGTGGCCGAGCGCAACGTCACCGGATGCAGTGGCGTCGGCGGTCGGCTCGAACATCGGAGCGTCGACGATCCACACGAAGGCCCACGCGTCGGGATCGATGAGATCCTTCTTGCGGGCGATCTCACCACGGGCAGCGCCGAGGAGAGCGCGCGTCGACTTGGTCGCGCCCGCTCCGAAGAAGATGCAGTCACCCGGCTGGGCTCCGACGTGAGCGGCCAGGCCCTCGCGCTCGGCGTCGGTCAGGTTCTTGGCAACGGGACCACCGAGAGTGCCGTCTTCACCGACCAACACGTACGCCAGGCCCTTGGAGCCGCGCTGCTTCGCCCACTCCTGCCAGGCATCGAGCTGCTTGCGCGGCTGGCTTGCACCACCGGGCATCACGACGGCGCCAACGTATTCGGCTTGGAAGACGCGGAAGGTCGTGTCCTTGAAGAACTCCGCGCACTCGACGAGTTCGATACCGAAACGCAGGTCCGGCTTGTCGCTGCCGTAACGACGCATTGCCTCGTTGTAGGTCATGCGGTCGATCGGCGTCTTGATCTCGTGGCCGACGAGCTTCCAGAGCGCCGTCAGGATTTCCTCGGCAAGCAGGATGATGTCGTCCTGGTTGACGAAAGCCATCTCGATGTCGAGCTGAGTGAACTCGGGCTGACGATCGGCGCGGAAATCCTCGTCGCGGTAGCAACGCGCGATCTGGTAGTAGCGCTCGATGCCGCCGACCATGAGTAGCTGCTTGAACAGCTGCGGGCTCTGCGGCAGTGCGTAGAAGCTACCGGGCTGCAGGCGTGACGGTACGAGGAAGTCGCGGGCACCCTCTGGCGTCGAACGCGTGAGCGTCGGAGTCTCGACCTCGACGAACTCGTGGTGCGCGAGAACGCCGCGCGCTGCAGCACTTACCTTGGAACGCAAGCGAATTGCGGATCCGGGCCCTTCACGACGCAGGTCGAGGTATCGGTACTTGAGGCGTGCTTCTTCGCCGACCTGATCGTCGAGCTGGAACGGCAGCGGTGCGCTTTCGTTGAGAACCTCGAGTTCGGTGGCGTTGACCTCGATTGCTCCGGTGGGGATCTCGAAGTTCTGGTTGCCCTCGGGGCGAACCTCGACCGTTCCGGTTATGCGAACGCAGTATTCCGCGCGCAGACGGTGCGCCTGCTCGGCCACGTCACCTGCCCGGAAAACTACCTGCGCAACTCCGGATGCATCACGGAGATCGATGAAGATCACTCCGCCGTGATCACGACGCCTGGCTACCCAACCGGTGAGCGTTACGGTCTGCTCTGCCTGCTCGGGTCGCAATGAACCGGCGAGATGTGTGCGCAGCACGGGATTCCTTTCGAACTACTTCCAATAACCGATGACCGACTACTTTGCCTGCGATCCTACGGAGCGAACTGCGCAGAGCGGAAACGCGGACCCGCATCGCATGCGAAGCTATCTCCAGAAGTGACGGCAAGCACTTGTTCACGACAGCAGAAAGCGGACATAGATGACCTTCAACGAGGGGGCCCGCGCTGAAGCGGGACGCGTTCAGGTTCAAGGCGGCGGGGGCGGCGGTGGCCGCGGCGGCAAAATCGCGATCGGCGGTGGTGCGGGTGGCATTATCGTCCTGATCCTGGCGCTGTTGTTCGGCGGTGACCCCGGCTCACTACTGGGCACGTCCACCGAGACTTCGAGTTCGTCGACCGGACTGTCGTCGGTCGACGACTGCACCGGGGCGATGGCAAATACGGACATTAACTGCCGAGTCGCCTTGACTGCGGAAAGCCTCGACGATGTCTGGGATCAGCAGTTGGTCAAGCAGACCGGCACGGCGTACGTGCGACCCGAAGTCATTCTGTTCAGCGGTTCGGTCAACACCGGTTGCGGCCAGGCGTCGAGTGATGTCGGTCCGTTCTACTGCCCGGCGGACCAAACGGCGTATTTCGACACGAGCTTCTTCCAATTGCTCGTCGACCGTTTCGGTTCCAGTGCCGGACCGCTCGCACAGGAGTACGTGGTCGCTCACGAGTTCGGACATCACATCCAGAATCAGCTCGGCGACATCGGCCGCGCGCAGGCCGACCCACAGGGTGAGCAGTCCGGCGCGGTTCGCACCGAACTCCAGGCCGACTGCTATGCAGGCGTGTGGGCACACTTCGCGGCTACAACTCCCAACGCCGACTCCGGTCAACCATTCTTGAAGCCTTTGTCCGAGAGCGATATCCGGGACGCCCTCTCGGCGGCGTCATCGGTGGGCGACGACCGCATCCAGAAGTCCACGACTGGTCGGGTCAACCCCGAAGGCTGGACACACGGATCGTCGGCACAGCGGCAGGCGTGGTTCAAGACCGGATACCAGGCGGGCCAGATCTCGTCGTGTGACACGTACTCGGCGCGGGATCTGAACAATCCGCCCGATCTGAAGCGGTAGAGAACCCCCGAAATACCATCCCGCCGACAATTTTTTCTGTCTTGACAGATCTAGTTGTCGGTGGGATGGTTTTCTCATGTTGGAAGTAGCAGTCATCGATCGTCCCGCAGCTGCCGAGGCCTCGCTCGATCCGATCCGCCAACGGATTCTGGCTGAACTGGCAGTCCCGGCATCAGCATCCTCGCTGGCACCCCGAGTGGGCTTGACGCGCCAGAAGATCAATTACCACTTGCGCACTCTCGAGGAACACGGACTCGTCGAACTCGTCGAGGAGCGCAAGCGGGGAAACATGACGGAGCGGATCATGCAGGCCAGCGCCGCGTCGTACGTCATCTCCCCCGCTGCAATGTCCGCGCTCGCGCCGGACCCGAGCCGGTTCCCGGATCAGCTCTCGGCGCGCTGGCTCGTCACTCTCGCGGCGCGGATCGTCCGAGAGGTCGGCGAACTGATCGCCGGCGCAACTGCGGCCGGAAAACCGTTGGCGTCCTATGCCATCGACAGCGACATCACCTTTGCCACGGCGGCCGACCGCGCCGCCTTCGCCGGCGAACTCGGCGAGTCGGTCAACTCACTCGTGGCCAAATACCACGACGGCAATTCCGAAGCCGGGCGCAAACACCGCTTGGTTGTCGCCCTGCATCCCAGTCTCACCACACCCCACGTCACCACACCCGAAACGGAGCAGTAGCGATGTCCGAGAAATTCGAAATCCGCCGCGAGGTGGTCGTCCCCGGAACTCCCGAGCAGATCTGGGCCGCAATCTCGGCAGAGACGGCCGGCTGGATGTTCCCGTCCCCGCTCGAAATCCCTGCGGACGGCAGTAGTCCGGACAGCCCGATCATCGCGACGTGGGAGCCGCCCCGCGAGCTAGCCATCCACATGCAAGGCCCCGACGGCTGGTTCAACAACCTCGAGTATGTCGTCGAGGCCCGCGACGAGAGCACCGCCGTTGTCCGCTACGTCCACGCCGGAGTGTTTGCCGAGGACTGGGACAACCAGTACGACGGCGCGAGTAAGCACACGGACTTCTACCTGCACAGTCTCGGCCAATACGTGCGGTACTTCGCCGGCAAACCCGTCACCTATGTCTCGGCCGAAGGCCCGGAATCCTCGTCCTCGCCGCAAGCGATGGGAACGCTTCGCAGCGCCCTCGGAATCACCTCGGGCACCGCTGTCGGTGACGCCACGTCGATGGAAGTCCCCGGAATCGGAACCGTCGACGCGATTGTCGACTACATCAACGACTGGTTCATCGGCTTGCGTACCGAGGACGCATTGCTGCGGTTCTACGGACGAAACGCCTTCGGCGGCACCGTCGACGCGGCCCATCACCTCTTCGCAGAGGGCGCTGACGGTGGATCAGCAACGACAGCGTGGCAGGCCTGGCTCGACGGCGTGTTCGCCTGAGTCGTCACACTCCCCGCTCTGCTGACACGCGACCGTCGTCGATCGCGGTCAGCAAAGCGGCATGATCGCGTGCGTTGCGTTTGGCGTAGGCAGCCGCGAACTCCCCGATCGCGAAATCGAATTCGGTTCCGTCACCGAGATATTCGGCGATCGCAATCCGATCGGACGAGCGAGCATGCGCATAGGCCAGGACCCTCGCGCATAGTCGCCCGTAGAGTTCCATCCCTTCAGGTTTCATGGTTTCGATGACCGCTGATCCCTTGCCGTCCCGAAGTTGGCGGATGTAGAAGTCGTGCTCATCCTCGTCGAGTCCCGGTCCGCGCTCCCACCCCAGGAAGATGTCACTGGTGGCCTGCATCAGGCGCTGCCCGTTCACTACTCGTTCGCCCTCGTTGGAGAAGGTGGGGCCATCGACGTACGCCGAGAGAACGGACGGCTGCGCCTCCTTGACCTGCAGGATCAACGGATCGTCGTCGTCGACGCCTTTCATCAGGATCATCCACGCGCGCGTTCCGACGCTCCCGACACCGACAACTTTCCGCGCGATGTGCGCCATCTCGAAGCTTTCGAGCAACACCCGACGGTCCCACTGCAACGTGCTTCGATAGGAACGAACGCGCTGACGTAGCAACTCCTCGATCTGAGTGAGGTCGGTGCCCGCGAACAATTCCTCTGCCGGCACGATCAGCGGCGGGTCACTGATGAACCGCCTTCTCCCGTCGACGATTTCGGTGAATTTGCCGGCTGCCTGAGCGCTGTCTCGGCGACGAGCCTTGTCCAACGTCGCCTGGGTCCGCTCGAGCATTCGCTTCTTCAAATCGACGCGAAGTTCTTCCAGTCCGTCTTCGGGTGCGATGTGCGCGTACCAAACTGCGAGGTTCCCCAATCCTGCCTGAGCGATCAGGGTTTCGCGATACTCGGCCGCACACCCGCGAACGATCTTCTTACGCTCTTTGCCGGAGTATCCGTTGTCCTTCGCTGCGATCGCCAAACTGGCGGCCAGCCGTTTCACGTCCCATTCGAACGGCCCCGGGTACGTTTCGTCGAAGTCGTTGATGTCGAACGCGAGCTTTCGCTCGGGCGTCGCATAGATACCGAAGTTGCTCAGGTGTGCGTCGCCGCAGAGTTGGCTGTTCAGGCCGGAATCAGGGCTTCGGGACAAGTCGTCCGTCATCACCAGGGCAGCACCACGGAAGAACGAGAACCGGGACGCCGACATGCGCCCGTATCGGATGGGCACCAGGTCCTGTACCCGCGACTTCGCCTGCAATTCCAGCAGTGATATCGGATCGCGGTCACTCTCTGTCAGATCCGCGAGCGCGGCCAATGGCGTATCTCTACGCGCCTGGCGGCCGCGCGCCCGCCTCTCGTCGACAGTGGGATGCTCGGTACGCACTGCTGTCATCTGCCCGACCTTTCACTCGCAACGGCTATCGCTACGAACTCGACGCGTCGGGCGTCGTTCGGCCTCCTGATCCGCGCGCTGCGCGTACCAGGAGTTCCGGACTTGACACCAACGCCTTGCGCCACGGAAGTACCCCGTCGATCTCGATCTGAATCGACAGGCTCAACACGGTCCGAATCAGAACGATCATGCCCAGAACTGCGGCGTCGGTCAGCGACGGTGAAGACGTCACAGTCTTCACCAGATCAGCGGCGACAAGGATCTCGAGCCCGAGAAGGATGACCGCACCCATCGTCTCGCGCAGAGTGCGAAACGCTGAACTACCGTCGCGCGTTCGACTCCAGGCGCGCCCCGCGATCACGAATGCGAACACGAACCCGAGGACCATGGCGACAACACCGAGTACTTCGAACCATTCGGTGACAAGCTCGAAGAACCTGATTTTGTCCATGATCATGATTCTCGAGGTAATGCACCGATAAGTCGAGGTGACACGACGGAGTCAGCTGAAGATCCGCTCGATGTCGTCGAGTCGCAGCTCGGTCGCGCGAGGAGAATAGCCCGAGCCCCACAGGCTGTCGTCGACGTAATGGACGTTCCCCGAGCGGACAGCGGGAAGACGCTCCCAGAGCGGGTTCATTGCCAACTGCGCGCGGACGTCCTGCTGGTCCTGGAATGCACCCACGATGATCACGTCGCTGGTCACCTGATCGAGTTGCTCCGCTGTGAGTGTGCGGGTGAACTCCTCCGATGTAGCTCGATCGCCCGGGAAACCGAGAGCATCGAGAAGAGCGTCGACCTGGTTGTAGACGACACCGTTTTCGCCGGTACGCAGCAGCGTCACCGACGGTAGCGAGCCGAGGGCCGAGAGCCGATCCTTGATTGTGAGGAGGCGCTCTTCCGTTCTCGCGTTCAATTCCGCAGCAGCTTCTTCCCGTCGGACCGCGACGCCCATCGAGGTGACCAACTTCTTCATCTCGTCCCACGTGAGGTACCCGTTGAAGCCGGCGAACACTGGAACACCGGTCGCAGAGAGTTCGTCGTAGGACTTTGCCGCATAAGCATTTCCGGCGGTCAGGAGCATGACGATCAGATCCGGCGACGCGCCGATGATCGCTTCCTTGTTCCACGTTCCCGCCGTGCCGAGGTTCGGGATGTTCGCCGCCTCCGGCATCGTGCGCAACACCGCGTCGCCGCCCACCCCTTCGAGACCGAAGAAGCCGCCGACGATCTTTTCCGGCGGCACACCGAGGTCGAGGACCGTCGCCATGGCGCTGACGTGGGCGATGACCATTCGCTGCGGATCCGACGGAATCTCGACTCTGCCCGTCTCATCCTGCACTGTGACGAGACCACTTGGCGCCGAGCCGTTTTCGTCGCTGCTGCACGCTGCCAGCAATGTCGCAGCCGCGACACCGAGCCCGGCGCCGAGGAATCCCCTGCGTGTCAGCGCATCGACGATGCGTTCCCACTGCTCGTCTGTATCGAGTGTGGTGTTATCGAGTGCGGGCGCCAGGCAGATCGAGTTCGGCACAGTTCGGTCCATTCGTTCGAGCGGTCGAAGATCTCCTCGATTGTGGCTATCGAACCGTCGAAACTGAACAGGATTTCGAGCCGACATCTATCGCTGTCCGGTCACACCTTCTTGACGACGCTCGACTTCAATTGCATCGGTCCGATGCCGTCGACCTTGCAGTCGATGTCGTGGTCGCCAACGCCCTGAACAAGGCGGATGTTGCGCACTTTCGTACCTGACTTGATGCCGGTCGGACTGCCCTTCACCTTGAGCGTCTTGACGACCGTCACCGTGTCTCCGTCCGCAAGGATGTTGCCTACGGCATCTTTCACCACACCCAGTTTCACCACACCCGAGTCCTCGCCGGCACTATCGGTCGGCGCCCACTCGTGCGCGCAGGACGGGCAGACCATCAACGCGCCCATCTCGTAGGTGTATTCGCCGGCGCATTCGGGGCAAGGGGGCAAGGTGTCTTCCACGCGGTTCATCCTATCCACCAGGCACCCGATCCCCATTTTTGCATTTCATGAGGCATTCTTGGGCGAAATATTGCATTCGCTGAAACTTTGCACTCTGTGCAATTATGGATGAAATGGGAACCGAAACTCTCGGATTGCGCGAACGAAAACGAATTGCGACGAGGCAGCTGATCGAGCACACTGCCGTCGAACTCGTCCTCGACCTGGGCTATGACGAAGTGACCGTCGAGAAGATCTGCGAGGCCTGCAATCTGTCGACCCGCACGTTCTTCAACTACTTCCCCACCAAGGACGCGGCGATCGGTGGGCTCATGCTCGTCGTGCCAAGTGAGGCAACCATGCTCACGCTCATCGGCGAGCACCCGGACGATCCGCTGCGCGGCGCCCTCGCGGTCTTCGAGGCGGCGATGCAGATCGTCGACGAGCGACCCGATCTGCTCGCGCATCGACGCGAATTGTTCGAACGTCATCCCACGCTGTTGCAACAACATCTGGCCACCTTCCACGATCTTGAAGACACGCTCACCCGGATCCTCACGCGGGAGTTGTCGCACAGAACCGAGTATCGCCGCCTGCACTCGGATACAACCGCTGCCGACGAAGCCACGGCAACGGTCATCACCGCAGGCGCCGCGATGCGTTACGTCTTCCGAAAATGGCAGAACAGTGAACGGGCAAGCCCCAGAACCGACTTGCTTGATCCGGCACTACTCCTGATGGCTCGAATACTCAGGTCCGAGAGCTGATCCACACTCTCTCGCACCAGCTGTCACTCAACTAAGGAACTACATGTCCACTCGAGAAGCTGCGACCGTCGAGCCCGACGGCACGCATACCGATACCGAGGCCGCGCCGGACAAACGGTCGATCATCCTCGTTTTTGTCGGGCTTATGATCACGATGCTTCTGGCATCGCTCGACCAGATGATCTTCAGCACCGCGCTCCCGACCATCGTGGGTGAATTGAACGGCGTCAACCACATGGTCTGGGTGACGACGGCATACATCCTCGCCTCGACCGTCATGATGCCGGTGTACGGAAAACTCGGTGACCTGATCGGCCGCAAGGGCCTCTTCATCGGCGCCATCAGCATTTTCATCGTCGGTTCGGTGATCGGCGGCCTGTCCCACGACATGACCACACTCATCGCTGGTCGAGCCGTGCAAGGACTCGGCGGCGGCGGATTGATCCTGCTGTCCCAGGCGATCATCGCCGACGTCGTCCCCGCCAGGCAACGCGGCCGGTACATGGGTGCGATGGGCGGCGTGTTCGCACTGGCTTCGGTTGCCGGCCCCCTTCTCGGTGGATGGTTCACCGAGGGCATCGGCTGGCGCTGGGCATTCTGGATCAACATCCCCCTCGGGCTCCTCGCAATCGCGAGCGCAATGGCATTCCTTCACCTGCGGAAGCCGAACCTCGGCAAGCCTCGCATCGACTATCTGGGAATGGTCTTGGTCGCAACGACCGCAACCTGTCTGATCCTGTTCACCACTTGGGGCGGCAACACCTACGCCTGGGGGTCAGGCGTCATCATCGGGTTGATCATCGGCTGCATCGTGACCGCAGTGGCGTTTGTCTTCGTCGAGAAGCGTGCTGACGAACCGGTAATTCCGATGCACCTGTTCGCTCAACGAAACTTCGTGTTGACCACGGTCGCGGGTCTGATCATCGGCATCGCGATGTTCGGTGCGCTCGCATACCTGCCGACCTACATCCAGATGGTGACCGGTAAGAACGCCACCGAAGCAGGACTGATGATGATTCCGATGATGGCAGGCCTGCTGGTCGCCTCCATCGGATCCGGTCAGCTGGTCAGCAAGACCGGCCGCTACAAGATCTTCCCCATCGTCGGAACATCCATCGTCGCAGTCGCTCTTGTCCTGCTCTCACGTCTGACGCCGTCGACCTCACTGCTGGTCTTCGGTTGCTACATCGCACTCATGGGTATCGGCCTCGGCCTCGTCATGCAGATCTTGATCTTGATCGTGCAGAACACCTTCCCCGCGGCCGAAGTGGGAACGGCCACCGCGTCGAACAACTTCTTCCGTCAGATCGGTGCGTCGTTGGGCAGCGCGATCGTGGGCAGCCTGTTCGCCTCGCGTCTGACCAATCTCCTGGCCGAGCGACTCCCCGCGAATGGCGGCGCGGTCGGTGGTGACGAGAACTCCTTGACCCCGGGAATCCTCTGGAAGTTGCCCAGCCAGGTTCGCGAGATCATCGTCGGTGCGTACAACGACGCGCTGGCGCCGATCTTCCTGTACCTCGTCCCCTTGGTCATCGCGGCAGTTGTCCTGTTGCTCTTCGTCAAGGAGAAGCCACTCGCGACGACGATCGATCGCTCGGCACCCCCGCTCGAGTAATTGACTATCGTGGCGTGATGTCGCACGCACCGAATACGCCCAGACGCACTCTCGCTGTTCTGGGCGTATTCGGCGTTGTGGTGGTCGTAGCTGTCGCCGGCGCACTGTGGTGGTTCGCGCGCGGCGACGACGCTCTTGCCGGCGAGAATCTCGATTCGTTCCCGGCCGTCGACCACGGCATTCTCAGCGCTCAGCAGAGTGCGCTACTGGGCGTCCTCGAGCAAGAGTGGGAGTCAGGGAGTCCCGGCACCAAGTACGCCGAGGGCGTCGAAGAATCGTGGTGTGCCGATTTCGTGAGCTGGTCGATGAACCAGATAGGCACGCCGTTCTCGAACCCCAACTCAGGGTCGTGGCGCATCCCCGGGGTGTACACGCTGCGGGAGTATTACGAGTCCGTCGACGCGTTTGTCCCCTACGGTCAGGACTACCAGCCCAAGGTCGGCGACACGATCCTGTACGGCGACTCGAGCCCCTTCGGCCAACACGTCAACGTCGTTCTGGTCAACGACGGCGGCACTCTGACGACCGTCGGCGGCAACGAGAACAACAAGGTCATGCTCCATCGCATCGTCCCGTCGGAAGTCCCGGGGATCGTCGGGTTCGGCGTCATCTGAGCCACCCCGCCGTCTTTGCGTGATGAAACTTGATTGTTGCGAGCGGTGAGATTTCCGAATTGGTTCAACCGTTGATTGGTGCAAACTGATCGACATTGTTCGGATAATTCCTTGTTTCCGTCGTCGACAGATTTTGATATCGAACGAAGGATCAGACCTGGCAACTAGATTCATATCCAGCTGTCCCCTACCTCAGACAGGAATTCGATGCGCCCTGGTGAGCTGACCACCCTCGAGCAGATACAGCTCATGGCCCGCGCGGCTGCTGCGCAGGCCATGAGCACGCCGTCGATGCTCCGGCTGCGGCTCGGCCGCTACCCCACTCGCACACCCGAACTGCGCAAACGCCCACTCCCCGACACCAAGCTGTGCAGCGAAGCGCTCGATCACGCCAGAGGAACCCTCTCCCCCGCGGTCTTGAACCACAGCCTGCGCTGCTGGATCTGGGCCGACGCCTTCGCGCAGATCGATGCGATCGAGTACGACCCCGAAGATCTCTTCACTGCGTGCGCCCTTCACGATGTCGGACTGGGCGCAAAAGGATCGGCCGAGCACGGGTGTTTCACCTACATCAGTGCCGCAGACGCAGAAGAACTCGCGACCAGAGTGGGAACTTCGGAGAGGTCGGTACAGCGAATCGGCGAAGCGATCCGTCTGCACATGGATCTGACCGTCGACCGCGGCGCGGGCGCTGACGCCTATCTACTGCATGCCGCAGCGCATTTCGACGTTGCCGGTCGGCGTGCGCCCGAAATTCCGCGAGCAACTGTTGATGCAACAATCGCGGAGTACCCGCGAACAGGGTTCACCGACGAGTTTGCGCAATCGATGCGGCGCGAGGTCGAGCTCCGTCCGCACTCTCGCGCGGCGACGCTCTGGAGATCGGGAATGGCCCTGCCGTTGCGTACCAATCCCCTGGATTGGAAGAGCCGGTAACTACGAAAAGTCCTCGAGCACTGCAGTTCGCGGTCCTCCGACGTTCCCGGTATTCACCACGCCGACGGGTTCGATCAACATCACCTCCGCTTCTTCCTCGGCGATCGGGCAATGTTCGACTCCGCGAGGTACCACGAACAGTTCACCGGGCCCCAGTGGAACATCTCCGTTTCGGAGTTGGATTCGAATCTGCCCCTTCGTCACCAGGAACATTTCGTCGGTGTCGGTGTGGGAGTGCCAGACGAATTCACCTTTGATCTTGACGATCTTGATCTCGTAATCATTGAGGACCGCAATCTTCTTGGGCGACCAGTGCTCGGTGAACTGACCGAACTTCTCGCGGAGCGATACCGCTGTTGCCGAACTGTTCATGTTGTTCCTCCCTCGGGCGCGCCACCACCGCGATGACGACCCCGCCACTCTTCGTCACCCGCGGCAGCTGCGTCTTGTACGTTTCTGACATGGATCCCCGCGGCGCACAGATCACCGCGTGGGCACCGGGCCTCGCGGGAATCACCGAGGTCTTCCATGCCGATTTCGTCGGACACGCCTATCCCAAACACACGCACGATCAGTGGTCTCTGATGCTCGTCGACCGCGGCACGATTGCATACGACCTCGATCATCGCGCTCATGGCGCAGCACCCGAGATCGTGACTCTGTTGCCGCCAGGCATCGCACACGACGGAGTTCCGGTCACCGAGGCCGGATTTCGTCAACGAATCCTTTACCTCGACACGTCAGTTCTCGGCGAGGTCCTCATAGGCCCGGCGGTGGACAGCCCCGAGATTCGAGACCCTCTACTGCGCCACCGCATCGATCAACTGCACTCTGCACTCGGCCCGGACGGCGAATCACTCGAAGCCGAAAGTCGCCTGAGGTTCCTCGCTGAAAGATTGAACGAGATCCTCACACCGGCCACAGGTCGATCCCGTCACACGCCGACCGTTGACGAACGCGTTGCCGATCAACTTCGGGACCTGCTCGATGCGCGACTCACAACGGGAATCACGATGCGGGAAGCGTCGAACATCCTGCAACGGAACCCCACGTATCTGATCAAGAACTTCGCGAAGCATTTCGGGCTTCCGCCTCACAAGTACGTGACGGGACGTCGGATCGATCTGGCGCGACGCGCAATCCTCGCCGGTCGCGAATTGGCGGACGTGGCCGTCGACGTCGGATTCCACGATCAATCCCACCTGTCGCGGCACTTCGTCAAGCATGTCGGGGCGCCGCCCGGTAAATACGCACTGAACGTGGTCGGCAGAGCGCGCTAGTCGAAGCACCTGGCACCGGTTTCGTCGAGCAGACACTGGTTCCGATCAGCTGGAGTCTGTGTCCACTGAATGAAAACGGTGTCAGGTCCCAACGATCAAGCAGCCGTCTCGAGGTCGACCAGGAGGAAGTCCTCGCGCCGCGGCCCGTATTCACGATCGGTCAGCCGATACGAGCGCAACGCGCGAGGCGCGCGGGCCAACTCGTAGAACCGCTCGGACCCGGACACGAACTGCCTCGATGCCCAACCCCAGTTCGGGCCGTGCGGAAACTTCGGGTCGGGCAGCATGTCGGACTCCATCGGCATCACCCGTAGACGGCGAACCACTCCGGTAGTTGAGGCATTCTCGTCGAAATCGGTCCACGCCTGACGGGCATTTGTGTCGTCACGAGGAGTTCCGGCGCGTAGTTGCAAAGCGCCCGCGGCTTCGATCCGAGACGGCAACGGTGGTTCGGCGTCGAACATGAATTGCAGTGCACCGACGCGACCGACCGCCGGCTGGACCGGCTCCCGGATGTCTGACCCGTCGCGAGGCAGTCTCCACATCAATGGTTTCGAACTCGTTCGCACTTCCGCCGTCAAGAGCCACGCCGGCTCGACTACCGCCCACCTGCTCGGGCTGTCGACATTCCAGGAGAGTCCCCACCGGACGGTCTCCCCCAATTCAGGAGGAACGAACCACCGAAGACGCAGAGCGTCGACCACTACCGGCGTAATCATCGTGTCGAAGTTCGCCGACGCACCGACCACTCGACCGGCTCCACCGCATCGTCCAGCCCGAGAACCACGCGAGCTGCATTGCGTCCTTGATCGAACAGGGACTGGCGAACTGTGGTCAAGCCGGCGTCCGATGCGGCTGTTGTGTCGTCCCATCCGACGACTGCGACATCGTCGGGCAGCGCGAGGCCGAGTTCACGGATCGCGTCCAGAACCCCCAGCGCCAGTTCGTCACTCATCGCCAAGATGACATCGGGCCTTCGGCTCTCGGGAACGTCGAGCAGGGACCGAGCCATCCGCGCACCCTCGCTCCGCTCGTTGACGGTGACGACCCCCACCCGCACCGAGGGCCAATCGAGGCCCGCGTCGCGGACGGCGCGCTCGTAGCCCTCGAGCCGATGGCGGGACACCGGAAAGAACGCTTCACCTGGATCCACGTCCATCCGAATCTCGGACCGACGCTCACGATCCCACGGAAGGCTGATCACCGCGGGCCGCTGCGCCCCCGACAACCCGACTGCCGCGATCGCAACGGCGCCGGCAACATCGTCCATCCCGACGAGATCCACACCCTCGTGCAACGGCCCACCCTGGATGCATGCGGGTTTTCCGGTGCCGACAATCGCGTCGAGGATGGGATCGTCGAACACGGTGGTCCAGACGACAAAACCGTCTACTGCCGCGTCGCGAACTCTGTCGACGTCTCCCGGTTTCCCCGAGTTCGGCAGCATCATCAATCCGGCGTTCGCATCCAGGCACGCTTCGGCGACTCCCGAGAGGAATCGCCGGGCTACTGCGTCTTCGAAGGCGTACGTCAGCTTCTCGCTGAAGACGACCGCGATGTTGTTGAATTTCCCGCTCCGCAAGGACTGCGCCGCCCGGTTAGGGCCCGCGTACTCGAGCTCTTCGGCAGCGGCGAACACCTTGGCCCGCGTTGATTCCGACACGCGCTCGGGCTGCGCGAAGGAGTACGACACCGACATCACCGACACGCCTGCGGCCTTGGCGACGTCGGCCATCGTCGGACGACTCGAACGCTGCGCACGTATGGCCATGAGCATCAGCATAGCGAGTGCAAAATATCCATTGCGCAGGTGTGTATCGATACATGTATCGTTACACAACATGACTGCTCGACTGCCGAAGGCAACCACGCTACGGCTGATGACACTGGCCGGAGCAGCCTTCGCCTACGTGACGGCCGAAATGCTCCCCGTCGGACTGCTCAGCGAAATCTCGACGGACCTCGACGTCACCGAAGGGCGTGTCGGCCTACTGCTGACCTTCTACGCATACGGTGTCGCGGCCTTGACGCTTCCGCTGATCGGAGCGGTCAAAACCTGGCCGCGACGACGCGTCGTCGTTCTGACGGTGGCCACCCTCGCGGTGTCGCAACTGGTCGCAGCATTGGCCGTCAACTATCCGATGCTGGTGATCGGACGATTGCTCTGCGCTGCGACGCACGGAGTGTTCTGGGCTGTCGTTGCCCCGGTCGCAGCCACTCTGGTTCCGCGCGGACAACAGGGCAAGGCCATCGCGATGGTGTATGCCGGTACGTCTCTCGCTTTTGTTCTCGGAGGTCCACTGTCTTCGGCGATCGGCCAGTCCTGGGGTTGGCGGACTGCGTCGGCGGCAATCGGTGTGGTGGCAGTGGTCATTGCTTTCTCACTGCATCGTGCGTTGCCCGAAATGCCGGTCGATCAACACCATCGGAGCAAGCGAGACAAACCGAAGCCGACACCGGCGATGAAACGGGCACTCGCCGTCATCTGCGCGGCAACGCTGTTTGCCGCCCTGGGGCAGTTCGCTTCGTACACGTTCTTCACACTTCTGGTGGAGGAAAGCCTCGGCTCGTCCGGTGGCATCCGTACCGCGATGCTTCTGGTCTACGGCGCCGCCGGCGCAGTCGGAGTGTGGGTCGCCGGCAAGTACTACGACCGCCGACCGCGTCTCTTCACGCTCATCTCGATCGCGACGGTGGCAGGCGCGCTGGCCATCTTCTGGCTCTTGGCGCCGTCGATGGGAGCGTTCGCAGTTGTCGCCACGATCTTGTGGGGTGCGGCGTTCACCACCGTTCCGATCTGCCTCCAGTCCTCGGTTCTGCGCGCCGTTCCGATCGGGACCGACCGTGCCTCGGCCATCTACGTCGTCGTGTTCCAGATCGCGATTGCAACGGGCGCTCTGCTCGGTGCGGCCGTCGTCGACAGTGGCGGGCTCTCACATCTGGCGGGCATCGGGGTCGCTCTGATGATCGGTTCGTTGGTGATAGTCGGGTTCGGCCGACGCGCATTTCCCCGCGAACCGCAGCGGTCTACTCACTCCCCCACCGACGCGGCAGCGACGGTCGCGTCGTAGATCAGGGTGTATCGCCAGAACAGTCGTCTCCTGATCCGGCTACCTGGCAAATACAACGCGGCCGCGCGTCGGACGTCAGCCATCGACTCACTCGGTTCCGCGGTGGGAACCGTCATCGCCTTCAGTGGCTCGGAGGCAACCCGTCGATGCTTGACGACGCCGACGACGGGATTGCACACGGTCGCCAACACCGACAGGAGTGCGTCGGTGGCTGTGGTCGATCGATAACACCCGACCACGACGAGCCGCCCGCCCGATTCGAGCAGGCCGCTCAGCCGCTTCATCGACTCTTCGAGTGGAAGATGATGCAACGCCGCGACGACTGTGATCGCGTCGTACTTCGCCTCGGATGCAAAGTCCTCGATCCGCCGTGCTTCGATGATCACGTTCTCGTCGTCGACAAACCTTGCGCGCACGGCGGCCGACGTCGTCAGGTCAGGTTCCACACCGACCACCACGTCGAACCGCCGCCGCAAGAGGTCGATCAGATTGCCGGTCCCGCTCCCCACGTCGAGAGCGCGACCGGACCTGACCCCGCGCAGATTACGTAGAACCCACCGGCCGTAGTGATCGTTGTGACTCCACGGATGGCGTCGGTTGAAACCGTCCAAGCGCGCAATCACACCCATACCCGACGGTATCAATCCGAGCCCGGGCACCGGCCGTCACAATCGCGGGTCGACCGGCTCCGATTCGAGAGCCAACACCGCGAACACGGCCTGGTGCGCTCGCCACAGCGGTTCGCGGTCGACGAGCCTGGATACCGCCTCCATGCCGAGCGCGTACTCGCGCAGCGCCATCGACTGCTTGTGTCCGAGGTTGCGGTTACGCAATCTCGCAAGCGTCGACGGTTCGAGGTAGTCGGCACCGTAGATCAATCGCAGGTACTCCCGGCCGCGAACCTTGATCCCCGGCTGAACCTTCGCGTTGTACCCCCGCGGTCCGTGAATCTGATTCGCCAGCGGTTTGACGACCATCCCCTCACCACCGTCACCGGTGAGCGACTCCCACCACTTCGTCGCTTCGGACACCGAGTCTTCGGAACCGAGATCGACCACCAGGCGACGTGTAGTGGTAAATCGACTCGGGTCGGCCGCGGCCAGGCGGTCCGAAATACCCAGGTGCCATTCGTGATCCCGTTCCCCGTACGACTTGCCCTCGGCCGCCAGAATCTGGAACGGCGCGATGGTGACGCCGTCCAGTCCGTTCGTCGGCCACACGTACCGTCGGTACGCCTCGCCGAAGCGCTCGATACTGGCGGCCCGAACAGTTGTCTGTTCGAACATCTCCGCCACGTCCAGGCCCCGCGACCCGGCCTGCGCCAACACGGCCTCGCGAGCTGTGAGGTCTGATCGCCCGGCCGCCGCGACCGACGCGTACTGCGAGCGCAACAGACCTTCCGCTTTGACGTTCCACGGCAACAGTTCGCAGTCGAGGAGCAGCCAGTCGGTGCCCAGCTCTTCCCACAACCCAGCGGAGGTGACTGCGGCGGCGATGTCATCGATCAACTGCTGAGTCAGGTCGTCGTCGAAGAACTGGCGGCCGGTGCGGGTGTGCACCATCCCGGTGAGCGCATCCGGTGCGTCGAAGCGGGACTGAGCAACCGATCGATCACGGCACACGAGCACCACTGCCCGCGAACCCATGTGCTTCTCTTCGCAGATCACTGTTCCGATTCCGCCGGCCCGGTATGCGTCGAACGCGGTCGACGGGTGTTCCAGATAGTCATCGGATTGGGCGCTCGCGCAGGGCGCCATGGTCGGCGGTAGGTACCTCAGCCATTGCGGCGCGACCGCGAATCGGCTCATCACTTCCAAGGCGCCGGCAGCGTTGTCGGTGCGAACGGACACTCGACCGCGCAGTTCGGTGTCGACGCCTGTTGTTTCGAGGACGTCGGCGAGATCGAGCACGTCCGGATCGCGAGTCGGCGGTGCCAGCGGTACCACCGGCTCGTACCAAACCTGCTCCGCCGGAACCGACACGATCTCTCGTTCCGGGTATCGAAGGGCGGTGAGGGATCCACCGAACACACAGCCGGTGTCGAGGCACGCGGTGTTGTTGATCCATTCCACCTCGTGCACCGGCGTGTGACCGTAGAGGACCATGGCTGATCCTCGGTAGTCCTGCGCCCACGGGTATCGAACGGGCAGGCCGAATTCGTCCGTCTCACCGGTTGTTTCACCGTAGAGCGCAAAGCTTCGCACTCGGCCGGACGCCCTGTTGTGGTAGTCCTCCTTGAGACCGGCGTGCGCGACAACGAGTTTGCCGTCGTCCAGGACGAGGTGCGCGACGAGACCGTCACAGAAGTCGACGACGCTTTCGCGGAACTCCGCCGACTCGGTGGCCATCTGCTCGAGGGTCTCGGCGAGTCCGTGACTCGGCGTGACCTTCTTACCGCGCAGCGCCTTGACGAGTTTGTTCTCGTGGTTACCCGGAACCGCTATCGCATGTCCCGCCGCGACCATCCCCATGACCAGACGCAGCACACCGACCGAATCCGGACCTCGATCCACGTAGTCACCGAGGAAGACGGCAGTTCGCCCGTCCGGCGGCACCGCATCGACAGCTCTGCCATCCGTCCCGAAGTCGACGGTGTAGCCGAGTTTCACGAGGAGCGTCTCGAGCTCACTTCGACATCCGTGGATGTCACCGATGACGTCGAACGGACCACGCTCGACACGCAGATCGCTGCGGAGCGGGTGGCGCAAGAATGTGGCTTCGGAAACCGCGTCCTCACCTCTGAGGATGTGAACCGAACGGAAGCCTTCCTTACCCAACCCGCGGAGCGAGCGAGTCAACTGTTGGTGCTGGCGGCGAATCACGTCGCGTCCGAACGTCCGATCAGAGCGAGCGTCGTTTCGTGCAGAACAGACCGATTCCGGAACATCGAGCACGACTGCCACCGGCAGTATGTCGTGCTCGCGAGCCAACGCAACGAGTCGCTTGCGCGCGGCGGGCTGGACGTTGGTCGCGTCGACCACCGTGAGGCGTCCGCGTCGCAAACGCTTGGCCGCGACGAACTCCAGCACTTCGAAAGCATCGGACGTCGACTCCTGTGAGTTCGGATCGTCACTGACCCACCCTCTGAATGTGTCACTCGAGAGGGTTTCGTACTCACCGAAGTGGCGCGCTGCAAAGGTCGACTTTCCCGAGCCACTGACGCCGATGAGTACTACCAGGGCGAGATCTGGAATCTCGTACACCGTCATGACGTTCGTGCCTCCTTCGTGAAGATTGCCATCTGTGTCGGCCCGCCGAGGACCGGATCAATTGCTCCGATAAATTCGAACTCCACGCAATAGCCGTGGGCCCGGGCCGTTTCGGTTGCCCAGTCGCGGAATTGGGTTCGGGAGAACTCGAACCTGTGATCGGGGTGCCTGAACTCTCCCGCCAATGCCGGATACAGCACGTTGTAGTCGGCATTCGGAGTAGTCAGCAGCACATACTGCGGTGCTGCGTCCACGAAGACCGATCGGACCAGCGCCGGCAGGCGCGCCGTGTCGACGTGCTCGACCACCTCCATCAGCACGGCTGCGTCGAAGCCTTTCAAGCGTGCGTCGCGGTACGTCGCGGACGACTGCATCAAAGACACACGTTCACGCTGGACGTCGGACATTTCGGTGAACTTCAATCTGCGTTGCGCCCGTGTCAGTTCGCGCGCGCTCACATCGACGCCGACAAGTTTGTCGAATCGAGCGTGCGGCATCAGCGCCTCGAGCAATTTACCTTCGCCACAACCGATGTCGACAATTGTTCTCACGTGCAGTCGCTGAAGCGTCGCCAAAACTGCGTCGACGCGAAGGCGTGCCAGCGGCGGATCCGGTCTCGGTGCTTCGATCTGCGCCTCAGCTTGTTCGGGAATCAGTCGATCGACCACCGATTCGACCAGGTCGCGTCGACGAGCCAGGTAGCGGGACATGATCAGCGCGGAATCCGGATGCGACGCCAACCACTCTCCAGCGACGCGGATCAATTTGTCTGCCTCGTCAGGTCCCACCCAGTAGTGCTTCACATCGTCGAGGACGGGCAACAGCACGTAGAGGTGCCGTAGGGCACTCTGCACCGTGTGTTGCCCGGTCAGTGTCAGCGACACGAAGTCGGAGTTTCCCCACATCGGTAGGTGCGGATCAAGCTGCACCGGTATCGCGGTCACGTCCCAGCCCAGCGGCTCGAACAGCCGACGAGGCAATTCCGCATCGCCGCCACACGGAACCACCGGAATCGAGACGGTCAACGCGAGTTCGGTTCCGACGAGTTCCGGGTGCGACTTGCACGTTCCCGTCAACGCGGTGCGAAACAGCTTCGACAGAGCAACCGAGAGTATGGACGACGCCGCATACGGCCGATCGTTGACGTACTCCCCCAGCGAAAAGCTGTCGCCACTCTTGCCTCGTCGATACCTACTCTGCACAAGTTCGATGGGGTCGACGTCCACAATCACTGCCACCGTGGTCTTTTCGGCCGAGGCCTCCGGGTACAGAACCGTGGCGGTGCCGATCGCCAAGTCGAAGCTTTGCACGCGGTCGGGATGTTTGTGCAGCAGGTAGCTCAACGCGGTCGCATCAGGAGTCTGCGGGGTCGGGGTGGACGTCAGTGTGAGTAGCACCAGGCGAATGTAGCCCGGCAAACGTCCGGGGCGCCTCCGATTTACGCGCCCGCGGCCGTCAGAACAAAGTGAGAGCTGCTCCCGCACCCACCAGTTCCCGAGGCGCCTCACGCGATTCACTGCCAGCCCCACTGACGTCTCGATGCTCCGAACGACCACCCAACCCATGACGCTCGACCAATGGCTCGACACGGCTTGCGAGCCAACGCTTGTATTCGGGAGTGACATACGCACCCCGCCCGTACAGCTCGCGGTAGCGACGGATGAGTGCCGGATGTTCCTGAGCAAGCCAATTCATGAACCAACCCCGAGTACTCCCCCGCAGGTGCATCGGGAAGACCGTCACACTCGTCGCACCGGCTTCGGACAGTGCCTCGAACAGACCGTCGAGGTGACTGGTGGAATCGGTGAGGAACGGAATGACCGGCGCCACCATGACATTGCACGAGAATCCCGCGTCGGTGATGGCCCGGATCATCTCGAGACGCGCCCGCGGTGACGGGGTACCAGGCTCGATCTGCTTCTGAAGTGCAGCGTCGTTGATCGCCAACGACACTCCGATTCCGACGTCGACCTGCGCCGCCGCCATTTTCAACAGCGGCAGGTCCCGTCGGAGCAAAGTTCCCTTCGTCAAGATCGAGAAGGGAGTTCCCGATTCGGTCAACGCGCGAATAATGCCGGGCATCAAGCGGTATCGGCCCTCCGCTCGCTGATAAGGATCAGTGTTGGTACCCAGTGCCACTGCCTCCCGTTTCCAGGACTTTCGCGCCAATTCCTTGCGGAGCACCGCGGCAATGTTCGTCTTCACGACCACTTGGGAATCGAAATCCGCGCCGGCGTCGAGGTCGAGGTACTCGTGACTCGGTCTCGCGAAGCAATATCGGCATGCGTGCGAGCAACCACGAAAAGCGTTGACGGTGAAGCTGAACGGCAACGTCGACTCTTCGGGCATCTTGTTGAGCGCGCTCTTGCAGAGCACCTCGTGAAACGTGATTCCCTCGAACTCGGGAGTCTGCACGGAGCGAACCAACCCGGCCCGTTCGAGTCCGGGTAGCGCTCCGTCATCTGCATCCAATGCCTGACCCGACCACCTCATGGCCCCAAGTCGAACACTTGTTCTAAGGTATGTCAAGATGGAGCGAATACCCGACCGTGCCTCACCACGGCCGGGAAGTTGTTGGCAGAATTCGGTGCATGTCGAACAGAATCAATATTTCGTCCGGTTCCGAATGGGAACCCAAGATCGGTTACTCCCGTGCCGTGCGCATCGGTAACCAGATCGCAGTCTCTGGCACCACCGCTCCTGGTGAGACCCTCACCGATCAGACCCGCGCAGCGCTCGAAACTATCAAGGCAGCACTTGCCGAGGCCGGCGCCTCGCTCGACGACGTCATCCGCACTCGCATGTACCTGCGCGACATGACGCAGTGGGAGCAGGCCGCTCTCGCGCACGGTGAAGTGTTCGGCGAGATTCGTCCCGCCACGACCATCCTCGAGGTCAGCTCGCTGATCGACCCCGCTCTGCTCATCGAGATCGAGGCCGACGCGGTTCTCAGCTGATCGCCAATCCGGACATTTGTGAAATGGGCGCCTAGTCTGAGCCGATGAAACCGATGCGGCTGTATCCGTTGACGCTCGCGCTCGGCATCACCGCCGCTTTCCTCTCGCCCGGTTCTGCACTCGCAGATCCGGGCGAGAGTCTTTCGACGGCTTGCGGCAGCCAGTTGAGCGATGCCGAGGTGGGCCGGATTGCCGAACTCAGCGACGTCACGACGCTGAACGGTGCCGGACTGCCTCGGCTCGAGACCGCTGTCGAACGTCATCGTGAGATCACGTCGATCCTCGTCTCACACCACGATTGGCGAGGCTTGTTCTCCATCGGCCTCGACGCTGTCGAACACGAGGCGGTGATGCCGCTGCAGCGAGACCCTGCGGCCTTCGCCGATGACGAGTGGGCCCATTCCGTCAGCTTCGAATTGCTGCGCAGGTACCTGGTGAACGTCCATGCGGAGTTCACCGATACTCCCACCGATCCGGCGTGGACCAACTACTTCGCCCTGACACGTCAGTGCGACGCCAGTCCAGCACGGGTTGCCATGGCCGGCTACAACGCGCATCTCACCGTCGACCTCGCTCACGCCGTCGCCACGTCCGGAACCACTGCGGAGGATGTCACCGATTTCTACAAGATCGTCGATTCCATTGCCGTCAAGGGTGGTTCGATCGTGACCCTCACCAAGGCCGAGTACGACGCCGATCTGGGGCCGCTCTGGCGGTTCTACTTCGTCGGCGAAGGACTCGACCGATTGGCCGGAAACTCGCAACCCTCGGAACTGCTGCTCCGCGCCGCCGACAGCGGATACAACACCATCACACTGGCCAACGGATTCGCCCTCCAGAATCCGCAGACACGTCCCGGCGCAGAACAGGAGATCGACGCACTCTGGCGTACTACAGATTCCGCTCTCGACGTACTCTCGCGGCTCGGTGGTCTCTGACATCTCACCCTCCGCTGCCTGAAACGGACACACCTGCGACAATGACCCCATGACGGGGCACTCGGCGGGGCAAGGCATCCAGAGTCCCGCCATGCGCCGGGTGCGAGACCTGTTGCGCGGGCCCGCAATTGTCTGCGACGGCCAGGCAACCATCCGCGAGGCCGCGAAGTTGATGACCGATGCGGGCCGCCGTGCTGTTGTGATCCCGACGGAGACAAGCGGTTTCGGAATCTTCACCGAAGGTGACCTACGCGCTCGCGTGGTAGTCGGTGGTATCGACAGCAATCAGCCGGTATCAACAGTGATGACGCCGTCAGCAGTGACAGTCGATCCGGATCGATTGGGCGCCGACGCCGTGACCGACATGCTCGAGTACGGATTGCGCCATCTCCCGGTCGTGACCGAGGCAGGCGCACTGATGGGTGTGCTCGAACTCAGCGACCTCCTGACTTCGGCCACCAATCAGGGTTTCGAACTGCGCGCAGCGCTCGCCACAGCACAGGACGACGCCCACCTCGTCGAAACAGCCCGCGCGGTCCCTGTTCTGGTGACGGAATTGGTGGCCTCACGGGTCTCACCGCTCGACATCGGCGCGACGCTGGCCGTGCTGATCGACGTGACGGTCAGGCGAGCCATCGAATTGGTGGTGGGCGGAGACGAGCGACCGGATTTCGCGTGGCTGTCGCTCGGCAGCGTCGCCAGGCGTGAAGCGCTCCCCTCTTCGGATATCGACAGTGCGCTGGTGTGGGGCGGCGAATCACATCACGAGGGAGCCGACGCCGCGAAGACCATCCACGACATCCTCGATCTCTGCGGGTTCCCTCGCGACACCAAGAACGCCGTCGCGACCCAGGCCAGGTTTGCTCGGACGCTCCCACAATGGCGCACTGCGCTGCGGAAATGGGTGTCCAACCCGTATCAGGACCAAGCCCTGGTCATGTTGTCGATGCTGGCGGATGCCCGCGTCGTCGCAGGCGATCCGGCGTTGGATCCTCGTCCCGCGGCGTTGGATCAACTGCGACTGCACCCGGCCGTCATGCGACTACTCCTTCGCGAAGCGGTCGGAGACAAGGCAAAGCTCCATTCGTTCAAGGACGTGATGACGCGTCGGACCGGAACCGTCGACCTCAAAGCCAGCGCCGTCCAACCGATCGTGAACATCGCTCGATGGGCGGGGATTTCCGTGGGCGCCCGCACGAGTTCGACACTCGAACGCCTCAAGGCTGCGGCGGGAAGCGGTTTCCTACTCGACGACGACGCCCAGGTACTGATCGAATCTTTCGAGGTGTTGCAGCAGATTCGTGTCCGCCACCAGACCGATCAGTTCGCGGCAGGTCGGCCACCGACCGACGAAGTCGTGATCTCCGAACTCACTCCGCTCTCGCGGAGCTTGCTGAGCAATGCAGTGCGCGAGGTCGCAGGTGTGCAACGACGACTCGAATATGCCGCGTCCGCGTCGGCGCTACCCGACATCGACCCGTGAATCGCACTGCGCTCGAACAGGTTCTGGCGGCGGAGCGCCTCGAAGGCTGGGATCCGAGTAACGAGCAGATCGCGGAACTCGAGGCCGTCATGATCGGGATGCTTTCTCGGCGTGAGTATTTCGAGCAGGAATTAGCGCGAGCCGTCGGCCTGTCGTCAGCAATCCCCCCGCGAATCCGCTGGCGAAGATCAGCGCCGTACGTCTATCGCGGTACATCGGTGCTGGAGAACAATTTCGACGTGCGAGATCCCGCCGCACTGCAATCACTCGAGTTCGCGGCGACCGCGCTTCGTCTGGGTGAGGCGCATCTCGGCGGCGACCTCGTACCGCACACGCGAGACACAGCCGAACTTCTCCTACTTCACCAGCACGTTTTCCAAGATCTGTACCAGTGGGCCGGACACATCAGAACCGTCGACATCAGGAAAGGTGCGGCAACGTTTGCTCCGGTCTCGGCGATTCGGAACTACCTGTCCGAGGTGGAAGAGATCATCGCCGCCGTCGATTGGGTAGCGCTCGATCACGGCGCTGCGTCGTTCGCGCTCGCATCGGTGTACTCGACGCTCAATCATGCCCACCCGTTTCGGGAAGGAAACGGGCGAACCGGAACACTCTTCCTCCACCGACTCGCCGCCGACACCCGATATCAGCTCGACTTGTCGCGGGTGAGCAGAACCGAGTGGGTATCCGCGTCGAGGGATTCTGCGCCTTTCCGGCCCACCGGGACCCCGTCGCCTCGCCCGTTCATCGATCTATTCAATCGCGCTCTGACTCGCTGACGCAAACATCTGCTGCCCGTTCCGGGCGGACTGAACACCGTTACTGCTGAGTGAGCACCGCTTCCGCCACGCTGGAAGCGGTGTTCACTCGAAGAAAAGGGTGCTCACTCGACCATCAACCGGGCAGCGCAAACTCTCCCGCGTCGGACCAGCGCTGACGCTCGGCTCCGAATGCGACGGACTGCATCGCGCGGAACTCCTCGATCGAGCGCGAGTTCGACGCAAGGAACTCCTGATGCTCGGCCAGCGAGAAGCTGCCGTCCTCGATCTCGACTCCCCCGCCGCGGCCGGCCGCAGTGTCCGCGCGCAGATCCATCAGCTCTTCCGGCTCGACGGGGTACCAGGAGATCCGGTCGAAGAATCGCAGCAACCACGGAGTGCCCTCCTCGAACGGGCCCGACTTCGCGGGGTGGCGGTGATTCCACACCTGCGTCGTACGTCCGACGAACTGGTACCCACCTGGGCCTTCCATGCCGTAGATGCAGAGGTAAGCCCCACCGATCCCGACGGCGTTTTCGGGGGTCCAGGTACGGGCGGGGTTGTACTTGGTCGTGACAAGGCGATGACGTGGGTCGAGCGGCGTCGCGACCGGAGCTCCGAGGTAGACGTCGCCGAGTCCGAGCACCATGTATTCGGCGCCGAAAACGGTGTCGAATACGTCGTTCACGGATTCGAGACCGTTCATCCGGCGGATGAACTCGATGTTCCACGGGCACCACGGCGCGTCCGCGCGCACTCCGTGCATGTACCGCTGGATCGCTTCGCGCGTAGCCGGGTCGTCCCACGACAGTGGCATCCGCACAGTGCGACTGGGCACAACGAGTTCGTTGGCCGCAGGCAAGGTGTCCTCCGCCTCGGCCAGCATTCCCATCAGTTTGCCGACGGGCAGCACGTCTGGGTCGACGCGGACCTGCAGGCTGCGGATTCCCGGGGTGAGATCGAGTAGTCCGGCCGGCTTCTCGGCTTCGAGTCGCTGATGCAGTGCATGTGCACGCGCACGTAACGCCAGGTCGAGATTCATGTCGCCGTATTCGACCAACACATTGTCATCGCCTGAGCGCCGGTACGTGACCGCGGTGTCGCCGTCACGGCGGGCTATGACGCCGTCGTCGCCGTCACCACCGGAGGAATGCACAACCGAATTGGACGCTCGACGCGATACTCCGAGGTCACGGCGGGAGGCTGCCCGGTCGGCGCGGACCGGCACGAAGCGAATCTTGTTCCCGGGAGCCAACTGTCCAAGCTTCCAGCGATCAGCAGACACCACCGTGATCGGGCAGACGAAGCCGCCGAGGCTCGGTCCGTCGGGTCCGAGGAGGATGGGCGTGTCGCCGGTGAAGTCGAGTGCACCGATCGAATACGCGTTGTCGTGGATGTTCGAAGGGTGAAGTCCCGCTTCGCCGCCGGTGGTTCTGGCCCAGTCAGGTTTCGGACCGATCAACCGGACTCCGGTGCGGTCGGAGTTGAAGTGGACCTCGTACTCGGTCGCGTACAGCGTGTCGAGGTCGGAGCGGGTGAAGAACTCCGGCGCCCCGTGCGGGCCCTCGGTCACCGCAAGTTCCCAGCACGTGTGTATCGCCGGAACATGCTCGGCGGGAACACCTCCCGCTGCCCCGGTCGCCTGTCCGAGTTTGAGAACGTCCCCCGCCCGCAAAGTCCTACCTTCGTGTCCACCGAACCTGCCCAGGGTGAAGGTCGACGCACTGCCGAGATAGTCGTCGGTCTCGATTCCGCCCTGTACGAGTACGTAGATGCGCAGTCCTG
Source organism: Rhodococcus sp. 66b (assembly GCF_002076325.1). Lineage (NCBI taxonomy): Bacteria > Bacillati > Actinomycetota > Actinomycetes > Mycobacteriales > Nocardiaceae > Rhodococcus > Rhodococcus sp. 66b. Next base: position 286,220 of record NZ_MUZB01000011.1, read on the forward strand.
GGCCGCTGAGCGTCCCGACGTCGAGCACCGCTCCAGCGGGGACGAAAACAGGACGCCACTGACCGTGGGCGATGCCGTCGACGGCCACAGACACCGGAGCGCCCGTGACGCACACCGTGGTGTCCTCGTCGAACGTCATCGCAGGTCCGGCCATCGCGCATTCGATGCCGGGTGCGCCTTCGGGATTTCCGAGTGCGGTGTTTCCCAACCGAAACGACAGGTCGTCCATCGGGCCCGACGGTGGGACACCGATCTGCCAGTACCCGACGCGCCCTGGATAGTCCTGAACCGTCGTCAACATTCCGGGACGCACGATGGTCAGTTTTGCATTCATTCGTCTGCCTCCGGCCGTGTGACGATCATGCGGACGGCCGTCGGATCGAAGCCGTTGCACGGGTTGTTGATCTGCGGGCAGTTGGACACGAGGACGAGCGCGTCGCGTTCGGCACGCAACGCGAGCCGCTTGCCTGGCGCAGACAGTCCGTCGACGATTCCGAGTGTGCCGTCGGGGTCGACCGGGACGTTCATGAAGAAGTTGATGTTGGACACCAGGTCCCGCTTACCGAGCCTCCATTTGGCGCCCTCGACGAGGAAGTTCTCGACGCACGCGTGCTGGTGCTTGGTGTGGTGGCCGTATCGCAGGGTGTTCGATTCCTGTGAGCACGCGCCGCCGACGGTGTCGTGGTTTCCGACCTCGTCCGCGACCAGGGTCATGAGCGGAGTTCCGTCGTCACTGCGGAGCACGGATCCTGTGGTCAGAAACAGATTCTGCTGCGCTGTGACCGTCGCTGCTGCCGAGTACCGAACGCTGTGATCGTCACTGGCAAAGACGAGTGTGTCGACGGCTTGATTTCCGTGCAGATCGACGATGGTCAGGACGTCGCCGGCGCGTACAACTGCGGACCACGGCCCGAACGCGTCAGCAATCTCGTCGAGGATCACCGTTCCGGGAACGAGGGCGGGGACATCCAGGGTGGTGGTCATGCGATCTCCTCCAGGTTCGAAGCCGTCCAGGCGTCTCCGGTATTGAGCACTGCGCGTTGGTATTCCGGCCCGAGATCGTCAAGGCTGCCGAGTTCGTCGGCCGCGTTCCACGCGAGCACTTCGAGGGACGTGGTGGGAAACTCCAGCGCCGGATCGAGTGGGTGCGCGGTGTTGGCGATCATCACGATGACCGGCAGGTGGATCAGAAGGTCGACCGTCGCGCCGGCGCCGGCGGAACCCGTACTGGTGAGAGCGCCGTCCGCCTCGACGCGGACACCATGGAAGAAGGACAACGGCGGCGCAATGTCCTGCGGCCCGAGTCCGTTCTTCGCGGCAGCGACGGTGAACAGTTCACGACCGGCGGGTGAGGCACTGTGCAGCGAACCCTGCCCGTACTTCGCCTCGTTGGTAGCGCGTGACGTCGTTCCGCAGAACGCGTCGTGGTGACCCGACGTGTCGGCGACCACCGTCGCGAGTACTCGCCCCTGATCGGAGAGCAACGGGTGCCCGACACCGAGATAGGCCTGCCATGGCACCTTGACGGTATCGGCGACGTTGAGACGCTCCCAGGGGGCGTCGGCGCGGTAGAGCAAGATGTTTGCACAGGCGCTGCCGACGACGTCGCGAAGTCGCAATCGGGTTCCACGGGCGAGAACCTTGGTCGTGTATCGCCCACCTGGCACTGTTTCAGCCCAGGTCAGACGTTCGGGAGCGACGTCGTCGGGCGGGTTCGGCCAGCGGGTGGCCGGCAACACCGGCATGGAGTCTGTGATTGTTCCGGCCTGGGACCGGGCATGCTCGCGCGCTCCGGCGGTGGTCTGAGTACTCATGGTCAGGCTCCGATCGTGACGGGATTCGGGGTGGCGCGGCCACGTGGGAAGCAAGCGACTCCCAGCCCCACGACCAGCGCTACCGTGATGGGCGCGGCCCACTGCAGAATGGGGTACTCCCCGGTGGGGTTGAAGATCTCGGCTCGTGGCCATGACAGGTTGATCACCATCAGCGCGCCGTACACAACCGCGGCGATGTTGACCGGAACTCCCCAGATGCCCAGGGAGAAAAGCTTTTTGCCTTCGGCGTCGAACTTGGGGCCGACTGCCGTGCGAGGCCATCCCTTGAGACGCTGAACCAGCAGCGGCACCGTCACCATGAGGTAGGCCAAGTAGATCAAGATGATGCATACGCTGGACAGGGTTGCGAAAATTGCCGAGTTGCCCACGTTGACGGCCAGGACGGCAATGCAGACCAGACCGATGAGGACGGACGGCGCGATAGGTGTTCCGGTGCGGGGGTTGACCTTTGCCAGTACCTGCGAGGCAGGAAGCCGCCCGTCGCGGGCCATGGAGAACATCAGCCGTGAAGCAGCAGTCTGAATGGCCAAGGTGCACACGAACACTGCGATCGAGACGTCGATCAACAAGACCGTGCCCCACGGCGAACTCAGAATAGAGGTCAGTACGTACGGCAAACCTTCCGTGGCCAGGCGTCCGTCGGTGAGTGAGGGCGCTGCCATCAACGCGCCGAGGATCATCAAGCCGCCGCCGAGTGCGGAAGCGGAGAGTGCAAGGCGGATCGTACGAGGTGCGACGCGTCGGGGGTTGCGGGTCTCCTCGGCCAGTTCGCCTGCCGAACCGAAGCCGACCATGACGTAGGCAGCCATCAGTCCGGACATGATCCACGCCCAGGCGTATCCCGGCTGACCGCCGGCACTGCCGGTGTCGAAGACGACGTCCGGTCCGCGCTGAGCGTGGGTGAAGAACATCCCGATCACCGCGATGACACCGACGATTTCGCAGGTCACGCCTATGTTGTTGATACGCGACATCCAGTTGACGCCGATGCAGTTGATGAAGGTGGTCAGAACCAGAAGTACCGATCCGAGCAGCACGGCATTGGCAGCACCGCTCGAGGAGGTGAGTGCACTGTCCTCACCGATGATCTGGAACCCGCTCCACACATTCGGGAGCACGACCTGCAAGGCGATCGCGGCGGCCGACGCGGTGACGATCTGAGCGAGAATCATGAACCAACCGGCGAACCAGCCGACGATTTCACCACCCATCCGCCGCGACCACTGGTAGATGGCACCCGAAATCGGATATCTGGCAGCAAGTTCCGCAAAGTTGAGGGCCACCATGAACTGACCGATGAATACGACGGGCCAGGTCCAGAAGAACGCCGGACCCGCGAAACCGAAACCGAGGCCGAACAATTGAAAGATCGTGGTCAGGATGGAAACGAAGGAGAAGCCCGCGGCGAACGACGCGAACTTTCCCAGCGATCGATGCAGTTGCTGCTCGTAGCCGAACTCCGCGAGGTCACCGTCGTCGTGAGGCGAAGAGGCGAGTGCGGATGCGGTGGTGGGCTGCGCAGCCGGGGTGGTTGCACTCAACGGCGTACTCCTTCGGCGAAGCGATTCAGAGGCGAATAACTGTCGATTGATAGTTTTCGCGAAATCCACTCGCCGCAGGTGACGCCCGCGTATACGATTCGCCTGATTCTGTAACAGGCTCGTTGAGTACGTTTCGAGCACGTGACCGAATGCTCACAGCGACGGCCACCCCGCATGTAAGGCCAGAGCCTGCCACTATGGAAGGCGTGACCAACGCCGGCCCCGGACGACCCCGCCTGACCGCTCGCCGACGCCCGGGTGGGACTGCCCGGGCGGAGATCTTGGATGCAGCCGCTGAACTGTTCACCACCCGAGGCTTCGCCGCGACGTCGACACGCCACATCGCCGAAGCAGTCGGAATGCGTCAGGCGTCGCTGTACAACCATTTCGCCACCAAGGACGACATCCTGGTTGCACTGCTCGCCGACACCGTGACTCCGGCGCTCGACTTCGCGGAGAATCTCAGGCCACGCGGCACCTCACCCGAGGTGAAGCTGTACGCGCTTTCGTACATCGACGCGGCCCAACTGATCACCGGACGGTGGAACCTCGGTGTCCTCTATCTCTTGCCGGAACTGAGAAGCGACAGGTTCATGTCGTTCCGAGCCGATCGCGATCGGCTTCGCGAGCAATACCGGGCCCTCGCCCAGGCAGTGCTCGACGCGATTGACGATCCAGCATCAACTCACCTGGCCGAGCTTCCGTTTCGCCTGGTAGAAAGCGTGATCAGCGCGCGAGCCGACGCACTCGAAGGCACCCCGATCCCCAACGCCGCCGTCATCGCCGGGTCGGCACTGCACATTCTGGGGTGGCGCCAGGATCTTGATCCCATCCACACGGAAGCGGCAGAGCTAATTGCGAACGCAGAAACGCCGAAATTGTCCGGGGCTGCATCAGCTCCGGACAATTTCGACGCAATGAGGACCTAAACGGCCACGAGACTAGACCGAGAGGGACTGTCCCGGGAAGATCAGGTTGATGTTCGGGACCTGGCTGGCGAGGTTCTCGAGCGAGATGCCGTGTGCAGCAGCGATCTTCGACAGGGTGTCGCCTGCCTTGACCACGTAGTTGCCGCTTCCGGTGCTTGCTGCCGGAGCCGACTCGACGGAAGCCTCAGCGGTGACGGGGGCTGCTGCGGCCTCGTAGTTGCCTGCGGTGGTGCCGGTGGTCAGGTACTGACCGCAGACGGGCCATGCGCCGACGCCCTGGCCTGCGAGAACGTTCTCGGCGACACGGATCTGCTCAGACTGGCTGGCGTTGGCAGCGTTGCCCGATCCACCGAACGCGTTCCAGGTGCTCTGTGTGAACTGCAGTCCGCCGTAGAAGCCGTTTCCGGTGTTGGCGGCCCAGTTACCGGAGGACTCGCAGTTTGCGACTCCGGACCAGTCGTGGCCGGCTGCCGAAGCGGTGCCGGTGCTCATGGCGAGCGGGATTGCGACGACTGCGCCTGCGGTTGCAACTGCGCCGAGGGCGCGCTTGAAGGTGATGCTGGTCATTGGGTAAATCCTCTCCGCTACCGCGGACGAGGTCGGCCCGGACGCTTTCACGTCTCGTCGATCGACTCGTCTGTTTCACTCCTGCCCCGCGAAGGTTTCGGGAGTACCGGACCCGCGGGGCAGAAGCACGCAGTTGCGGGTCGGTGTTTGCCCGGTAGTTTCGGGCTGTCAACGACCGTAGGCGATGGTCACGGATTGGTCACGGGGCAGTTTTCCGGCACTGCCGTACCAGATTCAGTCGAGATTCAAGAAATAACCACAGGTCAACTAGTTGATTCGAGCTTCAACCATACCGATCGTTATCCGTCCGTTATGTGGCAACCGTCACTGCGATTTTGTGACCCCCCGCACCGAAACAGGCCGTGTCGGAACGCAAAACAGCCCCATTCAAATGTTAAGAGAGTCCTGGCAACGAGCAAAAACCAACCGCCCCAATCATTATGGAGAATGAACTGGTGATCGTCGCAGTAGAAGGACCCAGCGCCGCCGGCAAGACCACCTGGTGCCGAACCCAACTCGGTGGACAAACGGCACCGGAAGGATTCGTCGCCGAGTATCAGCCCACGGGGCGCGAGCCGGACGGCACGGATCTCGACGTCCAGGCAAGTTACTGGGCAACCGTCAATTCGAAGCGATGGTCGCAAGCGGAAGAACTCGAATCGAGAACCGGGATCGCGCTCTGCGACAGCGACCCGCTGAAACTGCACTACAGCTGGTGTCTCGCCGCGGTGGGCGCCGCACCTCGGGAGCGATTCGAGTACGAGCTCGAGGCAGTCGAGACGGCTTTTACGCGCCTCGAACTGGGTCTCGCGGATCTGACCGTCATCTCGATACCGTCACCGAAGCAACTTCGACTGCAGCGCGAAGGAGACCCCAGCCGCCGACGACGGCATTTCGAGCTTCACGCGGCGCTCGCCGAGCCGCTCACCCACTGGTACTCGGCGGTGGACAGGGTGGATCCAGGTCGCGTTCTGTGGGGCTTCCCGACACTGCTCGATCTTTCGCGCTGTCCCCCACCTCGATCGGATCGCAGCGATCCGGGCCTCCTGCGCGCGATGCTCAACGAGTTGCCGCCACTCCCCAGATAGCAAGCGGCTACTCGATCTCAGCGCGCTCGTTCGACCCTGGCCTCGTCCCACACCGGAGACTCGCTCTCGTACACGTTCCCGTCCGATCCGAATACCAGGAACCTGTCGAACCCGCGCGCGAACCAACGATCGTGGGTTACCGAGATGACGGTGCCGGCAAACTGTGCGATGCCCTGTTCGAGCGCGTCAGCCGAATGAAGGTCGAGGTTGTCGGTCGGCTCGTCGAGCAGCAACATCGTGGCGCCGGAAAGCTCGAGGAGCAGAATCTGCAGGCGCGCCTGCTGTCCGCCGGACAGGTCGTCGTACTTCTGTTCGGCTGCTTGGGACAATCCGTAACGGTCGAGCGCGCGGCTCGCCGCTTCACGCCCCATTCCGTTTCGGTGTTCGTCGCCCATGTGCAGGATCTCGAGCAGCGTGTTCCCGGTCAGATCAGGCCTGGAATGGGTCTGCGCAAACAATCCGGGACGTACCCGGGCACCCAGCGTCGCAGTACCCCCGTGCTCGACCGGCGCGATGTCGAGCGCCTCGACGGGCAGATGCTCGGTCCCCGGATCGGTCCCACCACCCGCCAAGAGACGAAGGAAATGTGACTTCCCGGATCCATTGGAGCCCAGCACGGCAACCCGATCTCCGTACCAGATCTCGGTGTCGAAAGGCTTCATCAATCCGGTCAACTCGAGATCCTGACATACCAACGCGCGCTTGGCGGTTCGCCCGCCCGCCAGCCGAACTGTCACCTTCTGCTGAAGTGGAATCGCTTCGGGTGGCCCTGCCTCCTCGAACTTCGCCAACCTGGTTTGCGAGGCGTGATACCGCGCAGCGACGCCGTCGTTGAACTTGGCCTTTTCACGCAATCGCAGAACCAGAGCACGCAGTTTCGCGTGCTCCTCGTCCCAGCGTCGACGCAGTTCTTCGAATCGAGCGTTGCGATCCTCGCGGGCCTGGTGGTAGCTGGCCAGCCCAGCGCCGTGGGTCCACGACGTTGCGCCGCTGATTCCGGGCTCGAGCGTCACGATGTGGGTGGCCGCGTTGGCGATCAGTTCGCGGTCGTGGCTGACGAACAAAACCACTTTCGACGATTCCGAGATCGTCTTTTCCAGCCATCGCTTGCCCGGAACATCGAGGTAGTTGTCCGGCTCGTCCAGCAGGAGTGCGTCGTCGGGCCCAGCGAACAGTGCTTCGAGAACCAACCGTTTCTGCTCGCCACCGCTGAGCGAGTTGGCCGCGCGCCACTTCGCACGGTCATAAGGAACACCGAGAGCCGCGGTTGTGACCTTGTCCCAGAAGTCTTCGGTCTCGTAGCCGCCCACATCGGCCCAATCGGCCAGCGCATGCGAATACTTCATTTGAGTTGATTCCTCGTCGCGCTCGATCATCGCGTTTTCTGCCGTATCGAGCGCCAGTGCTGCATCCCGGATCCGCGCCGGAGAGACGGACAACAAAAGATCGCGCACGGTGGACTCGTCGCGAACCTGGCCGACGAATTGCCGCATCACGCCCAGTGTTCCGGATCGAGTGACAGCTCCCTCGTCAGCGACGGCGTCTCCGGCGACAATGCGAAGCAATGTCGTCTTACCAGTCCCGTTGGGCCCGATCAGTGCAGTTTTTGCACCGTTTCCGACCCGAAAGCTGACACCGCTGAGCAGTTGTCGACCATCAGGAAGGAAGTAGTCGACGTCGGCGATGTTGAGGTGGGTCACGCTCTCAAGGGAACCCTACCCACGGCGATCTGCCAAACCATTATTCCTGCCTTCGGTGTCGAGTTCACGACCGTCATGGGATCGTCCGACCGCATCGAGCGCGGCCAGATATCCGAAAACCATTGCGGGACCGATAGTTGCACCTGGACCGGCATAGGTATGACCCATGACCGGCGCGCTGGTATTACCCGCTGCGTAGAGCCCGTCGATGACCGAACCGTCGGCGCGCAACGCTCGCGCGCGAGCGTCCGTGTTGATGCCGCCCTTGGTCCCCAGGTCTCCGGGCACCATCTTCGCGGCATAGAACGGACCCTTCGTGAGTTCTCCGAGGCTGGGGTTGGGCTTGTTGGTGCAGTCGCCGTAGTAGTGGTCGTATCTGCTTGTCCCACGGCCGAAGTCGCGATCGACTCCGTCGCGCGCGTGACTGTTGAATCGTGTGATGGTCGCGGACAGCGCATCGCCCGGCACTCCGATCTCGGCAGCGAGTTCGGCAATCGATCCAGCTCGCACGATCGCACCCGATTCGATCCACGACCGAGGTATCGGCCTGCGCGCCGGCACTCCCGCGAACAGGTAACGGTCACGGTACGTCTGATCGAAGATCAGCCAAGCGGGGATGTTTTCAGCGGGTCCTTCACCTCGGCCGTACTTTCCGCCGAACATGGCGTGCGCGGCTTCGACGTAGGGAAGCGACTCGTTCATGAAGCGCTGACCGCTGGCGTTGACCATCAGGCTTCGAGGCAACGAGCGTTCCGCCAAGGCGAACCACGGGCCTTTGGGCAGCGGAATCGACGGGGCCCACCACGCGTCGTCCATGTACGAAATTGCCGCGTCGACGCGTAGAGCTGCACGGATACCGTCTCCGGTATTGGTCGGTGCCCCGAGAGTCCACTGCGCACTACTCGGCCGGCGCTGGTACTCGCCTCGCATGTCGTCGTTGTTGTCGAACCCGCCGCACGCGAGGATTACACCGCATCGAGCGTGCATGGTTGTCTGCACTCCCCCGGACTCGAGTCGCGCACCCACGACACGATCATTGTCGGTAACCAAATCCACAAGCCTCGTTCCGAGCTCGACCGTCACTCCGGCGTCTCGAACTCCGAGCATCAGTTCCGCCATGAGCGCCGGCCCGAGCCCGATCAGCTTCTTCTTCCGAGCTTTTGCGACCAGGGATCTCATTCCCACCCGAAGCATTCGCACCGGCCCCCGCCAATGCCGAACCCCCGTGCTCAGCCAACGGTAATCAGATTGTTGGACAACCATGTTGAGCGGCACCTTCATGTACGGCGGATGAAGGGTCGCGAGATCGTCGCCCAGAGCTCGCGCGTCGAACGGGCGCGGCTCGCACGAGCGGCCGCTTGCAAGTCCGCCAGGTGCCTCCGGAAAGTAGTCGGAGTAACCCTTCACCCATTCGAGCTCGAGTGCGGAGTGCCGAATCAGGAAATCGAGGGCTTCCGGGCCTCGATCGATATACGTGTCGATACGGTCGGTGTCTGCATCCTCTCCGACAATGCTCTTCAGATATGTTCGCGCAGAGTCGATATCATCCGCCGGCGCCTCGCGGCGAAGTATCGAGTTTCCCGGAATCCACACTCCGCCCCCGGACCGGGACGACGAACCGCCCCAGTACTCCGACTTCTCCACGAGAATTGTCGAGAGTCCGTTGCGTGCTGCAGTGATGGCTGCGGACATGCCGGCAGCCCCCGATCCCACAACGATCACATCCACCGCTGGTACATCCACTACCGAGAGCTCGGAGTTTCGAGAGTTCTCGTTCATCACTGGTCACGACCTTTCGTGTCATCGTCATCCTGCGTGCGCCACCGGGATCCCTGAACCGCGTCGAGTGCCCCCTCGACGCACACGGGAAGTGATGCCCCACGCTTCTGGGGGTTACGTATCCATTGCCGATAGCCGAACTCCGCCGCCGCCAACATCAAGTGAACGAGTAGTCCTGGTCGGCTGTCATTTTCAGGATCGAGTTGCATTCGTTGTGCCACCAACTCCACCAACCGATCACGATGCTCGGGCGCGATCAGCGCGACTCGATCCATCAGGTGCGGCGCGGTGCGGAACGCTGCTCGCCACTGATCGATCTCCGCGGACTCGAAAGCATTGGAACGCTCGAGGATTGCCCGCGAGATCGCAAGATCAGCCGACTCAGATGCCGGGCGATCCTCGAGCAGTGTCACGATCCCGGCACCGCCCTGCCTGACCGGGTCCAACAGCAGATCCTCCTTGTTACGAACGTGCCGGAAGTACGTACTCGCCGACACCCCCGCTGCTGCCGCAATCTGCTCGGTGGTCACATCCTCGAAACCGTCACGCGCGAACAGATCGAATGCCGCACGTTGAATGTCTGCTCGCACCTGCAACCGTTGTCTCTCCCGTAGTGACATCAGCAACGTCCTCCCGCCTCGGCCGAGATCCGGCCATTCTCGATAATGCGAGTCTCACCTATTGTGACAGTCACTGTCAATATCCAATTCTCTGTCAGATATCAGCAGACCCCGGCATTTCGTTGACAGGGCATTCGATGCCACGACAAGCTTCGAAGATGAAACGATGGTTCGCGGCGGGCTTCGGAACGGCGATCGTCTCGCGATCACTTCTGCGCAAAGCACTCATCTTCAAGTTCCGACGCGACGTCCGTGCACTCAATTCCGGCAACTACCGGCCGCTGTTGAATTCCTATCACCACCACGCGGTGCTCAGATTCGCCGAGGGTGATCATCGGTGGGCAGGAGTGCATGCCGGACGGGACCAAATCGAGACGTTTCTCCAGGAATTTGTCGACGCGGGGCTTCAAGGCGCGGTCACCGAAGCGTATTTCGGTGGTCCGCTCTGGCGCATGACACTGCTCGTCCGATTCGACGACCGAGCCCTAGGCCCGGACGGCGCCGTCATCTATCAAAATCGAACAGTGCTTCTCGTTCGAACCAAGTGGGGAAGAATCGTCGAGCAGGAGGACTACTACGAGGACACCGCCAGAATCGGTGACTTCGACAGACGGCTCCGCGAAATCGAAGCCGGACGAGCCTGTGGCACGGTCGCGGAATGACGGACGTCAGGATTGACCGCCACCGGAAACTATCAGCATTCCTGTCTTCCCAGAACGATGTCGAACTGGCCCGACTGGTCGACACCGCTCGAGTCTCGAGCGTAGGCGTGGGCGGCGCCGCAGGACTCGTCGGTGTCTGCGAAAACGGGTTCGACAGCGTTCCGGTATTCACCAAACGCATCCCACTGACCGAACAGGAACTCGCCGACGTGGGCTCTACTTCCAACCATTTCGACTTGCCGACGTTCTGCCAGTACGGCATTGGGGGCCCGAGCTTCAACGCCTGGCGAGAGCTGGCCGCGAACGTCATGGTCACCGAGGCCGTTCTGGCCGGCGAAACACAGTCGTTCCCAATGCTTTACCACTGGCGGGTGCTGCCCGGTCGATCGCCGGTTGCACCCGAACACGCCGACATCGCTTCCGTTCCCACCGCCTGCGCCAGTAGTGAAGCGCGGGTCCGCCTCGAAGCACTCGCCACTGCGCCGTGCAGCCTCGTACTGTTCTGCGAGTACGTCGCACACCCGATCTCGGATTGGCTGCATGACAACCCGGCCGCCAAAGCTGCCGAAGTCGAGCGACAGTTTTCGGAGATCGTGGCGTTCTTACGCGATCGACAGTTGCTGCACATGGACGGACATTTCGGCAACATGCGCACAGATATGGAGCGGATCTATCTCACCGACTTCGGACTGGCCACATCCCCACACTTCGACCTGTCGACTACCGAACATGACTTCGTCCGGCGCCATGCCACCCATGACGCCGACTACGCCGCCATGCTTCTGGTCAACTGGCTGGTCACCGAGGTCTGCGGAGTGCCGAGACCGAAACACGGCGGACCAGTCGCCCGCAACCAGTACGTACGACGATGCGCCACAGGTCATGTCCCAGGTGATGTGGCACCGGAGGTGGCCGCGATCTTGACCCGGCACGCGCCCGCCGCTGCGAGAATGAACGACTTCTACTGGCGATTGTTCGACGGCGACTTCGACGCGCCCTACCCTCATGTCGCGGCAGTTCCGACTTCCGGTCGAGGACAGGGTTTTCCCTGAACTGCCGTCTCCACATCTCAGGGTCCATGTCATCCTCCGGACCGATGTGCTGGTCAGCGCCGTAGGGCACAGTTCTCCTCATGATTGAACTGAGGGGATTGACCAAGGTTTACGGACCGACGAAAGCGGTGGACGATTTGTCGTTCACGGTCAAGCCGGGCATCGTG